>LR590083.2:3192500-3792500 GCA_901457705.2 Beijerinckiaceae bacterium RH AL1
TATCGCAACGACAGCGACTTCGCGCTCGGCCGCCACCTGCGCGACGTGCTGTCCTCGCCGGTCATGGTGCACAACGAGCGCATCCGCGCCAACATCGCCTCGACCGCCCTGATGAGCGGCGTGCCGGCTTCGCTGAGCTGAGGACGGCGGTTGCCGTTGAGTGCTGGAGTGCATCCCGGATCCGGTCGACGTGCCCCAGTCGCCTCATGGTGAGCCGCGCGCAGCGCGAGTCGAACCACGAGGCGGTCCACGGATCGAGCCGCTGATCGAGCAACCTGGATCCCTCCTGGTTCGAGACGCTCCGCGCTCCTCACCATGAGGGATTGAAGAGCGGCCCGATCCCAGAAGATCGGGACACGCTCCAGCCAGGCCGCCTGCCCTGCAGGCGTTAGCCCATCAAGCCGATCCGTCGCGGACGGCGGCGGCCAGGGCCGCCATGCTGTCGAAGCGGAACTCCGGCGGGCGCAGGCCGTCGGGCAGCGGAGTTGCGGCCGCGCCGGGACGCGCGGCGTGCCGGTCGATGAAGCAGCGCGCGAGGTCGAGCCCGGCCGCCGTGGCGTGATCGTGGAACAGGCTCTGCGCCGTATGCAGGACGGCGCCTTTGCCGATGCCGCGCTCCTCGAGCCGCGCGAGCATGTAGTCGAAGCCGGCCCGGTGCGGCTTGTAGACGCCGGTCTCCTCGGCGGTGAACACGGCATCGAATGTGACGCCGAGCCTCGCGTTGCTCGCCGCAAACGACGCGTTGTCGACGTTCGAGAGGACGACCAGCCTGTAGCGCTGCGCCAGCTCGGCCAGCGCCTCGGCGCTATCGGGAAACGCCGGCCAGGCGGGGACGCTCGCGCCGAACGCCAGCGCGGCCTCCCAGCTCGCCGGCCGCTCCCAGGCCTCGGCGAGACGCTTGTAGACGATCGCCAAAATGTCGCTGTAGCGCTTTGTCGGCGTGGCACGCTGCTGCACGGCTTCGAGATGCCCGAAGCGCGCAAGCACGTCCTCGCGCGACGGCGGCGCCGCGTGGCCGTCCAGGAGCGGCGCGAGCGCGGCGAGGATGCCCGTCTCCCAGTCGATCAGCGTGCCGTAGCAGTCGAAGCTCAGAACCTTGAAGTCATGCAGCCGCATTGTCCGCTCCCTCGTGCGCACAAAAAAAGAGGCCGCGCGAGCGGCCTCTTCTCAATAGGTGTCGGGTCGACGATCAGCGATAGAAGCGGCGACGCACGACGACGCCCGGACGCACGTATACACGCGGGCGAACGAACGGACGGCGATAGCCACGGTAGCCCGGACCGACGCGAACGGCCACGCCACCGCGCGGGCCGACGTAGACGCCGAACGCGGAAGCGGGGGTCGGCACGGTCAGCGCCATGGTCGAGGCGACGAGCGCGCCGGCAACAAGGGTCTTCACGAAGGTCATAATCATCCTCTGCAGTGGTTCGAGACCGAACGCCAATTGGGATGGCGTAACAGTCGAGGCGGCCTCGGGTTGCGCCTACGAAAATTCCGATGAAGACAAGGTGAACGGCTCCGCTCACGCCGGCACCGCGGCGGCCTGGCGGCGGCTGCGGCGCCCCGCCAGCGTCGTGCCGGCCGAGGCCGCGACGATGCAGGCGATCGCCGCCCACTGCACCGGCCGCAGGTGCTGGCCGAGAAAGGCGAGGCCGACCAGCGCGCCGATCGCCGGCTCCAGGCTCAAAAGCACGCCGAAGGTCTGGCGCGGCAGGTGCCGCAGCGCGAAGATCTCGAGCGAATACGGCACGGCGCTGGAGAGAAGAGCGACGACGAGGCCGATCGCCAGCAGCGACGGATCGAGCAGCGTGCGCCCGGCCCCGATGATGCCGAACGGCAGCACCGCCAGCGCGCCGATCGCGAGCGCCAGCGAGACCGCCTGGCCGCCGTCGAGATGGGCGAGCCGCTGCCCGGTGACGATGTAGGCGGCCCAGAAGCAGGCCGCCGTCAGCGCGAAGCCGACGCCGACCGGATCGAGCCCGGCGCCGAGGCCGTGCAGGGGCAAGAGCAGGACAAGGCCGGCGACCGCGAGCGCGATCCAGGCGAGATCGAGAGCGCGGCGCGAGGCGAACAGGGCAACCGCGAGAGGCCCGACGAACTCGATGGCAATGGCGAGCCCGATCGGCACCGAGCGGATCGCCATGTAGAAGCAGAGGTTCATCAGACCCAGCACGGTGCCGAACAGCGCGATGCGGCCGAGATCGCGCGGCGCCAGCCGCTGCCGCCACGGCCGGCGGAGCGCGGCGAGCATCAGCGCGGCAAGCGCGATGCGCAGGCTCGTCGTGCCGGCGGCGCCGGCGGTCGCGAACATCGCATGCGCGAAGGTCGCGCCGAGACAGACCGACGTCATGCTGCCGAGCAGCGCCAGGGGCGCCAGCGTGCCGGACGACACGGCCTTTATGGGCGATGGGGAAACGGCGGCCTTGGTCGACATGCCTGCTCGTACCTCGGCCCGCTGGACGGGAGGCGGCAAAAACAGGCATGATAGCGCCTGTTTCCAGCTTTCTTCGGCAATCAATGGCAGAACCCGCCACCCTTGATCGCTTCGACCGTGCGCTGCTCGACCTCGTGGCGCGCGACAATCTCACGCCGGCGCGCGTGCTCGCCGGCAAGGTCGGGCTTTCGGAAAGCGCGGTGCTGCGGCGGCTGCGGCGGCTGCGCGCCGCGGGCGTGATCGCGGCCGACGTCGCCATCGTGCAGCCGGCGGCGCTTGGCCTCACGCTCACCATGCACGTGCTGGTGCAGATGGAGCGCGAGAACTCGGCGGTGCTCGACGCCTTCGCGCGAAAGATCCAGCGGCGGCCGGAAGTCAACGGCGCCTGGTATGTGACCGGCGACAGCGACTTCGTGCTGCTCGTGCGCGTCGCCGACATGGCGACCTACGAGCGCTTCTCGCGCGCCGTGCTGAACGACGACCCCAACGTGCGCGCGTTCCGCACGCTGATCACCATCCGCGAGCTGATGGACCGCAGCGCGTCGTCCGGCCCCGAGGGGTCGCTATCGCCGGCGTGAGAACGCTTGCCACGCCCAAACCGACCCGCTATGGAGGCTCCCTCGCGGGGCCGGCCGATCCGAGCCGCCCACCAAGCGATGCGCCCGTAGCTCAGCTGGATAGAGCACTAGACTACGAATCTAGGGGTCAGGAGTTCGAATCTCTTCGGGCGCGCCACCCACCATTTCCGTTTAATGCCAGCAGCCTTGCCCCCCGACGTCGGGCCCCGATCTCGTGCAGGGATGACTGAAGCCCCATCGTTTCCGCGGTCCGTGATCGCTTGGGTGCCTCCATTCGGGATCGGCACGAGGAGAATTTGAATTACTTGATTGAGGGGAAAAGTCATGAGCGCCGAGAAGGGCAAAATGACGCCGGAAGACCTCGCAGGCTTTATTTACGAGAAGATCATACAAGAAAACTCTGTTATATACAAAGATATTTATGTTGGTGGATATAAGAACGGGGCAACGGATCCCTACATGAAGAGAGCCTTCGATTTCGTGTCGCGACTATCCGAAGCGGACCGCCAGACTTTGCTCCTCATGATGAGACAGGTTATGGTAGACACTTCGTCAAGCTTGTTGGCCATGTTCGATGGAGGGGCCGACATATCACCCCACACAGGCAGATTCGAGATTACTTACGACGATGGCAGAAATCTCTGCGGGGATCTTCAGGCTATTTTTCTCGAATTAAGTGAAGAGGATCAATCAAAGCGAGGATGAGGTTTTCTCAAGCGCCACGGGATCGATCCAACGGCGATCGAAAAGCCCATTATTTCAATGCAGCCTGAGCATTTTTAGGGAATTCTCATATGAACAAGCCCCTCGACGATGCGATCCTGCATATCATCACGACGGAGTCTGGCAGCCATGATCCTGAGCGTCTTCTCTTTGAACTGCAGCGCGACTTTGTAAAAGGAGAAAATTTAGGCTTATTTTTACCCCGAGAACTGGAAGATTATTGCAAAGAGCGTAATCCCGGTGTAGAATATATCATCATCTTAGGATTAGTCTTGAATGTTTTTGACGATAATCAAAACCTTATTGATGTTTTGGCGCGCTTAATCGACCAAGATTGGCACTTTGCGCATGAAGACATAGTCTCAGCTTTAGAGATGATCGGTGGCGACGAGACCCTGTCCGCACTGGAGGGCGCCGCACACGCCCGGCCACACTATCTTGCCAGGGTGGACGGTGCAGCGGCTCTGACACGTGAGGCCATTTGGGCGATTTGGAAGGTCCAAACGCTACGGGCGCTGCGGCCGTTGGAGAAATTGTCTCACGACGAGGATTGCACGATAAGCGCCCTCGCAAAGAAACAACTGAGACGAAAAATGAATCTCGGTGGAGAGGGCTCAAGCGCGGATGAAACTCAAGCTTGATGCAGATGCTCGAGCTGAGTAAAATTATACGAAATATTGCATCACGATGAGTTCAATTGCGTAGATTAAGGCATTCTCATTTTTCATAAATAACGACGCGTTCAGGCAGTAGTGACGTCCGACGCCCAAAGGGTGGACGTTTAAGCGCTGAGCTATGAATCAGCAACTCCCGTTCATGTCTGGCATCAAAACTCCCCCCGCTCGAGCGTTACACGTCACTTGCCTGAAAGAAGGGCAGCAGCCCCGTATTCGGCGCGCAGTTGATATACTCGAACCGCTGACCTTCGCCGGGCAGCACGAACACCTCGTGCCAGAGGCGCAAGGCCAGCTTTTCGCCACGGACGGTGGCGAGGTCCACCATGCGCTCGAAGATGGCGAGGTGCGTCGGATGATGGGCCGCCCAGGCCTCGAGATGCCCGAGGCTCAAGAAGATGCCGAGACCGAAGGCGCGCGCCAGCGGTTCGTCCGTGCGGCCGATCTCGTTGGCGAAGCGCAGGTCGAGGCATCCGGTCTCGGCGCGGTGATCGCGCAGATAGCGCATGCCCGCGTGCAGCGCGGGGCGGACGCTCGCGTCGTAGAGCGCAAGCTCCTCGGCATCGCAGCCCGCCCAGTTCTGGCCGGAGCGGATGACGCAGAGGTTTGCGGGCGGAGTTACGCGCAAGCGCCGGCCGCGCGTCTCCCCTGGTTCGGCTTGCGGCAGATTGTGCCCGTAGAGGCTCGCCAGCGGGTCCTGCGCGGCGGCCGGGATGCGGTCGCGCATGCTGCCCCAGTAGAGGTGCTCTTGGACGGGCCCGTACACGCTCTGGCCCGTGCCGACCGCGCCGGCATTCTCGGCGTGGCCGAAGATCGTCTCGAGACGGTCCGGCGGAATGGTCAGAACCTCCAGGGCGTGCGCCGCCGCCTCGCGCAGCCGCGCGGGATCCCGCCACCACGCGTCGAAGTCGCGCTCGCACCAGGCCCGGTGGCGGTCCGGATCGCACCAGTAGGCCACGGTCATCGTCGCGCGGTCTCCGCTTCGCGCCGTATACGCCGCTCGCTCGACATGGACCGGGCCGTCCGGCTGGGCAAGCCAGCCATCGAGCCGGGTCGTCTGCGCCCGTCTCGTGTCGCCCTCGGTCGTGAAGATGGCGACGACGAGCGCTCGCGTGATGCGATCGAACCTGGCGCTCCAAGCCGGTGCCGGCGGGTCCCAGCCCTCCGGCATGTGCCGTCTCGGGCAGGTCAGCCGTCCTTTGCCGGGCGAGGGTTTCGTTTCCATCGCAGCTCCAGACCATCACGGCGCGTTGCTCGACGCGCGCGGCGCCGCTAAAATTGCGGGGTATCGTGATGGCCGGGAACGGCATGATGCCTGCCGCGTGCTGGGCGTTTTGCCCGAGCTGGCATTCGCGGCTTGGTCGAGGCTGTACCGGAAGATACCTCTCAGTCGTCGAGGTCGAACATCCCGGCGTCACTCTTTCTGCCATCGACGATCGAAAAGCCCTCGTTGCCTCAGCGATCCGCCGTCCAGCCGAGATAAAGATCAATATCACCGCAACGCTTAGGGCCGACCACGCGAGTTGCTTGAGCGCCGCTGAAGCCCATTGCCGAGGCGAAAGCCTTGAAGTCAGCTATGCCCGTGTCGCCGTAATCGAACGAATGGACCATCATGACGGCAACCTTGGCTCGGTAGCGCCGCGCTTCGTAGATGGCCGATGCTGTGCGATGGATCAGCTGATAGCGGAGAGTGCTGTCATGAGGCACCTCCATGCCGAGTGTCTGGGCCAGCGATTGAAGACGTTTCGGTTTGCGACTGTTCTTTGAGGCTCCGGCGAGCCAACTGGCTACTGTCTCACCAAAACTTTCTCGAACCTTTCCTTCGACGGCCATGATCGCGATGCCAGACGCCAATCCGAGCACTGCCAAAACATCTGCTTGAGATGGTCGCGCTCCATCTTCGAGGCCAATCCGACGCTCGAGGAAAGCATCGACCAGTTCAACGCCCTCGAAGGCGTCATGATCGCACCGTTCACGGAGCGTGTGCTCTATCATCGTTGGGAAGCCCCTAAACCAAGCTTCAGCAATAGCCTTGGCTGAGAAGCGATCACGATAACGGTGAGGCGACCCGAGGTGAGGGATGACGTCCTCTGGGGCCTTCATCGGCAAATAAGGTCGATTGATCATATCTGTGCTTAGCCGACAGGCGCTCCCTTGCAACCCAGCCAAAGGTCAGCCTGCGGTGGGCTGACCATCTCGCCCGAGTTCGCTGGCGCGCTTGTCTATGATGCCTGATCAGCAAGCGTTCTTATAATCCGCAATCCAACCATCACTGCGCCTTCGGTCGCTCCAGCAGGCCGGCATCGATGGCGAGCCAGACGAGGCTCGCGTCGGTGCGCGCGCCAACCTTCGCCTTGATCGCATAATGGTAGTTCTGCACCGTCTTCTGGCTGAGGTTCAGCGCGCTGGCGATCTCGGCGGCGGTCAGCCCGCTCGCGACGAGGCGGAGGATCTCCGTCTCGCGCGGCCCGAGATCGTCGAGCGCCGGGCGGCCGCCGCCGATCCGTTCGGCGGCCAACGTGCGCGCGATGTCGGATGACAGCGCGCGCTCGCCGCGCAGCACGCGGCGCACCAGGTCGACGAGCTCGGCCGCGTCGCCGCTCTTCGTCGCATAGCCCATCGCGCCGGCCTCGAAGGCCTTCAGCGCGAAGGCGGCGTTGCCGTGCATCGTGAGCACGAGGATGCGCGCCGCCTTGTCCCACTGCCGAATGTGGCGGACCGCCTCGATCCCGCCAGGACCGGGCATCGACAGGTCCATCAGCACCACGTCGGGGCTCGCCTTGCGATAGGCCGCGTAGGCCGTCGCGGCGGTGTCGGCCTCGGCCGCGACATGCCAGCCGTGCTGGCGCTCCAGCAGCCGCTTGTAGCCGTCGCGGACGACAGGGTGATCGTCGACGAGCAGGATGGCCGTCATGCGGACATGGCCGCCGGCGCGGCGAGCGGGATGGTCGCCGCGACGCGGACGCCGAGCGCGGCACGGCCGATGGCGAGGCTGCCGCCGAGCGCGGCGATGCGCTCGCGCATGCCGAGAAGCCCGTGGCCGTCGCCCTCTGCAAGCCGGGCGGGATCGCCGCCGCCGTCGTCCTCCACGCTGAGCGCGACCGTCTCGTCGGCCGCGGCGACGACGCGCATGACCACGTTGCGGGCCCCGCCGTGCCGGGTGGCGTTGGTGAGGCACTCCTGCGCGATGCGGTAGAGGCCGATCGCGATCGGCCGCGGCACCGCGGCGAGGTCGCCCGCGGTTTCCAGCCGCACGACGGCGGCGCGGCGCGACGCGACGAGGCCGGCGAGGCAGGCTTCGAGCCCGAGCTCGTCGATGTCCTGCGAGCGCAGCCGCACCAGCGCCTCGCGCAGGCTCGCCATCATCCGCCTCGACGCGGCGGCGATGGCGCGCGCGTCGGCGGCAAGGTCCGGCCTGTCGGCGGCCCCGGCCTCGATCGAGCCGGCGAGCGCGCCGGTCGCGGCGAGACACTGGCCGAACTCGTCGTGCAGGTCGCGGGCGAGCGCGCGCCGCTCGTCCTCCTGCAACTGGAAGAGCTGGCGCGTCAGCGCCGCGCGCGCCGCCTGCGTGCGGTCGAGGCGCGCCGCAAGCGCATCGAGCGCGCGTGCGATCTGGCCGAGCTCGGCGCCGCCGGGCCGGGCGACGCGGCCGGCGTAGTCGCCGGCCTCGAGCGCGCGCATCGCAGCGATGATCGCGCCGACCGGCAGCAGCGCGCGCGCGACGAGCAGCGCCACGCCGAGGCCGATCGCCAGCGCCAGCAGCGCCGCCGTGCGCACGAGCAGCGCGACCTCGAGCCAGGCAAGGCGCAGCGCCGTGCCGGGATCGGCGGCGGCGACGATCTCGCCGACATCCTGGCGCGCGTCGACCGGGCGATGCGCCTGCGGGAAGGCGCCGTAGGCGCGGGCGTAGAGCGCGCCGAACAGGGCCGGCGCCGGCGCGAAATCCTCCTCGGCGAGGCTGCACAGCGGCGGCAGCGGTGCGGCCGTCGGGCTCGCCGCCCGCGGCACGAAGGTCACGCAGATGCCGGGCGAGACGACACGCGCGGTGGCGAGCGTGCGCCACTCCGGCAGCGGCAGCAGCTCGGCGCGGTTGAGGCCGTCGCGCCAGACCAGCTCCTGCCAGTAGAGCGCCCCGAGCGTGCGCGCGGCACGCGCCGCGCTGGCTTGCGTGGCCTCGCCGATCCGCGCGTGCGTGTCGCGCAGGATGAGCGCCGTCGCGAGCGCGAGGCAGACGACGACGATGGCGGCGATGCCGAGGAGAAGGCGGGCGAGGAGGCGCATGCGACGTCCATCGTGGCTCGAAGACCGACCCATCAGGACGCGTGCGGCCGGGCTTGGCAAGCGGGCACCGGCGTGTCGGGCAAATTGCCCAGGCGACGACGGGGTGGTTCCCCTGGCGCGCAGCCCCTGCCCCACTGAAGATCGCGACGAGCCGCCGGCGCGGCGACGAGGCCGATCGTGCGCAAGCCGCTCCCGCTTTTCATCCGTCTGTGGTTTCTCGCCGATGCGGTCGCCGCACTGGCGCCGCAGGTCCATTTGGCGGCGAGCGGCGCGGCGCCGACGATCTTCGGCCTGCCGCGCGTGATCGCCTATCTGCTCGCCACCAGCGCCTTCGTGGCGGCGAGCGTCGTTGCCGCCTACCTCTGCGATCCGGCGCGCCGCGCATGAGCCTCCTCGTCACGCTCGGCCTGCCGGCGCTGCTGTTCGCGCTCGTCGTGGTCCTCCTGCAGCGCACCTATCGCGCCGACCGCGACTTCTCCGACTTCACCGTGGCCGGACGATCATTCGGCGGCTTCGCGCAGGCGATGGCGTTCTTCAACACCTACCAGCCGGGCACGGTGTTCCTCGCCTTCTTCGCCTTCACCGCAACGAACGGCGTCATCGGCATGAACATCTCGACGCTGCTCGCGCCGATCGTGATGTTCCTCATGGCCGATCGCGTATGGACCTGGGGCGCCGCGCACGACCTCAAGACGCAGCCCGACCTGATGGCGCTGCGCTTCGACTCGCGCGCCGTCCGCATCGTCGCCGCGGCCATCGGCATCGCCGGGCTCTATCCCTGGATGGTGCTCGGCATGCAGTCGCTCGGCGCGGTGTTCCACGCCCTCACCCTGGGACGGCTCGGCTTCACCGCCTCCGTCGTGCTCGGCGTCGTCGTGATGAGCGTGCGCCAGATCTGGACGATCCGCATGGGCATGCGCGGCATCGTCATCTCCGACGTGCTGCAAGGCCTCGTCGCCTATGTCGTCGGAAGCCTGTTGTGCCTCGGGCTGATCGCGTGGCTCGCGACACAAGGTGCGAGCCTTTCCGCGCTGCCGCCCGCGCGGCTGGCGCTGCCTGGGCCCGACAGTGGCCAGCCCCTGCTGTTCCTGTCGCTGACACTGCTGCCGCTGCTCTCGAGCCTGTGCTGGCCGGACCTCTGCGTGCGGCTCTACACAGGATCGGGCGTCGAGAGCGTCAAGCGGTCAGCGGCCCTGTGCGCGCCGCTCACCTTCGTCTTCGTCTCGAGCCTCGGCGTGCTCGCCCTGCTTGCCGGCACCCGCCCCGACGTCGCAGCGGCGCCGCAGGACGGCTGGTTCACGCTGGCCCTTGCGGCGGGCGGCCCGACGCTGCTGGCGCTCGCCGGCACGATCGTCTTTGCCGCCTCGATGGGCAACATCGACGCGACCGTTCAATCTTGCGGCGCGCAGATCGCGAACGACATCGTCGCCGCGCTGCGATCGCGTCCGATGAGCGACCGCGCGCTGCGCGCCGTCTCCCAGGTCGCGATGGCGGCGATCACCCTCTCGGCGGCGGCGATCGCCTGCCTGCCGCTGCCGAGCCTGTTCTCGGTCGCCCTCTTCGCCTTCCAGATCATGGTGCAGCTCTCCGTGCCGCTCTACTTCGGGATCTTCACCAGGCTCGGTGGCCGCTGGTCGGCGCTGGCCTCGATGACGACCGGCATCGCGACGGTCTGCGTGCTGCAGGCGCTCTACCCGCTCGGCATCCCGTGGGCCCTGGGACTGACGTCCGGCGCGGCGGCACTGGGGGTGAACCTCCTCGCCTACATCGGCCTGGCGCTGTTGCCGCGCTCGGAGCACGAGCGGACACGGTTGGCGGCGCTGTTCGCGGAGACGCAGCGGGAAGGCGCGACGACGAGGGTCGAGCCTGTGACGATGGCGAGCTGACATCCGACAGCTTTAGGAACCGCCGATGAGGCCAGCGACGCGCTCGCTGAGGAGATCGACGAAGAGCCGAGTCTTGGCGGGCAAGATCCGGCTCGGCGTGAGGACGGAGATCGCGACGGACGGCAGCGACCAGTCGCTCAGGATCGGCACGAGGCGCCCGGCGTCGACCTCGCGCCGGCCCACGATCTCGTCCACCACCGCGATCCCGACGCCGGCTCGCGCGAGGTGGAGGATCATGGTCATGTTGTTGGCCGACACGACGCGGCTGCTCTGCACCGTCTGCGTGTCCTGACCCCGCGTCAGGATCCACTCGCCGCCGTCGTGCTGGTGAAGCAAGTGGATGCGGTCGTGCTTCGACAGCGCGTCCGGATCCTGCGGGCGGCCATGCGCCGCGACATAGTCGGGCGACGCGAAGAGGTTGACCGCGAGCAACGCCAGCCGTCGCACCGTGAGCCCTGAATCGGGCAGCGACCCGAGCCGGACGGCGACGTCGTAGTTCTCGGCGAGAAGGTCGACCCGTCGCGGCGAAAGGTCGAGCTCGAAGCTCACGTCCGGATAAACGCGCCGGAACTCCGCGACAAGCGGCGCGATGAGCGTCGGTCCGATCTCCGCCTCCATCGAGACGCGGAGCAGGCCCGACGGCCGCTCGGCCAGGCCGCGCACGTGGCGATGGGCTTCCTCGGCCGCCTCGACCAGGCTCGCCGCGCGCGCGAGATAAAGCACGCCGGCATCCGTGAGGCTGACGCTGCGCGTCGTGCGGTGCAGAAGCTTCAGCCCGAGCGACTGCTCGATCTCGCCGATGCGGCGCGACAGCGTCGAGGTGGGGATGCCGAGCTTTTCGGCCGCGAGGGTGAAGCTGCGTGCGCGAGCGACCTCGACGAACAGGGACATGCCGCGGATGATGTCCATGCCATTATCCCGCCCGTGGAAAACAATTCGCAAATACGCTCGGTTATCCCAGTCGCATCCTCCTGTACGAGAGTGAAAGAGGCCAAGTCAACGCGTGTTGGCTTCGCAATCCGCCGCGAAAAAGACTGGAGCTTGCGATGCAGACGTTCGAGCGCTTCACGCCGGATAAGAGCATCGTCATGTTGGTCGACCACCAAACCATGACGATCGACTGGGTCAAGAGCCTCCCCAGGGCGACCGTCATCGCCAGCTGTCGCGTGCTGACGCGGATGGCCCTGACGTACGAGATGCCACTCGTCCTCACGAGAACGATGGAGGACTACGTCGGCCCGACGATCGATCCCATCAGCGAGCTTGCGCCGGACGCGTTCGCCGGCCGCTACAAGCGCGGCGGCGAGCTCAGCTGCTGGGACGATGCGAAGCTGCGCGACGGCGTCGGCGCGCTCGGCCGCTCGCACATCGTGCTCGCCGGCCTCACCACCGACATCTGCCTGTTCTGGGCGGCGGTCGATGCGGTGAAGAACGGCTACCATGTGATGGTGGTGGCGGATGCCTGCGGCACCATGACGACGCTCGGCGACCAGCTGACCTACGAGCGTCTGCGCGCGCTCGGCATCGTGGTGACGGTGGTCAACCAGGCGGTCACCGAGCTCGTCAACAACTTTGGGACGCCTGAAGGCCAGAAGGCGCAGGCTATCATGTCCGACGAGATCATCTCGAAGCTCGGCCAGGCCTGACCTGCGCTCGTTAGGCTCGCGGCCGCGCGGGCCGCGACACATAGCTTTCCGCGAGGTGCGCGCATGGCGAGGACGACCATCGACGATACCGCCGACATCTGCACGTTGATCAACACGTTCGACGTCGAAGCATCGACGCAGGCGGCGGTGATCGACTCGCTGCGGCGCTTCACCACAGAGCACGCCTGTCGGCTGCCGGGCTTCATCGGCGCGAGCGTCCACGCCAGCCTCGATGGTCGCCATGTCGTCAACTACGTGCAATGGGCCTCGCGCGAGCACCTGACAGCGATGCTGGAGAGCGCGCCGGCGAAGGCGCATCTGGCCGAGGTCGGCCGGCTCGCCACGGCCGTGCGGCCGATCCTGTATCGCGTCGTGTTCGTCGGCGCCGATCCGCATGCTCGGTCCTGACAAGATCCTGCCGGCGGCGCTTTGCGCCACGGCGATGCTGTCGCCGCTCGCCGCGGCGGCGCAATCCGCCATGCCGGGCTACTCGCCCGTCTTCCGGTACGAGGACGATTTTTCCTATCTCGCCGATCCGGCCAAGCGCACCGATCCCCTCGATGCCATCAAGTACGTGCCGCTGCCGATCGCGCCCGGCGCCTTCGTGACCTTCGGCCTCGACGATCGCGAGCGCGTCGAGGCGAGCCGCTATGCGCTGCTCGGGTTCGGCTACAAGCCGGCGCAGGCCTACGACCTGCATCGCCTGCTCCTCGATGCCGACGTGCACCTCGGCGACGCGCGCGTCTTCGTGCAGTTCGGGAGCGAGCTCGAGGCCGGACGCCGCCCGGCGCCGAGCCCGCTCGATGTCGATCGCTTCGACCTGCAACAGGGCTTCGCCGACTACCGGCTCTCTGCCGGCCCGGGCAGCCTGGTTCTGCGCGCCGGCCGACAGGAGATGGCGTACGACGAGGGCGCGATCATCGGCGTGCGCGACGGGCCCAACGTCCGCCTCAGCTTCGACGGTGTCCGCGCCTCCTACACCGATGCGGCCTCTGCGATCGACGCCTTCGCCGTGCGCCCGGTCAACGTGTCGCCCGGCGTCTTCGACGACGGCGATCTCGCAGGCCAGTCGCTCTATGGCATCCACGCGACGCTGACGCCGCCGGCCCTGCGGGGCTTTGCCACCGACGCCTTCGTTTATGCCAACACCATGCCGGCGGTGAGCTTCTACCCGACGACGGCGCCCGAGCGGACGCAGACCTTCGGCATCCGTCTTCGTGAGACGAGCGGCGGGTTCGACGCGGCAATCGGCGGCATCGGCCAGACGGGAAGCTACGACGGGCGCGACGTGCTGGCCTATGCCGCCCACGCCAATGCCGGGTACACGTTCCAGAGCCTGCCGATGGCGCCGGGCTTCACCCTGCGCGGCGACGTGCTCAGCGGCAGCTCCGATCCCGGCCACGGCACGGTCCACACGTTCAACGCGCTCTATCCCAACGTCGCCTACTCGACCGAGGCGACGATCGAGGCACCGGCCAACCTGATCGAGCCGGCGTTTCTCGTCTTCGCGCAGCCGCTCGCAAGCGTGCGGGTGCAGTACATCGTCGAGGGACTGTGGCGCTACAGCACGGCGGATGCGTTCTATGTCGCGCCGCTCGTGCCGCTGATCCCGGCCAATCGTTCGAAGCAGCGCTTCACCGGCGTCTAACAGCAGGTCTCCGCGACATGGCGGCTGTCGCCGCACGTGGCGATCACCGCAGCGCTCGTGCACTTCTCGGCCGGCGCATTCGTCGTCGCGAGCGGCGGCCACGATGAGGATTTCGCGATGACCGCAGTCAACTTCCGTTTCTGAAGGGATCCCTCGTGGGCAGCATGGTCGACGGCACCTGGCAGAGCACCGAGCATGCGGCGCCGACGGAAGGCGGCGCGTTCGTTCGACCCGCAACGACGTTCCGCGAGTGGATCGGTAGCGAGCGGTCCCGGCGGAGGCGGGTCGCTATCACCTCTATGTCTCGCTGGCCTGCCCGTGGGCGCATCGGACCCTGATCTTTCGCAAGCTGCAGGGGCTCGAAGGTCTCGTCGGGCTCTCCGTCACGCATTGGCTGATGGGCGAGGACGGCTGGACCTTCGACCCTGCCGAGCGCGTTGTCCCCGACCCGCTGGGCGCGACGCGGCTTTACGAGATCTACGCCCGCGCCGACCCGCGCTACACCGGCCGGGCGAGCGTTCCGATCCTCTGGGACCTGAAGACGGGGACGATCGTCAACAACGAGTCGGGCGACATCATCCGCATCTTCAACAGCGCCTTCGACGATCTCGGCGCCGCGCCCGGCGACTTCTACCCCGAAGCCTTGCGGCCCGAGATCGACGAGATCAACGCGACTATCTATGCCGCCGTCAACAACGGCGTCTATCGCGCCGGCTTTGCCGGCTCGCAAGAGGCCTATGAGGCCGCCATCTCGACCTTGTTCGAGACGCTCGATCGGCTGGAGACGCGCCTGTCCCGCCAGCGATATCTCTGCGGCGACCAGGTGACGGAGGCGGACTGGCGGCTGTTCACGACGATGGTGCGGTTCGACGCCGTCTACAATTGTCACTTCAAGTGCAACATGCAGCGGCTCGTCGACTATCCCGCCTTGTGGGCCTACACGCGCTCGCTCTATCAGGTGCCGGGCGTGGCCGACACGGTCGACTTCGATCACATCAAGCGGCACTATTACATGAGCCATCCCTGGATCAATCCAACGAGGCTGGTGCCAACAGGGCCCGTGCTCGATTTCTCCGCGCCGGACGATCGCTTCAAAGAAGGTGGTAATCGAACATGACCCCATTCCGCATCGCGGCGATCTCCGGAAGCTTGCGAAAGGCCTCGTTCAACACGGCGGCGCTTCGCGCCGCGCAGGAGGTCGCCCCGGACGACATCGAGATCGAGATCGTCACGCTCGAAGGCATCCCGCTCTACGACGACGATTTGCGTGCGACGGGAAGCCCGGCCGCCGTGACGCGCCTCTGCGCAACGATCGCGAGCGCGGACGCCGTGCTGATCGCGACGCCGGAATACAACTACTCGATTCCGGGTGTGTTGAAGAACGCGATCGACTGGGTCTCGCGGGCCGAGCCGCAGCCCTTCAAGGAGAAGGCGGTGGCGATCATGGGCGCGAGTCCTGGCGCCATCGGCACCGCCCGCGCGCAATACGACCTGCGAAAAGTCTTCGTGTATCTCGACGTCCACGTGCTGAACAAGCCGGAGGTGATGATCGGCGGGGCGGCGAGCCGCTTCGATGCCGACGGTAGGCTGATCGACGAGGCGACGCGCAAGTTCATCGCGAGCCAGCTTGCGGCGCTGCAAGCCTGGGCGCACCGTCTCCGACAGTGAGGGCGACGAGAGCGCCGGCGCGCTGACGCGCTCCGGCGCTCGCTCTTCCCCGGCCCCGAGGCCAGCTCTAGGCCGGCGTGCTGGCGGCGGCGCGCTCGTCGCTCGTCGTCACGAAGCCCTCGTAGCCGTTGTCGGCGATCTCGCGGCATTTCTGGCGGTAGCCGCCGACACCGCCGAGATACGCCATGAAGACGCGCGGCTTGCCGGGGATGTTGGCGCCCGTGTACCAGGTGTCGGAGGCCGGCATCAGCGTCGTGTCGGCGACGGCCGCGACATGCGCCGTCCATTCCTCTTCCGCCTTGGCCGAGGCTTCGATGGTCGTCCAATCGTTCTTGCGCATGTGCGCGATGCAGTCGGCGATCCATTCGACGTGCTGCTCGATCGATGTCGGCATGTTGCTGAGCACCGAGGGGCTGCCGGGTCCGGTGACGGTGAAGAAGTTGGGGAACCCGGCGATCGCCACGCCGAGATAACCCGTCGGCCCGTGCGCCCAGCGGTCGGCGAGCTTCTCGCCGCCGCGGCCGGCGACGTTGAGCTTCTTCAGCGGGCCCGTCATCGCGTCGAAGCCGGTCGCGCAGACGAGGATGTCGATCGGGTGCTCGCCGCTCTTCGTCTTGACGCCGTCGGGCGTGATCTCCTCGATCGGGTCCTCGGTCAGGTCGACGAGATGGACGTAGTCCTTGTTGAAGGTCTCGTAATAGTTGGTGTCCAAAGGCTGTCGCTTGGTGCCGTAGGCGTAGGTCTTCGGGATGAGCTTCTCGGCCGTCACGGGGTCCTTCACGGTCGCGCGGATCTTGCGCTTGATGAAGTCGGCGCAGAGATCGTTGGCTTCCTTGACGAAGAACATGTCCTGGTAGTTGCCGAGCCAGAAGCGGAAGCCGCCCTCATCCCACATCTTGTTGAAGGTCGCCTCGCGTTCCTCGGGCGATGCCTCGAGGACCGACTGCGGGATGAAGTCCAGCTCGAAGCCGAAGAACGAGTTGCGCGTGCGATCGACGATCTTGTCGAAGCTCTGCTTGCGCTGGGCCCAAACCTCCGGGTCCACCTTGCCGTTGCGCGCCGGCACGCAGAAGTTCGGCGTGCGCTGGAAGACGGTCAGTTCCTTGGCCTGCTGCGCGATGACCGGGATCGCCTGCACGGCGGTCGCGCCGGTGCCGATGACGCCGACCCGCTTGCCGGTGAAGTCGACGCCGCCCTTCGGCCATTGGCTCGTGTGGTAGCACTTGCCCTTGAAGGTCTCGAGCCCCTTGAAGCTCGGGATGTTGGTCGCCGAGAGGCTGCCGACCGCGGCGATCACGATGTGCGCCTTGAGCGGGTCGCCCTTGTCGGTCGCGACGGTCCAGAGGTTCGTCGCCTCGTCGTAGGTCACGCCGGTGACGCGCGTGTCGAACGCGATGTCCTTGCGGAAGTCGAAACGGTCGGCGACATGCTCGAGGTAGCGCAGGATCTCGGGCTGCTCGGGGTAGCGCTCGGACCAATGCCAATCCTGCCACATCTCTTTGTCGAACGTGTAGCAGTAGATGTAGCTGTCGGAGTCGCAGCGCGCGCCGGGATAGCGGTTGTGGTACCAGGTGCCGCCGACGCCGCTGCCGGCCTCGATGACGCGGACGTTGAGGCCCTGCTCGTCGCGCAGCTTGTGCAGCATGTACATGCCGGAGAAGCCGGCGCCGATGATGACGGCGTCCAGGGTCGCGCCGCCGTCCGCCGTGTGGGTGCTGGTTGCTTGCGATTGGGTGTCGGTCATTGCGATCCTCCCGTTGGGCTCGCCGCGTCTGCCCGGGGGTGGCGGGGCGCGTCCCCGCCGTCCCGCACCGGTGTCGCGGCAGCGATACGTTACGTTTGAACAGCCACGGTCATGCCGCGGCGCGCATCGCGCGGTGGCGATAGGCGGCGGTCTCGAACTCGAGGTAGCCGACGAACGAGGTCGGGTCGGCGAACGGCAGGATCTGCGTCGCCCAGAAGCCGCCGATGCCGTTCTGCCGGTCGATCCAGTAGAACAGGTTGGCGAGCCCGGCCCACGCCAGCGCGCCGGCGGGGCGGCCGGTCGGCGCCTCTTCGTTGTTGATCATGAAGGTGAGAGCCCAACCCTTCGGCATGCCGGGGAAGAACTCGGCGTCGTTCGACAGCTGCGGGATGACGCCGGGCAGCCCGACGACCTTCTGGCCGTCGAGGTGGTTGCGCTCCGCCATGCGCACGGTGTCGGCCTTCAGCACGCGGCCTTGCTCGCCGGCCCCGTCGTTGAGCCACATGCGGATGAAGCGCATGTAGTCGCCGATGCTCGCGTAGAGCCCGTGGCCGCCCATGTGTACCTCGGGGTTCGGCGGCAGCTCGAAGTCCAGCGGCGTCAGCGAGCCGTCGGGTCCGCGCTGATGCATTCCGGCGAGCCGCGGCCGCATCGCGGGCGTGATGTCGAACGAGGTATCCGTCATGCCGCAGGGCTTGAAGATGCGTTCCGCGAAGACCTCGCCCAGGCGCTTGCCGGTGATGCCTTCGATGACCTGGCCGGCCCAGTCGATGTTGGAGCCGTATTCCCACTTGGTGCCGGGATCGAACAGCAGCGGCGTCATCAGCGCTGCTTTGGAGGCGGTGATGACGCTCGGCTGACCCTTCTCCGTCGCCAGCCGGCAGTAGTGCGCGTTGAAGAAGTCGTAGCCGAGGCCGGCGGTATGGGTCAGCAGCATGCGGGTCGTGACGTCGCGCGCCGGCGCGCGCAGCTTCGGGTTGCCCTCGTCGTCGAACCCATCGATCACCTGAAGCTTGCCGATGTCCGGCGCATAGGTCTTGGCCGGCGCATCGAGGTCGAGCTTGCCCTCCTCGACGAGCTGGAGCGCCGCCGTGCCGGTGATCGCCTTGGTGGTCGAGAAGATCGCGAAGACGCTGTCCGTCGTCATGGCGGCGTCCTGGTCGAGCCGGCGCTTGCCGGCGGCGCCTTCGTAGACGTTGTGCTGGCGGTCGGTGACCATCGCCACCACGCCCGGCACGCGCGGGTTGCCCTCGGTGACGCCCTTCAGGACGCCGTCCAAAGCGTTTGCCATCTCGTTGGCCATTTTGATGCTTCCTCCGTGTCTGGTGTGCGGCTTGCTATGGCCGCGGTGTTCGTCGAGACGGCGCCGTCGAGGGCGCCGGTGGGTCAGCCGACGGACATGCCGCCGTCGACAGAATAGGTCCCGCCGGAGCAATAGCGACTCGCATCGCTGGCGAGGAACAAGGCGACGTTCGCCACCTCCTCCGGCTCGCCGTAGCGCCGGGCCGGGATCATCGCCTCGAAGCCCGTCTTGGCCTGGGCCCCGGCGCCGGGCGCGGCGCCCTCCTCGATCGAGCGCATCATCCGCGTCTCGATCGGCGCGGGGTGGATCGTGTTGATGCGGATGCCGAGCGGCGTCACCTCCAGCACCGCGCTGCGCATCATGCCGACCACCGCATGCTTGCTGGTGACGTAGGCGGAGAGCCCGGCGAAGCCGTGCAGCCCGGCGATCGACGACGTGATCATGATGCTGCCGCCGCCGTTCTTCGCCATGACGGGGATCGTGTGCTGCAGGCTGAGGTAGACGCCGCGTACGTTGACGGCGATCACCTTGTCGAAGGCGTCGATCGGATAGTCGACGAGCGGCAGCACGCGGCCCTCGAAGCCGGCGTTGCTGAACAGCACGTCGATCTTGCCGTAGCGCTCGAGCGCGGTCTCGACGTAGGTATTGGTGGCGGTCTCGTCGCTGACGTCGGCCACGCAATAGCTGGCATGCTGGCCGCCGAGCGTGGCGACCGCCTCCTTCAGCCCGCCTTCGTCGATATCGACGAGGAGCACCCTGGCGCCTTCGGCGACGAACAGCTTGGCCGTCGCCAGGCCGATGCCGCCCGCGCCGCCCGTCACGATGGCGACCTTGTCCCGTAGCTGGGTCACTGGCTCCTCCTCGATCTGCTGTTTTTCAAAGCCTAGCGAGGGGCGCGGCGGCGGGCTTGAACGATCCGACCCATGCTTTGAACGATCTTGCTGCCCGCGCCTCGAACGCCGGCCGGGAATGCCCGGCGAAAGTCAGGGATGCGAGGTCCGCTACGTCACTTTAAGGTGCGACATTGGTCTCATCGATTTGATCATTGATCGGGCCAATCGACGTCCCGCGACGCAACTGTCCGCCTAACAAGGACGGAGCGCGCGGTGCTCGGGAGGAACATGGGGAGGCAAGCGTGAGCGGTCTCGTCACCGCGGAAGAATTGCCACGCTGGGTGCCCGGCGATCTCACCGCCGACAGCACGCCCTTGGCATGGGACGGCCTCAAGCTGCGAGAGTACCGCTATGTGGCGTCGGACGTGCCGGTGCCGGCGCTGCGCGACTACGTCGTCGTCGTCTACAAGGAGGGCGCGACGCCGATCCATCGGCGCTTCGATGGGCGCTGGAGCGAGCAACTGGTTGCGCCGGGCAGCGTCTCCGTCCTCACCCGCGCCGCGCCGTCGCACTGGCGCTGGTCGCAACCGATCGAGGTCGCGCACCTCTACATCTCGCCGACCGCCATCGCTTCGATCGCCGCCGAGGTGTTCGATCGCGACATCGAGGACGTCGAGCTGGCTGACGTGCTCAAGGCGCAGGACCCCGTGCTCGTCAATCTGACGACGGCCCTCGACAGGGAGCTCGGCAACGGCGGTCTCGGCGGCAACCTCTATGTCGACGCGCTGCGCAACCAGGCCTGCGTGCACATCCTGCGCACGTATGCGACCGTCGTTTTCCGCGAAACCGACACCCGCGGCGCGCTGTCGAAGGTCCAGCAGCGACTGGTCGCGCAATACGTCCACGAGCACATCGAGCATGCGATCTCGCTCGCCGATCTCGCCAGCGTCGCGCGGCTGAGCCCGTTTCATTTCGCACGAAAGTTCACCGCGGCCTTCGGCTGCCCGCCGCATGCCTATGTGATGCAGCAGCGGATCGGCCACGCGCAGCGGCAGCTCGCAGACCGCCATGTGCCGCTGAAGGTGATCGCAGCCAATTGCGGGTTTGCCGATCAAAGCCACATGACGCGGCTGTTCCGCCGCATGCTGGATGTGACCCCGGCCGAGTACCGGCGCGCGGCCGTCGGGTAAGGCGAGGCCCTGACGTAGGCGCCCACGGCTGCCTTCGTAAAAAGACGACCAGCCCTTGTCTGGCGGCTCGTGTGCGTGCTCATGGCGGAGATGGTCGAGCCGCAGGCAAGCAAGATCCCGTCGGCGCGCAGCGTCGTGTTCCTGTTTGCGGGTCTCTTTGCCGTCGAGGGCCTTTGCGCGCTGACCGGCCTGCAGCGCTTGCCCTTCGATCATTACGGGAAGGACGTCGCCCACTGGTCGGCGACCCATCTTGCCAGCATGCATGCCCTGCTGGCCTTGCCGTGGGCGGTGAAGCCCATCTACGGCGCCCTATCCGACAATGTGCCGTTGTTCGGGTCGAGGCGCCGCTCGTATCTTGTCATCGCCAACGCGCTGGCCGCCGTCGCGTGCCTGACGCTCTGGCTGACGTTCTCGCAGCTCAGCGTGATGGCGTGCCTCTGCGTCCTCAGCATCGGCATGGCGCTCTCGAGCGCGGTCGCCGGCGGCGTCCTCGTCGAAAGCGGACAGCGCTACGGGAATTCCAACCAGCTCGTGACCCAGCAATGGCTGTGGTACGGCGTGGCGAACCTCACCGCGCGGCTCGGCGGAGGCGCGCTGGCTGGACACCTTGCGCCGGCGGCCGCGCTCCAGACAGCCGCGCTCATCCTCGTCGTCCCGCTGCTCGGCGTCATCCTTCTCGTCTGGACGCTGACACCGGAAGCCCCGCACGCCGCGGCGCGCAAGGATCTGCGCACCATCCTCCACGAGATGAGCGCGCTCATCCGGTCGCGAGAGCTGTTGCTGGTCGCGGCCTTCCTCTTCTGCTTCGCCTACAATCCCGGGCTGCACACGCCGCTCTATTTTCACATGACCAACGAGCTCGGCTTCAGCCAGGACTTCATCGGGACGCTCCAGGCGACCGGGGCGGCCGGCGCCATCGTCGGCGTTCTGATCTGCCGGTGGCTCGCGAAGCGGCTGCGCATGCGCACGATGTTCTACATCTGCGTCGGACTCGGCGTGGCGAGCGCGCTTGCCACCTTCGCGCTCGTCGACCACACGCTGGCGCTCATCGTCTACTTCGTCACCGGCATCTCGGGGGTGTTCAGCCTCGTCATGGCGGCGACGCTCGCGGCCGAGGTCTGCCCGGGCGGCCAGGAGGGCCTGTGCTTTGCCGCCATGATGTCCATCGAGAACCTGGCGTCGATCGCCTCAGATGCCAGCGGCTCCTTCATGTTCGACGCCGTCTTCCACCGGCACCTCGGGCCGCTGATCGTCGCCTCGGCCGTCTTCACCGCCTTCGCGGCGTTTCTCATCTGGCTCCTGCCCGAGCGCGAGCGCGACCGAAAAGCCTGAGGGTGGCTGGACGGCATCGCTCTACCTCTGCAAAACGCATCGCGCGCGTTGCGAGCCGCCCGTTCCGGGTCCGCCGGTCCGCGCCAAGGGGGCCGGCATCATGATGGTCGCGGTGTTCACATCGATGGGGGTGGCGCTCTTCGCGGCCTACCGGGGGCCGCGCTGGCTCGCCGTGGCGGCGCTCCTCGTCTGCCTCGCGGTGTCGACGGCGGAGTTCCTCTACGAGATTTATAGCCCGGTGGACGGCTTCCGCTTGCCGTGGCTCCAGGCGATGCTCGGCGGAGGCTGGCGCGCATGAGCACGTCGTTCGCGCGGCTGGCCGATCTCATCTTGCTCGCCATCCTGGCCGGTCTCGGTGCGATCCTCACGGTCGCGATGGTCTTCCAATATGCGGCAGGCGAGCTGCCCTGCCCGCTCTGCCTGCTCGAGCGGGTCGCGATGTTCGGCGTCTGCTTCGGCATCATCCGCCACGTGAGGCAAAGCTACGACGGCCGGAACCTCGGGCTCAGCCTGGTCTGGGGGCTGGTCCTGCTGATCGTGTCGATCCGCCATACGCTCCTGAACATCGTCGCCCGCCCCGGCCATGCCTACCCCGGCAGCGCCGTGCTCGGCGTGCACATGCCGGTATGGTCGGTGATCATCGCGCTCGCGGTCCTCCTGACGCTCGCAGCCACCCTCGCCGCGTTCGACCCCGCACGGCTCGACGCCACGCCGTCATCGCCGGTGCTGCAGCGGATCGGCAACGTCGCCGCGCTCTACGTGATCGCGCTCTGCCTCATCAATCTCGTGTCGGTCATCCTCCAATGCGGGCTCGGCGCATGCCACACGACAGGCTACGCGTTGCTGTGATCAACGGATAAGGGAGTGCGCGTGTCGCGCTCGGGTGGCGACGCGAGGGCTGGAACAAGGATATGGACGTCCAGCCTTTTTCGCGAAGCCAGCGGTTTGAAGCCTGGCTTGAGCACAGGTGGCTTATATGCTGGAAAAATGTGAATCCACGGAATGTTTCACAACAGGCCCTGCGTTAGCACTCGGATAGCGACATCTTTACGCGAGAATAAACGACTGTCATTCGACATATATTCGATATTTATTGTAATTCCGCAAAAGACAATGCCTCCCATTATCAAAAAATGTTATTTGTCTTCTGCCGATTACGATTGCGTCATCGACTACCTTGGCCCGACAGACGCGCGACGAAAAGGCACTTTTCTCGCACATGAAATAAAAGCCTGGATTTCGCGCTTAGAAGCTGTTGAACGCGAGGTTTTGGTTGACCGAGACTACGTCAACGGAGAGTCAAATGATGGATTGTTTATAAGAACCGAAAAGAAAAGGACGAAATTTGTATGTCCAGCATATCTTCATGAATCTTTGAAGAAGGATAACCATGAGACTCTGTAGACTTCTATGGAGTGAACATGGAGGCAGCTTGCCACTTGGAGCGGCTCGCGCTGCGGTCCTGATACGACGAGAACGCCTACGCCATGCGCAAGACCAACGCGCTCGGCCATACTGAATCGCACTTCGAGTGGACATCGTCTGATATGGGTGATGTCGAGATACGTGAATGATCCAAGAGCGGCCATCGCCTGATCATGAACGATCTGATGGTCCAAGGCTCAACACCGGCTTGTTCCGAGCGATCAGCCCACCCTCACGTCCCCGGCGCCACGTGCGGGGCACGTTGCCGCGTTTGCCAAATCGGCTCGGTCGGATAGAGAGCGCGGGCAGGCCCGTGTGAAAGGATGTCGCATGAACGAGCTTACCGTCGATAAGACCAATACCGAGTCCTACAAGATGGAGGGCAAGTGCCCGTTCGGCGGCGATCGTGTCGGCGGGGTGTTCGGCTCGGCGCCAACGCTCGAGACTTGGTATCCTCACCGCCTGCGCGTCGAGCTTCTGCATCAGAACGGGCTGGCCGCCGATCCCCTCGGCCCCGATTTCGACTATGCCGCCGAGTTCAACAAGATCGATCTCGAGGCGCTGAAGGGCGACATCAAGCAGTTCCTGACGAGCTCGGTGCCGTGGTGGCCGTCCGACTACGGCAACTACGGCCCGCAGATGATCCGCATGGCCTGGCACTCGGCCGGCACCTATCGCATCGCCGACGGCCGCGGCGGCGCCGGCACGGGCATGCAGCGCTTCGCGCCGATCTCCTCGTGGTGGGACAACGGCAACACCGACAAGTCGCGCCGTCTGCTGCAGCCGATCAAGCACAAGTACGGCAACGCGCTCTCCTGGGCCGACCTCATGGTGCTGACCGGCAACTGCGCCCTCGAGATCATGGGCTTCCCGACCTACGGGTTCGCCGGCGGTCGCCTGGACGCCTGGGAAGCCGACAACGCGACCTACTGGGGTCCCGAGGTCAAGGACATGACCACGGTGAAGAAGTTCGACGACATGGTCTCGCGCGACAAGCGCTGGCGCGGCGAGAACGGCGACCCCGACTACGACCTCGAGAACCCGCTCGCCGCCTCGCACCAGGCGCTGATCTACGTCAACCCTGAGGGCCCGAACGCCAACGGCGACCCGATGGGCTCGGCCCGCGACATCCGCACGACCTTCACGCGCATGGCGATGAACGACGAGGAGACGGTGGCGCTGATTGCCGGCGGCCACGCCTTCGGCAAGAGCCACGGCATGGTGCCGCCCGACGAGATCGGCCCGCCGCCCGAGATGGCGCCGATGGAGGCCATGGGCCTCGGCTGGCACAACCCGAAGGGCGCCGGCAACGGCAAGGAGACGATGACCAACGGCATCGAGGGCTCCTGGACGCCGGACCCGACGAAGTGGGACAACTCGTACCTCGAGAACCTCTTCAAGTTCGATTGGGAGCAAACCAAGAGCCCGGCCGGCGCCCTGCAGTGGAAGCCGAAGGACACCGGCGCGCCGAAGACCCCCGACGCGCACGTCGCGGGCCAGATGAATGACCTCATGATGATGACGTCGGACATCGCGCTGAAGGTCGATCCCGAGTATCGCAAGGTCTGCGAGAAGTTCCTCGGCGACTTCGACGCCTTCACCCAGGCGTTCTCGAAGGCCTGGTACAAGCTCACGCACCGCGACATGGGCCCGAAGTTCCGCTACCTCGGCGCCGAGAAGACGATCGAGGACGACCTGCTCTGGCAGGACCCGCTGCCCGACCGCAACTACGCGCTCGTCGGCGAGCCTGAGATCGCGACGCTGAAGCAGGCGATCGCGGCCACCGGCCTGTCGGTGTCCGATCTCGCCTTCGCCGCCTTCTCGGCTGCCTCCTCGTATCGCGACAGCGACAAGCGCGGCGGCGCGAATGGCGGCCGCCTGGCCCTCGCCCCGCAGAAGGACTGGGAGGTCAACGAACGGGCCGCCCCGGTCGTCGAGGCGCTCCGCAAGGTCGCGGGCGACTTCAACGCGGGTGCCGGCGACAAGAAGGTCTCGCTGGCCGACCTCATCGTGCTTGGCGGCTGCGTCGCGGTCGAGAAGGCGGCGCACGACGCCGGGGTCGACGTCGCCGTGCCGTTCGTGCCGGGCCGCGTCGACACGACCCAGGAGCTGACGGACATCGAGATGTTTGAGTGGCTGCGGCCGCTCGTCGACGGCTTCCGCAACTACGTCAGCGACGACTTCGCGGACGTCTCGCAGGGCGTGTCGCCCGAGGAGATGTTCCTCGACCGCGCCAACCTGATGACGCTGACGGCACCCGAATGGGCCGTCCTCACCGCCGGCGCGCGCGTGCTGAACCTCAACTACGACGGCTCGAAGGACGGCGTGTTCACCGACAAGGTCGGCGTCCTGACGAACGACTTCTTCGTCAACCTGCTCGACACCGATCTCGTCTGGGAGAAGGTCGACACGCAGGGCAAGAGCTTCGTCCTCAAGGACCGCGCGAGCGGGCACTCGAAGTTCACGGCGACGCGCAACGACCTCGTGTTCGGCTCGAACGCCCAGCTGCGCTCGATCGCTGACGCCTACGCCGGCAGCGACGGTCACCAGCGTTTCGTGCGCGACTTCGTCAAGGCTTGGGACAAGGTCATGATGCTCGACCGCTACGACGTGAAGGGCCACAAGCGCTACGCGCCCATGGCGGCCTGACGTCTCCAACCTGAACGAGCGGCTGCCGTCTTCGGCAGCCGCTCGACCGCTTGGCCAATAAAGCAATTCGGCCTGCAGCAGACTTGCGCGGACCACAGGCCATTGCTGTCCTTCGCTGCTCGCCGATTAGGCGACAGGCCTCCTGATCAATAAGACTGAAGCTGAAAGCCTGCCGATTCCGCGTCTTCTCAGGACGAAAGGCAAGTCGGCTTGGACTTACTCGCCACGGTCCACACGTCAATGCGTTTTTGACTGCGTTCCCGGGGCGCCCGACACTACCTTAAGGAGACGCTCCCGGCGCCGTAGATCGATCGGGCTCCGTGAGACAACAGACGCTTCCGCACGCGCATGCCGGTCTCGGCGGCGGGTAGATGAGCGGTTTGAGCGTCTCAGATAGAGCCTTGGCTGTGCGAACTCTTCACCTCTTCTTCAACGGCCGCTTGCCGAACGCAGGCTGCGCAAGACGATAGTGTCCGTGACGCTGGTTCGCTCGCCGCGACAAACGTGCCGAGCCCCCTTCGTACGATCTCGTCAAGATGGAGACGCTCGAGTAAACGGATGACGATTGGCGAGTTGCCCGCGAGGATCGTCTATGCTTCGAATATCGTCCTTTTGTCTCTTCGCCCTGTCAATGATTTCACCCAGCTACGCCGATGAAGATAGACCCTACGGTGGGCCGAACGGCGGTCTGACTGCCTTGGAGCATTGCGCGCAGACAACGCAGGGCAACGATGTCCTGCTCGATGAATGCATCGCCGATGATCTTGTGAGGCTCGATGCAAAGCTAAACGCTAGGTACGCCTATCTGATGCGTACTGGCTCGAATGACTTCGCAGCGGCGCTTCGGGACGCTCAACGCTTTTGGATCGCGTATCGAGATTCGACATGCACACTTGAAAGCGGTTCATTTCGAAGAACTATCGGTTCGTCAAAGCGTGCCGACCGTGCCGCGTGTCTCCATAGAATTACAGATGATCGCGTAGAATGGCTGAACAACATCAAAGACCGATAGGTTTGCTTTGATGATCGAAGGTTATTGCGAACAATTTGTTTCTATATGGGATCTGCTTACGAACAGACGTCGCTGCAGGCGTAAAGCTGAGTATCTTAGGCAAATGTTTCAAGGCAACACACCTTCTCGGAGAGGACGTTGATGCGGATGGTTTTGAGGGCAATGATTGCGCTAGTCGTGTTTGCATCGCAGTGTCACGTTGACGCATTCGCTCAAGCGCCCACCACGACGCCCCAGGCGAAGGTGCCGTCGACCACGACGCCGTCGGCGCCTCCCGCTACCGAGGATAAGCCACATACAGTCTACGACACATTGTTCGATACCCTCTCTGAAAAGCCAAAATGGGACATCGACAGCACCAAGTGCAACGTGCAGGCAACAATCGATTACGACAAATATTACGAGAAGCTGCCTGAGCTTCGTAAGGCTTGGCTTAATCAGGACTATTCTCTGGAGGACAATCTCCATCATGCCCGGCAGCTTCTTACCTTGATTATCATGCGTCACATGGGCGCGTAATGACTTTTGCTGTATACAATAGCTCTGACACTAAGCCGACGACCGATTGCCATTTTACGGCCGGCATCTCTTATACTGACAAATACGGACAGACGCAGAGCTTCAACGCGGTTCATTGGGACTTTACGAACGCCTTGGCCGCAAAAATAAACTGGCAGATATTTGATGAAAACAAATTCAATGAGATTGCGGAAAATTGGTCGTATACGAAAGGCGCCGATGACTTCAACCAGCTCGAAGAGCCGTTATCCAACGACGGCA
Organism: Beijerinckiaceae bacterium RH AL1; assembly: GCA_901457705.2. Taxonomy (NCBI): domain Bacteria; kingdom Pseudomonadati; phylum Pseudomonadota; class Alphaproteobacteria; order Hyphomicrobiales; family Beijerinckiaceae; species Beijerinckiaceae bacterium RH AL1. Next base: position 3,220,307 of record LR590083.2, read on the forward strand.
AGTACCATCCTCTGCATGAAGAAGAAAACACAGAGACGCCCGGCCCCAGTAGCACCACAAGCGATTGCAGCACATCTCTCTACAATGCCAATGCCGTTTTCATTCGGGCTACAACGTATTGTCGCAAGGACTACATGGACACTAAGGGTGGGTACATTGCGCTGGAAGCCTCCAGGGTATGTTCGAAGTCCAACAGCGAGCAGGCTTTGAAGTCTGAGGCGATGTACGCGATGAAGCAACTCGACAAGCTGGTTCGCCAGACGGGCCGCAGGAACGCGTGTGTGTTTCTCGACGAGCTGCAGCGCTCGATCGAGAGGGGGAAGCGATAGCTGATCGTTTGCGATGCCGCACTCCGACTTGGTACCTGAGGTCCAAGGACGCATGGGCTCCTACGCACCTCTTTTCGCCGATCTCGGACGAAAGACCGATGCGGAATGGCGGCGGCGGCATCGGCGATTGGATCGGGCGCTAAGGAAATGTTGGTGATGAGGGCGTAGCGTCATGCTCCGTCATCTTCGAAGCCGACATGCACGTCACCGACCCATCACCGTTACTGTCGCAGGTTCCCGTCAGCGACCGGTCGAAGCGAGATCTCGTGGCGCGCATGACGGCCCCGTCCCGGCACTACCACGTCTTCGAGCATCTCGACCTGCTGTGGCGGCGGCATATCCAGTATCGCGATCATGTGCTCGATGTATTCGACGAGACGCCTGAAGCTCTCATTGCGTCGGCGATCGCCTATCATGACGCCGTCTATGTCGCTGGCGACCCCGACAATGAACGACGCTCGGCAGAGCTTTGGCTGGAGGTCAGCGCATCGGCGTCCGACCTCTCGCTGGAGGAGAGGTTTTGGGTGGCCGACACCATTCGGGCCACGGCCAACCATATCACCGCGGCCGCCACGCTTCGTCCTGACGATAAAGGCGACATCGCGAGGCTTTGGGTGATCGAGCTCGATCTCACGCCGCTCGGCGAAGAGCCCGAAGTCTTCGATCGCAACATGGAACTCTTGAACGCCGAAGCGACCCATGTCGCGCCGGAGCAACGTCACGCCGGCGTGCTCGAGGGACTGCGGGGCTTCGCGTCGGCACGGCCGTTGTACCGCTCCGCGCCGCTGGCCCAAGCTTTCAACGACTCCGCGCGCCGGAACTTCGCACGATATCTTCCGAATGCGTAACTGGTCTGTCGTTCAGCTACGGAAGTAAGCAAAAATTAACCCTAACAGCCGTTTACTCCCCGAAGATAATCGGGGCGGCTGGTGTTCGAATTCAGGAAGCTTGGAAGACCAACGTTCCGGAAGGTCGCGGGGACGACGGCTGTCGTCTGGTGGCTGCTGTCCGCGGTGGCGAGCCCGACTGCAGCTCGGGCGGAGTCGAACGACGAGGCGCAGCGTGCGATCCTGTTTCGCCAGTCGCTCAAGCATCCGCAAGACGTGTCGCTGGCCTTGGCCTACGCCGACTCGTGCCTCAAGCTGCAGGACTATGAGGGTGCGATCGGAGCGCTCGAGCGTGTCCTGTTCTTCGCGCCCAACGACGGGCATCTGAAGGCGGAGCTCGGCCTTCTCTACGCTCATCTGCAGTCCTACGAGCTTGCCAAGCAGTATTTCGATGCGGCGCAGGCGGATCCCGCACTCGACGAGATCACACGCGGCAAGATCGCCGCGCTCGAACCGACGATGCGCACCGCCGTCACCGGCAATTACGCGTTCGCCTTCATCCAGGCCGGCGTTCGCTATCAAACCAACGCGGCGTTCAATCCCGACAACAACATCCTACGCCTGTCGAACCAGGACTACACGCTGCTGCATCCGAAAGACCGTGGTCCCGACACCAACGGCTTTCAGACGGTGCAGCTCGGTTTCGATCGCGACCTCGGTAACCAGCGCGGCGACACCCTGGAGTTCCGCCTGACGGGATACGCGACCGAGCAGTCCCGTTTCACCGACCTGAACGTAAGCCTCTATGACGTCAGCATCGGCCCGCGTTTCAAGCTGGCGCCGGAGTGGCGGCCGGACTGGACGATCAAGCCCTACGTGGTCGGCGGCCAGGCGTTTCTCGCGGGGTCGCATTACCTCACCTCCGGAGGCGCCGGCGTGATCGCCGACCTTCCGATGCGCGCCGGATACCTCCTCGAGCCGGGTGTCGAGGTCCGCCGCCTTCAGTTCGCGAACGTTTCGGTCTTCTCGAGCCTCAACACCGGTTACGCCGCGACGACGTCGCTCACGGGCTCGGCCGAGCTCAGTCCAAAATTTGCCGCGACGGCACGCTTCGCCTGGACGCGCGACGCCGCCGATGCCGCCTACCAAACCTCGAGCTCCATCGCCGAGGAGTTTGCGCTTGTCGACCGGTTTTCTTCGCTCATTCCGGGACACGCGGAGACCTGGTCGGCATCGCCCTATCTCAAGCTTCTGCAAACAAGCTTCGATGCGCCGAACCCGTTCGTCGACACGGCCGTCACGCGGCGGGACAGCGAGATCCAGGTCGGCTTGGTGCTCGACACGCCGATCAGCCGCACCTTCACCATCGTGTCGAACGTCCAATTCGCGAAGATCAGCTCGAACATCTCGAGCTATCGGCTCAGCAACTTTTCCGTTCTCACAGGCCCGGCGGTGAGGTTCTGATGCGCGCTGCACTTCGACTGGCTGCATCGGCGGTCGCCATGTTCAGCATCGCGGCGCCTGCCGAGATCCGTGCGCAGGAGGTCGTCGGCGCGGTGACCGCGGCCAACGCGTCGCTGACGGGCAAAGCGCCCGGACGCGCCTCGCGGTCGTTGAAGATCGGCGCCGACATCTTCTTCAAGGATCACATCGCCACGAAGCGCGGCGGCGCCGCGCAACTGACCTTTCTCGACCGCAGCACCTTGAGCGTCAGCGAGAACAGCGATCTCGTGATCGACGAGTTCGTCTACAATCCGGGCGCCAGGGGAACGATGAGCGCAACGCTCTCGAAGGGCGTGCTGCGCTTCGTCGGCGGCGACATCAGCCACGTAGGCGGCACGACCGTGAAGACCCCGACGGTGACGATCGGCATTCGTGGCGGCATCGGCACGATCGCCGTCGTCAAGGACGCAGCCGGCGTTGCCTCGATTCCGGGCGTGCCGCCGGATTTCCACGGCGGGACGATCGTCGTCAACGGCTACGGCACGCTGTCCGTCAGCAACGGGGCGACCAGCGTCGAGATCTCGCGGCCGGGTTTCGCGGTCTTCGTCGGGGCGGGGGCTCAAACGATCGCGGCGCCGAGCCGCTTCGACATGGCCGCCGCGCGGGCGCTGACGAAGACGCTGTCGAGCCAAGGCAGGCAGCGCGGAGGCGCGTCGCCGCATGGGGGCGGCGTGCTGGCCAAGAGCGACACGACAAGATTGCTTTCCATCGTTCCGCCGGCTGCCACTCCTTCGACGCCGACGATCGATGCGCTCGGGTTCACGAGCATCTTCTCGGCGGGAAATGCTTTGGCTCGGAACCAGGCTCAGACCCATCAGGCTCGGCAACTTCAGCAGCAATTGGCCGTGATCCCGGTGCGGGCGCCGGCCGCACAGCTTACGACGACCAGCACCCCGCCGAGTGGCACGACCGGCACGCCGCCCGGTACAACGACCATCACACCGCCAGGTGGGACAACCACCACACCGCCAGGTGGGACAACCACCACGCCGTCGGGTGGAACGACCACCACGCCGTCGGGTGGAACGACCAACCCGCCGCCGGGCGGAACGACCACAACGCCGCCGGGTGGGACGACTAGCCCGCCGCCGGGTGGCCCGATTGTTACCCCGCCGGGTGGCCCGGTCGGCACGCCGCCAGGTGGCCCGATCGGCACGCCCCCACGTGGCCCGATCGGCTCGTCCCCAGGTGGCCCGATCGGAACGCCCCCAGGTGGCCCGATCGGCAATCCGCCGGGCGGCCCGATCGGCACGCCCCCAGGTGGCCCGATTGGCACGCCGCCGGGTGGCCCGATTGGCATGCTGCCAGGCGGTCCGATCGGCATGCCGCCAGGCCGCCCGATCGGCTCGCCGCCAGGTGGCCCGATCGGCATGCTGCCAGGCGGTCCGATCGGCATGCCGGGTCATGACAACGGTCAGGGCAACAACAACCAGAACAACGGACAGGGGAACCAGCAGAACAACGGTCATGGTCCGGGCCACTAGGCGGACCGTTGCGGCGGCCAGCAGCCGTGCCGCGTTCGCCCTCCGCAGTCGGCTCTATCAGCTCGCGAGCCTCGGACCCGTCGGCCTCGTCGTTCTTGTGAGCCTCTGGCATCCCGCCATCGTCGGCAGATTGCAGGAGCAGATCTTCGATCTCTACCAGCGCGTCGAGCCGCGGGCCTACGATCCTTTTAACCCCGTACGGATCCTCGACATCGACGATGCCTCGATCGCCAAGCTCGGCCAATGGCCGTGGCCGCGCACCAAGATCGCCGCGCTGGTCGACCGGCTTCGTGAGGACGGCGCGGCGTCCATCGCGTTCGACATCGTGTTCTCCGAGCCGGATCGAACCAGCGCGGAGGCGTTCCTCTCCACCGTCCAACAGGACTCGCGACGCGCGGCAATCGCGACGGCCCTCGGCGACGCGCCGGCCAATGATGCCGTGCTGGCCGATGCGGTCGGCAAGGCGCCCGTCGTCCTCGGCCTCATCCTCACGCAGGCCGACGAGCCCGACTTCGCCGTGCCGTATGGGCTCGCGACCGCCGGTGGTGACGTCCGCGGCTACCTGCCGCATTTTTCGGGCGCCGTGGTGCCGTTGCCGCGCTTGCTGGAGACGACCTCGGGGCTCGGCGCGCTCAACTGGCTGCCGGATGACGATCAGATCGTGCGTCGCGTCCCCCTGTTGCTCGCCGGTGGCACCCGCGTTCTGCCGAGCCTTGCCATGGAGAGCCTGCGAGTGGCGCAAGGCGCCTCGACCTTTATCGTCCGCACGTCGGAAGCCAGCGGCGACGGCGGTTTCGGCGCCCACCAGGGCGTGCGATCCGTCAAGGTCGGTGCGGCGACGGTCGGGAGCGACGCCAACGGCGACATCCGTATCCGGTTTTCTCCCCATCGATCGGACCGGTTCATCCCCGCCTGGCGGATCCTCGATGGCAGCATCCGACGCGACGAGATCGTGGGCCGTTCCGTCATCGTCGGGTCGAGCTCTGCGGGGCTCGGCGACATCCGCGCGACGCCTGTCGATGCGGCCATGCCGGGCGTCGAGGTGCAGGCGCAGGCGCTGGAAGGTCTCCTCTCCGGCGACCGGCTCGAGCGGCCGGCCTGGACCGTGCTCGAGCCCTATGCAGCCGTCGTGCTGGCCCTGGCGCTCGCACTTTGCCTGCCGCTGCTTCCCGCATCGGCAGGCGCAGCGGTCGCCGCGGGGCTCGTCGCTGCGACCGTCGCGATCAGCTGGCACGCGTTTGGCGTCCACCATGTTCTGATCGACCCGCTCGTCGTGAGCGCGATGATCACGATGACCTATCTCGGGGCGATCTCGGCCCTGTTTCGCGCCGAGCAGCGCGATCGGCATTTCGTGCAAAATGCCTTCGGGCGCTTCGTGTCGCCCGAGGTCGTCGAGCAACTTGCCCGCGATCCGTCGCAGCTCACGTTGGGCGGCCAACAGCGCGAGCTGACGGTGATGTTCACCGACGTCCGCAACTTCTCCGCCATCGCCGAGCGCATGAGCGCGGCGGACCTGACGCGCTTCATGAACAGCTATCTGTCTCCGATGACCGAGATCGTGCTCGACCACGCGGGCACCGTCGACAAGTATATCGGCGACGGCATCATGGCCTTCTGGAATGCGCCGCTGCCCGATGCGCGGCACGCCGAGAATGCCGCCCGAGCCGCGCTCGCGATGATCGACGCGCTGCCGCGGCTGAGCTTGTCAGGCGGCAGCAAGCCCGTCGCGCAGCTGCGCTGCGGCATCGGTCTCGCAAGCGGGCCTTGCGTGGTCGGCAACATCGGCTCCCAGTTGCGATTCGACTACACGGCCCTCGGCGACGACGTGAACCTCGCCTCGCGTCTCGAGAGCCTGACGAAGACGTACGGGCTCGATATCCTAGCGACGGACGCGACGCGCCAGCTGTCACCCGGGCTGGCCTGGCTCGACGTCGACACGGTCGTCGTCATGGGCCGGACGACGCCTCAGGACGTCGTCACGCTGCTGGGCGACGAAGCATTTGCGCAGAGCGAGAGTTTTCGCGACTTGCGCGCAGCGCATGAGGCGATGCTTGCCGTGTATCGGTCTGGCGACTCCGAGGCCGCGACTGCGGCCGTCACGATGCTCCGCGCGGTCGCCCCGGCTCGACTCGCGGCTCTCTACGATTTCTACGAAGCGCGCTGCCGGGCGAACGCCCTGCTGCCGCGCGACCAGCGCGAGACGATCACGCGGCTGGCGCACAAGTGACGGCGGCAACCGGCGTCGCGGCTCGCCACGTCCTCATCAACGCCAGCGTCTGCTCGAGAGGCAGCGGCCGGCCGAACAGATAGCCCTGGCCGAACTCGCATCCGAGATTCTGCAGAATCGCGCGCTGCTCGGTGGTCTCGATGCCTTCGCCGACTGTCTTCAAGCGCAGCGACTTGGCGAGGTTCAGCATCGAGACGACGATGGAATGCGTCGTCTTGCAGTCCGCCATGCTCTGCACGAAGGTCCGGTCGACCTTCAACGAATCGATCGGCAGCGTTCGCACGTAGTTGAGCGACGAATAGCCGGTGCCGAAATCATCGACCGCAACGCGGAAGCCGGACTGGCGCGCCTCGTGAAGCCTCGTGGCGGCCTCGCTCGGCGAGCGGACGAGCGCCGTTTCCGTGAGCTCGAGGGTGACGGACCCCGGCGCGTGGCCGCCGGCGACGATGATCTTCTCCAAGGTCCCGACGAAGTCGTCCTTGCCGAGATCGTGACCGGAGATGTTGATGGCGACGTGGGGGCTCTCGACATGCGAGGGGCGTCGCGCGGCAACGGCCTTCATGAGAAGTCAGGTCGCGCGAGACATGCGCAAGGCAGATTCGTGCGAGCTCGGCGCTTCCGCCGCCGATCTCGGTGAGGGGCACGAAGACGGAGGCGGAACGAACCCGCGCGAGGGATGCGCCCAGCGCGCCAGCGCCTCGAAGCCGGACAGGCGCCCGTCGGCGAGTCGGACGATCGGTTGGTAGTGAACGAGGATCTGCCCCTTCTCGAAGGCGTTCTGCAGCTCTTCCTGAAGCCGCAGCTCCGCCATCGCTGCCGCCACCGCCGACTGGCGCTCCGCAGCCATCGGCGCGGATGGCGTCGGCGAGTTGCCGTAGACCTGGGCCAAGGTGCAGCGAAAGCGATCGAGGATCGTCCCCATGACGAGGCGCAGGACGGGGTCGGCTGCCGCGAAGCGCGCGGCGAGATGCTCGGAGGTCATCGGCAGAAGCAGGCACGCCTCGCGCGCTCGCACGCTCGCGGTGCGCGGGGCGTTATCCAGCAACGCCATCTCGCCGACGATCTCGCCCGGCCCGAGCACGGCGAGGACATGCTCCCCCGTCGCGCGTTCTATGAGCACCTCGACGCTGCCCTGCTCGATGAGATAGCCGCACGAGGACAGATCGCCTGCCCGCAGCAGGTAGTCGTTGGCGTCCAGATGGATCATTGCGGCACCAGCATCGGAGCCTGGAAACCTAGGCGGCAATCCTAAGCACCGCCTAAAGGAGTATCCTTTACAATCTTCAGCTGCGTCGGCAGACGTCTGTCACACGACAAGGGCGCGTGGATCAGCACGCGCTCTTGCCGATCATTTGGCACTACGATTATTCAGCCGCTCAGATGTTGTGAGCGCTGTCGCCGGCGTCGACCTCGTATTCCGCGCCGGTGACCATGGCGGCGCCGTCGGAGGCGAGGAACACGGCGGCCGGTCCGAGATCGGCCGGCTTCATCCAGCCGACCCTCAGCGGCACCATCGGCAGCCTGGCGTCCCACACCTGCTGCGGCGTCGGGTCGGCCGGCGGATCGTTCTCCGTCATCGCCATCGAGGCGTGGTAGCGCGCGCGATACCGCGTGAGCGCCGTGTCGACGAGCCCCGGGATCAACGCGTTGACCGTCACCTTGTGCTTGCCGAGCTCCATCGCGGCCGACTTCATGAGCCCGAGGATGCCCCACTTCGAGGCCGAGTAGGAGCTCGCGCCGGACGTGCCCTGCTTTCCCTGCATCGACGACAGCAGGATGATGCGGCCGTACTGCCGCTTGACCATCCCCGGCGCGAAGGCCCGGACGGTGTTGGCCGTCCCGTTCAGATTGTTGTCGATGACGTCGTGCCAGTCGGCGTCCTCCATCTCGAGCAGCGGCTTCCATCGCTGGATGGCCGCATTGGCGACGAGGATGTCGATCTTGCCGAACTCTTTCTCGGTCTCGGCGGCGACGGCCCGCAACGCGGCGAGGTCGCGGATGTCGGCGTGGACCGTCTTGCATTTCCGCCCGAGTTTTCTGACGCCCTGCGCGGTCTCGTCGAGCTCGGAGGCGCTGGCCGCGACGGCGTTCGAGGCGGTCGACACCGGTCCGCAGATATCGAGGGCGACGATATCCGCGCCGTTGGCCGCCATCTCCCAGGCGATCGCGCGGCCGATCCCGCGGGCCGCGCCGGTGACGACCGCCACCTTGCCTTGCAGGACGGAGCCCTGGTTCGGCTTCGGCAGCCCCTCCGGCGCCGGCTTCGAGAAGTCGGGCTGCTTTGCGTCCTCGGCGTAGGCCGTGCTCGCGAGCGCCGTGCTGGCGGCAGCGCCGAGCAGAACGGCGCGTCGCCCGATCTCGTGTCCTTTGCTGGTCTCGTCTGTCATTGGCGGTCTCCTTCACCGCCGCAATCGCGCGACCGAGCGCTTGTTTCAGGGTCGCGATGTCGCGGCGATCACGCCTTCGGCATCAGGCGGGACGAGCTTACGCGGTGGCACGCGATCCCCGCGCTGCAGGGACTACATCAAATGCAAATGCGCATCCGAGCGGCACAGCAACGAGCGGCGACGGGACGTCAACGCCTGAACCGAGACGCCCGCGCATCGTTTCGCGGCGAAGCGGCAGGAGATCGGGGATGCGGACGCAGCGGCGAAAAGGCAACAGCAGGCCGGCTCGAAAGCCGACTGTGCGACGACGATCGAAAGCGCGGACGCTCACCGCTTGGGCCGGCGTGATCGTCCGCCTTGCGCTCGCCTACCGCCAGATCACCCAAGCCCACGCGCAAGCCGCTCGCAACCTGCGCCCCGGCGGCGGTACAACGACGGTGCAGTCGGAGTTGGCTTCGGCGCGGACTCGAGGTCGAGCCGCTGACGCGCCGCAGGATATTCCGCCAAAAGGCTGGTGGCAGGTTGCCAAGCGCGTCGCGACAAAGTTTTCCGAGAACGAGCTGATGGCGGAGGCGGCCGGCTGCACGTTCTACGCGCTGCTGTCGTTGTTTCCTGCGATCACAGCGATCGTGTCCATCTACGGTCTCTTCGCCGACCGCAGCAAGATCGAGGGGCAGCTAGACAGCGTGTCTTCGTTCCTGCCGAGCGGCGGCGTCGACATTATCCGCGAGCAGGTCCATCGCCTGGTCGAAAGCCCGGCCAGTGGTCTCAGCGCCGGTGCGATCATCGGCCTGCTCACCGCACTTTGGAGCGCGAATGCCGGCACGAAGGCGATGTTCAGCGCCTTGAACGACGTCTACGGCGAACGCGAGGAGCGCGGGTTCCTCCGCGTGACCGCAACGTCCCTCGTCTTCACGCTCGGCGGCATCACCTTCCTCGTCGCGGCGCTCGGCGGCATCGCGACGCTGCCGTTGCTGTTTCGCGCGCTCGGCATGGACACCGTCTTCACCGTCGCTGCGGAGTACGGGCGATGGCCAGCGATCTTGGCGATCATGGTCTTCGCTCTTGCGATCCTCTACCGCTTCGGACCCAGTCGACGCCTTGCAAAATGGCGTTGGGTCACCTGGGGCGGCGTGATCGGCGCGGTCTGCTGGGTCGGACTGTCGGTCGGCTTCTCGTGGTACGTCGCGCACTTCGGCAGCTACAACAAGACGTACGGCTCGCTCGGCGCGATCATCGGCTTCATGACGTGGATCTGGCTCTCCACCACGGTCCTGCTCGTAGGGGCCCAAATCAATGCAGAACTCGAGGCCCAGACCGCAGCAGACTCTACCGTCGGAAAGGCTCGGCCGCTCGGTGCGCGCGGCGCGGCGTCGGCGAACGTGGTCTCGAAGTAAGCCGCGCCGCAGCTCAGGCGGGCATTCGCTGCCGCACGTCGACATCCTTCGTGAGCAGCGCCTCGAAGTACGCGATCGTCACGGCTAGCCCGGAGCGGAGCGGCGTCCGCGGCGCCCAGTCCAGCTTCGTTTTCGCCAGATCGATGTCGGGCTTGCGCTGACGCGGATCGTCCGACGGCAGCGGCCTCGTCACGAGGCGCGATCGCGAGCCCATCACATCGATGACCTGACGCGCGAGCTCGTGGATCGAGTATTCCTCCGGGTTGCCGATGTTCACGGGACCAGTAAAGCCGGCCTGGCTCTCCATCATGCGCCGCATGCCGTCGATGAGATCGTCGACGAAGCAGAAGGAGCGCGACTGCGAGCCGTCGCCGTAGATCGTGATGTCCTGGCCGCGGAGCGCCTGCACGATGAAGTTGGAGACGACCCTGCCGTCCTCCGGGTGCATGCGCGGGCCATAGGTGTTGAAGATCCGCACCACCTTGATGTCGACGCCGTGCTGACGGTGATAATCGAAGAAGAGCGTCTCCGCGCACCGTTTGCCTTCATCGTAACACGAGCGGATGCCGACCGGGTTGACCTTGCCGAAATAGCTCTCCGGCTGCGGATGGATGTCGGGATCGCCGTACACTTCCGAGGTCGACGCCTGAAGGATGCGCGCCCGGACGCGCTTGGCGAGGCCGAGCATGTTGATCGCGCCATGGACGCTCGTCTTCGTCGTCTGCACCGGATCGAGCTGATAGTGCACTGGCGACGCGGGACACGCCAGATTGTAGATGCGGTTCACCTCGACATAGAGCGGGAACGTGATGTCGTGCCGCATGAACTCGAAATTCGGGTTCGCGAGCAGATGCGCGATGTTGCGGCGCGAGCCGGTGTAAAGATTGTCGACGCAAAGCACCTCGTGACCGTCCGCGAGCAAGCTTTCGCACAGGTGAGACCCGAGAAAGCCTGCCCCGCCCGTCACGAGGATGCGCTGCGGGCTCATCGAGGCAGGACTCGCTTTGATCGACGCATGTGGAATGTTCATGGTGCCGCCGTCACTGAGAACCGTGTGTCGCTGCCGCCTGAGGAACCGCGCGTCCGGCCGGAGGCGAGAAAGCCTTCAAGTTGCGCAGCTCGCGACGATGCCGTGTGCTCCGCCAGAACGCGGGCTCGCGCAGCTGCGCCGATGGCGGGAAGGCGCGGCGATCGCGCCCTCGGCGTCTTCCGCGAAAAGGATGTCGCGGCCCGGCTCGAAGAAGTCGGTGATGCCGTCCCAGCGATCCGACAGCACCGGGGTCCCGCAGGCGGCGGCCTCGAAGAGGCGAACGGAGGGCGACCATCCCGCCGCGATCATATCCGCGCGCGTCACGTTCAGCGTGAGCCGCGACGCGCTATAAAAATTCGCGTGGGCGTCCGGCGGCAGATGCTCGATGCGCTCGACGTTATCGGGCCAACGGATGTCGGCGGGATACTGCGATCCGGCAACGACAAAGCGATGGTCGGGCAGACGGCGCGCCGTGTCGAGGAGCAGCTTCTCGAGCGTCGGCTGACGGTCCGCGCTGTAGGTGCCGAGATAGGAGAGGTCCCAATGACATGCGGCGCCCGTGGGCGCATATCGCGCCTCGTCGACCGAGCAATAGAGTGGGCGCGCCGCCGGCGAACCGAAGGCGAGTTCCAGACGCTCCAATGTCGGACCGCCCGTGAAGGACAGGTACAGGTCGTAGCGTTGGATCTGCTCGCGCGAGAGATAGCCGCAGGAGCCGGCCTGCAGGGCGGCGAGCGTGACGGGCGTGTCGATGTCGTAGAAGGCGACGATCCCTTGGGCCGTCTCCTGCACGAAGTCGCCGACCGCGATGCCGTCGGGGACGTAGGAGCCGACGATGACGGCGTCGGCATCGGCGATTGCATCGCGCCACCGACGTAGGTCGGCGAGATCATCGTAGAGGACGAGGCGGCAATAGTCCGGATCAGGACAATCCCGATGCGCCGCGTACCAGGGGACATCCCGCTCGAGGAACAGGATGTCGTGGCCGCGCGCCGCCATAGCCTTTAGCAGCGCGCGGAAGGTGGTGGCGTGGCCGTTGCCCCAGGACGACGAGAGCGCGAGGCCGAGGACGACCAGCTTCATGCGGCCTCCCGGCGGCGCGCGACAAGATTCTTGAACAAGGCAGCGGTCTGCGCACCCCGCAGAGCATAGGTGTGCTCCGCCCTCACCCGTGCGAGCGCCGCAGCGCCGATTTCGCGCGCTCGCTCGAGCGTCAGACCCTCGAGGTGATCGGCAACGTCGCGGCCGTCGCGGGCCACCAGCACCTCCTCGCCAGGCTTCAGGAAATGCTCGATGCCCTCCCAATCGTCCGTGATGAGGCACGCGGCCGCCCCCGCTGCCTCGAACACGCGTGTGGCCGGGGAGAAGCCGATCCTGGCCATGGAGTCGCGCGCGACATTTAGCACGGCGCGCGGCGTGCAATTGAAGGCGTTGTGCTCGGCCGTGTAGACGTGGCCGCGATGCCGCACGTTGCGAGGCATTTGCTTCGTCTCCCACCCATTCCCGCCGATGAGGAAGTTCCGATCGGGCAGCATCGAAGCCGGCTTCAGGAAGAACTCTTCGACGCGACTCTCGCGGTCCGGCAGGCGGTTGCCGAGGAAGGCCAGGTCGCAGGCAAACTGTGGGTCCGGCGCGACGGGGTAGTGCGTGCTCGCGTCGAAGGCGTTGTAGATGGGCACGCAATCCCGCGCGCCAAATCTGCGATAGGCGTCCACGACGGGTGGACCTCCACCGTAGGTGAGCACAAGGTCGAGGTCCGGCAGCGCCGCGCGCACGGGATGGCCGGCATCGGCCCGCATCTCGTCCAGCGTCGCGGCTGCATCGACATCCCAAAAGATGCGAAGTGCATCGGACCGGCTGGCGGCGATAATGCCCTGCAGGAGTTCCCTGTCGAAGATGCCCACGCCGCTGGCCTTGACCACGATGTCGGCGTCGGCGGCTTCGGCAAGGACGTCACGCAACGCCGCCTTGTCAGGCGCATAGACGACGACGCGCGCCCATTCCGGCGGATCGATGTCGCGGTGCTTTTGGCGGTCGAACGCGTCGGGCTCGAAGAATGTTGTCTCGAAGCCATGCCCGGCGAGCTCTCGCAGGATGCCACGATAGTAGGTGGCCGCACCATTCCAGTAGGAGGAGAGCAGGCTCGATCCGTAGAACGCGATCTTCACGTGACGGCTCCCAAGGTGACGTCGAGCCGATCGACGATCGCCAGAAGCTCGTCGACGCGATGCGCGCAGGTATGACGCTGCAGGATCGTCGCGAGCCCCGACGCGACCAGCGCCTCCCGAAGAGAAGCGTCCTCGCGCACGGCACGGAGGTGCTTGGTCATCTCCTGCTCGTCGCGCGCGACCAGGAAGTCGCGGCCGGGGCGGAAAAGGTGTTCGCTATCCTCCCACGGAGCAGATAGCAGTGGAATCCCGCAAGCAAGCGCCTCGAAGACGCGGATCGTCGGAATGCCCGGCAGCACCGTCGCATAGAAGCGACGCGGCACGTGCATCGTCGCAAGGTGATTCGCGAAGATCGCCGGCACGCGCGCATTGGGCGCCCATCCGCAATATCTGGCCTTGTGCTTCTCGAGGGTCTCCAGGGCCGACGCCGGATAGCGCACGCCGTAGATGTCGAGCGCAAGGGAGGCCGCCGCTGCCGGCTTCAGCAGGTATGACTCGATCTCCTCAGATCGTTCGCCGTCGCCCCAATTGCCGATCCACACCAATCCCGTCCGCCCGGACGCAAGCGGCGAAGGCTTGAAGAGCCGCGTGTCGGCGGCCTCGTGCCAGGTCCAGACCCGATCGCCCCAACCCCACCGGCGGTAGACGTCGCTCAGCGCCTCGCCGAAGGCGAGGACACCGTCGTAGCCCGCCAGATCGAAGGCGCGAATCGCCGCAGGGTCGCTTACGGCACGATGATGCGTGTCGTGGAAGAGGAGCTGGAAGCGGGCGCCGCGCTTGCGCAACGTACCGATCGCGTCGACGAGCGAGGGTGCATTCCACTCGTGCACGATGACGAGGTCGGCCTCGCCGATAAGCTCTTCCAGATCGGCATCGGGGCCAAAGGACTCGGAGCGAAGGTGAGGATAGCTCGACCGGAACGCCTTGAGACCGGCCTCGCCGTGGTCGGCGCGAAGATGGGAGAGGCTCCATCCGTCCGCGGGCTCCAGGGCCCTGACGGAGTGCCCTCTGTCCTGCAACTCACGCAGGACGCCGCGCAAAAAATGCGCGTTGCCGTGGTTCCAGCAGGAGAGCAGGGAATGCGTGAAATAGACGATCTTCATGCCGCGACCACCAGGCGTCCGGTCGCGCGCTTCTCTGTCGCGCTCTTGTAGATGTCGCGCATCTCCGCGGCCATCCGCTCGCGCGTGCAGGCGGACGCGCGTTGCTGTGCCTGCAAGCCACGTTCGAGCCGCAGATCGTCATCGCGCAAAAGGTCGTCGAGAGCGGCGGCGAAGCCGTCGGCGTCCGTCGGCGCGACGAAGCTCGCAACGCCGGACCAGTTTTCGCGGAGCGTCGGGATATCGGAGAGCAGCAGCGCGCAGCCGGCGTAAGCGGCTTCCAGCACGGCCAGCCCAAAGGGTTCATAGAGCGCGGCGGACATGAAGACGGGGCGTTCGACGAGCCGCGCGGCGATGGCCTCTCCATCGAGCAATCCGAGCGGCTCGATGTGGTGAAGCGTCACGCCCTCGCCATTCGGCCCGCGCAGCGCGCCGGCGGCTGCGAAGACGTGCGGGCTGCGCGCCGCCGCCTGGTCGAGCGTTGCGATGTTCTTGCCCCGGTCCCAAAGCCGACCTGCGGTGAAGGCGCTGCGCACTCCCACCCTGCCCGCGCTCGTCGGAGCGCTTCGGCCGTTCCGGACGACAAGCGGCAGGTCATGCAGACGATAAAGACGGCGTACCTGCTCCGCGAATGCTAGGCTCGGCGCCACGATCGCATCGGCGCGCTCGAGACCGCGACGGACGAGATCGGTCTGCCATGCGAAGTCAGGCGGTGCGTCGCCGCCGTGCACCGCCTCCCACCAGGTGGCGACGCAACTGTGGATCGCGACCACGAGCGGCTTCTCGAACGACCCCAATGACGCCGCGAGCGCGGGCTGGTTCAGATGGAGAAGATCGACGTCGAGCTTTGTCGCCAATGCCGCGACCGCGGACCACGCGGCCTCGACCGTTCCGGCGTCCGGCGCCAGCCAGTCGAGGTCGAGCCCGGTCACGACGAGGTCGACGTTTCGGTCGAGCTCGTCGCGCTGCCCTTGCGTCGGCGCCGGTCCGATCACGGCCAACACCACGTTGATGCCGGACGCGACGAGCGCCGCGCTGAGATCGCAGGCGTAGGTCCACACGCCGCCGACCGCGTCGACCGTCATCAGGATGCGCGGGCGCCTCAAGCCGCGGCTCCGGCTTGCGTTGAGATGACGTCGGTGAGGCCGCGCGCGTCGGCGAGCCAGCGCACCAAGCGCTTGACGCCGATTCGCCAGTCGAGCGGATCGCCGAGGTCGAGTGCCGCACGCGCGGCTCGCGTATCTGCAACAAAGTACCGCTGGTCGCCCGCGCGCCAGTCCGCGAAGCTGATGTCGAGATCGCGGCCGATCAGGTCGCGCACATTCGAGAGAAGACGCCGCAGGCTTATCGCGTTGCCGGGGCCGCCTCCGAGATTGAAGGCGCGGCCTCGCACGTCGTCGATCCGGCGCCATGCCGCGAGATACGCGTCGACCGCATCCGACACATCGAGGATGTCGCGCACCTGGTAGCCGTCGCCGTAGATCGCGATGGGCCGGCGCAGCAGCGCGCTGATGATGAAGTGCGCGACCCACCCCTGGTCCTCGGTCCCCATCTGCCGTGCCCCGTAGATGCAGCTCATGCGCATCACCGCGGCGCGGAGCCCGTAACTGCGGGTATAATCGAGGACGTACTGGTCGGCGGCGCCCTTCGAGCATCCGTAGGGCGTGTGGAACGAGAGCGGCCGATCCTCGCCGATGCCGTTCGCGCGGTGACGCGGATCGCGCGGCCGATAGGCTTCGTCGTAGATCTCGAAGGCAAGGTCGACGAGGTCGCCGTAGACCTTGTTCGTCGAGGCGAACAGCACGGGCGTGGCAGGCGCCCGCAGGCGGACGGCTTCGAGAAGGTTGAAGGTGCCGCCAATGTTGATCTCGAGATCTTCGCGAGGATCGACGATGCTGGTGGTGACGGCGACCTGCGCCGCAAGGTGGAAGATCGCTTTCGACTGCGCCACCGCCTCGCCGAGATGGGGAGCATCGCGGACGTCGGCTACCATCCTCGAGATGCGCGACCCATGTCTTGCCTCGAGCCAGGCGAGGTTTGTCTCCACACCCGGCCGCTTCAACGCGTCGAAGACGATGACGTCGTGTCCTTCGGCAGCAAGCCGATCCGCGATATTGCAGCCGATAAAGCCTGCGCCGCCTGTGATCAGCACCGGGCGCTTGTCGGTGTCATGCGTCATGCCACGAGCCCTTTGCGCTCGAGCTCCGCACGCATCTCGTCGACGCGATCCGTCGCCGTCTGCTCGGCGACCCACAGAGCCAGCTCGGCAAGCCCTCCACCAAAGTCCTGCTTCGCCTTGAAGCCCAGTTTCGCTTCGGCGAGGCTCGTGTCGCAGAAGCAATGACGGATATCGCCGGTCCGCGCCTTGCCTAGGATGTCGGGCTCGTAGGCGTTGCGACCCATGGCGCGCGCGATATCCGTGGCGACCTCCGCCACGGAGCGATGCTGGCCGGAGCCGATATTGAACGTGCCGCCCGAGATGTTCGGCAGATCGAGCGCATCGGCAAAGGCCCGCGCGACATCCGCTACGTGAACGAAGTCACGCCGCTGCTCGCCGTCCTCGAAGATCACCGGCGGCTGGCCGTTGAGGAGACGCGACGCGAAAATTGCCAGCACGCCCGTGTACGGGTTCGAGAGCGCCTGCCCCGATCCGTAGACGTTGAACAATCGCAGGCAGACGCTCTCGATGCCGTAGGGCGCCGACATGATGTGCGTCATTCGCTCCTGCACGAACTTGTTAAGCGCGTAGACGGAGGAAAGGTTTGGCCGCTTCCATTCCGGCGTCGCGACAGGCGACAGCGGACGGCCTTCCGCATCGACAGGGTCCCAGGTTCGCTGCCCGTCACGCAGCACGCCGCGCGTCGCATCCTCGACGAGGCGGCCTCTCGCATCCTTGTAGAGCCCCTCGCCGTAGATGCTCATCGAGGACGCCGTGACGACGCGCCGCACCGGATGATTGATCAGCGCTTCGAAGAGCACGGCGGTGCCGACGTCGTTCGTCGAGGTGTAGCGCTCGACCTCGTACATCGACTGGCCGACACCAACCTCGGCGGCAAGATGGATGACGCTCTCAACCCCGACGAGCGCGGCATCGATGGACGATCTGTCGCGGATGTCAGCGCGGATGAACTCGACGTCTGACGGCAGCAGCTTTGAGCCGTCGGCGCCGCCGTGGACCTGCTCGATCAGGCTGTCGAGCACCCGCACGACCTTGCCGCGCGCCAGGAGCTCGTTGGCAATCGCACGGCCTATGAACCCCGCGCCGCCCGTGATGAGGACCGTTTCCACCGACCGAACGTCTCCAGTATATCAAATGACATTGCTGAGCGTCATATTCCGAAGCCAACAGCTTCTTCTTCTTGTTTGTTCCCTTTGACAAGACAATGAAGTCAAATGAGGGAACGGACGCAACATGGACGCATTCAGCTTCTATGTTGATGCAGCCTTCCCCGGCGTCCGCATGAGCCTGACGGTTCTGCTCGCGCGCCACGGCACACACGATGAGGTGGGTCAAATTCTGAGCGGACGATCGGATATCGCGCTGAACGAGCGTGGCCGCGGCGAAGCGCAGCGGCTCGCGGAGCGCTTGCGAGGAGCACCGATCGCGGCGATCCGTACGAGCCCGCGTCGACGCGCGGTGGAGACCGCCATGACGATCGGTGACATCGTGGGATCGTCACCGCGCATCGTTGCGGCGCTCGATGAAATCGACTTCGGCGAGTGGTCAGGCCAAACCTTCGGCGCGCTGGACGGCGATCCGCGCTGGCGGCAGTGGAATGCGGCCCGCCGCACGGCCTCGACGCCGTCGGGCGACACGATCGCTGCGGCTGTCTCGCGCGCGCTATGTCATTTGCAGGCCTGCGGGGACATGGGCGCCATCCTCTGCGTGAGCCACTGCGATCTCATCCGCGGTCTCGTCGCGCACTGCCTCGGCTTGGATCTCGACAACATCCTGTCCTTTGACATCGATCCGGGCTCACTCACGACGCTTGTGATGGATGGCGAGCGCGGACGTGTCGTGGCCTTGAACGAGCGCCCGGCATGACGCGACATGACGGCGGACACGACGCGGCGATCCGCGACAAGGTGCGGCAGCTTGCACCCTGGTTCCAGAACATCCAGCTTGGCGACGGGCTTGCGACGGCGCCCGAGCACTACCTAGGTGACTATCCCCGCTTCAAGTTCGAGCTTTTCGCGCATGCCCTTCCGGCAGACCTGAGCGGCAAGACCGTCCTCGACATCGGCTGCAACGCCGGCTTCTACAGCTGCGAGATGAAGCGGCGCGGCGCGGCGCGCGTCGTGGGGCTCGACACCGACGAGCGCTACCTAGCCCAAGCCCGCTTCGTTGCCGAGACACTCGGGTTCGACGACATCCAGTTCGATCGCGTGTCGGTCTACGACGTCGCGGCGCTGGGCGAGCGGTTCGATCTCGTCATCTTCATGGGCGTCTTCTACCACCTCCGGCATCCGCTGCTGGCTCTGGACCTCATCCGCGAGCACGTCGCCGCCGACATGCTGCTCTTTCAGACGATGCAGCGCGGCTCGGACGATGTCGCCGACGCGCCGGACGACCATCCCTTCCACAAGCCCGGCACGTTCGATCCGCCCGCCTACTTCGATGAACCGGGTTACCCGAAGATGCACTTCATCGAGCGCGCCTACGCGCAGGACTGGACGAATTGGTGGGCGCCCAACAGAGCCTGCTCCGAGGCCATGCTGCGAGCCGCCGGCTTCTCTATCGAGTGCCGACCGGAGTCGGAAGTCTACATCTGCCGCGTGGCGCCGGTGCCCTACGGAGACTTCGGCGGCCCGATGGCGGTCTACCCGCGTAAGGTGACGTGACGTGATCGAAGCAGCGATGATTTGGAACGAGCCCAACAACAAGTCGCACTGGGACTTGGCGTTGGATCCGGAGTGGGCGATCTACGCGGAGACCGTCGTGCGCGCGGGCAAGTCCATCGCGGCGGTCAACCCGCAGATCACGCGCGTCCTCGGCGGCATGTCGCCGATCGATCCCCACTGGCTGCGTCGCCTCGAAGGTCATGGCGCGCTTGACCATGTGGACGTTGTCGCCGTTCATGGCTTTCCTTTGGACTGGAACCTTTGGCCGATCCATGCCTGGCCGGACAAGATCGCAGAGATCGAGGCGGTTACCGATAAGCCGGTCTGGGTCACGGAGGTCGGCGTCGGCTCGTTCGGCGCGGAAGAGGTGCAGGTCTTCGGCCTCAAGCGCACCGCCGAGCTGCTGATCGGCCGCGTGCCGCGCATCTTCTGGTATTCGCTCTACGATCTTCCGATGGCGTGGGGCGCGGAGACGCGCCACCGCGAAGCCGAGGGGTCGAGCTACTATCGCCATTTCTACATGGGACTCATCCGCGAGGACGGCTCGCCGAAGCCGGCGCTCGACGACTATCGCAGCGTCGGCGGCGAGATCGGCCTGATGCAATGGTTTCACTTCGAGGACCCACGTCTCGATCGAGCGGTCGCTTGGATGAAAGACCTCGGCACGCGCAAGCTACGGACAGGTCTTTCCTGGGCCGACAGTTTTCGGCCCGGTGCCTTGGACTGGTTCGACCGGCAGATGGAGGCGATCGCCGATTTCGACGTGACTCTCACCTTCTGCTTCACGCCCGAGCACCTTGGTGTGGCGCCCCACCACACGAGCCCGGCGGTCGATCCGCAGGCGTTTGCCGACTTCTGCGCCTGGATGATCGAGCGGTATGCGCCTGCACGGGTCGAGATGCCGGCGATGGTAGGAGCGTCGCATGCTTGAGCCGCGCCCTTCCGTTCGCGTCGCGCTCGTCGGCGTCGGCAACTGCGCCAGCTCGCTGGTGCAGGGCCTCGCTTTCTACCAGCATGGCGCAAACGACCTCGCTGGCCTGCTGCACGAGGAGATCGGCGGGATGCGGCCGTCCGACGTCCACGTTGTCGCGGCCTGGGACGTCGACCAGCGCAAGGTCGGCCGCGATGTCGCGGACGCGATCTTCGCGAAGCCCAACTGCACCGCCGTCTTCTGCCCCGAGGTCGAGCCGTGCGGCGCCACGGTGCGGATGGGCAGGGTCGCCGACGGCGTGGCGGCGCACATGCTCGAGCATAGCGACAAGCAGCGCAGCTTCGTTCTTGCCGCCGAGCCCGAGCCGGACCGCGAGGAGATCGTTGCACACCTGCGTGAGGCGCGCGTCGACGTGATGCTGAACTACCTGCCGGTCGGCAGCCAGGCTGCGACGGAATTCTACGCGCAATGCGCGCTCGATGCCGGCGTCGCCTTCGTCAACAACATCCCCGTCTTCATCGCCAGCGATCCCGTGTGGGCCGAACGCTTTGCCGCCGCCGGCGTCCCGATCATCGGCGACGACATCAAGGCGCAGATCGGCGCCACGATCGTGCACCGCGCGCTGACCGATCTGTTCCGGCGCCGCGGCGCCACGCTCGATCGCACGTACCAGCTGAATATTGGTGGCAATACGGACTTTTTGAACATGTCGAGCCGGCAGCGGCTGGCGTCGAAGAAGATCTCGAAGACCGAGGCGGTGCAATCCGTGGCGCAGCAGCGGCTTGGCGACGACGACATCCACATCGGGCCGTCGGACTATGTGGCGTGGCAGAACGACAACAAGGTTTGCTTCCTTCGCATGGAGGGCCGCATCTTCGGCGGCGTGCCGATCAACCTCGAGATGCGGCTCTCGGTCGAGGACAGTCCGAACTCCGCCGGCGTGGCGATCGACATGGTGCGATGTGCCAAGCTCGCCGCCGATCACGGCATTGGCGGTGTGATCGACAGCGCCTCCGCCTTCTTCTGCAAGCACCCGCCGCGGCAGATGACGGATGACGCCGCCTCCGATGCGCTGGAGCGCTTCATTATGGATCCCCAGAATGGTTGAAACGATGCGTGCTGCGGTGCTGGCTGCACCTGGCAAGGTGAGGATCGAAACGGTCCCGATTCCTCGCCCGGGCTCGGGCGAGGTGCGCCTGAAGCTCGAGGGCTGCGGTGTCTGCGCGTCCAATCTCGGGCCGTGGGCCGGCTTGGAGTGGCTGACGTATCCGGGCGAGGCGGGCGGTCTCGGCCATGAGGCCTGGGGAACCGTTGACGCGGTGGGGCCCGACGTCGACGGGTTCACTGTCGGCAACAGGGTGACGGGGCTGACCTTCCGCAGCTTCGCGGACTACGACATCGCGACCGCGGATCGCCTCTTGAAGCTGCCGGCTGCCCTCGACGGCCTGCCGTTTGCCGGCGAACCGCTGGGCTGCGCGATGAACATTTTTCGGCGCGGCGCGATCGAGCCGGGGCAGACCGTCGCCATCATCGGCATCGGCTTTCTCGGCGCGATCCTCACCAAGCTCGCAAACGACGCGGGCGCACGCGTGATCGCCATATCGCGACGACCGGACTCGTTGAGGCTCGCCGAGCGCAACGGCGCCGCCGACACCATCGTGATGGACGATCACTGGGCGATTATCGAGGCCGTCAAGCGCATCACGGGCGAGCGGATGTGCGAGAGGGTCATAGAGGCCGTCGGCAAGCAATGGCCGCTCGATCTCGCCGGAGAGATCGTTGCCGAAGGCGGCAAGCTGATCGTCGCCGGCTACCACCAGGATGGTCCACGACAGGTCAACATGCAGTCCTGGAACTGGAAGGGCATCGACGTCATCAGCGCGCATGAGCGCGACCTCGCCGTCAACATGCGCGGCATGCGCGAGGCGATCGAGGCGGTGGTCGGCGGCCAAATCGACGACACCGCGCTCTACACGCACCGCTATCGACTCGATCAGCTGGGCGAGGCGCTCGACGCGACGCGGGACAAGCCCGGCAACTTCGTGAAGGCGCTCATCCTCTTCGGTGAGGCATGAGAAAGCTCTGCGTGGGTTTTCTCGGCGTCGGCTGGATCGGGCGCCACCGCATGGCGGCGGCGCTGGAGAGCGGATGCATCGAGGCGACAGCGATCTGCGATCCCTCCGCGGAGATGGTGCGGGAGGCCTTGCAGCTGGCGCCGGACGCCCGAGTCGTCGCGGATCTCGAGGCCATGCTGGCGCTCGGACTCGATGGCGTGGTGATCGCGACGCCGAGCGGCGCGCATGCCGAGCAGTCGATCCGCTGCCTGCAGGCCGGCGCGGCGGTCTTCTGCCAGAAGCCGCTTGGGCGCAGCGCCGCAGAGGTCGAAGTGGTCGTCACCGCAGCCAAGCGCGCCGACCGGCTGCTGCTGGTCGACT
This sequence comes from Beijerinckiaceae bacterium RH AL1, assembly GCA_901457705.2. Taxonomy (NCBI): domain Bacteria; kingdom Pseudomonadati; phylum Pseudomonadota; class Alphaproteobacteria; order Hyphomicrobiales; family Beijerinckiaceae; species Beijerinckiaceae bacterium RH AL1. The sequence goes on from LR590083.2 coordinate 3,242,967, forward strand.
TTTCGTATCGTCACACGCGCGCCATGCAGGCGATCGCCGATCTCGTGCGCAGCGACCGCCTCGGTCGCGTCTTCGCGATCGACCTCACGTTCCACAACGCCTACGGCCCGGACAAGGACTGGTTCTACGATCGCGCCCGATCCGGCGGCGGCTGCCTCATGGACCTCGGCAGTCATCTGGTGGACCTGGCCCATTGGGTGCTCGGGTCGCAGACGGCGGCGCATGCAGTCGCCGCCACGCTTCGCCACGGCGGGGCATCGCTCGCGACGACGAGCGCCGAGGTCGAGGATTATGCTGCGGCGAGCTTCGGTCTCGGTGACGTCGCGGTGCGGCTCGCGTGCTCCTGGCGCCTTCACGCCGGGCAGGAAGCCTTGATCAAGGCCTCGGTCTACGGGACACGCGGCGGCGCGGAGATGCGCAACATCGGCGGCTCGTTCTACGATTTTGAAGCTTTGATCTTCAACGGGACGTCCTCCGAGGTTCTCGTCACGCCGCCGGATGAATGGGGCGGCCGCGCGGTGGTCGATTGGGCACGACGCGCCGCGAGATCTCTGACGTTCGACGGTGAAGCGGACTTTTACCTTGTCTCTGCGCGGACGATGAACCGCATCTATGACGAGGGCATGCTGAGGCGCTGATGGCCCGAGGGCGCTTTGGCGGCTACGCCGAGCTAGCGCGGCAGCACCTTCGAGGCGGACGCTTGCGCGCGTCCTTCGTCGCCGATCGCGCCGGGCTGCGCGCCCATGCCATGCGCGAGCTCGGGCAGGTCGAGCAGCTCGGCTTCGAGCTGGCGGTGGATGATCAGGCTCTCGTAGATGACGATCGCCGTCGCGGCGATGACCAGGGCAAGGCCGGCCAGCGTTCCGCATATGCAGACGATTTTCAGCACATCGATGCTCGGCAAGGCGAGGGACAGCTCGCCGATGATGAGCGAGCTGATGAGCAGCACCGCTGAGGCAAGCCCGATCACGCTTGCGATATTCATGATCTCGCAGCGCTTCTTGTAGACCAGGATCGAGTCGCGAAGGTTGACCCGGCGCGTGTCGCGCTGATCGCCGCAGCGATATTGCTCGACCAGGCTGCGGTAGCGGTCGACGGCCGCATCGTAGCGCGTCTGCAGGAAGGCCATGAAGATCCAGGCCGCGAAGATCACCGAGGCGGCCGGCCCGACGGCCTTGAAGATGTTGGCAAGGTCTATTGACACAGGGAAAGCCTCGGCGGATCGCACGCGGCAGTCGCACCGCTGCCGCTAACGCAGCGTGCGGCCACCGGGAGATCTGAGGATGCAAACTTTTCCGTGAAGCACGCCGTCAGCAAGGGTCGGGGAGATCACGGGATGTCCGCGAGAGATTCGGACACGGCAAAGGGTTTTAGATTGTGCCGCAACTAGTTCCGCTGGATTTTCTTAGATTGCCGCTGATTGGATTCGGCTAAGGCTCCTCGTCCGTGTGGACGCGCGTTTCGGCACCGCTTCGCCGCGGCGTTTCCACCGCCATCATCACCTCAGCTCGCAGCAGAAAAGGCTTAAGCCTGCCATGGCCATAGCGGCTGACAGTCGTATGTAAATTGACATCATTTTCTTATGGCGCGACGGCAAGTATAGCTTGCGCGCGGCGAGTGAGCCGTCTCGCCCGGAAGAGCAGGCCGACGATCGATGGAAGATGCCTCATGGCCCCTGGATGGCCGCACGCCATCCGGCAACGAAGGACTCGATGCCGTCCTGCGCGGCGGGCTCGTGGCCAATCGCCTCTACCTTCTCGAGGGCTCGCCCGGTTCCGGCAAGACGACCTTGGCGCTGCAGTTCCTGCTCGACGGGGTGAGCCGCGGCGAGCGCGGACTTTACGTCACGCTCTCCGAGACCGACGACGAGCTGCGCGGCGTCGCAGCCTCGCATGGCTGGGATCTCGATCAGGTCGCAATCTTCGAGCTGGCGGCGGCCGAGGAGGCGCTGGGCGCCGAGCGGCAGCAATCCATCCTGCATCCTTGGGAGAACGAGCTCGGCGGAACGATCGAGCTCATCAAGAGCGAGGTGCAGCGCATCAAGCCGCGCCGCGTCGTGTTCGACAGCCTGTCCGAGATGCGGCTGCTCGCGCAGGATCCGCTTCGCTATCGCCGCCAGGTTCTGGCGCTCAAGCAGTTCTTCGCGCCGATGGATGTCACGGTCATCATCGTCGATGATCTGACCGGAGAGGATGTCGGGCAGCGCGACGCCCACCTTCACAGCCTCTGCCACGGCGTGATCACCCTCGAGCGCCTGACCCTCGACTTCGGGCCGGCGCGCCGACGGCTCGAGGTGCAGAAGCTGCGCGGCGTCGACTTCGTCGCGGGCTACCACGACTTCGTCATCCGCCGCGGCGGCCTCGATGTGTTTCCGCGGCTGATCGCGGCCAAGCATCAGGAGCCCTTCGTCGGCGACATCGTGTCGAGCGGGGTCGCCGATCTCGACAAGCTCCTGGGCGGGGGTCCGCGCCGCGGCACGTGCACGCTGATCACGGGGCCGGCCGGCTCGGGCAAGACGACGATCGCTCTGCAGTTCGTGCACGCCGCCTGCTCGCAGGGCGAGAATTGCACCATCTACGAGTTTGACGAGCGCATCGGCACGATGCTGTCGCGGGCGGAGGCGATGGGGCTCGATCTGCGCCGCCACATCGACAACGGTTTGCTGACCATCGAGCAGATCAATCCGGCGGAGATCTCGCCGGGCGAGTTCTCGTGGCGCGTGCGCGAGCAGGTCGAGCGCAAGAACTCGAAGCTTTTCGTGATCGACAGCCTCAACGGCTATCTCGCCGCGATGCCGCAGGAACAGCAGCTGATCCTGCAGGTTCACGAGATGCTCGCCTACCTGAACCAAAAAGGCATCGCGACGCTTCTGATCAATCCGCAGACGGGCTTGATCGGCAGCATGGTGACGGGATCCATCAACATCTCCTACGTCTCCGATGCCGTTCTGCTGATCCGCTTCTTCGAGGCGGAAGGCCGGATACGCAAGGCCATCTCGGTGTTGAAGAACCGGAGCGGCGCGCACGAGGATGCGATCCGCGAGCTCCGCATCGATGCCCGCGGCATCCGTGTCGGCGCTCCCTTGGTCGAGTTCCGCGGCGTGCTGACGGGGACACCCGAATACGTCGGCTCCAATGCGCCGCTGATGGAAGACCGTGGTGCTTCAGCTTAGCGCACCTGCCGACGATGAACGGGTTCTGATCTGTGCGCCGTTCGGGCGCGATGCGGACGCCATCCTCGAGCTGCTGGCCAGGTCGGGCTACACGGCGCGCGCCTGCGTCGGGCTGCATCAGCTCGCCGACGAGCTCGAGATCAGTGCCGGCGCTGTCCTCATAACCGAGGAGGCTTTGCGCACCGGCCGGAGCCGCTTCGCGGAGGCGCTGGAGGCGCAGGCCGCCTGGTCGGAAGTGCCGATCCTTTTGCTGACCGCGCCCCGCATGCGATCCACGTCATGGCCCACGCCGCAACCGGCCGTCGACTTGCCGAAGGCGGCGACGAACGTGGTGATCCTCGAGCGGCCGGTGGGGTCGGTGCCGCTCGTCACCGCAGTCGCCTCTGCCATCCGTGCGCGCAAGAAGCAGTACGACATTCGCGACAATCTCGAGGCCAAGGCGCGCGCGGCCGAGGAGCTTGACCTGCAGGTCAAGATCCGGACGCAGGAGCTCGAAAGCGCGCTCGAGCGCCTCAAGCAGGAAGTCGCCGAGCGCCAGAAGACCGAGGAGCAGCTCAGGCAGGCGCAGAAGATGGAGGCCGTCGGCCAGCTCACCGGCGGCATCGCGCACGACTTCAACAACATGCTGACGGGCGTGATCGGCTCGATCGACATCATCAAGCGGCGGATCGACGCCGGGCGCCTCGAGGATATCGATCGCTTCATGGAGGCCGCATCGCAATCGGCGCAGCGCGCTGCCAACCTGACGCAACGTCTCCTCGCATTCTCGCGACGGCAGACGCTCGACTCGAAGCCGCTCGACATCAACGCCCTGCTTGGATCGCTGCAGGATCTCATCGTGCGTACGGTCAGCGAGCTGGTGACCGTGAAGATCGTGCCGGCCTCAAAGCGCATCTTCGCCATCGCTGATGCCAACCAGCTGGAAAGCGCCATTCTCAATCTCGCGATCAACGCACGCGATGCGATGCCGGACGGCGGCATGCTCACGGTCGAAGCGCGCGAGGTCAACCTCGAGGACGGCGAGATCGCGACCGCGAAGCCCGGCGTGTACGTGCTGGTCGCCGTATCCGACAGCGGCGTCGGCATGTCGCCCGACGTCGTCGCAAAAGTGTTCGATCCCTTCTTCACGACGAAGCCGATCGGCCAAGGCACGGGGCTCGGCCTGTCGATGGTCTATGGCTTCGCGCGGCAGAGCGGCGGCTACGTCAACATCGACAGCACGCCCGGCGCGGGCACGACCGTCCAGATCTACCTGCCGGCCGCCAAGGAGCTGGAGGCCGACGAGACGAAGCTCGAGGCGGAGTCGATCGTCGAGGGCAACGGCCAGGCGGTGCTCGTCGTCGAGGACGACACGTCGGTGCGGCAGCTCATCCGCGAGGTGCTGGCCGAACTGGGCTATCTCGCGATCGAGGCGGCGGACCCCAATCTGGCGATCCCGATCCTCGCGTCGCGAAAGACGATCGACCTCATGGTGTCTGACGTCGGGCTGCCGGGGATGTCGGGACGTCAGCTGGCGGAGATCGCGCGCCAGCATCGCCCGCAACTGCCGATCCTGTTCGTCACCGGATATGCGGAGAATGCGGCGATCCGCTCGCACTTCCTCGGCACAAACATGAGCATGATCGCAAAGCCGTTCGCCTTGAACGAGCTTGCTCAGAAGATCCACACGATGATCGGCGAGCGCCCGGCGTAAGGGCTGCGCCTGAGTTCGATTGCCTCTTTTGTTCGGCGTCGCTGCAACGAAGCGGAAGCCTGGCAGCGCGCACCTCGCATCGTCAGCTGATGTCTTTTCTTATCGGGAACGATTGCTCCGATGGGTCCTTGTCGCGCTATCGGACATCGCTTGCGAAAGGTGAATTCATGCGCGCGCTCTGCTGGCACGGCAAAGGCGACATCCGCTGCGACACGGTTCCCGATCCCACCATCGAGAACCCGACCGACGTTATCATCAAGGTCTCGAGCTGCGCCATCTGCGGCTCCGACCTGCATCTGATGGACGGACAGATGCCGTCGATGGAGTCGGGCGACGTGCTCGGCCACGAGTTCATGGGCGAGATCGTCGAGGTCGGCAGCGCCACTAGCACGCTGCGCAAGGGCCAGCGCATCGTCGTCCCGTTCCAGATCACCTGCGGCGAGTGTCGCCAGTGCCGGATGGGCAACTGGTCGTGCTGCCAACGATCGAACCGCAACGGCGACATGGCGGCGCAGACGTTCGGCTATCCGACCGCCGGGCTCTACGGCTACTCGCATATGACGGGCGGCTACTGGGGCGGCCAGGCCGAGTACGTGCGCGTGCCGATGGCCGAGACGTCGGTGATGGTCGCGCCGGAGGGCATGAGCGACGACCAGCTCCTCTTCCTCACCGACATCCTGCCGACCGGCTGGCAGGGCGCCGAGCAATGCCAGATACAGGGCGGCGAGATCATCGCGATCTGGGGCGCCGGACCGGTCGGCCTGTTCGCGATCCAGTCCGCCAAGATCATGGGCGCCGAGCGCATCATCGTCATCGAGACCGTGCCGGAGCGCATCGCGCTGGCGCGCAAGCTCGGCGCGACCGACATCATTGATTTCGAGAACGAGGACGTGTTCGAGCGCATCAAGGAGATCAGCAAGGGCGAGGGCGCCGACGGCGTCATCGATTGCGTCGGCATGGAGGCGAGCGGCGCCCACGGCATCGCCGGCGCGATCTCCAAGGTGCAGGAGGCCTTGGGCTCCGGCACGCAGCGCCCGTATGTGCTGAACGAGGCGATCAAGGCGGTGCGGCCCGGCGGGTCCGTGTCGGTGCCGGGCGTCTACGGCGGCCCGGTGCCGCTCGACATGGGCTCGGTCGTGCAGAAGGGCCTGACGATCCGCAGCGGGCAGACCAGCGTGCGGCGCTACCTCGAAAAGCTCACCGGCCTCATCCAGCAGGGCAGGATCGACATGACCTCGCTCGTGACCCACAAGAGCAAGGATCTCGGCGACGGGCCGGAGCTCTACAAGACCTTCCGCGACAAGGCGGACGGGTGCGTCAAGGTCGTCTTCGACCTCGCGTGAGCGAGTGGATCGAAGACAAACAAAACGAAAAGGAGCGCCACGTGCCCGACCGAGAGTTCCCGAAGCCGCCGTTCGAAGCGCAGACCCAGTCGTTTCCCGGGCATGATACGAAGATGACGCCGAAGGCGGACCACGGCGAGCAAACCTATCAGGGTGCCGAAAAGCTGGCCGGACGGCGTGCGCTGATCACCGGCGGCGACAGCGGCATCGGTCGTGCCGTCGCTATCGCGTTCGCGCGAGAAGGCGCGGACATCGCGATCAGCTATCTCGACGAGCACGAGGACGCGCACGAGACGCGGGACTGGGTCGAGAAGGCGGGTCGGCGCTGCCTGCTCCTGCCGGGCGACATCGCGTCGGCGCAGCATTGCGAGTCGGTCGTCGAAAAGACGGTCGCCGAGCTCGGCGGCATCGACATCCTCGTCAACAACGCCGCCTATCAGAAGCCGAACAGCTCGCTGGACGACATCGCGATCGAGGATTGGGATCGCCACTTCCAGGTCAACATCAATGCGATGTTCTACATCACGAAGTTTGCCGCCGAACATCTGAAGCCGGGTGCCGCCATCGTCAACACGTCCTCGGTCAACTCTAAGCATCCGATGCCATCGCTGCTGGCCTATAGCGCGACCAAGGCGGCGATCGCCAACTTCACGGTCGGCGCCGCGCAGCTGCTGGCGGAGCGCAACATACGCGTCAACGCGGTGCTGCCGGGGCCGATCTGGACGCCCTTCATCCCCGCCGGCATGCATGCCGATCAGGTGAAGAGCTTCGGCTCGAACACACCGTTCGGGCGACCCGGGCAGCCCGGCGAGCTGGCGTCCGCCTACGTCTCGCTGGCCGCCGACGAGTCCAGCTACACCTCGGGGGCGCTCGTCGTCGTTGCAGGCGGCATGCCGATCATCTGAGCAGCGGCGGCGCTGGGTCGCATGGCGGACAGGGGTGCCGATGCCTGATGCTTCGGGCATGACGACACCTGACCTCACCGTGTACCACGACGGCTCGTGCCCGGTCTGCCGTCTCGAGATCAACCGCTATCGGCAGTCGACGGGGTCGGAGCGCATCCACTTCGTCGATGTCTCGGATCCGGCGGTCGATCCCGGGCACGATCTGCCGCGGACGAAGGCCATGGGTCGCTTTCACGTCCGCCTGCCCTCCGGCGAGCTGAAGGCGGGCGCGGCTGCGTTCGTCGAGATCTGGCGCGTGCTGACGTACTGGCGGCCGGCCGCGATGATCGCGAGCCTGCCGGGGGCGACGCCGGCGCTCGATATCGGCTACCGGCTCGTGTCTCCGCTCCGTCCCGCGGTGGCGCGGCTGCTGAAGCACGTCGTGTGATCGGATTGGGTCCGGCTTGCAAGCGTTGCCAAGCGGGCGTCAGGTGGCCTCCCGCGCTTGAAGGCTGAGACCCTGGCCGACGATCCCCCCACTCTCGCCGATATCGCGCGTCCGGCGCGCGCCCTCGTCGTCGGCGCGTCAGGTGGCATAGGCTGCGCCTTCTCGGACCATCTCTCAGCCGCCGGGTTCGACGTCCATCGCGCGTCCCGCGACGGCGCGGGCGGCGTGCGCATCGACGTCACCGACGAAGCCAGCATCGCCGCCGCCTGTGAAGCCTTTCGCGACGGGCCCGCGCTGCGCGTCGTGATCGTCGCGAGCGGGGTGCTGCACGACGGCGCGCTCCAGCCGGAAAAAAGCCTGCGCGATCTCGATCCCGCGGCGATGGCTCGGGTCTTCGCCGTCAATTCCATCGGGCCGATCCTCGTCGCCAAGCACGCGTTGCGGCTGATGCCGCGCCACGGCCGTAGCGTGATCGCGCTGCTGTCGGCCCGCATCGGCAGCATCTCCGACAACCGGCTCGGCGGCTGGTACAGCTATCGCGCCTCCAAGGCGGCGCTCAATCAGCTGGTGCGGACGCTCGCGATCGAGGCGGCGCGCACGCATCCCGAGCTGATCGTCGTCGCCTTGCATCCCGGCACGGTCGAGACGCGGCTGAGCACGCCGTTCCGCGGCAGCCGCGCGACCGTGTCGCCCGACGAGGCGGCCGCCAACCTCCTGCGCGTCATCCAGGGCCTCACCCCCGCCGACAGCGGCGGCTTCTTCGCGTGGGACGGCAGCCCGATTGCTTTTTGAAGCTTCAGTCGTCCTTCGGCGTGGACGTGGTCGTCGTGCCCTGGTTGAGCATGGTGCTCATCATGGTGCGGACCCATTCGGCGCCCTGCGGCATGCTGGAGAACCAGAACTGCATTAGGGCTTCCGGCGAGAAGCGCCGGGCCTCGCGGATCATCGTGTTTTCCATCTCGGCCATCATCGCCGTCTGCAGGGGCTGCACGTCCGGCAGGCCGAAGAACAGGCGCGCCTCCAGCGGCGTGCAGTCGATTTCCAGATTGATCTTCACCGCCGATCACCTCGCCGATCCCGTCGCATCGTCGCTCCCGACTCGTGCGCACGCAACCCTGCGCCTCGGAGCCGTATCCGGCGACTAGCCGTTTCGACATAGGCGAAACCAGCGAGGTTCGGCTACCGTTCTCGCCAAGCGCGCCGCATGAGATCGCCGTCTTCGCAACATCGCCGAGCGCGAGGGCTCGCTAAATGGACACCGGAGGTTGCGGCTTGAACGACACCAACGCCATCTCGCGGACTCGCGGCGCCATGCGATGCCTTGTGCTCGGCACGTGGCTGCTGTGGCCGGTGCCGGTGCTGGCGTGCGATCCCACGCTGATCGCCTGCAGCCTCAAAAACTTCGACGATCCCTACAGCAACCCGCGCCGCGACGAGATCTACGATCACGTCGGATACGGCCTGCTCGGCAGTGCGGTCCTCGGCGCCCTCGTCCACGCCTCCGATCCGCCGCCGTCGACTCTCGGCGCCGCACCGGAGGCGGGACGCCGCCCTCATCGGCGCCACCGCGATCGGGCGCCGGCCCCGTAGGGCAAGATCAGGTGCGCGAGTAGCTCGCGTGCGTCTCGGCATGAAAGGCAGCGCCGGTCACCGGCTTAGCCGTCGAGCGGCTTGCCTCGCCGCGGCGGCTCGCCTGGTCCGAGCGGCAGCGCCGCTCCGACACCGTGCCTCGCCGCAGCCAGGCGGCGGCCAGCTCGCGGCTGCCCTTGTCGTAGGATGACATGGTCATCAACACCTCCATTAAATCATTCTGGTGAGTTTTATAACGCGCGCGACACACCGCGGGAAGTGCGCCTTTTGCAGCGCAGCAGCGTCCGTGATGAATAACTAAGCAGCCGCGCGGACGACAACGCCGCGTTCACCATGCGCCGCGAAACGGCGGCCGATGCCGCTGCGTCTTAAGCCGATGTGCAGGCCGGCGGCCGGACACTCCAGCGCTTCACCGCCCAGGACCTGCTCATGATGCGCCCCTCTCTCGATCTCCGCTACGAGCACGAGATGCGCGCGGTCCCGAGCCAGAGCACGACCCCGGTGCAGCCGCGCTGCGAGGCGCGCACCCTCGTTGCGCGCCTGCGCGGCCTGAAGGCCCTCATGGACGCCGAGCGCGGCCATTTCGCCGCGTGGATCGCCGCGACGCCGGGCGTCGCGCTCTCCTGAGCCTCAATCCGGGATGCTGGTGAGCCGCGGCCGCCAGACCCCCAGCGCCACGTTGAGCGTCGCGACGAGGATCAGCACGATCAGCGTGTTGCGCTCCGGCCCGAGCGTGCCGGCGAGGCCCGCGGCAGCGCCGTTGCCGGCGAGCGCGGCGGCGCTGCGCTCGGCCTCCTGCCGCAGCGGCCCGATGATGCCCTGCAGGCTGCCCTCGAAGACCAAGACGCCGGACAGCAGCTTGACCCAGGCCCAGCCGGCATTGTGGAAGGCGCGCCCCATCGCCATGGCCACCAGGCCGGCGACCAGCGTCACGCCGAGCGACGGCAGCAGCAGCCAGGTCGCGATGGCGCTCATCGCGCCGCGCACCGCAGCATAGGCCGGCAGCTGCGCCGCTGGCGGCGCCACGATCGCCAGCATGATCAGCGTCGCCATCGCGCCCATCAGGCCGATGGCGCCGATCGTGTGAAGGAACTTGAGCAGGCGACGCACGGCAGCAGGATAAGGCGCCGCCGCGGCGCACGGTAGCCGGCCTTTTAGCCGTAGCGCATCCTCGCCGGTGACGGGATCAGCGCGACCGCGTCTCGCCGAAGCTCTGGTTCAGGCCTTCGAAGGCCCGGCGGACGCCATGCAGCTGGTCGAGCAGGTGCAGGATCACGTCGATGCCGGCCTCGTTGACCCCCATCCCGCTGCCGAGATGCTGGATCAGCCGCGCGCGGGCGAGGTCGGCATCGGAAAACTGCGGCTCGGCCTCGGCCTGCTGCGGCACAAGCCATTCCTGCTCGAGCCAGACCTCGAGCGTCGTCGTCTCGATCGACAGCTGGGTGAGAAAGGCTTGCCTGTTCATCATGCCATCCCCGCGCGCGGGTCGAAGGTCTTGCCGGCCGTCCAGCCGGCGACGAAAGCCTCGAGCTCGGGGTCCGGCGGCCGCGGCAGCACGATCTTCAGCTTCACGAGCTCATCGCCGGCGCCGCCGCCGCGCTTCGGCGCGCCCTTGCCGCGCAGCCGCAGGGTGGTGCCGGTGTTCGAGCCCTTCGGCACGTTCATCGTCACCGCGCCGGTCGGCGTCGGCACGCGCACCTTGGCCCCGAGCACCGCCTCGGTCAGCGAGACCGGCAGCTCGATCGTGATGTCGTCGCCCTCGCGCGTGAAGCGCGGGTCGGGCAGCACCTCGATCTCGACCAGCGCGTCGCCGGGCCCGCCCTTGCCGGCGCCGGGCGCCCCCTTGCCCTTGAGCCGCATCGTCTGCCCGTCGACGATGCCGGGCGGGATCTTGATGTCGAGCGTGCCGCCGTCGGGCAGCGTGATGCGCTTCTCGGCGCCGGCGATCGAGTCCGCGAACGAGATCGCGAGGCTGTAATGCAGATCCTGGCCCCGCCGGTTGGCGCGGGTGCGGGCGCTGCGGCGCAGCAGCTCGGCCAGGGCATCGTCGCCGTCGAAGAAGTCGGCGTAGCCCCCCTGCCCCGTGTAGGGGTCCGCCTCGTCCGAGGTCGCGTAGCTGCGGTAGAACGGCTGCTGCGGCGGTCGCTCGGCGCCGGACGCGTCGATCTCGCCGGCATCGAAGCGCTTGCGCTTCTCGGCGTCGCCGAGGAGGTCGTAGGCGCCGGCGACCTCCTTGAACTTCTCCTCGGCGCCCTTGTCGCCGGGGTTAAGGTCGGGGTGCAGCTTCTTGGCGAGCTTGCGGTAGGCGCTGCGGATCTTGTCGGCGGACGCCGTCGCGTCGACGCCGAGCACCTCGTAGGGATTCCTCAAGGCTTGGGCTCCCAAAAATCAGTCGACCGGCCTGCTAGCACGCCGGCCTTCGCTATCGGCGGCGCGCCAGACGGATCAAAGATAGTCTTCTTTTCGAGTTGCGCATGGTGGCGCGAGCCTGTCCCAGCGCCGCCGATCGGAGGTCACTTCCGCGCGTAGGTGCCGCGGAAGGAGACGTTGTTGCCGCCGCAGTTCATGTTGTCGTCGACGAGCAGGTAGGGCCCGACGCGGCGCATCCACACCTTGCAGGCGAGCTCGTCGCCCTTTTCGAGCGCCAGCGTTTTGTCGTCGTCGCCCATCGCGAAGCTCAGGGCATCGCCCTTCGGCGCGATCTTCGCCGCGATCGAGCCGAGGTTCACCGCGCCGCGCTTCACCCGATCCGGGTCCTGCGCGCCATGGGTGGCGTCGCCGGAGATCGCCAGCGCGTCCTTGGCGCCGGGCGTAATCTTGATCGTCGCCTCCTCGCGCACCCAGGTGCCGACCCAGTCCTTGGCGGCCGGCGGAGCGCCGCCCGCATCCACGGTGACGGCGGCGGCCGGCAGCCAGCCGCTCGTCTCGATACCCTTGCCGTTGACGAACGTCGCGCAGACGAATTTTTCGAGGTGAGCGCCGAGCACCACGCTGTTGCCGGCGACGAGGAACGCTTTCCGCTTGCAGGCGGCCGTGTCGGCCGGACACCCCTTGTCGTCCATCGCGCCCTTGACGAAGTTGATCCTGCCGTCGCCGACGACCTTGCCGCTCTCGACCTTCGGGTTGTCGCTCAGCGCGCCCCAGCCCGTGCAGTCCCTGCCGTCCGCGAAGGCCGGCGCGGCGAACACAAACGTCGCCAACGCGGCGCACGACGACCTCGACAACATCGGACCTTCTCCCCTGCCCTCAGACCCCTCGGCGGCGCGGGATGGAGCGCAAGCGGCGTCGCGCTGTCAATCAAACCTAGGGACAATCCCCGTCGCGATGCAGGCGGACGGCGGGCTCGAGCTGCAGGCGCGGCTGGCCCTTGCTCACATACAGATATTTTCCGACGTAGGACTCCGGGCCGATCTGGGTGAGGCGGAGGTTGTGCAGGCCGTCCTTGCAGGTGGCATCGTAGGCCAGCACGTTGCCGACGAGGACATCGGGCGAGGTGCAGCCCTTCCGTTCGGCCGCGGGCATGATCGGGTTGGCATGCGCGCCGGCGTCCGCGGCCGTGTAGCATACATGCAGCGTCTGCTCGTCGATGGTCAGCGCCGGGTCCAGCGTCGGCGCGAGGATGGAGATCGTGTAGAGGCCCGGCCGCAGCCCCGCGGGCGCGCCATGCCCGCGACGCGCCTGTGCGGGCGCGCAAGCGAGCAGGCCAGCGCCCAGCAGGAGGGTGCCGAAGGCGCGTCTCGACCCACGAGGGATCGATGCGCGGCGCGGATGATGCCGCCTCACTTGCAGTCCCCGATCCGCAGGCCGGTCACCGGCGTCGAGGCTTTCGGCGCGAGGTCCTGCAGCACCTCGTTCTGCATCGAGAACTGCATCTCGCCGGTCCAGGTGTCGGCCTCCTTGCCGGATTGCGGCGGCTGCAGGTCCAAGGCCCAGGCGCTGCCGAAGTCGCCTTGGTCGCATTGCGCGTAGAACCCGATGCCGGTGGGATAGAAGTCGAGGTGCTGCAGCGCGCATTTGGCGGTGCCGCGCTTCGGCATCAGCGGCGCCGTCGCGCCGGTCATCCCGCTTTTGAGGCAGATGTCGCGCGTCGCGCTCACCTTCTCCATCGCGCTGTCGCCGCGCTTGAGCAGCGTCCAGTTCAGCCGCCACAGGCCACCGAGCTCGGGACGCTCGCGCGCCGGCGGCGCGGCGTTCGCTACCTCGTCCGTCGCACCCGGCAGCTGGCCGCGCCCGGCCCCTGCCTGCAGCGCAAACCGCCGGCCGAACCAGCCGGAGAGGATCTGAAAGTCGTTGTAGGTCAAATGAAACGGCACCAGCACGAGATCGAGGTCGGACGGTTTGGTGCCCGCCGTTCCGGCCTTGCGCGCATAATAGTCCTGGATCAGACGGAACTGCTCTTCCGTCATCGGCTCCTTCTCGCGCAGCGGCGCGTCGTCGAGCACCGACTGCGCCACGTCGCGCCCGTAGGCCGCGAAGCGCCCCTGCGACGCCTCCGCCGAATAGGCGCCGAACAGGCTGTTGATCGTGAACGTCTTGTCGTCGATCATGCGCTGCGTGAAGACCCTCTCGGCCTCGTCGTAATGCGCCTTGTCGATTCCGACCTCGGCCAGCACCTGGTCCTTGGTCAGCGTCGGCACGAAGCCGAAGTAATACGACGCCTCCCCGACCTGGCGCAGCGTGACGCCCGCGACCGGCGCCAGCAGGGAGAGGTCGAACCCTTTCACCTTACGCGCCATCGGCGGGATGTCGTCGGCCGGCATGGCGGCATGGGCGGGCGCGGCCAGCGCCGCGAGAAGGAGAAAGATGCGGCAATATCGGCGTTGCATCGGCCCTCCGGGCTCGGAAAAGCAGCGAAATATGTCCCTTGCCTACCGCGATCCTGTGACGCCGTCACCACGGCGCGGCGGGCGGCGCCGGGTACGTCCAAGGCGCACGCGTCGGACGGGGTGCTCCAGTAGCCTCATGGTGAGCCGCGCGTAGCGCGAGTCGAACGACGAGGCGGTCCACGGATCGAGCGACCTGGACCCTCCTGGTTCGAGACGCGCTCCGCGCTCCTCACCATGAGGGATTGGAGAGCGGCGTGAAATCAGAAGATCGGGCGCGTGCTTTTACGCTCAGTTCGGTGGTCGAACGCTGACGTGGCCATCCGGCCGTCGAGCGAACGGTGACACGGCGCCTCAAGCTGCGATCGAACGGCGACACGCCCTCGCCACCTGTCGCCGCACGCGGACATAGGCGAGACCACGTGTCGTAGGGCGGCGACATGGCACCGGCCACGGGGCGTCGAGCGACGACGCCGGACCGTCCGCGTGGCGCCGAGCGACGACATCGCTCGGGCCGCGGTTGCCGTCCGTTGACGGAAAGATAAGCTAACTCAACGGGTTGACATCTGCAGCCGGTATCCTTACCTTATATGGCGACTGTGCGAAACCGTTGAGCTGCCGTTTGACAACGCGGCCGCCTCACGCCACCACCCGAGCCATGACCACCTCCTCCGCCAACGGCGTGGACCCCGTCGCGAGGCGGCGGACCTTCGCCATCATCTCGCACCCGGACGCCGGCAAGACGACGCTGACCGAAAAGCTCCTGCTGTTCGGCGGCGCGATCCAGCTCGCCGGCGAGGTGCGCGCCAAGGCCAACCGCCGCCAGACGCGCTCGGACTGGATGGGCATCGAGAAGGAGCGCGGCATCTCGGTCGTCACCTCGGTGATGACCTTCGAATACGGCGACTGCGTCTACAACCTCCTCGACACGCCGGGCCACGAGGACTTCTCCGAGGACACCTACCGCACGCTGACCGCCGTCGACTCGGCGATCATGGTGCTCGATGCCGCGCGCGGCATCGAGGCGCGCACGCGCAAGCTCTTCGAGGTGTGCCGGCTGCGCGACATCCCGATCGTCACCTTCATCAACAAGCTCGACCGCGAGACGCGCGACCCGTTCGACCTCCTGGACGAGATCGAGAAGACGCTGGCCCTCGAGGTGGCGCCCGTCACCTGGCCGCTCGGCCAGGGCCGCGGCTTCGTCGGCACCTACGATCTCGAGAAGCGCCAGGTGCGCCGGCTCGATGCCGACGCCGAGGCGCATCAGGTCTCGGGGCCGGACGACGCCTACATCGAGGGGCTGATGAAGCCCGCCGACTTCCTCGAGACCGTCGAGCAGATCGAGCTGGCGACCGAGGGCCTGAAGAAGTTCGATCGCAAAGCGTTTCTCGAAGGCCACCTGACGCCGGTGTTCTTCGGCTCGGCGCTACGCAACTTCGGGATCCGCGATCTCATCGACGCGCTGGCCGCCTTCGCGCCGCCGCCGCACGGCCTCGAGGCCGCCTCGCGGACCGTCGACGCGCACGAGGCGAAGATGACCGGGTTCGTGTTCAAGATCCAGGCGAACATGGACAAGAACCACCGCGACCGCATCGCCTTCATGCGGGTGTGCTCCGGCAAGCTGCAGCGCGGCATGAAGGCCAAGCTCGTGCGCACGGGCAAGATGGTGGCGCTCAACTCGCCACAGTTCTTCTTCGCGCAGGACCGCCAGCTCGCCGAGGAGGCGTGGCCGGGCGACGTCGTCGGCATCCGGAACCACGGGCTGCTGCGCATCGGCGACACGCTCACCGAGGGCGAGGACCTCGTGTTCCGCGGCGTGCCGTCCTTCGCGCCGGAAATCCTGCGGCGGGTGAAGATCGGCGACTCGATGAAGCAGAAGAAGCTGCGCGAGGCGCTGGGCCAGATGGCGGAGGAAGGCGTCGTCCAGCTCTTCATCCCCGCCGACGGCTCGCCCGCCATGGTCGGCGTCGTCGGCGCGCTTCAGCTCGACGTGCTGATCGAGCGGCTGAAGGCGGAATACGGGCTCGAGGTCTCGCTCGAGACGACGCGCTTCACGCTCTGCCGCTGGATCACCGGGACGCAGGCCGAGATCGAGAAGTTCGCCAAGGCGCACGGCTCGTCGATGGCCGAGGATCTCGACGGGTCACCCGTGTTCATGGCGCCGTCGGCCTGGGACATCAACTACGAGGCCGAGCGCTGGCCCGACGTCGCGTTCGCCGACATCAAGGACTACCAGCGCGAGCACGCGTGAGGCGCGGCGCTTGGCCCGCCGCTAGCGCGCACCGGGCTCGCGATAGAAGAGAAGCTTGGCCGGCACCGCCAGCAGGAGCAGGACGAGCCCGACGTGCTCGAGGATATGAAGAGCCATCGCAGTCACCTTCGCTAAGGCTTGGATAGCAGCCCAAGAAGCGACAGTCGACATGAACGTTCGATGACCGATCGCGCGCGTTTGATCTATCGGCCGACAGAGAGCCGAGGCCCGGCGCCTCAGGCGCGGTTGTCGCGGATCGCCATGTCGCCGACGGCAGGCACGACCCGCAGGCGCTGGAAGCGTCCGTCGCGGTAGGCCCTCAGGAAGGCGTCGTAGTCGCGGAACACGACGCAGCCGTTCGATTCAGGGCGGCGGCCGCGCAGCATGTAGGTGTGGGTGAGGAAGCCGGTGCGGCCGAAGACGTTGCCGAGGATCGGCGTCATCTTGAGCGCGGCGACGCCGTGGAAGAGGTATTTTCGCGGGCTGAGCTCGTAGAGGGCCGGCGGCGCCGCGCCGCGCATGCGCTCGCGAACGAAGCGCGGATCGTCGGCGCGCTCGGCAAGGCCGGAATGCGCCTCCAGCCGCGAGCCGTCCGGCAGCACGACGACATGCGCGGAAATGTCGTAGACGGCGGTCGCCCGCTCGGGCAGCGCGTCGGAATAAGTGTAGCCGGCGAGCGACGAAGACACCCAGTCGGCGGCGGCCTCGAACGGCGCGGTAACGTCGGGCGTCGACGGCAACGCGAGCGGGGTCGACGGCCCGACGACTGCCGCCTGCGCTGCGACGAGAGGCAACGCCATGTAGAATGCCGCGCCGGCCAGCCACTTCATCCCGCGTCGCCTGTAGAGAACCCAGCTTCATAAGGAGGGGGTGCAGCTTAACTCGGCCGAAGTACGTGAGCGATGATTTGGCTGCCACAGTTAACAGCAAAGCGGCGCCAGGCGTTTCGTCACCTCACATGACATGCTCGTGCGCGCCTGGGCGGGAGGCGACGCGAACCATGGTCGCTTGGCCGGTTGAAGCGCGAAAGGAGGACACGTCATGCGTTGTTCGTCAGCGGCCCTCGGCCTTTTCTTCGTCGCCGCCTTCGGCTCGTGCGCGGTGGCGCAAAACACGACGGGGTCCGCCTCGTCCGGCACCGCCTCGGGATCGGGGATGAGCGCCTCTCCGACCGGCTCGCCCATGACCGGAGCGTCCGGCACGCCCTCGATGACCGGGACGACAGGCTCGACCGCGGGCTCCAGCACGCCGGGCACGAGCCATTGCGCCAACGCCGACCCCTTGGACACCACCGCGCAGGAGCTCGGCTGCCCGCAGAACTAGCCGCCGCTGCGCGCAGCGAGCCACGCGGCGAGGTCTTGCGTTTCGGACTCGTTGGTGGCGTGGCCCATGCCGGGATAGGCATGGAACGCGACCGGAACGCCCAGATGCTCCAGCGACGACCGCGCCGCAGTCGCCGCGGCGATCGGGATGCGAGGATCGGCGGTGCCGTGCCCGATGAAGAACGGGTCGTGCGCAAGGCCGACGCTGGCGACGCCGGCGAGGGCCGAAGGGAACATCGAGCCCGAGAGCACGACGGCGCCGGCAAAGCGCTCGGGGTCATGGAGCGCGACCTCGTAGGTCATCACGCCGCCCTGGCTGAAGCCGCCGAGAAACACGCGGCGGGGGTCGGCATCGAAGCGCTCGACGGATTTCTGGACAATCAGCTCGACGATCTTGCGCGAGAGCGCGATGTCGGCGGCCCGCGAGGTCTTACGGTACCAGGAGAAGCCGCCGCCGTCCCGGAACGGCCCGCGCGGCGACACGACGACGAAGTCGGGCGGCAGATCGCGCCACATCGAGACCATGTCGCGCTCGTCGGCGCCGGCCCCGTGCAGCAGCACGATCAGCGGCGGATGCGCGGTTTTTTGTGTCGGCTCATGCGCGAGCATGGTGACGTCCGACGCCTCGGCCGCGCCCGTCCAGAGCAGCAGCGTCGCAAGAAACGCGCGACGAGGGGCAGCAAGGAGGGGGTTGCGAGACATCAGCTCGCGTGGGCGACGACCAGCAGGCGACGGATCATGCCGGCATCGTAGGCGGCGATGAACTGCTCGTAGTTGCGGAAGACGACGCAGCCGTTCGACTCGCCCGAGCGACCGCGCAGCATGTAGCTGTGGGTGAGCAGGCCGGCGCGGCCGTAGGTGGTGCCGCCCGTCGGCGTCAGGCGCAGCGCGCGCACGCCGTGGAAGATCGCCTCGCGCGGCGTCAGCTCGTAGAGGTTCGGCGGCGTCGCGCCACGCATGTGGAGCGCCACGCTGGACGGATCGTCGACGTAGGGGCCAAGGCCCGAATGCGCCTCGAGCTTGCGGCCGTTCGGCAGCGTCACGGTGTGCGCGGAGATGTCGTAGACGGCGGTGTAGCGATCGATGGCCGGGCGGCCGAGCTCGCCGGGCTCCACGGCGGCGTAGCCGAGCGCGGTCGACGGCCGCGTGATGGCGCCGAACATCTTGTCGAAGAACGAGCCGCCCTGCGTCGGGGCGGCTGGCGCGACGGTCGGCTCGCCGGGGGCCACCGGGGCGACCGACGCGGACGGGGTCGCCGGCAGGGCCGCGACGACGCGGCGGTTCGCCGGCGCATGCGGAATAGCGGCGAAATCGGGCCGCGGCAGCGGCAGGGGGATCTCCTTCGCCTGGCTAGGCGCCGGCGCCACCATCGGCGCGAGCCCGGCGTCATCGGACGGCTCGGTCTCCTCAGCGGTTCCGAGCGACGCGACCTGCGCGGGCGCCGCGACGGGCGACGGCGCGGCGTCGGCCTGCTCCAGCGGCACGGTGCGGGTCGGCTCGAAGGCCGAGCGCAGCGCGGCGACGCGGCCGAACGAAGCGGATTTGGCGCCGGTCACGAAATTGGGGTCGAGGATCGCCGCGTAGCGGCGCAGCGGCGCGAGGGCGGCGCCCTGCGCGGCCTGGACGGGCTTCGCCGCCGCGACATGCGGGACGAGCGCGGGCATCGCGGCGACGACCGCGGGCGTGGCGGCGGCAGCCACCGTCTTGGGCGCCGAATTGGAATGAAGCACGTCGAGGCCGATCGGCACGCTCAAGAGCAGCGCGGCGGCGCAGATGAGCTTCTGCGACGGGATACGCCGTGCGTAGCCGTACGGCTCGTACGGCGCGCATTCCGCCGTCCCCCAGCTCAAATCGGTCATGCCCCCGCTCTCGGCCCCCGCGATCACCGTGTCGTGAGATTGGCCATCATTCGTGTCCGCGATAAGGACGCGGCAAGGCCAAGCGACGCTACATTAAGGCCGAGTTTGGTTAAGCGCGGTTTAAGCGTTAACCCTGTCGCTCAGGGCGCGGAGGACGACGTCTTCACCGCCGCCGCCTTGTCGCCCTCGACGTGCACGAGGTCGCCGTTGCGGATCGACTCCTGCGGGTTGTCGACGAGCTTGTCGCCGAGCGCGATGCCCTTCCGCACCTCGACGTCGACACCGAGATTGCGCCCGATGTCGACCGGCACCAGCTCGACGCGGTCGCCGTCGACCACCCGCGCCACCTGGATGCCGTGCCGCACGAAGATGAGCGCCGTCACCGGGATGCGCAGCGTGTCGCCGCTCGCCTGGATGTGGAAGTGCACCTCGGTGAAGCTGCCCGGCCAGAGCTGGCCGTCCGGATTGTCGGAATGCAGCTCGACCAAGCCGGTGCGCGACGACTCTGACACCGCGTTCGCCGTCGACGCCACCTTGGCCGGGAAGGACTTGCCCTTGCCGGTGACCGACAGCGTCGCCTCGAGCCCGGGCTTCATCGACTCGAGGAAGGCCTGCGGCACGTCGACGTAGGTGCGCATCATGTGGACGTCCGCGACCTGGAACAGCGGATGGCCCGACTTGCCCTCGGCGGTCACGAGGTCGCCGATGTCGACGTTGCGCTGCGTGACGATGCCGTCGAACGGTGCCACGATCTGCTTGAAGCGCACCAGCTCCTCGAGGCGGCCGACGGCGGCCTTCTGCGCCTCGACGTTGGCCTTGGCGACCTCGACGGCGGCCTTGCGCGCTTCCGAGGTGAAACGGTCCGTGTCGCCGCGCTCGGCGGACGACCAGCCTTGGACGACAAGGCGGGCCGTGCGCTGGTTGGTGGCGACCGACAGGTCGGCATTGGCCTGCGCCTGCAGCGACGCCGCGTTGAGCTGCAGCAGCTGCGCCCTGGCCTGGGCGAGCTGCTGGTCGAGGTCCGGCGCCGAGATCTCGGCGAGAACATCGCCCTTCTTCACGTGCGAGCCGATGTCGTGGTGCCAGGCGGTGATGTAGCCGGTGGCACGCGCGTAGAGCGAGCCGGTGTAGTTGGCGCGCACGGTGCCCGGCAGCGACAGCTCCTGCTCGTCGGAGCCCTTCTTGGGGCTGATGACGTGCACGGAGGGGATCGCCTGCTCGTTCGTCCAGGTCTCGACCTCCTGCATGCTGCGGGCACGGTCGACCACGCCGAAATAGGCGGCGCCCGCGGCGGCAAGCAGGACGCAGCCGAGCACCACGACGACGCGGCCCTTGCGCGGGTTGGAGACGGAGGGGCTGGAGACGGACTCTTGAGCCATGTTCATTTCCGATTACGCGCCGTGGGCGACGTGGGCAAGCGCCGGCGGAGCGGTCTCGGCCTGGCGGCGGTTGGCGTTGCGGTGGACGATCGAGAAGACGACCGGCACGAAGAGCAGCGTTGCGACGGTCGCAAACAGCAGGCCGCCGATGACGGCGCGGCCGAGCGGTGCGTTCTGGCCGGGCTCGATCGCCATCGGCGCCATGCCGATCATCATCGCGAGCGCCGTCATGATGACCGGACGCAGGCGAGTCGCGCCGGCGGCCAGCGCGGCGGTGACGGCGTCGCGGCCCTCGCGGAGCTGCTCGCGGGCGAAGGAGATGACGAGGATCGAGTTCGCGGTCGCGACGCCCATGCACATGATCGCGCCGGTGAGCGCCGGCACCGAGACATGGGTCATGGTCAGGAACAGCATCCACACGATGCCGGCGAGCGCCGCCGGTAGGGCCATGACGATGACGAACGGATCGAGCCACGACTGGAAGTTGACGACGATCAGCAGGTAGATCAGCACGATCGAGAAGGCGAGACCGATCAGAAGCTGGCTGTAGGCCGTCGACATGGTGATCGCCTGCCCGCGGATCTTCACTATCGAGCCTTTCGGCAGCTTGTCGTGGTTCTCGTCGACGATCTTCTGCACGTCGGCGATCACCGCGCCGAGGTCGCGCCCCTGGTTCGTCGCGTAGATGTTGAAGGCGTTGCGCACGTCGTAATGGTCGACGGCGGCCGGCAGCGGCTCCGGCGTGATGCTCGCAAGGCCTCCGAGCAGCTGGTTCGTGTCCCCGGCGCGGATCGGCAGGTTCTTCAGCTCGTTCATCGTGTCGATGGAGTACTGCGGCGTCTGCACCGAGACCGGGTACGAGACTCCGTTGGCCGGATTGTACCAGTAGGTCGGCGCGGTCTGCGTCGAGCCGGAGAGCGTCGTCTGGATGTTGGTCGCGGCATCCTGCTCGGTCAGCCCGACCACGCCGGCGAGCTCGCGATCGAAGCCGACATGCAGTCCCGGGTTGCGGGTCGGCTCCTGGATGCGCAGGTCGGCGATGCCGGGAACGTGGCGGAGCTTCGTCATCAGCATCGCCGCATAGTCGCGCGTCGCGTCGGCGTTGGAGCCGATCGTCTGCACGTCGACCGGCGCCGGGGCGCCGAAGTTCAGGATCTGGCTCACCATGTCGGCCGGCAGGAAGGCGAAGGTGGCCTCCGGGAAGGCGCGCGGCAGGGTGGTCCGCAGCATCTTGACGTAGTCGGAGGACGGCGGATCCTCGGCGGACGAGAGCGTCACCAGCATGTCGGCATCGAAGACGCCGATCGTGCCGGAATTGCCGTAGGTGATGTTGATGCCGCTGTTCGGCAGGCCGATGTTGTTGACGACGCTCTGCACCTTATCGCGCGGCAGCGAGGACCTGATCTTCGCCTCGACGCGATCGATCAGCGCCGTCACCTCCTCGATGCGCATGCCGGTCGGCGCCCGCACGTGGATGCGGATCGCGTCGGAATCGATGGTCGGGAAGAAGTCGCGGCCAAGGTAGGGCAGTAGCGCGAACGAGGCGAGCACCACGGCGAGGAAGCCGCAGACGAAGACCTTGCGGTGGATGAGCGCGAGCGACAGCAGGCCGAGGTAGCCGCCGCGAAACCGCTCGAAGCCGCGCTCGAAGGTCCGCTGCAGACGCACGAAGATCGACGGCCGCTTGCCGGGCACGGAATGCGCCTGGTCGTGCTCGTGGCCGGAGAGCAGGAAGCGCGCGAGCGTCGGCACGACCGTGTAGGTCAGCACATAGGACGCGATCATCGCGAAGACGACGGCCATCGCCAAAGGACGGAACAGGTAGCCGGCGACGCCGCCAAGCGTCAGCAGCGGCGCGAAGGCGATGCAGATGCAGAAGAGCGCCACGGTCGCCGGCGGCATGATCTCCTGCGCGCCGCGGGTGATGGCGGTCGTGATGTCCTCGCCGAGCTCTTCCATGTGCCGGTTGATGTTCTCGATCGTCACTGTCGCGTCGTCGACGAGGATGCCGACGGCGAGCGCCAGGCCGCCCAGCGTCATGACGTTGATCGTCTGGCCGAGCTGCGACAGCGCGATGAGCGCGCAGAGCACGGCGAGCGGGATCGAGGCGGTGATGATCAGCGTCGAGCGCCAGCTGCCGAGGAAGACGAGGATCATCAAGCCGGTCAGCGCGGCGGCGATCAGGCCTTCGCGCACGACCGAGGTGACGGAGTTCTTCACGAAGGGCGACTGGTCGGCGACGTAGCGCAGCTTGACGCCCTCGGGGAGCTGATCCTCGATCACCGGCAGGCGCTTCTTGACCTCGGCGATGATGTCGAGCGTCGACGCGCCGCCGGTCTTCAGCACCGACATCAGCACGCCCTTCGCGCCGTCGAGCTGCACCAGGTTCGTCTGCGGCGGCGAGCCGTTGTGGACGTTGGCGACGTCGCGCATGAAGATGACGGCGCCGTTCACGACCTTGACCGGCAGGTTGTTGAACTCTTCGATCTTCTTCGGGGAGTCGTTCAAGTCGACGATCCACTCGTAGGCGCCGATCTTCTGCGTGCCGACGGGCGTGATCAGGTTCTGGCGCGCCAGCGCCGCGCCGACGTCGTTGGCGGAAATGCCGTGCTCGTGCAGGGCCTTCTGGTCGAGGTCGATCTGCACCTGCCGCGCCGCGCCGCCATAGGGATACGGAAGCTGCGCTCCGGGAATGGTCGCGAGCTGCGGCCGGATGAAGTTTACAGCCAAATCATTCAGCGCGGTCTGCGACAGCTTGCTGGAGGATAGCGCGAGCTGGATGACCGGAACGGACGACGCGTTGTACACGACCATCTGCGGCGGGGTGACGCCGGCCGGCAGCTGCTTCAGGATGGTTTGCGAGATCGACACGACCTGCGCCTGCGCCGCGGCGATGTCGACCGTCGGCTGGAAGTATATCTTCACGATGCCGTAGCCCGGCACCGACTGCGACTCGATATGCTCGATGTCGTTGACGGTCGCCGTCAGCACGCGCTCGTAGACGGTGGTGATACGGCCCTGCATGTCGTCCGCCGGCAGGCCCGTGTAGCTCCAGATCACCGAGATGACCGGGATGCCGATGTTCGGGAAGATGTCCGTGGGAGTCCGAACGATCGAGAGACCGCCGAAGAGGAAGATCAGGATCGACATCACCACGAAGGTGTAAGGTCGAGCGAGAGCGAGGCGGACGATGGCGGACATGGGAAGTTTGTATCGCACCCTATCGAGGCAAACTCGCGGCGGCCGCCTCTGCGCAATGATGCAGCGGGTTTACCCGATAGTGGCACCTACCGCCATCACTTCCTCGTGTGGCTCAGCTGCGCGCCGCGCGGGGCACGCCGCGGCGGGCCACGGCTACGCTTTCCTCCGGTGCGGTGTTTGGCGGCGGCAGCGACGGGAGCGGCGCCTTGCGCCAGAAGCCGCCGGTACGGCCGGTCTCGACGCCGGCGTCGTAGAGGCGGCGCATGTAGGCGGTGTCGAAGCTGCCGAGCCCGGCCTTGACGATCGCCGGGTCGATCGAGGTCAGGTTGAAGTCCACCTTGTTGGCCTTCGCGTAGGCATACATCTGCGCGAGATCGACCTCCGACTTCTGCGTGGTCAGCGTATCGATCGAGGCCGCCACGATCGGCAGCGTCGAGCGCTCGACGACCGAGAACTGCGGCTCGATGACGGTGTTCATGACGACGTAGATGGAGCCGCCGGCAAGGCGCGTCTTGCGCTGCAGCGCGAGGTACTTGAGCGGCAGCGTGAAGACCGCCGTCGTCACGTTGCCGTCGGCGTGCATCTCCTGGAACTCGCGGCCGTCGGCGGTGACCTCGATGAGCTGCGGCGCGAAGACGAGCGGCACGCTCGCCGAGGCGGCGAGCACCTTGCGGATGAGGTCGATCGAGTCCGGGCGGCCCGAGGCGGCGATGGCGCCGATGTTCCAGACGACGCCGCGCTTCGAGTCGATGTTCGTCGTCACGACGTAGAGGCGACGCCCGGCCCGGTGCTCGCGGGCGATCGCCTCGACGATGTCGGGCGTCACGTAGCGCGAGACGAGATCGAGCAGGCGGTGGCCGCCGAACAGGCTCGAGCCGAAGGCCGCGCGGCCGAAATCGGGCGCGGCGACCAGCGTCTCCGCCTCGCCACCCGTGTAGATGTCGGCCAGCGTCGCGTCGTAGGCGGGCCCGAGGAAGGCGAAGGGCGCCATCAGCGCCCCCGTCGAGACGCCCGAGACCGCGTTGAAGGTCGGACGCCGGCCGCTCTGCGTCCAGCCGTTGAGGATGCCGGCCCCGTAGGCGCCGTTGCCGCCGCCGCCGGAGAGCGCGAGATACTGCGATGCCTCGCCGGGCTTGAGGTCCGGTGCGAAATCCACGGGGTAGTCGCGCGCCTCGTCGAGCCAGACGCGGATGTGCTCGTAGCCCGGCGGCTGGGCGAGCGCCGCCTCCTGCGCCGTGTAAGGGATGCGCGGCTGCGAGCCGGCGCACGCCGCCGTCAGCGCGGCAAGCCCTGCGACAACGCAGACCCTGACGATGGCAGAAATGCCTCGCAGCATGCCGGTCCCCCGAAAACCCCTGTGGGATCAACTACGACATCCGCCTTAAGGCTCTTTTAGCAACGCTTGCCCGCGCCGGTCGCGGATTTGCCTCGGCGTGTCCAAAGCGCAACAAAGGCGGGGCGGAGGTGCCGGCACCCATGGACCCGACGAGTTCCTTTTCGGCCCCCTATGCGCCCGACGAGGCGGCGCTCCGCCCCGCCCTCATCGCCGCGGCGGCTTTGACGCCGGAGGCTGAGGCACGCGCCGACGCGCTGGGCCGCGACCTCGTCGGCGCCATCCGTGCCGCGCGCCACGGCCTCGGCGGCGTCGAGGAGCTCCTGCACGCCTACTCGCTCTCTACCAAGGAGGGGCTGGCGCTGATGGTGCTGGCCGAGGCGCTCCTCCGCGTGCCGGACGCCGCCACGGCCGACCGGCTGATCGAGGACAAGCTCGGCGGCTTCTCGGGCGCACACGCGCCGTCCGACATGCCGATCGTGAACGCCTCGGCCTGGGCGCTCGGGCTCTCGGCGCGGATCGTGGCGCCCGGCGACACGCCGGACGGCATCCTCGCTGCGGCGGCCCGGCGCCTCGGCAAGCCCGCGGTGCGCACGGCGACACGGCAGGCGATGCGGCTGATGGGCGACCATTTCGTGCTCGGCGAGACGATCGAGGCCGCGCTGAAGCGTGCCGCCAGCCCGTCCGGCCGGCTCTACCGCTACTCCTTCGACATGCTCGGCGAAGGCGCCCGCACCGCCGCCGATGCCGAGGCCTACCGGCGCCGCTACGCCGAAGCGATCCAGGCGATCGGCCGCACCGCGGGCAACGCGCCGCTGCCGGATCGCCCCGGCCTGTCGGTCAAGCTCTCGGCGCTGCACCCGCGCTACGAGGCGCCGCAGCGCCCGCGGGTGATGGCCGAGCTGGTGCCGGTGGTGCTCGAGCTGGCGCGGGCGGCGAAGGCCTTCGACCTCAACTTCACCGTCGATGCCGAGGAGGCCGACCGGCTCGAGCTGTCGCTCGACGTCGTCGATGCCGTGCTCGCCGACCCGTTGCTCGCCGGCTGGGACGGGTTCGGCCTGGCGATCCAGGCCTACCAGAAGCGCTGCCTCGCGGTGATCGACCACATCGCCGCCCTCGCCGCACGGCACGACCGCCGGCTGATGGTGCGCCTCGTGAAGGGCGCCTACTGGGACACCGAGATCAAGCGCGCGCAGGAGCGCGGGCTTGCCGGCTTCCCGGTGTTCACGAGCAAGGCGATGACCGACCTCGCCTACGAGGCCGCGTCAGCGCGGCTGCTGGCCCTGCGGCCGCGGCTCTACCCGCAGATCGCGACCCACAACGCGGCGACGGTGGCGGCGATTGCCGCCCGCGCCGGCACCGAGGGCTACGAGTTTCAGCGCCTGCACGGCATGGGCGACGCGCTCTACCATCGCCTCGTTGAGAGCGAGCGGGGCTATGCCTGCCGCACCTACGCGCCCGTCGGCGCCCACAAGGACCTGCTCGCCTATCTCGTGCGGCGGCTGCTCGAGAACGGCGCGAACTCGTCCTTCGTCTCGCTCGCCGCCGACCCGAAAGTACCGGTCGAGCGCCTGCTGCGGCGCCCAGCCGACCTCGTGGCGGAGGCGCCCGCGACCACGCCGCCGAAGCCCGCGCGCGACCTTTTCGCGCCGGCGCGGAAGAACTCGCCCGGCGTCGAGCTCGGCGAGCGGGCCGCGCTGGCGGCGTTGCTCGCCGAGATCGCCCGCGCGACGCTGCCACGCGAGGCGGCCTCGCTGATCGACGGCCGCAGCGTGGGCGGCTCGGCGCGGACCGCGACGAGCCCGATCGACGACGCGCCGCTCGGCGCGGTGCGCGACGCGAATGACGACCTCGCCGACGCGGCGATGGCCGCTGCCGCGGCCGGCGCCCGCGCGTGGGCCGCGACGCCGGCCGCCAAGCGCGCCGACGCGCTGGACCGCATCGCCGACGCGTTCGAGGCCGAGCGCGCGCTGCTGCTCGCCCTGCTCCAGGCCGAGGCCGGCAAGACGCTCGCCGACGCCCTCGCCGAATGGCGCGAGGCGATCGACTTCTGCCGCTACTATGCCGCCGAGGGCAGAACGCTCTTCGGCGCGCCGCTCGATCTGCCCGGCCCGACCGGCGAGAGCAACCGGCTCGCGTTGCGCGCCCGCGGCGTGTTCGTCGCGATCTCGCCGTGGAATTTTCCGCTGGCCATCTTCACCGGCCAGGTGGTCGCCGCGCTGATGGCCGGCAATGCCGTCGTTGCCAAGCCGGCCGAGCAGACACCGCTGATCGCCGCCGCCGCGGTGAAGCTGATGCACGCGGCCGGCGTGCCTGCGACCGCGCTGCAGCTCGTGCTCGGCGATGGGGCGATCGGCGCGCGGCTCGTGGCGCATCGCGTCGTGGCGGGCATCGTCTTCACCGGCTCGACCGCGGCGGCGCGCGCCATCGCCCGCGCGCTGGCCGAGAAGGACGGGCCGATCGTGCCGCTGATCGCCGAGACCGGGGGCATCAATGCGATGATCGTCGACGCGACCGCCCTGCCCGAGCAGGTCGCCGACGACGTTGTCACGTCCGCCTTCCGCTCGGCCGGCCAGCGCTGCTCGGCTCTGCGCCTGCTTCTGTTGCAGGCCGACAGCGCCGCGCGCGTGCTCGAGATGATCGCTGGCGCCGCGCGCGAGCTGCGCGTCGGCGATCCGCGGGCGATAGAGACTGACATCGGCCCGGTCATCGATGCCGAGGCGCGCGACCGGCTGCGCGCGCATGCGGCCGCCCTGCCTCCACCGTTCTTCCTCGGCACGGCGCCGACGGGCGGCCTCTACGTGCCGCCGCAGATCCACGAGCTGCCGCGGATCGGCGCGCTCGAGCAGGAGGTGTTCGGGCCCGTGCTGCACGTCGTGCGCTACGCGGCAGGGGCGCTCGACGCGGCGCTCGACGAGATCGAGGCGATGGGATTCGGCCTCACGCTCGGCATCCACTCGCGCATCGACGCGACGGTCGCCCGCATCGTCGCGCGGCTGCCGATCGGCAACGTCTACGTCAATCGCAACATGATCGGCGCGGTGGTGGGCTCCCAGCCCTTCGGCGGCAGCGGCCTCTCCGGCACCGGCCCGAAGGCCGGCGGCCCGCACTATCTCGCGCGCTTCGCGGTCGAGCAGACGGTGACGATCAACACGGCGGCGGCCGGCGGCGACGCGGCGCTGATGGCCGCAGATCGGTGACCGGCCCGCACCTCGCCGCTCTAGGCGCGATATTTCTGTTCCGGGATCGTCGCCAGTTGCGAGTCGTGCACTCGGCCCGGCGCGAGCCCGTAGAACTGCTGGAAGCTCATGATGAGAGGCCGCCATAGGTCGGGGTCGACCCGGTTCTCGTGTCCTTCGAGCAGGACGTTCTCGTCGGCATGTACCCTCACCACGCGCGTCTCCAGGATCATGGCCTGTCCGGCCGCAGCCGGATCATCGGCGGCGAGGCCGTGGCTCACTGATAGCTCCGCCTCCATCTGCACGGGGCACTCGAGCGCCCGCGGCGGCGCGACGAGATCCGAGGCGACAGGCGTCAGCCCGCCGAGACCGAACTTCTCCCGTTCGAAGCGATAGCCGCGCCGGGTCTTGCCCTCGGGTACCGGGTCCGACCCGGTCGTCAGCGCCAGGCGATCGACGGACGCGACCTGCGCGACGGAAGGAAGGTTGAGGACGCATTGTTTGGTACATAACAGATTCTGTGTGGTCTTCGACGACTGCGCCAGCCCCAGCACGCAGCGCCGTCCGATCCACCAAGCAGAGGACATCGGCGCGAGATTCGGCGAACCATCCTCGTTCCGCGTGCTGACGAGAACGACGGGCGTTCCGAAATAGAGGATCGCCGGATCGATGACACGATGCATGGTATGCTCCTTTGGGAGCGCATCCGATATACTGGGTGGCATCGGCGCTCTTCCCGAAGCTTGCGCTGGTTTCGCTGCGATGGTCGGACAAACGAAAGCGCGGGATTTGGCAGCAAGGGACGGAGCGTCGGACAGGCGGCCGCGGGGCATGGTGCGACCACACCAGGCGACAGGATCGATTGCCATGACCACGGATGTTCTCGACCGACCGGCCCCGACGACCGACGACGCCCGCTTTGCGGCTGTCGCTGCCCGCGACGCGACCGCCGACGGCAGCTTCGTCTATTCGGTACGCAGCACCGGCGTCTATTGCCGCCCCTCGTGCCCCTCGCGCGCCGCCAAGCGCGGCAACATGGCGTTCCACTCGACGCCAGCCGATGCCGAGCGCGCCGGTTTCCGGCCATGCCGGCGCTGCCGCCCGAACGAGCCGAGCCAGGCCGAGCGCCACGCCGAGGCGGTGGCGGCGGCGTGTCGCCTCGTCGAGACCGCAGAGACGCCGCCCTCGCTCGATGCGCTCGCGCGCGCGGCAGGGCTCAGCCCCTACCACTTCCACCGCGTCTTCAAGGCCGTCATCGGCGTGACCCCGAAGGCCTATGCCGGCCAGCGGCGTGCGGCGCGCGCCGCGACGGAGCTGCGTGTCGCCGATACCGTCACGGCGGCGATCTACGATGCCGGCTTCAACGCCTCCAGTCGCTTCTACGAGACCGCGACGACGCGGCTCGGCATGACGCCGACCGCTTTTCGTGCCGGGGGGCTCGGCACACGGATCACGTTCGCGATCGGCGAGTGTTCGCTCGGCGCGATCCTCGTCGCGGCGACCGACAAGGGCGTCTGCGCGATCGCGCTGGGCGATGCGCCGGAGAGGCTGGCGCGCGATCTCCAGGATCAGTTCCCGGAGGCCGAGATCGTCGGCGGCGACGCCGCCTTCGAGAAGCTGGTGGCCCGCGTCGTCGGCCTCGTCGAGACGCCGGGCACGCGGCTCGACATCCCGCTGCACATCAGCGGTACCGCATTCCAGCAGCGGGTCTGGCAAGCCCTGCAGCAAATCCCGTTCGGGACGACGGCGAGCTACGCGGAGATCGCGGCGGCGATCGGCGCGCCGGGCGCGCAGCGCGCGGTGGCCGCGGCTTGCGGCGCCAACAGGATCGCCGTCGCGATCCCCTGTCACCGGGTTGTGCGCACCGACGGCGCGCTGTCGGGGTACAGGTGGGGCGTCGAGCGCAAGCGGAAGCTGATCGACCGCGAGGCGCGAGCCTGATCGGGCCGGACGCGGCAGGCAGCGCGCCCTATATGCCGGCGTCCGACACCCGGGAGCCTCCATGCCACCCATCTTCCTGCACCATTATCCCATGTCGCCCTTCTCGGAGAAGGTGCGCCTCGCGCTCGGCCTCAAGGGACTGGCATGGTGTTCGGTCGAGATTCCGCCAGCGCCGCCGCGCCCGCTGCTGGTGCCGTTGACCGGCGGCTATCGGCGCACGCCGGTGCTGCAGATCGGCGCCGACATCTACTGCGACACGAACATCATCCTGCCGACGCTGGAGAGGCTGAAGCCGGAGCCGGCGCTTTATCCGCCCGAAAGCGCCGCGCTCGCAAAGGCGCTGTCGTTCAATTTCGAGCGCTCGATCTGGCTGCCGATGATCGGCGTGGTGGCGAATTTCATCGACGGCCTGCCGGATGCGTTCCTGAAGGATCGCAAGGACAACTATCTCTATGTCGACATCTCCAAGGCCGCGATGGAGCCCAAGCTGAAGGCGAACGTGCAGATCGTGCGCGCCCAGCTCGCCTGGCTGGCGGCGACGCTCGCCGACGGGCGGAGGTTCCTGCTCGGCGAGCGGGCGAGTGCGCTCGATCTCGGCTACTTTCATCCGATCTCGCTCGTGCGCAACAACGCCCCGCATGCCGAGGTCGACGCGCTGCTCGGACTCGCGGCGATCGTGCCCTGGTACGAGCGCGTCGCGGCGCTCGGGCACGGGCAGCCGAGCGAGGTGTCGGCGGACGACGCGCTGGCCGCCGCCCGGGAGGCGACGCCGGCGGACGTGTCGTACATCGCCGCGACGCGCGACGGACCGAGGTCCGGGGCGAAGGTCCGCGTGACGCCCGACGATTTCGCCAAGGTGCCGGTCGACGGCACGCTTGTCGTGGCCGGCGACGAGGAGATCGTCATCCACCGCACCGATGCGCAGGCCGGCGACGTGCAGGTGCATTTTCCGCGCGCCGGCTTCTTGATCAGCGAGGATTAGCGCCCCTGGCGTTCCGCGGCGGCGAAGCCCGAGCCCGGAACGACGAAAAAGCGTGGGTTCAAGCGGCCGGGCGAGGCTCGGCCTGCCATGCCGGCTGCGCCTCCCGCGCCGGCAGCAGCACCGCGAAGAAGGCCGGGATCGCCACAAGATACGCCCCGGCGCCGACGAACAGGACGGAGGACAGGCCGAACGCGGTGGCGACGATCGGCACCAGCGCGGCGCCGATCACCGAGAAGCAGCCGTTGATGCCCCACGCCCACAGGAACATCGTGTCCTTCTTCAGATGCGCGAGGCTGGCCATCGCCGTCGGCATCGGGAAGCCCATCAGGAACGCCGGCGGGAAGACCAGCAGGAACGAGAACAGGAGCCGCAGCCCGTAGGGATAGGTGCCGATGACGTCGAGCGGCACGTGCAGGAACAGGCCGTAGAGCACGAGCAGCGCCGAGATGCCGAGGAAGACGACCGGCATGATCAGCCTGGCGCGCGAAAAAATCCGTTCGGAGACGAACGCGCCGAGGCCGGAGAAGACCAGCATGCCGGTGATCATGATCGAGGCCGAGATCGTGGCGTTGGCGAGCGCCAGAACGAACTCGGCGATCATGCCGACCTCGATCATGATGTAGCCGAGGCCGAGGCAGGCGAAATAGACGATGGTGAGCGCCTTGCCGGGCGTCCTCGAAAAGACGGTGCGCCAGCCGAAGACGACGGGGATCGCGATCAGCGTCGAGGCGGTGATCGCCGCGATCGCCAAAGTCGCCCACAGCAGCAGGTAGCCCCACTCGTCCTGCACCAGCTCGAGCTTGGAGCGGTCGGACAGGATCGCCGGCAGGTCGGCCGGCTTGATATAGGCGGCGAAATACGGGCGATCGTTGGTGAGCGGACGGATGTCGAACACGTATTTGCGCGACAGCTCGCCCCAGTCGCCGGCGACGATCGCGTTCCAGGCGATGCGCGCGAGCTGGGTGGCCGGCAGCGCGGTCTGTCCTTCGGCCATCGGCGCGTCCGTGGTGGCGTCGGGATCGCCCTCCGGCGCGGGCGAGCCGGCGACCGCATCCGTCGGGGCGGCCACGGCGCCGAAGAGCTGCGCGTCGTAGTCCTTGAACAGCTTGTCGGCATTCGACGTGTCGACCGGCATGCCGGGATAGTAGATCTCGTCGAACGACATCTTGCGCGTGTGATCGCGCAGGGTCGCGATCTCGGCGTCTGTGAAGCCGCCGTTCTTGTAGAGCACGGTCGCCGAGGAGAGGTAGCTCGAGACGACGAAGAACGAGCGCTCGAGCGTCGCCGCGTCGACGGCGCGGCCGGCCGCCGCCATCGTCGCGTAGAGCTTCAGCACGCTTTTGGGCGGCTCCTCCTTGTTCCACATGGTGACGGAGAGCACGCCGCCGGGCGCGAGCGCGCGCATGTAGCTCTCCATCGCCTCGCGCGTGTAGGCGAACTTCTCGACGATCGGGAAGCCGCCGGGCGACGACAGGCCGGCGGAGTCGGCGAGCGAGAGATCGATGACGTCGTAGCGGTTCTTCGTGCCGGCGAGATACAGGCGCCCCTCGTAGTCGACGACGTCGAGGTTCGGCTTGGCGAGGATGTTGCCGGTGAAGTCCTTCAGGGTCGTGTCGGTGCGGAAGGCGTGGAGGATGGCCGGATTGCCTTCCGCGACCGTGACGTGCCGCGACTGCGACAGGGCGACCGTCGTCGAGATGCCGCCGCCGAACTGGACCACGAAGGTCGAGGGCTTCTGCTTGATCACGTAGGGATAGATCATCGGCAGGTAGCGGAAATAATCGGTCTCGCCCGGCGGCAGGTCGCGGATGATGCCGGACGGGCCCTCGCCGTCGATGTAGAGGCCGAGATAGGCGTTGGCCGGCATGCTCTTCAGGTTGAAGGCGGCGTTGTCCGAGAGGCCCGGCGCGAAATGGAGGTACGAGGACGAATAGACCTCGATGAACCCGAACGGCGTGTCCCGCGCATAGACGCGCTTCGAGTCAGGGAACTTCCGGGCGTAGGCGACGCCCTTGTAGTCGGAGGTCGCAAGCTTGGTCAGGCCGAGATCGATCGGCGCCTTGTAGTGCGTCACGATCGTGCCCATCGCGACCAGCGCGAAGACGAGGGCGAGGCGGAACTCGCTGAAGCCGTTGAACCACAGCAGGCTGCCGACCACCCACAGGATCAGCGGCGCGACGATGAGGTTTTCGGGCCAGAACACGTAGGTCGCGGCAAGGAAGATGAGGCCGCAGAGGCCGGAGCCCGCGAGGTCTGCGAAGTAGACGCGGTTGAAGCCGGTCCTGGCGCGCAGGAAGACGGTGCCGAGGAAGGTCGCGCCGGCAAGGAAGGGGAGGAGGTAGAGCAGGAAGTTGGCGAGGAGACGCCACTTCTGCGCGGGGTCGGAGACGAGGAAGATCGCGTTGAACGGCAGTTGCTGCGCAGTGAGGTTCGCGCCGACCGCGAGTGGCCCGAAGAGCAGCAGCGAGCCGGAGGCGACGGGCTGCCAGTTGCGCTCGAACCACGGCCGCGCCACGCACATCACGGCCGAGGTGAGGCCGAAGCCGAGCATTGCCAGCGACACGACAAGCGAGCCGAAGTGCGCCCAGGAGCCCACCTGGAAGATGCGCATGATCGCGATCTGCAGCGCGATCACCGCGCCGGCGATGAGGCCGATCGTGACGTAGGCGACCGCGTCGCCGCGCGGCGAGGCCTCCAGCGAGTCGTCGAGGAAGCTCACACGACACCTCCCTTCTCCCGCCTGCGGGAGAAGGTGGCCACGCGAAGCGGGGTCGGATGAGGGATGTCGGGCGAACAGGGGAACATGCGGACCATGTCGGCACCGCCCTCATCCGACCCGACTTCGTCGGGCCACCTTCTCCCGCGAGCGGTAGAAGGACGAGGCCCCGCAATCCTCACTTGTTGTGCGTGCCGGCGATCTTGCCGTCGTCGGCGAGCTTGGTGAACGGCACGAAGGGCACGATGCGGCCGTTGTAGATGTCCGAGCGCGCCACCGTAATCTGCCCGTCCTTGTCGACGGTCTTGGTGATCTTGAGCACGCGCTGCGCGCCGGGCGGCCCGACGGGGATCACCATCACGCCGTTCGGCTTCAGCTGCTGCAAGAGCGGCGGCGGCACATGGTCGATGCCGCAGGTGACGATGATCTGGTCGAACGGCGCCGCCTCGGCCCAGCCGTAGTAGCCGTCGGCGTTCTTCCAGTTGATCGCCTTGAACTCGGAATAGCCCTTCTTGATGAGGTCGTCGCGGATGCCGGCGGTGCGCTCGGCGAGCGGCTTGATGATCTCGATCGTCCACACCTTGTCGGTGAGGTTCGAGAGATAGGCCGACTGGTAGCCCGAGCCCGTGCCGATCTCCAAAACCTTGTCGCCCTTCTTGACGTCGATCACCTGCGTCATGCGGCCGACGATGTGCGGGCCGGAGATCGTGACGCCGAAGCCGATGTCGAGGAAGGCGTTGTCGTAGCAGCGGGCGAGGTTCTGCTTCAGGCAGAAATCCTCGCGCGGCGTCATCAGGAAGGCGCGCTTGTCCTTGAGGTCCGTGGTGTCGCGGTTGCCGACGAGGTGGCGGAAGCGCTCGAAGCGCTCGCCGAGATACTCGGGGTTCTCGCCGCGGTTCTTCACCGCCCAAGCGATGAACTTCTCCTTCGAGTCCATCGGCGGCATCTCGTCCCACGAATAAGGGACTGGCACGTCGGCGAAGGCCGGGCGGGCGAAGGCGGCGGCAGAACCGGCCGCGAGGGTGGCGAGGAAGGCGCGGCGATCCATGGGGTGCTCCCGACGCGTCGAAGGACGTCGCGATCGGCGATTCCGGGAGGCGCCGACCGTGGCGGCCCTGTTAGCGGGAAGGTCAAGCGGCGGCAACCTGAGCTGGAACAGCGCGGGCGAGCGTGACAAGTCGGCATCGCCGCTCTCGTCTTCGCCCTGAAGGCCCGAGGGTTCAGCTCTTCGCCGGCACGCCGTCGAGCAGCTTGTCGACGTCGGGCAGGATCCGCTTGACGATGACGCCCACGCCCTCGCCCGTCGGATGCAGCTGGTCGGCGAGGTGAAGCTTGCGGTCGCCGATCACGCCCTCGAGGAAGAACGGGTAGAGCGGCACGTCGTAGCGCTTGGCGAGCGCCGGATAGATGGCGGCGAAGCTCTGCTGGTACTCGGGGCCCATGCTCGGCGGTGCCCGCATGCCGACGAGCAGCACCTTGACGTGCTTGGCCTGCAGGGCCTCGAGCATCTTGGCGAGGTTGGCCTCGGTCATCTTGGGGTCGAGGCCGCGCAGCATGTCGTTGGCGCCGAGCTCGAGGATCACCGCATCGGCGCCCTCGCCGAGCGACCAGTCGAGCCGGGCGAGCCCGTCGGCCGAGGTGTCGCCGGAAACGCCGGCGTTGACCACCTCGACGTCGCGGCCCTGCTTCTTGAGCGCGGCCTGCAGTCGCACCGGAAAGGCGTCGGCATCGGGCAGCATGTAGCCGGCGGTGAGGCTGTCGCCGAAGGCGACGAGGCGAAGCGGCCGCGCCGCGCCGGCGCTCGTCACGCCGCCCGCCAGGCCGCTCATCAGGGCGACGGCCAAGGCCAAGGCTGTCGCGCCGCGGGCGAAAGCCCCATATGCGGGCGGCAGGCGGCGGGCCAGGCGAACCAAGACGGGCATATGACCTCAGCGGCGATCGAGATGGCGGACGTGGACCTGAGCCTTGGCCGCGGTGCGGCACGGGTCCACATCCTGAAGGGTATAAGCCTCGAGATCGCGCGCGGCGAGACGGTGGGGCTGACCGGGCCCTCCGGCTCCGGCAAGTCGACGCTGCTCATGGCCATGGCCGGCTTGGAGCGGGCCGACTCCGGCCGTATCGCGGTCGAGGGCACCGACATCGGCAGCCTCGGCGAGGACGCGCTGGCGCGGTTCCGCGGCCAGCGCATCGGGATCGTCTTCCAGTCCTTCCACCTCATCCCGACCATGAACGCGCTCGAGAACGTCGCCGTGCCCCTCGAGCTCGCCGGCCAGCGCGACGCCTTCTCCCGCGCCCGCGACGAGCTGGCGGCGGTGGGGCTCGCCGAGCGAATGGCGCACTACCCCGCGCAGCTCTCCGGCGGCGAGCAGCAGCGCGTGGCGCTGGCCCGCGCCATCGCACCGCACCCGGCGATCCTCGTCGCCGACGAGCCGACCGGCAACCTCGACGAGGCGACGGGATCGCAGATCGTCGACCTGATGCTGGCCCTGAAGCGCGAGCGCGGCACGACGCTGGTGCTCGTCACCCACGACCTGGCACTCGCCGCCCGCTGCGACCGGACCATCCGGCTGCGCTCCGGCGCCATCGAGCCAGAGGTGCCGGCCCGCGTGCCGACGCGCGCCGCCGGCTGACCCGCCTTGCCTTGAAGCGCGGCCGGCTGTGCCGTACACCCGCGCACCTGTCCTCGATCGGAAGACGCCGCAGTGCTCTACCTCCTGCAGTTCATCGTCTGGCTTTTGAACATCTTCGAGTTCATGATCATCATCGTGGCGATCATGTCCTGGCTGATCGCCTTCGGGTCATCAACGTCTACAATGCCGGCGTGCGCGCCGTGTACGACGGGCTCAATGCGGTGCTCGAGCCCATGCTGCGGCCGATCCGCAGGATCGTGCCGATCGCCGGCGGCCTGGACATATCGCCGCTGATCCTCATCGTCCTCATCGAGCTGATCAAGCAGGTGATCATTCCAAACTTGGTCCGCGCGCTGATCTAATCTTCCGCTGAGCGGAAGAGCTATTTACGCTTGGCGCACAGGTAGAGACTTCTTGCCGTCGTGCAGCCGAGCCGGAGACGCGCGGCTGCCCTGCTCCCGCGGCCTTGCGTCGTTTGCCGTCTCACGATCAAGTGCGTGGAAGTTGATTGTGGGCGGTCTATGACCGATCTTTAATGATCAAGGCGTTTTGCCGTCTCGTGCCCGTGGCCCGTGCCTCGCGGCTTTCAAGCAGGTCCGCATGGGTCTCGTCCTCTACGCGCTGAAGTACCGCGTCTCGTTCTTCGTGCTGGCGATCGTGATGCTGCTCGGCGGCCTCGGCTCGGCCGTCGTCGCCAAGAAGGACGTGCTGCCGGTCGTCAACATCCCGGTCGTCGTCATCGTCTGGCAGTACACCGGCCTCGACACGACCGACATGGCGAGCCGGGTCACGACCTACACCGAGTACTCGCTCTCCAACAACGTCAACAACATCGCCCGGCTCGAGAGCCAGACGATCCAGGGCTACACGGTCGAGAAGGTGTGGTTCGACCCGCAGGTGTCGATCGACCTCGCCATCGCCCAGGTCGTCTCCTCGGTGAACTCGATCCGTGCCGTGCTGCCGCCGGGCATCCAGCCGCCGGTCGTGCTGCGCTTCTCCGCCTCCTCGCAGCCGGTCGTCCAGCTCGCGCTCTCGTCCGCCACGCAGAGCGGCGCGGCGATGTACGACTATGCGATGTATCGCATCCGACAGACGCTGCTGTCGTCGCCCGGCGCGACGCTGCCGGCGCCTTCCGGCGGCTCGCCGCGCCAGATCCAGGTCGACCTCGACCTGCACGCCCTGCAGGCCAACGGCCTGACCCCCCAGGACGTCGCCAACGCCGTCTTGAACCAGAACCCCATCGTGCCGGCCGGCCTCGCGAAGATGGGCAACATCCAGTACCCGATCCGCATCAATACCGCGCCGGCGGCGATCGAGGATCTCAACAAGATCCCGGTCAAGGTCGTCGACGGCATCCCGATCCAGGTCAAGGATGTCGCCTGGGTGCGCGACGGCTCGCCGCCGCAGCAGAACCTCGTCGTGGAGAACGGCTCCAATGGCGTGCTGATGCCGATCTACAAGAACGGCACCGCCTCGACGCTGACCGTCGTCAACAACGTCAAGGCGGCGATGCCGATCATCCAGGGCGCGGCGCCCAAGGGCATCAACATCAAGCCGCTGTTCGACCAGTCGGTCTTCGTCTCCGGCGCTATCACCGACGTGATCCGCGAGGCGGTCATCGCCGCCTGCCTCACGGGCCTCGCGATCTTCGTGTTCCTCGGCTCGTGGCGCTCGACGCTCGTCGTGCTGGTCTCGATCCCGCTGTCGATCCTCACCTCGCTGTCGGTGCTGTCGCTGCTCGGCGAGACGATCAACGTGATGACGCTCGGCGGTCTGGCGCTCGCCGTCGGCATTCTCGTCGACGATGCGACCGTCGCGATCGAGAACACCTACCGCCTGATGGAAGAGGGCCACACGTTCCGCGAGTCCGTGGTGGAGGGCGCCGCCGGCATCGCCAAGCCGGCCCTCATCTCGACGCTCGCGATCTGCTCGGCCTTCGTCAGCGTGCTCTTCCTGACCGACACGCCGAAGTATCTCTTCACGCCGCAGGCGCTCGCCGTCGTGTTCGCGATGCTGACGTCCTACCTGCTGTCGCGAACCATCGTGCCGATCCTCATCGACATCCTGGTCGAGAAGGAATTCGACGAGCGCTTCGGGCCGAACGGCAGCCACCACGGCGGCGACGGCGGCGGGGCGAAGAAGGGCTGGCTGGCCCGCGCCGTGGCGCGCTTCCAGGCCGGCTTCGAGAGGCAGTTCACCAAGTTCCACCGCGCCTATCTCGGGCTCCTCTACGCGACGATCCGGCACAAGTTCGTCACCTGCACGGTGGTCGCGCTGATCTTTGTCGGCGGCGGCGTGCTCTTCACCTTCGTCGGGCAGGACTACTTCCCGCAGATCGACGGCGGCACGTTGACCCTGCACATCCGGGCGCCGGCGGGCACGCGCCTCGAGACGACGGGCGAGCGCTTCGCGCAGGTCGAGAAGGTCGTGAAGAAGACCATGCCCGGCGTGATCGACTCGGTGATCGACAACATCGGCCTGCCGGCGATCAACTACAACTTCGCCTTCGGCGACGGCTCGATCGTCGGCTACAACGACGGCCAGATGCTGATCCAGCTCAGGGACGACGTGTCGCGCGAGCCGATCTCCGTCTGCATGCGCAAGCTGCGCAAGGTCCTGCACCAGACCTTCCCGGACATGATCTTCTACTTCCAGCCGTCCGACATGGTGACCCAGATTCTCGACTTCGGCACGGTCACCTCGATCGACGTGCAGGTCACCGGGCGCCATACGCCGCAGGACCTCGCGGTGGCGCAGAGCATGGTCGCGCGCATGAAGCGCGTGAAGGGCGCCGTCGACGTCCACCTGCAGCAGATCGTCGACACGCCGGAGTTCTTCGGCACGATCGACCGCAACTTCGCGAGCGAGGTCGGCATCAACGCGCAGGGCATCGCCAACTCGATCAACGTGTCGCTCTCGGGCAGCTACCAGATCCAGCCGAACTTCTGGTCCGACCCCAAGACGGGCATCCCCTACCAGCTGTGGGTGCAGACGCCGGAATGGCGGACCGACAGCCTGAACGACGTCAAGACGACGCCGGTCTACATCACCTCGAGCGGCGACGCGCCCGGCGTCCTCACCATGCTGAGCTCGGTCGTCGACCTGAAGCGGCAGTCCGAGCAGACGGTGGTCAACCACCTCAACGCGCAGCCGGTGTTCGACATCTACGCCAATGTCCAGGACCGCGACCTCGGCTCGGTGAAGCGCGACATCCAGGCGATCATGTCCGACGAGCAGAAGAAGCTGCCGATCCCCGACACGATCGTCATCCGCGGCCAGGTCGAGCAGATGGACAACGCCTTCTTCAACATCGGCATCGGCCTGTGCATCTCGATCGTCGCGGTCTACCTGCTCATGGTGCTGAACTACCAGAGCTGGGGCGACCCGTTCGTGGTGATCTGTGCCCTGCCGCTCGCCTTCTGCGGGATGCTCGCGAGCCTGTTCATCACCCAGACGACGCTGTCGATCCCCTCGCTGTTCGGCGCGATCATGGCGGTCGGCGTCGCCTCGGCGAACTCGATCCTGCTCGTCACCTTCGCCCGCGAGCACCGTGAGGCGACGGGTTGCGACGCCTACGAGGCGGCGATCACCGCCGGCGAGACGCGCCTGCGGCCGGTGCTGATGACCGCGCTCGCGATGTTCGTCGGCCTGCTGCCAATGGCGATCGGCGTCGGCGAGGGCTCGGAGCAGAACGCCGCACTGGCCCGCGCGGTGCTTGGCGGCGTCGCCGTCGGCACCTGTTCCACCCTGTTGTTCGTTCCCTTCCTCTACACGCTGCTGCGCCGAGGAAAGGTGAAGCCCCTCGAGGACTACGCATGACGAGATCGAGCATGGACGAGGACCGTTCCGAGGCTCCGGCGCAGAAGGTCGAGGCCGAGCAGCGCCCGCACGGCGAGGCGCCGCAGACGCAGGTGCCCTTCTCCGAGCGCGAGGTGCCCCCGCCGCCGCGCAAGCGCGTCTTCCTCATCGTGCTGCTCGTCGTCGGCGGCGCGCTGGGCTACGGCGCGTTCGAGCACTTCCTCACCGACCAGCGCGCGACCGAG
The DNA here is from genome assembly GCA_901457705.2 of Beijerinckiaceae bacterium RH AL1. Lineage (NCBI taxonomy): Bacteria > Pseudomonadati > Pseudomonadota > Alphaproteobacteria > Hyphomicrobiales > Beijerinckiaceae > Beijerinckiaceae bacterium RH AL1. The sequence goes on from LR590083.2 coordinate 3,283,756, forward strand.
ACGCAGGCCGAGGCGACCGACTTCGTGCCCGAGGTGACGACGATCACCGCCAAGGCCGAGGACGGCCCGATCAAGCTGACGCTGCCGGGCCAGACCGAGCCGTTCAACCAGTCGACGATCTACCCCCGCGCGACGGGCTACATCGCCGAGCGGCGGGTCGACATCGGCTCGCATGTCAAGAAGGGCGACCTGCTGATCCGCATCTCGGCACCCGACCTCGACCAGCAGCTCGCTCAGGCGAAGGGCCAGCTCGCGCAGTCGGTCGCCGCTCAGGCGCAGGCCCAGGCGACCCTCGACCAGGCCAAGGCCAACCTCGCGCTCGCCCAGGTCACCTCGCAGCGCTACCAGAAGCTGACGACGCAGGGCTACGAGACGGTCCAGAACAACGACAACCAGAAGACGGCCGTGCAGACCGGCAGCGCCAACGTCGAGGCCGGCGAGGCCGGCATCAAGGTCGCCGACGCCAACACCAAGGCGGCCCAGGCGACGGTCGACCGGCTGCAGGCGCTGGTCGCCTTCGAGCGGGTCGAGGCGCCTTACGACGGCGTGATCACCACCCGCGGCGTCGAGGTCGGCGACCTCGTCAACGCGGACTCGAAGACCGGCACGCCGCTGTTCACGATCGCCTACGACAAGACGCTCCGCGTCACCGTCCACGTGCCGCAGGCCAACGCCTTCTCGATCAAGGACGGCCTCTACGCCACCGCCTACCTGCCGCAGAAGCCGGAGCAGACGTTCTCGGGCCACATCGCCCGCTCGTCGGTCGCGCTGCTCAACTCGGCGCGCACGCTCGACACCGAGGTCGACGTCGACAATCCCGACGGCGCGCTGCGCCCCGGCGCCTTCGTCAACGTGTCCTTCGAGGTGCCGCGCCTGCACCCGAACGTGGTGCTGCCGGCCGAGGCCCTGGTCTTCAACAAGACCGGCATGCAGGTCGCCGTCGTGCAGGACGGCGAGGTCCACATGCAGACGATCAACATCTACCGCGACTTCGGCAAGACGGTCGAGCTGCGCGACGGGCTGAGCGGCGGCGAGCAGGTCGTCAACAACCCGCCCGTCGACATCGCCGACCACATGAAGGTGAAGGTCAAGCCGAAGCCGCCCGAGGAGCAGGCGAAGAAGTAGCGCCCGCTCAGGCCGCTTCCGTTCGGGCCGCTTGGGCGACCGCTGCCTCGCGCAGGTCGGCGGCCAGCGCGTCGACCCGCGCCGGGTCGGCATCCCAGCCGCACATGAAGCGGGCGGCGCCGCCGATGAACGAGTAGAAGCGCCAGCCTTTGGCGCGCAGCGCCTCGAGCACCGGCACGGGCGCCTGCACGAAGACGGCGTTGGCCTCCGAGGGATAGGCGAGCGAGACGCCCGGCAGGTTGCCGATCCCGTCGGCGAGACGCCTGGCGCAGGCGTTGGCATGGGCGGCGTTCTTCAGCCAGGCGCCGCTCTCGAGCAGCCCGACCCAGGGCGCGGCGAGGAAGCGCATCTTCGAGGCGAGCTGGCCCGCCTGCTTGCAGCGGTAGTCGAAATCCTCGGCGAGCTTGCGGTCGAAGAAGACGATCGCCTCGCCGAACGCCATGCCGTTCTTGGTGCCGCCGAAGCAGAGCACGTCGACGCCGGCGCGCCAGGTGACGTCTGCGGGGCTCGCGCCGTGGCTGTCCGCCAGGCTCGCGCAGGCGTTGGCGAAGCGGGCGCCGTCCATGTGGAGCCGGAGGCCGAGCTCCTTGCAGGTCGCGGACAGCGCCGCGATCTCGTCCGGCGCATAGACGCGCCCGGTCTCGGTCGACTGGGTGATCGTCACGACGCGCGGCTTCGGGAAGTGCAGGTCGCGCCGCCCGGTGGTGATCGCCCGGACCGCCGCGCCGTCGAGCTTGCCGTCGGCGGTCGGCGCGATCAGCAGCTTCGAGCCGTTGGAGAAGAACTCCGGCGCGCCGCACTCGTCGGTCTCGACGTGCGCCGAGGCGGCGCAGACCACCGAATGGTAGCTCTGGCAGAGCGAGGCGAGGGCGAGCGCGTTCGCCGCCGTGCCGTTGAAGGCGAAGAAGACCTCGCAGTCCTTCTCGAACAGGTTCCGGAAGGCGTCGGCGGCCCGCGTCGTCCATCGGTCCTCGCCGTAGGCGGGGGCGTGGCCGGCGTTGGCCTCCTGCATCGCCGTCCAGGCTTCGGGGCAGATGCCGGAGTAGTTGTCGCTCGCGTATTGCTGCTCGAGATGGTCCATGTCGGCATGCATGGGCGATGCGGCGCCGTCGTGCAAGCGCGCGACGTCATTGCAGCTAACGGCGGGGCGCCGGGCTGGCTCAGTCGACCCGGTCGCCCTGCGGATCGTCGTCGTCGTCGCCCATCATGGCGGCGCGCAGGCTCTGCCAGCGGCGGATCGACTCGTGCGCGCCGATCATCGCCAGGGCGAGGAGGAACGGCACGAGGTAGTAGATCACCCGGAAGAGCAGCAGCGCGGCGAAGAGCTCCGCCTCGGTATGCGCCGGCACGGTCTTCAGCATCGTCGCCTCGAAGACGCCGATGCCGCCCGGCGCGTTGGAGGCGATGCCGAGCAGCGAGCCCAGCACGTACAGCGCGACGAAGGTGATGTAGTCGATCAGCCGCGGCGGCGCGAGGAGCGCGTAGAGCACGCCCGCGGCGGCGCAGAGGTCGATGAGGCCGAGAAGGACCTGGCCGATGCTGAGCCAGAAGCCCGGCAGCTCGAGCTTGACCTGCATGAACTCGACGCGCCGGCCCTTCGCGGCATAGACGAGGTAGGCGCCCATCGCCGCGAGGATGGCGATGCCGATCGCCCGGTTGAGCCAGGGCGACAGGTGGTCGAGGTGGGCCACGCCCTCGGCGCGCACGGTGAGGCCGATGCCGATGACCAGCACCATGCCGAGCCAGAACGTGAGGCCCGCGATGACCGTCAGGCTCGCGACCTTCCCCGCCGACAGCCCCTTCGTCGAGTAGATCCAGTAGCGCACCGTCGCCGCGGTGATCAGCGGGAAGCCGAGCGTGAACGACACGGCGTAGCTCGTGAAGGAGGCGAGCGCGGTGGTGCGGTAGGGCACCTTGAGCTTCAGCTGGCGCAGCGCCAGCCCGTCGTAGCCGGTCAGCGCCAGAAACGAGACCGCCGTGCAGGCGAAGGCGAGGACGAAGCGCTGCGCGCTCGTCGAGGCGATCGCCGCGCGCAGATCCCCGGCGTCGATCTGCATGAACGTCCGCGTGAGGACGAAGAGAGCGAGCGCGGCGATGCCGAACGAAAGCACGACGCCGAGCCAGTGCAGGATTCTGCGGCGGACGGCGTGCTTGTCCTCGACGTGGTCGGGGATCACCGTGTTGAGCACCTTGGCGGTCAGCTTGTGCTCGGTGTCGCCCGCGGAACGGTCGTCGTCGGACGCGCCGTCCGCATCGGTCTTGGCATCGCGGGCCGTCGTGCCGTCCAAGATGAAGCGTGCTCCCGTGGAGGCGCCCTCTTTCGAGGCACCAAGGTGGTCTTAGAGTGCGGCCGAGACTGGGGAAAGAGGGCCGCTCAGGCGAGCCGCCGCAGGAGCCTTTCGTGCAGCCGGTTGGTCGGCGCGAACACGTAATCCATGGCCGCGACCGTCACGTGCTCGGCGCCATGGGCAATGAGCCAGTCGGCGAGCGGCGCAACCTTGTCGCGCAGGCAGGTCAGGGTCAAGCGCCCGGCGACATTCTGCGAGCGGACGGTGGCGCCGAAGCGGTTGTGCGCTTCCGCGGCGATGCCGGCCCGCTGGCCGGCGCGGTCGCCCTCGAACTGCGCCACGACGTCGCGCGTGAGACGCGCCTCCTCCTCGGCCGAGATGCGGCCGAGGATCTGGCGCGCCTGCTCGCGCGTCTCGTCGTCCCAGGTCGCGCCGAGCGCGGCGACGAGATTGGCCTCCGAGCGCAGGATCACGCCGTCGTCGAGCACCTTGAGCCCGTTGGCGACGAGCGTCGCGCCGGTGGTCGTGATGTCGACGATGAGCTCGGCCTGCCCCGCCGCCGGCGCTCCCTCGGTGGCGCCGAGGCTCTCGACGATCGAGTAGTCGCCGACGTGGTTCTCGGCGAAGAAGCGCCGCGTCAGGTTGATGTACTTGGTGGCGACCCGCATGCGCTTGCCGCGTCGCGTGTAGAAGGCGGCCGCCACGTCCTCGAGATCGGCCATGGTTCGCACGTCGATCCAGGCTTGCGGCACGGCGACGACGACGTTGGCGTTGCCGAAGCCGAGCGGGGTCAAAAGCTCGAGCTTCTCGTCGGCGTCCTCGATCGTCTCCCGGACGAGGTCCTCGCCGGTGACGCCCATGTGCGCCTGGCCGGCGGCGAGCAGGCCGACGATCTCGGAGGCCGAGACGAAGGCGACCTCGACGCCGTCGATGCCGTCGAGCGTGCCGCGATAGTCGCGGGCACCGCGACCCTGGACGAGCTTCAGCCCGGCGCGGGCGAAGAACGCCGCGGCGTTCTCCTGCAGGCGCCCCTTGGAGGGGACGGCGAGGACGAAGGGAGCGGTCATGCGGCCTCTCCCGCGGCGCGGCTGTCGGCCCAGAGCGAGGCGCCGACGGCGGGCACCGGTGCGCTTGCGCCGAGCATCGTGGCGAGGCGGTCGTAGCGGCCGCCGCCGACGAGCGGCGGGTCGCTCGGCTTCGCGGCGTCGCGCGCCTCGAAGACGAAGCCGGTGTAATAGTCGAGGTTGCGGACGAGCCGCGTCGAGAAGCGCAGCGCGCGGACGTCGAGCCCGTGCGCGCCCATGAAGCCGAGGCGGTTGTCGAAGCGCTCCAGCGCGCCCTCCAGCGGCAGCTTGGCGTCGGCGACGAGCGCCCGCAGCGCGGCCGACGCCTCGTCCGGGTCGCCGGAGACGGCGAGGTAGCGCTCCATCACCTGGCGCGCCTCGGCCGGGACGCCGGAGCCGCCCTTCAGCGCCGCCTGCTCGAGAAAGCGGTCGGCGATCTCGGCCGCCGAGCGGCCGCCGACGGAGGTGATCCCGGCGATCGCCAGCAGGTCCTCGACCAGCGCGCGGGCGCCCTTCTTGTCGACGCCCTCGAGCGCGGCGAGCACGCCGGAATGGTCGATGTGGCCGTTGCGCGGGGCGTCCAGGATGCCGGCAAGCCCCTTGCCCTGCGCGAGGCCGCGGATGATGCGGCGGCGCCACTGCGTCGGGATCGCCAGGCTGTCGAGCAGGTCGCCGAAGAGCCCGGCATCGCCGATCGTCGTCTCGAGCCGCACCGAGGTGGCCAGCGTCGCGGCCTCGAGCGAGACGGCGAGGATCTCGGCGTCCGCCGCCTCGCGGTCGGCGCGGCCAAAGCTCTCGATGCCGGCCTGGATGAACTCGCCCGGCCCGTCGCGGCGCAGCCGGAACACCGGCCCGCAGTAGGAGAAGCTGGCCGGCTGCCCGAACGCCGGCGAGGCGATGTACTGCCGGCAGACGGGGATCGTGTACTCCGGCCGCAGGCACAGCTCGGTGCCCGAGACGTCGTGCGTGAGGTAGAGTCGCCCGCGCATGTCCTCGCCGGACTCGAAGAAGGCGGCGGCCGGCTGCAGGAGCGGCGGCTCGCAGCGCGCGTAGCCGGCGCCGACGAGATGATCCATCAGCGCCTGCTGGCGCTGGCGATCGTCGGCGAAGGGAAGCGGCGTTGGGGCGTTCACGGGAAGATTCAGGCTCCGGGCGGCGCCTCCATACCAGGGGTGGTGTTTCGATGCGACCCGTTTCGGCCGCCAGGGTGAAGAGGGTTTGCGCCGCCGATCCGGTAATATAACCTGACGCAACGGCGCTGTCCAATGGCGCGATCGGACGGTGTCCATCGGCAAATGTCGGCGTCCGCCGTCGCCCATCCCTGCCAATGTCGGCGAGCGCCGATGTCGAAAGGGACCAATGTCGGCGGACGCCGACGCCGGAGAGGACCTTTGTCGGCGCACGGCGACGGAGCTTTCTGCAGGTCGGCGAGCGCCGACACCGGCGCGCCAAAAATGTTCGATCGCGTCAAATCGAGATGGGCCGATCGACAGGTGGCGAATCTTGAAATTGCCGCATTGCGCTTCGCCCCGGCCTCGGGCAAGAACATGCCACTCCCTTGAGTAATGCGCATGGTCGACGTTGGCCAACAATCGGGTGTCGAGGCTGCCAGCCTGAGCCTCGCCGTCCCTCGGCGCGTGCGCGACTGGTACCATATCTGGCTCGCGATCTACCTGCTCGGCCCGGCTATCGTCTCGCTCGGCATCATGGGCTGGCTGAAGGCGCCGTGAGGCGCCGCTAACGCAAAACTTACCCGCCGCATGGCACGCTCGCCGCGCTGGAGATCCCCCAGCGGAGTGCGACGCCGTCCGGCCGCGTAACAGTACGCCGGGCGGCGTTTTTTTTCGCGCCGCAGCCTCTCCTTCTCCCGCTTGCGGGAGAAGGTGGCCCCGCGAAGCGGGGTCGGATGAGGGAGGCTGGGGTTCGTGCTCGATGGTTGGGGTGGCCGCCTTTCCGGACTGTCCCTCATCCGACCCGACTGCGTCGGGCCACCTTCTCCCGCAAGCGGGAGAAGGAAGGGAGCGCGCCTCCCCTTCTCCCGCTTGCGGGAGAAGGTGGCCCCGCGAAGCGGGGTCGGATGAGGGAGGCGTGGGTCGGTGCTCGATAGTTGGGACGGCCACCTTTCCGGATCGTCCCTCATCCGACCCGACTTCGTCGGGCCACCTTCTCCCGCAAGCGGGAGAAGGAAGGGTCACTCCGGGGTCGCGCTCGATGGTTGGGATGGCCGCCCTTCCGGACCGCCCCTCATCCGACCCGACTTCGTCGGGCCACCTTCTCCCGCAGGCGGGAGAAGGAAGGGTCACGCCGCAGCCTCAGATCCGCTGCACCACGACGGCCCCGTCCCCTCCCCCGAGCTGCCGGGCCAGCGCCGGCAGCAGGCAGGCGGCCTCGGCCTCCAGCACGTAGGGCGGGTTGACGATGACGAGCCCGCTCGCGACGAGCGGGCCGTCGGGCGCGGGCGGCGCGACGGAGAGCTCGAGCCGCAGCGCATCGGCGACGCCGGCCGCCGCCAGCGCCGCGGCGAGCCGCTCGCCGCCGCGCCGGTCCTTGATTGGGTACCAAATCATATAGATGCCCTCGCGCCACTTGGCGTGCGCGGCGAGGAGCGCCGCCGTCAGGCGCTCGAGCTCGTCTGGCACCTCGAACGGCGGGTCGACCAGCACGAGCCCGCGGCGCTCGACCGGCGGGATGAAGGCGTTGAGCCCGGTGTAGCCGTCGATGTCGATCACCTTCGCGCGGCGGTCGCGGCCGACGGCGGCGCGCAGCCGTGCCAGCGCGGCGGGATGCAGCTCGCAGAACAGCAGGCGATCGAGCGGGCGCGCCAGCGCCAGCGCGAGCGCCGGCGAGCCGGGGTAGCGGCCGCCCGCGCGGGCGGTGTCGGCGACGGCGAGGTAGGGCGCGAGCAGCGCCCGCGCCTCGGCCGGCATCGCCTCGGGATCGAGCGCGCCGATGCCGCCGCGCCACTCGCCGGTGCGCGTCGCGGCGTCGGCGGAAAGCTCGTAGGCGCCGCTGCCGGCGTGCGTGTCGATGATGCGGAACGGCGCCGGCTTGCGCTTCAGGTAGTCGATGACCCGCGCCAGGATCGCATGCTTGAAGACATCGGCGAAATTGCCGGCGTGGAAGGCGTGATCGTAGTTCATCGCGGCCTCTTCCGTCGCCCGCGAGCGGGAGACGGCGCGCGCGCCCTCACCCCTCCGCCGCCGTCTCGCCCTCGACGTCGCGGAAGTAGGGCTCGACCTTGCCCTTGAGCTTGATCGTCATCTGCTCGCCGGTGCGCGTGCGCGCCGTGCCGGCGGCGAGCCGCACCCAGCCCTCGCTGACGCAATATTCCTCGACGTTGGTCTTCTCCTTGCCGTCGAAGCGGATGCCGACGCCGCGCTCGAGCAGCGCCTCGTCGTAGAACGGGCTTTTCGGGCTCGCCGCGAGGCGATCGGGGGGCGTGTCGGTCATGTGAGGCTCGTGCATCTTGTTCGAGCGGCCAAGTGGCGGAGAAGCCGGCGGCTGGTCAAGTCACCGCGGCCGCAGCAGCGCGCCAAAGCTGCGCCAGAGCACGTAGGCGGCGATCGCCAGCACGACGACGGCGAAGAGCTTGCGCAGCAGGTCCTTGCGCTCGCAGAGCCGCACGGCGAGCTTCATCCCCAAGAACCCGCCCGCGACGCCGCCGAGGATGAACAGGGCCGCGACGTGCCAGTCGACGAGGCCGGAGCGCGCGTAGTTCGCCGCCGTGGCGATCGAGAAGGCGGCGACCGCGAGCAGCGACGAGCCCACCGCCTCGATCATCGGCATGGTGGTGGCAAACAGCAGGCACGGCACGATGAGGAAGCCGCCGCCGATGCCGAAGAAGCCCGACGCCGCGCCGGCGAAGAGCGCGAGCCCGGCGACCCTGGCGCCCGAGCGCGCCTTCGCCCGCGGCCGATCCTCGTCGCGCGAGCGCAGCATCAAGAGCGCGACGGCGACCATGAGGCAGCCGAAGAGAAACAGCAGGCGCTCGCCGTCGAACGCCTTGCCGAGCGTCGAGCCGGCGAGCGCGCCCACGACGCCGACGGCGGCGAAGAGCGCGGCGCTGCGCCAGTTGACGTGGCCGGCGACCGCATGCGTGCCGAAGTTCGAGAGCGCCGCGACGGAAACGGCGACCGCGCCGGTGCCGATCGCGATGTGGGGCGAGCCGACGCCGACGACGTAGAGCAGGAGCGGCGTCGCCAAGGTCGAGCCGCCGCCGCCGACGAGGCCGAGCGCGAAGCCGACGAAGACCCCGCAGAGGATCGACAGCGCCGCGATCACCCCGCCGCGCTGTGGCGGACCTCCGCGACCTCGGTGGCGAGGAGGGCGGCGACCTTGGCGGTCAGCGCGGCGGCCGTGAAGGGCTTGGCGAGGAAGGTGTTGCCGTCGGCGAGCCGCACGTCGCCGACGGCGATGCCGCGCTCGGGATCGCCCTCCTGCAGAAGCTTCTCCTTGGTGTAGCCGGTCGTGAAGAGGACGGGCAGATCGGAGCGCAGCACCGCGACCTGGTCGGCGAGCTCGCAGCCGTTGAGCGGGCCTTTCAGAATGATGTCGGTGAAGAGCAGCGCGACGTCGGGGTTGAGCCGCAGGCCGTTGAGCCCGTCGGGCCCCGTCGCCGCCTCGACCACGGTGTAGCCGGCATCGCGTAGCGCGGACGTCGAGAAGGCGCGCACGAGGTCGTCGTCCTCGACGATGAGGATCTTGGTGTTGCGCGCCGCCGGCACGATCTCGCTCGCCGCGACGACGGGTGCGGCCTCGGCCGCCTCCTCCGCGGTGCGGCGCGGCATGAAGAGCTTGATCACCGTGCCCTCGCCCTCGACCGAGCGGATCGCCGCGTGGCCGCGCGACTGGCGCGCGAAGCCGTAGACCTGCGAGAGCCCGAGGCCCGTGCCCTTGCCGACCGGCTTCGTCGTGAAGAACGGCTCGAAGGCATGCGCCAGCACGTCCGCGCTCATGCCGGTGCCGGTGTCGCCGACCGCCACCATGACGTACTCGCCAGGCGTGAGGTCGGCATGGTTGGCGCAGTAGGCGGCATCGAGCGTCGCGTTCGCGGTCTCGATCGTCAGCGTGCCGCCGCGCGGCATCGCGTCGACGGCGTTGACGGCGAGGTTAAGGATCGCGTTCTCGAGCTGGTTCGGATCGACGAAGGCCGACCACAGGCCCTCGGCGAGCTTGAGGTCGATCGCCACCGTCTCGACGAGCGTGCGCTGCAGCAGGCTCGACATGCCGCGGATCGTCGCGTTGGCGTCGAGCACCTCGGGATCGAGCGGATGCTGGCGCGAGAAGGCGAGCAGCCGCGCGGTGAGCGTGGCGGCGCGCTGCGCGCCGTCGACGGCATTCGCGACCAGCGTCTGCTGGCGCGGGTCGGCGTCCTTCATGCGCCGCGTCAGCAGATCGAGGCTGCCGATGACGACGGTGAGCAGGTTGTTGAAATCGTGCGCGATGCCGCCGGTGAGCCGGCCGACCGCCTCCATCTTCTGCGACTGGCGCAGCTGCTCCTCGACCTTGGCGCGCTCGGCCATCTCGGCCTCGAGCCGGCTTGCGGCGCGCCGCCAGCGCACCGTCGCCGCCGCCTCGAGCGCGATGCGGCGGATCGCGAAGCCGGAGACGGCGAGCAGCACCAGCGAGGACAGCAGCGCGACGATGCCGTAGCCCCACATGTTGCGCCACCAGGGCATCAGCGCCGCCTTCCACGGGATGCCGTAGCCGACGATGACGGGATAGCCGCCGACCCGCTCGTAGGCGACGATGCGGCGCGCGCCGTCGATCACCGCCGGCCGCACGAACGGGCCGCTGCGCGGGCCCTCGAGCGCGAGGCGGAACTTGGTCGCCGTCGGCAGCTTGACGCTCGTCATCTTCGGCTCGGAGACGAGCACGTTGCCGTCCTCGTCGGCGAGCAGGAACATGTGGCCGGCGTCGCGCTCGGCATCGCGGTAGAAGGCGGTGAAGCAGGACTGCTCGATCGACACGACGATGACGCCCTCGAAGCGGCCGGGGACCGGCCCCTGCAGGCGCGCCGCGATGTTGAACACCGGCTCGTGCGACTGCCGCCCGATGACCCCGCGCGCGATCATCGGCCGTGGCGTGTCCTGCGCCTTCAGCTTCACGAAGTAGTCGCGATCCGACAGGTCGATGGCGGCGTCCGGCGTTGCCGCGCGCGAGGTGGCGCGCAGGTGGCCTGCTGCATCGGTGACCGAGATCGCCGCCACCTGCGGCAGCAGCGCCTGCAGGTGGGCGAGCGCATTGTGGAGCTGCGCCGGCACCTTCGGATCGCTCCAGTCGACCTTCTTCAGGCTGCCGTTGAGCTGATCGATCATCAGCTCCTGCGTATCGAACACCTTCAGCGCCTGCTCGTGCAGGATGCGCACGTCGCGCTCGACGCGGCGCAGCGCAGCGCGCTCGACGTCGCGCCGGTTCTGCAGCGCCGCCATCGAGAACAGGGCCAGCGGCAGCAGCACCGAGATGGCGAGCAGCGCGATCGTCGACCGCGGCACGCGATCCGCGCGCGGCGTCACGACCTGGCGTCCACGCTCCCCGCGCGGCGGCGAATTCTCCGACGTGTCGGACGGCATGGCCCGATGTGTGGCAGCCGAGGGTGACACAAACATGGCCGCGAGGGCGGGACGAAGGGCCGGGGGTGGATTTGTCGGACAAGCGGTTGACCGGCGCGGCGGAATGTGTTGGTTGCGCGCGCAGATTTTATGACGCCCCGGTTGCTATCGAAGGCGCCGAACGTGTGGCGAGCGCACGAACTGCTCCCAACCCGGCCCTTCAAAGAAATTTGGAGTTTGCCGGGTGAGCTACGCGCAAACAAAAGCTCTTCTGCAGGCTCGCGGCGACGATCTCGCCGCGCATTTCGCGGCGCTCGGCCCAGGTCGACTTCTCACGCTCGTCGGCGTCGCGGTCGACGCGTTGGCGGCAAACCTCCCGTCCGGAGCGCCGAGGATGCTGCGGATCGATCTTTCCAACGCAGCGCGTCTCGGCTCGAACGCCGCATGCGTTCTCGATGACTTGGCTGGGCTCGCGCTCGGCACATGGCCGGAATGGCCGCAAGCTCGCCTGCAGTCCTGGGGGCGCGCGGCGCGGCGGCTGGCTTCCGCCGGACGGGCGCCACTATTTCGCGCCATGGCGCCGGAGTTGCAGCTTCCCGAGCTCCTAGCCGCTTCCGGCGCGCCAGCTCTCCTGTTTCAGATCGACCCCACGCGTGCGGAGCGTGCGGCGCCGGTGATCGCGGCGCTCGAATGGTGCCGTCGCCATGGGGCTGCGACCGTGGCGCTGATCGCCGAGGAACCTCCCTGCATCTCGCCTTGGGATCGCATCTTGTATGGCGCGCTTCGGCTGGAGCTTGCGCCCCTCCCCGTCGCCTCGCGCTTGGTCCAACCCCGGCCTCATGATGAAGGACCGAGCGGCAGCTTCATCGAACGGCGCATGCGAAGTGCCCTTGCGGCCGACGCGGAGCTGGCGGGGCTTTTCGAGGACGAGGTCACCGTGCAACTCGGGCCGCTCGGTCCGAGGCCACGCGTCGACCTGCTTTGGCGCGACGGGAAGGTCGTCGTGGAGCTCGACGGCCTCGAGCACGAACGCGATCCCAACTATGGCGCCGACCGTCATAGGGACTACGAACTTCTCGTAGCAGGTTACCTCGTCCTGCGACTCACCAACGCCGAGATCGCCTTGGACCTGGGGCGCTCCATCGAGAAGGTGCGCCGCGTGGTCAACTTGAGGAGAGAATAGCTTGAGCTTCAATCCGACGCCGAGCCAGGCGCTGCTTCTCTTCGGTCTCCTCGCCGCACACGGCGAATGCGCGCAGGCCAACGTGATGCCTGCGGTGACAAAGGCCGATCGCGAAGCGCTCGAGAATGCCAAGCTGATCAGTGTCGAGAAAAAGGGGCGCGGCCTCTATCTCAGCTTATCGGACGCAGGCTGGAATTGGGCTGCAGGCAACTTGTCCGCAGAACTGCCGCCGGCTCATCTCACGTTGCATGAGATGCTCGCGCGGCTCGGCGAATTTCTCGAGAAGAATGACGAGACGCTTGCAGCCTTCATCGGCGCAAAGCCGAAAGAGAAGGATGAGCCCAAACCTATAGCCGCGAAGCGAAAGTCCACCAGGACATCGTCGAAGACAGCTGCTTCGGCCAAGGAGCAAAAGCCCGGCAAGACGACGAAGGCGAAGGCTGGCACCGGCACGGAACGAAAGCCCGGCAAGACGCCAAAGCCGAGGCCACCGTCTGCCACTGCGCTGCGCAAGCGCATCGAGGTCGCCTACCTGGCGCTCACCGGCGGCCGCAAGAATGAGTCCGTGCGTCTCGCTCGGCTTCGAAGAGAACTGTCGGACCTCGATCGCACCGTCGTCGATGCAGCGCTCGGCCGCATCCTGAAGGGCGACAAGAAGGCGTCGCTGATGCGGCACGACGATCCGAACCAGCTCGACCAGGCCGACCATGCCGCCGCCTTCAGCCCGGCCGGCGAGCCCTTTCACATCATCTGGATTGCCTCATGAACAAGGAATTGCAGGCGCTGCAGGATGCCGACTTCGGCTGGGTGCAGTCGCTCGAAAGCGTTTGGAGCAACGAGGAGACGGCCGACGCCGGTCCAACCAAGACCTTGTCGACGCCTTGATCGCCGAGGTCGCCGCGCTGACGGCGGCGCCCAACCCGCCCGGTCGCGTCTTCCTCGGCCAGGCCGGCATTGGCAAGACGCATCTCGTCGGAGTCATGAAGCGCCGGGCCTGGGCGGCCGGCTGCTGGTTCGTGATGCTCGACGTGGTTGGCATCACCGACTTCTGGAAGAGCGCCGCGCTTAGCTTCGTGACATCTCTGCTGCAAGAGATGCCCGACGGACAGAAACAGTATCAAGCGGTGATCACCGGCATAGCCCGGCGGTTCAGGATCGAGAAAGAGGTCAACATCGCCTTCGACAGTCCGGCTGTCGAGCCAAAGCGCCTCGTCGACTTGCTGGTCGGCGGACTGATGAAGACCAGCATGGCCAACGCGCTGCGACATCAGGATGTTTTCCGCGCGCTCGCGCTGCTTCGCTCGCACGACATCGCAACTGTAGGGATCGCTCACGCTTGGCTCCAGGGTTACGATGCTGACGAGGCCATGCGCAGAGCGCTCGGCTTTCTATCGCCGCCACCATCGCCGGTTCAGATCGTGGAAGGTCTTCTGTGGGTGATGGGACTCGCAGGCCCTACCCTCATCGCCGTCGATCAAGTCGACGGCGTCATAAGCATGCCGACCGCAGGGCCTTCGGATTTCGGCGAAACGTCCGATTTCACCGCACTGCTCAGCGGCGGGCTGCTCGACCTTGCTCGCAAGACAGGGCGCGGCATGCTCGTCATGACCTGTCTGTTGAGTTCCTGGGAAGTGCTGAAAAGCAGAGGGCCGAGCCCCCTTTCACAAAGCTTCACGCCACCCGTTCCGCTGAGGCCCGCGCGAAACGTCGCGTTTGTGCGTAAGCTCATCGCCGATCGTTTGCTACCGGCCTACGCTAAGGCCGGCATTCAACCAGAGACGCCAACGGGCCCCTTCAGCCAAGCGGCCATCGTGAGCGCATCTCAGGGAATGACACCCCGTTCCATTCTGATGCGCTGCGATGAACATCGCAGGCTGTGCCTGTCGGAAGGCCGCGTGTTGCTTTGCAACGATCTCGCCGATAGCGGTGGGACACCGACCAAACCACCGGGAGAGACTGGCAGCCTCGACGCAGACTTCAAGGAACTGGTGTCCTCCGCTGAGCTTGCCGGGCTTATCGATGAGAAAGACGATACCTTGCTCGGCGCGCTGCTGCGGGAAGCGTTCGACCTGTACGCTAAGCAGATACCGTCGAACAACGCGCACGACGTCTTAAGCCAGTCCGATTCTGTGCAACGTACGCCGCCGCTTCACGGTCGGTTGACGTTCATCGACCACGAAGCGAACGACCGCGCCCGACACTATTGCTTTCGCGCGCTCCAGCATAGCAACGCTGTAGCGCTGTGTGCTCGCTTTCGAGCTGCGCTCACGGCGTCCGGCATCGCCGCGAAAGTCGCCGATCGAAAGCTTGTCGTCGTGCGTCGCGGGCCGCCACCGTCAGGGCCGAAAACAAGGGAGCTGTTCGAGGCCTTCCGCGCCGCCGGCGGGATCGAGATCGACCCGAGCGATGCGGACCTCCGCAGCTTCGTCGCCTTGCGCCAGATGCGCGATGCGGCCCTGGCCGGTAGCGCTTTCGACGCCTTCGAGAGATGGCTCATCGCGCGCAAGCCGCTTTGCGAGACTGAGTTCTTCAAGGCGGCCGGACTCTGCCCGCCGCCGCTTCCGCCATGGGACGAGACCGCCGCTAAGGGACAAGCGCCCGATCCGCGCGAGGCAGCAAGCAAGCCAATCGTCACGCCGGAAAGGGCGGAAACCACCCCAGCTGCGCCATCCGCAGTGCAGACGCCCCCTCCCCCACCCCCCACCACCCCGCCCGTGACCGAGACCCAGGCCGACATCCCCATCGGGCCGCGGGTGCAGGGCGGGTCGCTCGGGCCGCTCCAGGTGCTGCCGCTGAAGAACCTCGTGCGGCACACGGCGATCTTTGCCGGGTCGGGCTCGGGCAAGACGGTGCTGCTGCGCCGCATCGTCGAGGAGGCGGCGCTGGCCGGCATTCCGGCCATCGTGCTCGACACCAACAACGATCTGGCGCGCCTCGGCGTGCCGTGGCCGAGCCGGCCCGAGGCGTTTTCGGACGCGGACGAGGCGAAGGCCAAGCGCTACGCGGAGACCGTCGAGGTCGCAGTGTGGACGCCGGGCGTGCCCGGCGGCCGGCCGCTCACGCTCGCCGTCCTGCCCGATTTTTCGGCGCTGGCGGCCGACGACGAGGTGGCGCAGGCGGTCGACATGGCCTGGGCGACACTGGCCCCGCTGGTCGGCGCACGCGGCGCGACCAAGGACCTGAAGGAGGGCGTGCTGAAGGAGGCGCTGACCGCCTTTGCGCGCGAGCGGCGCACCGGCATCGACGCCTTCATCGACTACCTCGCCGAGCTGCCGGTCGAGGTGAGCCGGCAAAGCAAGGCCCAAAAGTTCGGGCTGGAGATGAGCGACCAGCTGCGCGCCAAGATCGCGGTGAACCCCCTGCTGAATGCCGCCGGGCAGCCGCTCGACCCGGCCGTGCTGTTCACCGCCTCGCGGCCCGGTGCGACGCGCATCTCGGTCGTCAACTTCGCCGGGCTCGCGGCGGACGCGAGCAAGCAGGACTTCGTCAACCAGCTGCAGATGGCGCTGTTCACCTGGATCAAGCGCCACCCCTCGGCGACGCCGCGCCTCTACGTCTGCGACGAGGCACAGAATTTTGCGCCCTCGCAAGGGTCGACCGCCAGCAAGGCCTCGGCGGTGGCGCTGGCGCAGCAGGGCCGCAAGTTCGGGCTCGGCATGATCTTCGCCACCCAGGCGCCGAAGGGCATCGACACCAACATCGTCTCGAACTGCCTCACGCATTTCTACGGGCGCATGTCGTCGCCGGCGCTCCTCGATGCGACGGAGGACATGATCAAGTCGCGCGGCGGCACGGCGCGCGATCTCGGCGCGCTCACCTTCGGCCTGTTCTACTTCTCGACCGAGGGCACGCCGGCACCCGTCAAGGTGAAGACGCCGCTCTGCCTCTCCTACCACCCGGCCAACCCGGCGACGCCGGAGGAGGTGGAGGCGCTCGCGCGGGGGTGAGGCGCACGGCTCGAAAGGGCTGCGGCCGCGGGGCGACCTCATGGCGCGCCCGGCCGGCAAACCTCTGCGATCTTTAAGGTGGCCCTGCAATCGAGAACGACTATAAACCCCGCATGACCGATGCTACCGCTGCCGACGCCGCCCTGGGGGCGTCGCCCGATGCGCCGCCGACCGCGCTGCCGCCGACCGAGGCGCCAGCGCCCGAGACGTCCGAGAAGCCCAAGCGCGGCCGGCCCAACTTTCGTGCCCTGCGGCAGGTCATCCCCTATGTCGCGCGCTACAAGGGGCGGGTGCTCGGCGCCGTGCTGGCGCTCACCGCCGCCTCCGGCGCCACGCTCGTCGTGCCGGTGGCGATCCGGCGGATCGTCGACTTCGGCTTCGCCGAGTCGAGGTCGGGGCTCATCAACTCGTATTTCGTGGCGATGGTCGGCGTCGCGCTGGTCCTCGCGGTGGCCTCCGCGGCGCGCTACTTTTTCGTGATGACGCTCGGCGAGCGCGTGGTGTCCGACCTGCGCCGCGACGTCTTCGCCCATCTCACCCGGCTCGATGCCAACTTCTACGATCACGCGCGCACCGGCGAGCTGGTCTCGCGGCTGACGGCGGACACGACGCAGCTGAAGTCGTCGTTCGGCTCCTCGGCCTCGGTGCTGCTGCGCAACCTCTTCATGTTCACCGGCTCGCTCGTCATGATGTTCGCGACGAGCCCGAAGCTCTCCGCCTTCGTCTTCGTGGTGCTGCCGGCGATCGTGCTGCCGCTCGTCGCCTCGGGGCGGCTGGTGCGGCGGCGCTCGCGTGCGGCGCAGGACACGCTGGCCGACGCCACGGCCTATGCCGCAGAGAGCCTCGGCGCGGTGCGGGCGATGCAGGCCTATAACGCGCAGGCCACCACCGCCGGCCGCTTCGCCCGCGCCGTCGAGGAGGCGTACGCCGCCGCCAAGAACGCCATCACCGCCCGCGCGGCGCTGACCGGCGTCGTCATCCTGCTCGTGTTCTCGAGCGTCGTCGCGGTGCTGTGGCTCGGCGCGCACGACGTGCTGGCGCACCGCATGAGCGGGGGCACGCTGTCGCAGTTCGTGCTCTACGCGGTGCTCGGCGCGAGCGCGCTCGGCCAGCTCTCGGAAGTCTGGGCGGAGATCGTCGCGGCCGGGGGCGCCGCGGGGCGCATCGGCGAGCTTCTGGCGGTGCGCCCGCAGATCGTCGCGCCGGCGGATCCGATCCGCCTGCCGGCGCACCCCGCGGGCGCCGTCATCTTCGAGGACATCGTCTTCGCCTATCCGACGCGCGGCGAGGACCGGGCGCTGCACAATGTCAGCTTCGCGGTGCGCCCGGGCGAGACGGTGGCGCTGGTCGGCCCCTCGGGCGCCGGCAAGACCACGCTGTTCCAGCTCATGCTGCGCTTCTACGATCCGCAGCTCGGCCGCATCCTCTACGACGGCATCGACATCCGTGCGCTCGACCCCGCCGACCTGCGCGCAAAAATCCGCAGCGTGCCGCAGGACCCGGTGATTTTCGGCGCGACGATCGCCGACAACATCCGCTACGGCCGCCCCGACGCGACGGTCGAGGAGGTGCGCCGCGCCGCCGAGCAGGCCGCGGCGGACCAGTTCATCCGCATGCTGCCGGACGGCTACGAGACGATGGTCGGCGAGCGCGGCGTCACGCTGTCGGGCGGCCAGCGCCAGCGCATCGCGATCGCCCGCGCGATCCTCGATGCCGCGCCGCTGCTGCTGCTCGACGAGGCGACGTCCGCCCTCGACGCCGAGAACGAGGTGCTGGTGCAGGGCGCGCTGGAGAAGCTGATGGCGCAGCGCACGACGCTCGTCATCGCCCACCGCCTCGCCACCGTGCTGAAGGCCGACCGCATCCTGGTGCTGGACGGCGGCCGCATCGTCGAGGAAGGCACGCACCGCTCGCTGGTAGCGAAGGACGGCCTTTACGCGCGCCTCGCCAAGCTGCAGTTCGACGGCCACCGGCTGACGACGGCGGCGGAGTAGCTCTTTTTCGCCCCCGCACCCGCTCATGCGGCCGAGCGGCACGTAGCGTATGCTTTGTGCTAGAACCTCTGCCGTCGCACCGAGGGAGCCTTTGACGAAAGCGGACTCCAAGCCCGAGCCGGCCAGGCTCGATCCGTTGAAGCCCGACCCGGTGAAGGCCGGGCCGAAGCTCGAACCGCTCGGCGTGGACGCGCGCCGCGAGGCGATCGTCGCGGCGGTGCGCCAGCGCGGCTTTGCGACGATCGAGGCGCTGGCGACGACCTTCGGCGTCACCGTGCAGACGATCCGGCGCGACCTCAACGAGCTTTCGGGCGAGGGCCGGCTCGAGCGCTATCGCGGCGGCGGCGGCCTGCCCTCCTCGGTCGAGAACGCCGACTACGCCTCCCGCCGCACGCAGCTCTCGGCGGAAAAATGCCGGATCGGCGAGCGCGCGGCGGCGCGCATCCCCGATCACTGCTCGGTGTTCGTCGACATCGGCACGACGCCGGAGGCGGTGGCCAACGCGCTCGTCGCGCATACCGGCCTCAGCGTCGTCACCAACAATCTCAACGTCGCGCTCACCCTGTCGCGCGAGACCGAGTTTCGCGTCGTGGTGGCGGGCGGCACGGTGCGCTCGGGCGACGGCGCGGTGCTCGGCCAGCAGACCTGCGACACGCTCGCCCAGTTCCGCGTCGACTACGCGGTGATTGGCATCTCGGGCATCGACACCGACGGCACGCTGCTCGACTTCGACTTCGAGGAGGTGCGCGCGACGCAGACGATCTTGGCCCACGCCAAGGCCGTCTACCTCGTGGCCGACCACACCAAGTTCGCGCGCCGCCCGATGGTCAAGGTCGGCTCGCTCGCGCAGGTGCACACCTTCTTCACCGACCGCGAGCCGCCGCCGGAGCTGGCGCGGCTGATGCGCGAGGCCGGGGTGGTCTGCGAGGTCGCGTAAACGGTTCGCCGGCCGCCGCTCTGCGGCCAACGCAGGGCGTTTCGGGTCTTCGGTCGAACGACAGGTGTTTTCGTTTCCGAAAATGGGGTATGACAGGGGACTGACAAGCGACTTCGGCGTTTTCGGCCCATGGACATCCCTTACGACCTCCTCGTCATCGGCGGCGGCATCAACGGCACCGGCATCGCGCGCGACGCCGCCGGCCGCGGCCTCCGCGTGCTGCTCTGCGAAAAGGACGACCTTGCGGAAGCAACGTCGTCATCGTCGACGAAGCTGATCCACGGCGGCCTGCGCTATCTCGAATATTACGAGTTCCGCCTCGTGCACGAGGCGCTGGCCGAGCGCGAGCGGCTGCTCAAGATCGCCCCCCATATCATCTGGCCGCTGCGCTTCGTGCTGCCGCACGCCGAGGGGCTGCGGCCGGCCTGGATGCTGCGGCTCGGGCTCTTTCTCTACGACCATCTCGCCCGCCTGCGCACGCTTCCGGGTTCGAAGAGCGTTCGTTTGCGAACATCGCCCGTCGGCGCGCCGCTGCAGGAGCGGCTGACCAAGGGCTTCATCTACTCCGACTGCTGGGTCGAGGATTCCCGCCTCGTCGTGCTCAACGCCATCGACGCCCGCGCCCACGGCGCCGACGTTCGCACCCGCACCAAGGTCGAGAGCGCGCGGCGCGACGGAGACGCCTGGGTCGCGACGCTGCGCGGCGCCCGGGGCCAGGAGACCGTGCGGGCGAAGATCGTCGTCAACGCCGCCGGCCCGTGGGTGTCGCAGACGCTCGGCGGCACGCTCGGCGTCAACGCCAAGGCCGCCGTCCGCCTCATCAAGGGCAGCCACATCGTCACCAAGAAGCTCTACGAGGGCGACCAGGCCTACATCCTGCAGAACCCCGACAAGCGCATCGTCTTCGCGATCCCCTACGAGCGCGACTACACGCTGATCGGCACGACCGACGTGCCCTACGACGAAGCGCCGGGCCCGGTGCGCATCTCGCCGGAGGAGACGACCTATCTCTGCGAGAGCATCAACCGGTTCTTCACCAAACGGATCGGCCCCGCCGACGTCGTGTGGAGCTACTCGGGCGTGCGCCCGCTCTTCGACGACGCCGCCGAGAACGCGTCCGCCGTGACGCGCGACTACGTGCTCGACATCCACGACGCCGACGGCGCGCTACCGGTGCTTTCCGTCTTCGGCGGCAAGATCACGACCTACCGCCGCCTCGCCGAGCACGCGATCGCCAAGCTCGAGAAGTATCTGCCGGCGCTGAAGAAGGGCTGGACCGACACCGCGCCGCTGCCCGGCGGCGACATGGACGACTTCGACGCCTGGCTCGCGGGCTTTCGCAAGCGCCACCCCTTCCTGCCGGAGGCGCTGGCGACGCGGCTCGTGCGCGACTACGGCACCCGCGCCGAGACGATCGTCGGCACCGCAACCAGTCTCGCCGACCTCGGCGAGGATTTCGGCGCCGGGCTGACGCGCGCCGAGGTCGACTATCTCGTCGCCGAGGAGTGGGCGGTGGCCGCCGCCGACATCCTGTGGCGGCGCTCCAAGCTCGGCCTGCGTCTGTCGAAAGATGAGGCCGACCGGCTGGAGGGCTACCTCGAAAAGCGAGCCGCTGCCGCTTAGTCACGACAAGGTCGTCGCCCGCTTGCGGGACAAGCCGGCCCGCCAGAGGCCGGCCGCGTGAAGAATTGCCCCGCCGGGGCAACCGGGATGAGAGAGGCGGAAACGCCCCTCATCAGACCCCGCTTCGCGGGGCCACCCTCTCCCAAGAGCGGAGAGGGAACGAGGAGTGGGAGGAAAAGCGATGGCCGACTACGTCGGCGCGATCGACCAGGGAACGACGTCGTCGCGCTTCATCATCTTCAACAAGCAGGGCGCCATCAAGGGCGTCGCGCAGCGCGAGCACGAGCAGATCTTCCCGAAGCCCGGCTGGGTCGAGCACGATCCCAAGGAGATCTGGCATAACACCCAGCTCGTGATGCGCAACGCCTGCAAGGAAGCCGGCATCGAGCCGAAGAAGCTCAAGGCCATCGGCATCACCAACCAGCGCGAGACGACGCTGATCTGGGACCGCCACACCGGCGAGCCCCTGCACAACGCGCTCGTCTGGCAGGACACGCGCAACGACGCGCTGGTCGCGAAGTTCGCCAAGGACGGCGGCATCGACCGCTTCCGCAAGACGACCGGCCTGCCACTCGCCTCCTATTTCGGCGGCCTCAAGCTGCGCTGGCTGCTCGACAACGTGAAGGGGGCGCGCAAGCGCGCCGAGGCCGGCGACGTGCTGTTCGGCAACGTCGACACCTGGATGATCTGGAACCTCACCGGCGGCAAGGACGGCGGCATGCACGTCACCGACGTGACGAACGCCAGCCGCACCCAGCTCATGGACCTGAAGACGCTGGCCTGGGACGAGACCATGCTGCGCACCTTCGAGATCCCGCCGGACATGCTGCCGGCGATCCGCTCGTCGTCCGAGGTCTACGGCGAGAGCAAGGCGCCCTTCGAGGGCGTGCCGATCGCCGGCGTGCTCGGCGACCAGCAGGCGGCGCTCTTCGGCCAGACCTGCTTCAAGCCGGGCGAGGCGAAGAACACCTATGGCACCGGCTGCTTCGTCTTGATGAACACCGGCCACGAGCCGGTGCAGTCGAAGGCCGGGCTCGTCACCACGCTCGCCTACAAGCTCGGCGACAAGAAGCCGGTCTACGCGCTCGAGGGCTCGATCGCCGTCACCGGCTCGCTGGTGCAATGGCTGCGCGACAACCTCGGGCTCATCAAGACGAGTGCGGACGTCGAGGCGCTGGCCCGCACCGTCGAGGACAACGGCGACGTCTATTTCGTCCCCGCCTTCTCCGGCCTCTACGCGCCGCACTGGAAGGAGAACGCCCGCGGCATCGTCGCCGGCCTCACGCGCTACGCCAACAAGGGCCACATCGCCCGCGCCGCGCTCGAATCCACTGCCTACCAGACGCGCGACGTGCTGGTCGCGATGGAGAAGGACTCGAAGATCCCGATCAAGGAGCTGCGCTCCGACGGCGGCATGGTGGCGAACGACCTGCTCATGCAGTTCCAGGCCGACATCCTCGACGTGCCGGTCGTGCGCCCGAAGGTCACCGAGACGACCGCGCTCGGCGCCGCCTACGCCGCTGGTTTGGCCACCGACTACTGGAAGTCGACCGAGGAGCTCGTCGAGAACTGGGGCGTCGACCATCGCTGGCACCCGAAGATGAAGGAGAAGCAGCGCGACGCCCTGACGAAGTCTTGGTCGAAGGCGGTCACCCGCTCCTTCGACTGGAAGGACGAGGAGTAGCATCGATGCTGCATTCGCCTTTCCTCGGTGAGCTTCTCGGCACCATGACGCTCATCATCTTCGGCGACGGCGTCGTCGCCGGCGTCCTTTTGAAGGACTCCAAGGCCGAGAACTCGGGCTGGATCGTCATCACCACCGCCTGGGGCCTCGCCGTCATGTGCGGCATCTTCGTTGCCGTCGCCACGGGCTCGAAGGACGCGCACCTGAACCCCGCCGTCACCGTCGCGTTCGCGATCGCCTCGAACGACTACTCGAAGCTTGCGACCTACATCCCGGCGCAGATGATCGGCGGCTTCCTCGGCGCGGTGATCGTGTGGGCGCACTACCTGCCGCACTGGCGCGCGACGGCGGAGCCAGACCTCAAGCTCGCCGTCTTCTGCACCGGCCCGGCGATCCGCGATTTGAAGGCCAACTTCCTGAGCGAGGTCATCGGCACGATCGTCCTGCTCTTCGTCATCGCCGCGATCTCGTCGAAGGCGGTCGGCTCGCCGTCGCCGATCCAGCCGGGCTTCTCGCCCTATCTCGTCGGCATGCTGGTCTGGGTCATCGGCCTCGCGCTCGGCGGCACCACCGGCTACGCGATCAACCCTGCGCGCGACCTCGGCCCCCGTTTCGCCCACGCCATCCTGCCGATCCCCGGCAAGGGCCCGTCGGACTGGGGCTACGCCGCAATCCCCGTCGTCGGCCCGCTCGTCGGCGCCGTGCTCGGCGGCCTGATCGTGTCGGGGCTCGCGATGTAGCGGCTCGTCATTGCGAGCGCAGCGAAGCAACCCAGGGGCGGCAGGCCGCGATCTTCCCAAGATCGAAGCGCCGGCCCCTGGGTTGCTTCGCCTCCGGCTCGCAATGACGGCCCAAAGGTCCTCCATCATCCCCCGTCATTGCGAGCGAAGCGAAGCAAGCCAGGAGCGGCAGGACGCGATCTTTCCAACATCGAAGCCGCGGCCCCTGGGTTGCTTCGCCTGCGGCTCGCAATGACGGCCCCTCACACCGCGTCGATCATCCCCGCGAGCACCTCGAGGCAGGCGACGCCCAGCGCCATCGAGCGCGCCGGCGACCAGCCGAAGACGGCATCGGGGGTGTCGTCGTGGTCCTTGAACGGCATCTCGAGCGTCATCGACACCGCGCCGAAGCGCTCGGCGATCTGGCTCGTCGCGATCGTGAGGTTGGCCTTGCCCGGCGGCGTGCGCCCGTAGCCCTTCGCGGTCTGGAAATCGCGGGTGTGCGCGGCGAGCCGCTGCGAGAACATCTCGAACTTTTCCCCGCGCGCCTCCGTGAAGCTCGGCACGCCGTGGAACCCCGACAGGAACACCGCGGGGATCGCCTCCTCGCCGTGCACGTCCATCGAGAAGGCGACGCCCGTCGCCTCCATCGCCTCGCGCACGCAAAACACCTCGGGGCTGCGCTCGCGCGAGGGCGCGTGCCATTCGCGGTTGAGGTTGACGCCCGCGGCGTTGGTGCGCAGATGCCCGCGCCGCGTCCCGTCCGGGTTCATGTTGGGCACGACGTGCACGGTGGCCGCCGCCAGCAGCGGCGCCGCGGCGGGGCGCGTCAGCCAGTCGAGCGCGCCCTCCATCCACCACTCCGCCATCGGCTCGCCGGGGTGCTGGCGGGCGATCAGCCACACCGGCTTCGGCCCCGCGCCGACGGTGAGCGCGTCGATCGCCACGCCGTCGAGCGAATGGCCGAGCACGCGATGCGCGACGCCGGGCTTTTCGGCCGAGCGGGCGACGAGCGCATGATGCTGCTCCATCGTGAACGGCGCGAAGTAGGCGAACCACGCGAGTTCGCTGTCGCCCGCCCAGTCGAAGCTCAGCACGCCGTCCACGTAGCGCGTCTCGATCATCCGCCAGGTCGCGCGGTCGATGCTGGCGCGCACCTTGTAGTCCTGCCAGCCGCCCGTGAAGGCCGCGCCGCCGGCGTTGACGATGCGCAGCGTCACGTGGCGCCCGCGCGCGCCGGCGAGGCGGAACGAGAACCACTGGTAGAAGCCCGAGTAGCGATCGCGGCGGATGGCGAGGTCGACGCGGTCGCCGTCGATCGCGACGACCTCGATGTTGCCGCCGTCGAAGGCGGCGTCGATGGAAAGGGTCATGCCCCGTCGATAAGGCGGCGGTGACGTCATGGGAAGCGCGCAAAGCGCCGCCCGGTCGCGGCTCCAAAAAAAGAGAGCTTTCCACCTCGCCGCGAAATCTGCGATAAGCCGTGGGTTGCCGGCCTCGACGCCGGCCAAGTCTCGCGCAGCCCCAGCGGCGCGCCCACCGAAAAGCCCCTCCACTTTGCCCTTTCCCAAGATGCCCCTTCCGCTCGCGCGCGCGCTCGCCGCGCGCGGCTACGACGAGCCGACCCCCGTCCAGGCCGCGATCCTGGCGCCGGAGACCGCCGGCCGCGACCTGACCGTCTCCGCCCAGACCGGCTCCGGCAAGACCATCGCCTTCGGCCTGGCGCTCGCCGACACGCTGCTGCGCGGCGAGGAGACGCTGCCGCCAGAAGGCCCGCTCGCGCTCATCGTGGCGCCGACGCGCGAGCTGGCGCTGCAGGTGCAGCGCGAGCTCGCCTGGCTCTACGCCGAGACCGGCGCCGCCATCGTCGCCTGCGTCGGCGGCATGGACCCGCGCGCCGAGCGGCGCGCGCTGGAGCGCGGCGCCCACATCGTCGTCGGCACGCCGGGCCGCCTGCGCGACCATATCGAGCGGCGCGCGCTCGACCTCGCGCGCCTGCGCGGCGTGGTGCTCGACGAGGCCGACGAGATGCTCGACCTCGGCTTCCGCGAGGATCTCGAGCTGATCCTCGACGCGACGCCGGCGGATCGGCGCACCCTGCTCTTCTCGGCGACGCTTCCGAAGGGCATCGTCGCGCTCGCCACGCGCTACCAGCGCGACGCGCTGCGCATCGAGACGGGCGGCGCCGAGCGCGGCCATGCGGACATCGAGTACCGCGTCGTCCGTGTGATGGCCAACGAGCGCGTGCACGCCATCGTCAACCTGCTCCGCTACGTCGATGCGCCAA
Source organism: Beijerinckiaceae bacterium RH AL1 (assembly GCA_901457705.2). Lineage (NCBI taxonomy): Bacteria > Pseudomonadati > Pseudomonadota > Alphaproteobacteria > Hyphomicrobiales > Beijerinckiaceae > Beijerinckiaceae bacterium RH AL1. The sequence continues at coordinate 3,309,158 of LR590083.2, forward strand.
GCGCGATCATCTTCTGCAACACGCGCGACAGCGTGCGGCATCTCTCGGCAATGCTGTTCGAGCGCGGCTTTGCGGCCGTCACGCTGTCGGGCGAGCTGTCGCAGAACGAGCGCAACCACGCGCTGCAGGCGCTGCGCGACCACCGCGCCACGGTTTGCGTCGCCACCGACGTCGCGGCGCGCGGCCTCGATCTCCCCAACCTCGGGCTCGTCATCCACGCCGACCTACCGAGCGACCCGCAGGTGCTGCAGCACCGTAGCGGCCGCACCGGGCGCGCGGGCCGCAAGGGCGTCTCGGTGCTGCTCGTGCCGCCGGCCTCGCAGCGCAAGGCCGATCGCCTGCTCGACATGGCGCGGCTCACCGCGACCTACAGCGGGCCGCCGACGGCGGAGTCGATCCGCGAGCGCGACCAGCAGCGGCTGCTCGAGGATCCGATCCTCGCGGAGGACGCGAGCGAGGACGATCTCGCGCTCGGCCGTCGCCTGCTCGAGGGCGCGGCGCCGGAGAAGATCGCCGCCGCGCTGGTGCGCGCCTACCGCTCGCGCCTGCCGGAGCCCGAGGACGTCGGCGACCCCGGCGTCGTCGAGCGCCGCACCGACCGGCCGCGCCGCGAGCCGCGCGAGCGGCCCGAAGCCGGCTTCGACAGGAACGCGCCGACCGGCAACGGCGGCGTGTGGTTCCGCCTCGACATCGGCCGCAAGCGCAACGCCGATCCGAAGTGGCTCTTGCCGATGCTGTGCAAGCGCGGCGGCATCACCAAGCGCGACATCGGCACGATCCGCATCTTCGATCGCGAGAGCAAGGTCGAGATCGCGCCGCGCGCGGCCGAAGCTTTCGCGGCGGCGGTGGCCGGACCCGCGCCGGCCGGCGACAACATCGCGATCGAGCGCACCACCGCGCCGGGCGGCGTCGCCTCCGAGGGTCAGCGCCCGAAGTCGCGGCCCGGCTACAAGCCGCGGCCGAAGGAGCCGCGGCGGGCCCGCGCCGAGCAGGGGTAGAGCTTCATCGACCCGTTGCAGTCCGCTTGCTAGGCTCCCGCGATATTTCGTCGGAGATCTTGCCGATGCGCGCCATTGCCTTGTCGTGTCTTCTCGCACTTTCGGTCGCCGGCCCTTGCTGGGCCCAGTCGTTCGGCGACAAGGCGCGCAACGACCAGATCGACGTCATCCCCGATGGCGACCCGGCGATGGCCGAAGCCGTCCGCAAGGCGCGCGCAACATTCCCCGGCTTCCTCGAGGCGAGCCGGCACCCGAAGCCCGGCACGGACGCCTATGCCGTCAAGGTCGGCCTCGGTCCCGCCGGCCACCAGGAGTTCTTCTGGCTCTCGCCGTTCACCGTCGCCGGCGACGAGGTGGAGGGCCAGCTCGACAACACGCCGGAGACGATCCCCGGCTACAAGAAGGGCGACAAGGTGAAGCTGCCGCTCTCGCGCGTCACCGACTGGATGTACGTCGACAACGGCGCGATGCAGGGCAACTACTCTGCCTGCGCGCTGCTCACCCACGAGAGCGCGAGCGAGCGCGCCGCCTTCGAGCGCGAGTACGGCATGAGCTGCGTCGGCAAGTGAGTGTCATGGTTTACAAGCGGTAAGCCTCGTCGGCGCGATTTAGCGCGTTTCCGGAACGGAACCGCAGCGCGCGCGAGCTAGCGTGGCACCGGTCGGCATTCCGCCGCCGGGGTCCCCATGGAGAGGCTTCTCCTCGCCGCGCCGCTCACCCTCGCCTCTGTCGGGGCGGCGCTCGCCGTCGTCGCCTTCGGGCTGGTCGTGCTCGCCGGGCGCCGGCGGGCGCGGGCGCATGCCGCCGAGATCGACCGGCTGTCCGACGAAATCTGGGAGCTGCGCGAGGCCTCCGCCGCGCGCGAGCGCGCCGAGGCCGCGAACGAGGCGAAGACGCGCTTCCTCGCCAACGTCACGCACGAGGTGCGCACGCCCCTGAACGGCATCCTCGGCATGGCCGAGCTGCTCGCCGGCACGCGGCTCGACCCCGAGCAGGACACGTATGTCGCGGCGATCCGCTCGTCAGGCTCGGCGCTCGCCTCGCTCATCGAGGAGATCCTCGACTTCTCGAAGATCGAGGCCGGCAAGGTCGAGATCGCGCAGGAGAGCTTCGACGTCGTCGCGCTCGTGGAGAGCGTCGCCGAGCTGCTGGCGCCGCGCGCGCAGGGCAAGAGCCTTGAGATCGCCTCGACCGCCGCCGCCGACGTGCCGGCGCGCGTCATCGGCGACCCGACGCGGCTGCGGCAGATCCTGCTGAACCTCGCCGGCAACGCCATCAAGTTCACGCAGGAGGGCGGCGTCGGGCTGCGGCTCACGCGCGGGCCCAACGACACGCTGCGCTTCGACGTCGCCGACACCGGCCCGGGCATCCCGGCCGAGCGCCGCGTCGCGATCTTCGAGGAATTCTCCCAGGCCGAGACGGCCGAGCTGCAGGGCGGCACGGGGCTCGGTCTCGCGATCTCGCGGCGGCTTGCCGAGCGCATGGGCGGCTCGCTCGCGCTGGCGCCGGACACCGGATGCGGCGCGACCTTCACCGTCACGCTGCCGCTGCCTGCCGATCCCGCCGCCGAGCCCGCGCCGACGCCGCACCTTTCCGGCTGCCGCGCCCTGATCGTCGCCGACTCGCCCTTCGAGGCGCGCTTCCTCGTCGAGCGGCTCGCGGAAGCCGGCGCCGAGGTCGAGCATCTCGCCGCGGTGGAGGCCGGCCTGCAACGTCTGGCGGAGGCCGACTTCGACATCGTCATCGCCGACTGCGGGCTCGGCAACGCCGAGACCCGCGCGCTCGGCACCGCGGCGCGCGCGGCCGGCGCGGCGCAGACGGTCGTGCTCTTTTCGCCCTACGAGCGGCGCGCCTTCGGGCAGAATGCCGCGCACGGCTTCGACGGCTGGCTCGTCAAGCCCGTGCGCCGGCGCACCCTGATGGCGCTCGCCGGCGCGCGACCGATGGTGGCGCCCCCAACGAGCCCGCTGGCGCCCGAGCCCGACCCGCGCCACCTCGTCGTGCTGCTCGCCGAGGACAACCCGGTCAACGCCCTGCTCGCGACCAAGCACCTCGAGCGACTCGGCGCGGTGGTGACGCATGCCCCAGACGGGCTCGCCGCGCTGGCGCTTGCCGAGGCCGCGCTCGACGCCGGCACGCCCTACGACGCGCTGGTGCTCGACATCCGCATGCCCGGCCTCGACGGGCTCGAGGTGGCGCGCCGCGTCCGCCTCGCCGAGATCGCGCGACAGGCGCCCCCGTCGCGTCTCATCGCGCTCTCGGCCGACCTGCGCGACGGCGAGCGCCGCTCGGCCTCGCAGGCCGGCATCGACGCCTTCCTCGGCAAGCCGATCAGCTTCGATCGACTGGAGCGGGCGCTCGCCGACGTCGGGGTCGCAGAGCGGGTGTAGGGAAGCTTCTCGCACTATTAAGGTTTGGTGCCGATCGAAACCCGGCCAGCCGGCCTCGAGCAATGGCAAGGCCTGCCAAAAAAGCGAAAGGCCCGCGCGAGCGAGCCTTTCCATATCGTTCGAGGCGAAACGAGCTTACTCGTCGCCCTTCTTGTCGCGGGCCTTGAGCGCGGCGCCGAGGATGTCGCCGAGCGAGGCGCCGGAGTCGGCCGAGCCGTACTGGGCGATCGCCTCCTTCTCGTCGGCGAGCTCGAGCGCCTTGATCGACACCGTGATCTTGCGCGCGCGCTTGTCGTACTGGGTGATGCGCGCATCGACCTTCTCGCCCACCGCGAAGCGGTCGGGGCGCTGGTCGTTGCGGTCGCGCGCCAGCTCGTTGCGCTTGATGAAGGACGAGAGATCCGTGCCGGCGATGCGCACGTCGATGCCGCCGTCCTTCACGTCCATCACCTCGCAGGTGACGACCGCGCCCTTGCGCAGCGCATCCGCGCCGCCGGCCTCCTCGCCGCCCGCCGCCGGCGCCGCGGCGCCGTCCGTCGAGACCTGCTTGATGCCGAGCGAGATGCGCTCCTTCTCGGTGTCGACGTCGAGGACCTTGGCGCGGACGATGTCGCCCTTCTTGTAGTCCTCGATCGCCACCTCGCCCGGCCGCGACCAGTCGAGGTCGGAGAGGTGCACCATGCCGTCGACGTCGCCGTCGAGGCCGACGAACAGGCCGAACTCGGTCTTGTTCTTGACCTCGCCCTCGACCTCGGTGCCGACGGGATGACGCTCGGCGAACGTCTCCCACGGGTTCGACAGGGTCTGCTTCAGACCGAGCGAGATGCGGCGCTTGACCGAATCCACCTCGAGCACCTGAACTTCCACCTCCTGCGAGGTGGCGACGATCTTGCCGGGGTGCACGTTCTTCTTGGTCCAGCTCATCTCGGAGACGTGGATCAGGCCCTCGATGCCGGCCTCGAGCTCGACGAAGGCGCCGTAGTCGGTGATGTTGGTCACGCGGCCGGTGAACTTCGCCTCGATCGGGTACTTCGCCTCGATGCCCTGCCACGGGTCATCCAGGAGCTGCTTCATGCCGAGCGAGATGCGGTGCGTCTCGTGGTTGATCTTGATGATCTTGACGCGCACCTGCTGGCCGATGTTCAGCACCTCGGTCGGATGGTTGACGCGCCGCCAGGCGATGTCGGTGACGTGCAGCAGGCCGTCGATGCCGCCGAGGTCGACGAAGGCGCCGTAGTCGGTGATGTTCTTCACCGTGCCGTCGATCACCTGCCCCTCCTCGAGGTTGGCGACGATCTCGTGGCGCTGCTCGGCGCGGCTCTCCTCGAGCACGGTGCGGCGCGACACGACGATGTTGCCGCGGCGCCGGTCCATCTTGAGGATCTGGAAGGGCTGCGGGATGTTCATGAGCGGGGTGACGTCGCGCACCGGGCGGATGTCGACCTGCGAGCGGGGCAGGAAGGCCACCGCGCCGTCGAGGTCGACCGTGAAGCCGCCCTTGACCTGGTTGAAGATCTGACCCTCGACCTTCTCCTGCGCCTCGAAGGCCTTCTCGAGCTTGACCCAGCTCTCCTCGCGGCGCGCCTTGTCGCGCGAGATGACGGCTTCGCCGAGCGCATTCTCGATGCGCTCGAGATAGACCTCGACGATCGAGCCGACGTCGATGTCGCCCTCGCGGCCGGGGCCCTGGAATTCCTTGAGCGCGACGCGCCCCTCGGTCTTCAGACCGATGTCGATGACCGCCACGTCCTTCTCGATCGCGACGACGGTGCCCTTGATGACGGACCCTTCGAGGGCCTCGTTGTCGCCGTAGCTCTCGTCGAGCAGCGCGGCGAAGTCGTCACGCGAAGGCGTGTACGAAGTTACGTCTGACATTCATTCTCCTGGAGGGACCCTGCTCGGGTCCGGCGCCGGCGGTTCTGGTGCTTCGGGTGAGCCTCGATCCGCCGGTGCCCGTCACGATCGACGGGCCACCGCATCGAAATGGACGCGGGCCGGCGCAGGGACGGCGGGCGAAGCTCTGGGTGAGCCGCGCATGTAGCAAGCCGCAAGCGAAGCGGCAAGCCGGGCGAAGGGCTGGGGCCGCGGGGCCGTCAGTGGGGCGGTTGCCTGGGGCCGTCACTCGGGGCCCGTCACTTGGGGCCGTCATTGCGAGCGTAGCGAAGCAACCCAGGAGCCGCCGGGCCGCCGCCGACCCGACATTGCCCTCTGCCGCCCCTGGGTTGCTTCGCCTGCGGCTCGCAATGACGGCCCATGGGCATCGTCCTCCCCTCGAACATCGCCCCCGCCGCGTTTGCCGCAGCGCGCCTCATCCGGTAATACAACCGCACGCCCACCGCCCGTCCCCCGCGCGCGGGCCCCATCACGGAGGCTGCCCCATGAACCGTAGCGAGCGCCCCAGGATCAGGCTGCCCAAGACGCCGCGGATGCGCGAGCGCGAGCGGGCGGCGCGCCAGCTCGCCCAGGTCCCGAAGCCGCGCGACGAGCTGGCGAAGCCGATCGGCAGCATGGTCGAGCTCGGCACGTATGTGCGGGCGCTGCGCGCCGGCCTCGGCATCCGCCAGGCGGAGCTGGCGCTGCGCGCCGGCGTCGGCCGCGAGCTCGTCGTCCACCTCGAGCAGGGCAAGCCGACGGTGCAGGCGGAAAAGGTGCTGCGCGTGCTCCTCACGCTCGGCTTCGAGATCGTGCTCGCCCCCTACGACCCGCCCCCGCCCTGGATGCTGTGCGCCTGCGCCTTCGCCGACGCCCAGGCGGCCGAGCGCGCCGCCGGCCGCCGCACCCGCCGCAACACGCGCCGCGCCCACGCGCGGGACCTGCGGCTCGCCGCGAACGCGCGGGGGATGGTGGTGGATGTGGAGTGACTGTTTGCCCGGCGGTCTGGCTTGTAGTTAGCTGCCGGAGGTCATGAAGCCGCTCATCTTCGTCGGTCGTACACGCAAAGACTTGCAAGCCTTTCCGCTCGATGCGCGTCGGGATATCGGCTTTCAGCTCGATCGCATTCAACGAGGACGCGATCCGTCCGACTGGAGCCGATGACGACCATCGGGACGGGCGTGCGCGAGATCAGGTATCGCGACGCGACAGGCGCGTTTCGCGTCATCTACGTCGCGAGGTTCGAAGAGGCGATCTACGTGCTCCACGCCTTTCAGAAAAAGTCACAGCAAACGTCGAAGCGCGACATCATGATCGCGCAGCAGCGCCTGCGTGCGATTACAGAGCGCGACGAATGAGTGGAACCCAAACGTTTGCCAACGTGTGGGACGCGCTCGAGGACTCGCCCGAGGCGGCCGCCCATATGCGCCTGCGCTCGGAGCTGATGATCGTTCTCCAGGATGCGATCGAGCGCTGGCAGATGCCGCCGGCCGATGCGGCCGCTCGGCTCGCGATCAACGCCTTGCGGTCGACGATCTGACTGAAGGGCGGTTCTCGCGCTTCAGCCTCGACGAGCTGGTCGGCCTCGCCGGACGCGCAAACGTCAGGATCGAGGTCAAGGCGGCGGAGTGAGCACGCCGTTCGTCGCGGCTATGACGGCGACATAGGACCTGTAGTTTGAGAACGGATGACTTCCGGCGGCAGAAAGCGGCTTTTAGACCCCGCTGCGAGCGGCCGTCTTCAGCGAGTGGGAGAAGACGAAGGGCGCCCTCAATACGGCCCGCCCCAGCCGCGGCGCGGCGGGGGGCCGTCGTCGTCGTCGTCGCCGCGGGGGAAGGGCGGATAGTGGGCGCCGTAGCGCGGCGGCAGGTCGTAGAGCGGGACGCCGGGGGGCACCGTGTCGCCGACGCGCGGGCCGCGCTCGGCGTACTCGGCGGGCGGCGGGCCCTCGTGCCAGACCGGCGCCACCGTGCGCGGGCGCCGCGGGCGGTCGGCGCGCGGGCCGCGGTCGCCAGGGAAGCCTCGGTCGCCCTGGTAGCCGCGGTCGCCCGCAAAGCCGCGGTCGTCCTGGTAGGCGCGATCGCGTTGGTCGAGATCGGCGACGTCCGGCGGCGGGGCGCGGCGGACGGTGCGGCGCGGGGCGTGCGGACGCGGGGCGCGCTCGGTGATCTTGGTGTCGGGCGCCGGCACGCGGGCGTCGGTCGGCGCCGGCTTGTCGGGACGCGCCTTGGCGGCCTCGACGGCCTTCATCGCCGCGTCCTTCGCGGCGTCGGCCTTGGCCGCCTCCGCCTTCGCGGCCTCGACGCGGGCGGCGGCGCGCCGCGCCGCCTCGGCCTGCGCAGCCTCCTTCGCGGCCTTCTTCGCGGCCTCCTTGGCCGCCTCCCTGTCGGCCGCGATCTTTTCCGCCTTGGCCCTCGCCGCGTCGGCCGCCGCCTGCCGGGCGGCCTCGCGCTTCTCGGCCTCGGCTTTCGCCGCGGCCTGCCGCTCCTGCTCGCGCTGCGCCGCCGCCTGGCGGGCCGCCTCGCGCTTCTCCGCCTCGGCCTTCGCGGCGGCCTGCCGCGCGGCCTCGCGTTTTGCCGCCTCGGCCTCCGCGGCCTGGCGGCGCTCGGCCTCAGCCTTTGCGGCGGCCTGGCGCGCTTCTTCGCGCTTCGCGGCTTCGACCCGTGCCGCCTCTTTCGCCGCCGCCTGGCGCTCCGCCTCGCGCTTCGCGGCCTCGGCGCGCGCCGCCTCCCTGGCGGCCTCCTTCGCGGCCTGCGCCTGCCTGGCCGCTTCCTGCGCCGCCGCGCGACGCGCGGAGTCCGCCTTCGCGGCCTCCTGCCGCTCGGCCTCGCGCCTGTCCGCCACGGCCTTCGCCGCTTCGGCCTTCGCCTTGGCGGCTTCCGCCTTGGCGGCCTCGCGCTTGGCGGCCTCCGCCTTGTCGGCCTCGGCCTTCGCCGCCTTGGCCTTGATGCGATCGAGGCGGCGCTGCTCGTCCGGGCTCAGCGCGTCGACGCGGTTGCCCTCCTCCTTCACGCCCTGCCGGGCCTTCGGCAGGTGCGAGGGGTCGAGCACCTCGTCGCCCTTGGCCGGCGGGCTGCTGGATTGCGCCTCCGCCGGCTTGTCCGGCGGCGACTGGGCGAAAGCGGGGGCGAGGGCGCCGAAAGCGAGGGCGGCCGAGACGGCCAGAAGGGACGCGCGCATCTAAAGCTCCGAGCGCGGCAGCCCGGTCCTGGGCTCGCGCCTTCGTTCTTAGTAAACGCGCGTTCGCCGCCGCCGTCCAACGCCGCGACCAACCAAATAGTCTCATGGCTTTGGAGATGGCAGATCAGAGCCCGATGACATCACGGAGCGCGGCTTCGAGCCGGTGCATCGTTTCGTCCTCAAGACGCCCTATGCGCCGCCCGAGATCGCTGCGGCGGACCGTGACCACCTTCTCGGCCTGCAACTGGCAGCGGACGCGCAGGCCGTTGGCCGCGCTCGGCGCGACGTCGATGCGCAGCCGCCCGGCTCCCTCGACAGTCCGATGCGTGAAGGCGCAGAGTAGGACGCTGTCGGTGCTGGCAAAATCGTCGCTCTGGATGACGACCCAGGGCCGCGGCTTGCTCGTGTAGGCGCCTTTGACCGCGAGGAGGACGATGGCCTGGCGTTCAATCAAAAAGCCAAGCCTGCGCGCGCATGGCGTCGTCGAGCGTCGCCTCGGCGTCCGGCGACGCCGCGACGAGGCGGCTCTGGCGCTCAGCCTCGCGGCGCCGCGCCTGCCTTACGAAGCCGGCCATCAGCTCGCGCATCGCCTCGCTCGGCGTCGCGTTCTGCGCGCGGGCAGCTTCCGCGAAATCGTGCTTGAGCTGGGCATCGAGGCGAAGCTGGAGGACGGTGGTGACGCGCGGCATGGCGAAGGCTCGGTGTGGTGAGCATTTGTAGGGCTAAACCGTAGAGATGGCGAGGCAGGGTCCCAGCAGCGGCCTCGATCTTGCCCGGCTTCCCGTCCGCGCCTAAGAGCACGCGTCGCCCGCCGCCGAGACCCCCATGGCCCACGAAAACATCAAGCGCGTCGTCCTCGCCTACTCGGGAGGGCTCGACACCTCGATCATCCTGAAGTGGCTGCAGACGACCTACGGCTGCGAGGTGGTCACGTTCACCGCCGACCTCGGCCAGGGCGAGGAGCTCGGCCCGGCGCGCGAGAAGGCGCTGATGCTCGGCATCAAGCCCGAGCACATCTTCATCGAGGACCTGCGCGAGGAGTTCGTGCGCGACTACGTGTTCCCGATGTTCCGGGCGAACGCGCAGTACGAGGGCTGCTACCTGCTCGGCACCTCGATCGCGCGGCCGCTGATCGCCAAGAAGCAGATCGAGATCGCGCGCAAGGTGGGGGCCGACGCCGTCTGCCACGGCGCCACCGGCAAGGGCAACGACCAGGTGCGCTTCGAGCTCGGCTACTACGCGCTCGAGCCCGACATCAAGGTGATCGCCCCCTGGCGCGAGTGGGACCTCACCTCCCGCACCGCGCTGCTCGACTTTGCGGAAAAAAACCAGATCCCGATCGCCAAGGACAAGCGCGGCGAGGCGCCGTTCTCGGTCGACGCCAACCTGCTGCACGCCTCCTCCGAGGGCAAGGTGCTGGAGGACCCGGCGGAAGAGGTGCCGGACTACGTCTACTCGCGCACCATCGCGCCCGAGGACGCGCCGGACAAGGCGACCTACATCACGGTCGATTTCGAGCGCGGTGACCCGGTGGCCATCGACGGCAAGACGCTCTCGCCGGCGACGCTGCTGGCGAGGCTGAACGAGCTGGCGCACGACAACGGCATCGGCCGGCTCGACCTCGTGGAGAACCGCTTCGTTGGCATGAAGAGCCGCGGCATGTACGAGACGCCCGGCGGCACGATCCTGGCCGTCGCGCATCGCGGCATCGAGCAGATCACGCTCGACCGCGGCGCCGCGCACCTCAAGGACGAGATCATGCCGCGCTATGCCGAGCTGATCTACAACGGCTTCTGGTTCTCGCCCGAGCGCGAGATGCTGCAGGCGCTGATCGACAAGAGCCAGGAGCCGGTGTCGGGCCAGGTCCGGCTGAAGCTCTACAAGGGCAACGTGATCCTGGTCGGCCGCTCGTCGCCGATGTCGCTGTACGACCAGGACCTCGTCACCTTCGAGGAAGGCGCGGTCGCCTACGACCACCGCGACGCGGCGGGCTTCATCAAGCTCAACGCGCTGCGCCTGCGCACGCTGGCCAAGCGCGACCGCAAGCTCGCGGGCAAGTAGCCGGTCAAGACATGGATGACTTACCGGGGGGCTCGCTACGCCGCTGGCTCGCGAGCTTCCGGCCGGCTGCAACGAGCGTCAGCCGCACCGAGCAGCTGCGCGGCGCGGCGGGCGCGCTCGTCGGCATTCTGCTCACCGGTCTCGTCAGCGCGCGCGTGGTCGGCACCGGTGCGGCGCTGCCGGCGCTGATCGCGCCGATGGGCGCCTCGGCCGTGCTGCTGTTCGCGGTGCCGGCGAGCCCGCTCGCGCAGCCGTGGTCGATCATCGGCGGCAATCTCGTCGCCTCGCTCGTCGGCGTCGCCGCGGCGCGCCTCGTGCCGGACCCGCTGCTGGCGGCGCCGCTCGCCGCCGGCGTCGCGGTGGCGCTGATGTTCGCGCTGCGCTGCGTGCATCCGCCGAGCGGCGCTGTGGCGCTCACCGCCGTGCTCGGCGGCCCAGCGATCTCGGCGCTCGGCTTTTCCTTCGTGGTCGCGCCGGTCCTGCTCAATTCGCTGATCATCGCGTCGGTGGCGCTGGCCTTCAACAACGCGACGCGGCGGCGCTACCCGCACGCGCAGGTCGCGGGGCCGGCGGCGACGCGCGGCGGCCTGTCCTTCACGCCGGCCGACCTCGACGCCGTGCTGGCGCGGCGCGACGAGGTCATCGACATCGCCCGCCCCGACATCGAGGAGCTCTTCAAGGCCGCCGAGATGGAGGCGTTCCGCCGCCGCTTCGGCGACGTCACCTGCGCGCAGGTGATGGCGCGCGAGCCGGTCTCGGTCGAATGGGGCACGCCGCTCGCCGAGGCGTGGGCATTGATGCGCAAGCGCCGCCTGCGCGCGCTGCCCGTCACCGACAAGGGCCGGCGCGTGCTCGGGCTCGTCGAGGACATCGATTTCCTGCGCGACCTCGACGTGCACAGCTACCGCGGCCTCGCCCCGCGCTTCCGCCGCCTGATGCACCCGCGCGACGAGGATTTCCCCGGCACGCCTGAGGTGGTGGGCCAGATCATGACCCGCAACGTGCCCACGGCGACGGCCGCCACCAACGTTGTCGACCTTGTGCCGCTGCTCGCCGACGCCGGCCGCCGCCACGTGCCGATCGTCGACGACGCGCGCAAGCTGATCGGCACCGTTGCGCAAAGCGACCTCATCGCCGCGCTCTACAAGACGAGCCTGACGGGGTCGTAGAAACGTCCCGCATGCAACGCTGTAAATCAGTCGCAGTTGGTGCGCTTCACCGTGTCGGAGCCGGCGGCGTCCTCGTGCGTCACGGTCTTCGACGAGCAGCCGTGGTCGCGATCGCGGACGCCGGCGACGCCGCCGACGGTGCCGGTCGCAGCGCCCACCGCGCCCCCGACGACGCCGCCGACCGGGCCGGCCGCACGATCGCCGGCCGCCGCGCCTTCCTCGGCGCCGCGCACCGTGCCCTGGGCCATCGCGGTGGCCGGGGCGAGCGCGAGCAGCGAGACGGCGATGAGCGCGTGTTTGAATGCCATGGGGTGTCCTCCTTCGACTTACGAAGCGGTCCCAACGGGCGACAAGCTGAGGTGTTCCCGGCGTTCCGCCGCCTACGACCAACGCGCGAGGGACGGCTACCCGCGGTTCGCCAGCACGAAGCAGGCGCCACCGGCCCGCTGCAGGCGGCCGCACAGGGAATCCGCCTCGCCGCGGGTGCCGCGCTCGATCTGCACGATGAAGCGCGGCACGACGATGCCGGAGACGCGCTTGTGCACGACGCGCGTCTGGAGCCCGCCCAGAATGCCTGAGAAGCGGCTGCGCACCTGCGCGTACTCGCTGACCGCCTTGTCGCGCGCGGGGCTGCCGATGAGGATCACCGCCCAGGGCTTTGCCGGCGCGCTCGGCGTCGCCGCGCCGCCGGCGCTGGCGTGCACGTCGGGCTCGCGCGCGGCGATCGCGGCGTAGCGCGTGCAGTCGAAATGCTCGTCCGCCCGCAGCGCCGGCGCCGGCTTCGCCCGCCAGTCCGCCGCCTCGTGGCCGGTGATCGCCAGCACGTAGTCGAGCGTCTCCTGCGGCAGGTCTGCCTGGCCGGCGAGCCAGCGCGTCACCCGCCCCGCCCCCGCATTGTAGGCCGCCGCTGCGAGGCCGAGGTTGCCGAAGGTCGCGCGCAGGTCTTCGAGGAAGCTCGCGGAGTGCTGCAGCGCCGCGGGCGCGGCGAAGGGATCGGTGAGCCCGCGCTCGGCCGCCGTCGCCGGCATGAACTGCGCCACCCCCTGCGCCCCCGCGGGGCTCAGCGCGCGGGCGTGAAACCGGCTTTCGCGCCAGATCAGCCGCGTGAAGAACGGGGCGGGGAGGTTGTGGTCGCGCGCCGCCGCCTCGATCGTCGCGCAGAGGGCGACGGCCGGCGGGGCCTGCGCGGCGTGGGCGTGGGCGGTGAGGGCGAGGAGCGCGGCGAGGGCGAGCATGGCCGAGAGGACGAGCGCCCCTCCTTCTCCCGCCTGCGGGAGAAGGTGGCCCCGCGAAGCGGGGTCGGATGAGCGGACTCGCCGCCTCTCGACCCTCCGTAGCCCGAAGCGGCACGATCCCTCATCCGACCCGACTTCGTCGGGCCACCTTCTCCCGCAAGCGGGAGAAGGAAGGGCTGTGCGTCGTCCCCCGCCGCTCATCGCGTCGGCCAGGTCCAGCTCGGCGAGGAGAAGGCGTCGGCGTCCATCACGCGGGTCGCGCCGAGCTCCTTTTCCAGCGTGATCGTCCGGCAGGCCTCCTCGGCGTCGAGCGCGGCGACGAGCGCGCCGGCGTGCGAGACCACGATGATCTGCGTGCGCGCGGCCGCCTTGGCGATCAGCCGGGCGAGCGGCGCGAGCAAGTCCGGATGCAGGCTCGTCTCGGGCTCGTTCAGCACCATGAGCCCGGGCGGGCGCGGCGACAGCAGGGCGGCGGCGAGCATCAGGTAGCGCAGCGTCCCGTCCGACAGCTCGGCGGCGCGCAGCGGGCGCAGCAGGCCGTGCTGGCGCATCTCGAGCGCGAAGAAGCCGTCGCGCGCCTCGACCGCGATGGTCGCGCCGGCGAAGGCGTCGGCGATCGTGGCTGCGAGGTCCTCGGCGCGGCCGATCTCGATGATGGTCTGGATCGCCGCGGCGAGGTCGGCGCCGTCGCCGGACAGGACCGGGGTGAAGGTGCCGACCTGTGGGCGACGGGCGGGCGCTTCGGAATCGGTTCGGAGGTGATCGTAGAAGCGCCAGCCGCGCATCGTCTCGCGCAGCTGCAACAACTCCGGCGCGCCGTCGGGGTCGGCGCAGAAGGTCATCATCGAGTCCTGCCGGGCGAGGTCGTCGGCGACCTGACGCCAGGCGCCCTTGCCGTTGCGGATGCGCACGCTCGCGCGGTCGCGGCGGGCGAACTCGTTGGCGCGGGCGAGGCGCTCGCCGGTCCATACGCTCTCGACCTTGATCTCGGGATCGCGGCCGAACATCGTCGCCTCGCCCGGCGGCCGCTGGTCCGGCTGCGGCAGGCCGAGGTCGATCGCGTAGCCGTACGCCTCGGACGAGAAGCCGAGCTTGAGGGCGACCGGCGCCTTGCGCACGACGCCCTGCACCGGCACGGTCCCCTCGCGCATGCCGCGCGAAAAGCTTTCCGGGCCGGCCCACAGCGTCGAGCTCAGCCCGCCCTCGGCCGCCAGCGACTGGATGATGCGCCCCTGCGCGATGTCGGCGAGCAGGCGCAGCGCGCGATAGAGGCTCGACTTGCCGCTGCCGTTAGCGCCGGTCACCACCGTGAGGGGCGCCAGCGCGAGGCAGATGTCGCGGAACGAGCGGTAGCCGGCTATGGCCAGGCGCGTGATCAAGAAATTCGGCCTTGTTTCGAACAGATGGGCGGGTGTCTATCAGAGCATGATGACACGGATCAGCATGCCGTCGCCCTACCCTTCCGAAGCGGCGCGACGCGCCGATCTCGTGGTCCACATCGTCGGCCTCGCCTTCGCGATCGTCGGCGGCACGGTGCTCGTCGCGCTCACCGCCGCCAACACGCCCGGGCGCGTCGTGGCGATCGCCGTCTACACGGCCGGCATGGTCGCGATGCTGTCCTTCTCGCTCGCCTACAATTTTTCGGGCGAGCGCTGCCGCCCGATCCTGCAGCGGCTCGACCATTCCGGCATCTTCCTGATGATCGCCGGCTCCTACACGCCGTTCACGACCGTCGTGCTCGCCGGCGCCTGGGCCTGGGGCATGACGATCGCCGTCTGGTCGATCGCCGCGCTCGGCATCCTTGGCAAGATCTTCGTGCCGCAGATGCCGCATTCCATCTGGGTCGCGCTCTATCTCGCGATGGGCTGGGTCATCGTCGTGGCGCTGCAGCCGATCGTCGAGGGGCTGGCGTGGCCGGCGCTGGTGCTGCTGGGGCTCGGCGGGCTGATCTACTCGGTCGGCGTGATCTTCCACGTCAACGACGAGCGCATCGCCTTCGGCAAGCCGCTGTGGCACGGCCACGTCGTCGCGGCGGCGGGGCTGCACTGGGTGGCGGTGCTGATCGGCACCGTGCTGCCGGCGGGGCCGTGAGCGAATTTGGCCGCTCGGCCCCGGCGCGCTATACACTCAGGATGGACCGTCGCCCGATCCCGCGCGCGTCTCTCGTCGGCGCCCTCTGCCTCGCTCTAGCCTCGCCCAGCCCGGCGGCAGCCCAGGGCGGCTTCTTCGGCGGCCTGTTCGGCGGCGGCGGCTTCTTCCAGCAGCAACAGCAGCAGCCGAACTACCCCGGCGGCTACGACAATGGGGCGGGCGCCGGCCAGCGCCACCGGCCGCGGCGCAAGCCGCAGGCCGACTACCAGCGCCCGGCGCCGCGCAGCACCGGCACCGCGCAGGCCCTGCCGGACAAGCCGGCGCCGCAGAAGAAGAACGCCACGATCTTCGTCGACGTGTTCGGCGACACGATGGGGCAGTTCCTGGCCAACGGGCTCGACGACGCGCTGGCCGATCGCCAGGACGTCGCGGTGGTCCACCGCGGCAAGGGCCCGAGCGGCCTCGTCAACCTCGGCTTCTACGACTGGCCGAAGACGATCGACACCCTGCTCGCTGGCAAGGACAAGATCGACGTCGCGGTGATGATGATCGGCTCCAACGACAAGCAGCCGATCACCGAAAACGGCAAGACCTACGAGGTCGGCTCGGACGACTGGCGGCGCATTTACGCCGACCGCGTAGCGGCGATCGACGCGGCGTTCAAGAAGAAGCACATCCCGCTGATCTGGGTCGGGGTGCCGATCACCAAGAGCTCCGACTTCGCCGACGCGATGGCGGTGCTGAACGACATCAGCCGCGACGCCGCCGCCAAGACCGGCGCGACCTACGTCGACACCTGGGAGGCGTTCGCCAACGACAACGGCGAGTTCGCCGCCTACGGGCCCGACATCAACGGGCAGACCGTGCGGCTGCGCTCGGCCGACGGCATCCTGTTCACCAAGGAAGGCGCCCGCAAGCTCGCGCATTTCGTCGAGGCGCCGATCCGCCACCTGCTCGACGGCAAGGCGCCGGTCGCGGCGCTGCCGACGGGCGCCGCGCCCGACGCGAACGCGAAGGACGCCGACGGCAAGGACGTGAAGGAAACCGCCAAGGTCGCGCCGGCGCCGAAGCCGGAGGTCGGACCGATCGTCAACCTCAACCAGGCGCCCTCCACCGACAAGGGCGAGCTCGCCGCGCCGACCGCCTATCGCGGGACGGACGCCGAGGCGCTGGCCCGCAGCGAGGCCGCGCCCGCCGGCCGCGCCGACGACGCCCGCTGGCCGGCGAGCGGACCGAAGGCGCCGTAGCCGCTAGGGATGCGTCTGCTCGCTACGCCCTGACCGGCTGGATCGGCACGGCCAGCTCGGCGCGGCGGGGGCGCAGCAGGAAGGCGCAGAGCGCGGCGAGGCCGAACACGGCCATGCAGGCGACCGTCGAGAGCGGCGTGCGCCCGTCGTAGGCCGTCGCCACCACGTAGCCGGCCAACGCGCCGGCGACGAGCTGCGAGGAGACCACCGCCGCGCTCGCCGTGCCGGCGATGTGCAGCAGCGGCTCGATGGCGAGCTGCATGGCGTTCACGTTGGTGATCGAGCAGCCCATCATCAAAAGCGCCAGGAACGGCAGGAAGGCGGCGAGCCGCGGCTCGCCGTGCAGCGTCAGCAGGAGCAGCGCCAGCGTGCCGGTGACGACGAGGGTGAGGCCGCCGGTGAGCAGCTTGACCGGCGCGACGCCGCGCCTGTTCAGCCGCGCATTGACGAGGTTGCCGACCATTAGGCCCGACGAATTGAGCATGAAGGTCAGGCCGTACTGCGTCGGCGTGAGATGGAAGGCGCCGATCATCACGTAGGGCGAGCCCGACACGTAGGAGAAGATGACGCCGAACATGGCGATGGCGATCACCGTGAAGACGAGCGAGCGCGGGTTCGTGAACACCGACGCGTAGTGCCGGGCGAGGTCGCGCGGAGCCATCGCGACGCGGCGCGCCTCGGGCAGCGACTCATCGAGCCGCCACCACACCAGGAGGAGCGCGATCGCCCCGGTGATCGTGAGGAAGGCGTAGATCGTGCGCCAGCCGCCGAAGCCCATGAGAAGCGCGCCGATCGACGGCGCCAGCAGCGGCGCCAGGAGGCTGAGCGCCGAGACGTAGGACATCTTCTCGCGCTGCGCCGCGCCCTTGAAGTGATCGCCGATGATGGCGAGGCCGAGCGGCCGCGCGCCGCCGCCCATGCCCTGCACGAAGCGGCAGACGAGCAGTGACGGCAGGCTCGGCGCGAAGCAGCAGCCAAGGCCGCCGATGACGTAGACGAGGCAGGCGAGCAGCGCGACCGGGCGCCGCCCGAAGCGATCCGACAGCGGCCCGTAGACCAGCGGCGAGATCGCAAACGACAGCATGAAGGCGGAGAGCGACAGGCCGATCGTCGCCGGCGACACCTGGAGATCGCGCGCCATCGGCTCGACCGCGGCGAGCGACATGTCGGTCGCGAATGCCGACAGGGCGCCGAGCAGGCTCATGAGCACGATGAACAGGAACGAGGTGGGCGCGGCCCGCAAGGCGGTCTCCCGAGTCGGTCTGGCGTGTGTGAAAGCGGCGGGGCACGGCGGCCGAGCCGGTGGCATTCAAACCAGAATCTATGTCAGGGGCAAGGCACGCGGGTGCACGCCAGCCATGTGGCTGGCGTGATGCGCCCGATCGGTTAACGGAATGTGCGCGGCGGCCAGGCGGCTCAGCCGTGCTTGCGTGCCTCCGCCTTCACCTTGTCGGTGGCCTCGCCCATGCCCTCGCGCACCTTGGCCTGCGTCTCGTTCTCGGGCAGCGCCTGCCCTTCCTCGCGGACCTTCTCTGGCGTCTCCGGCGCGTCGTAGGTCTTCTCGCGCACGTGGTTCGGCTCCGCCTCCATCGGCTTGGCGCCGGTGTTGCGCTTCTGCGCCAGTCGATCGTCGGCCATCATTCGCTCCGTTTGGGGTCCGGCGGCGAACGAATGAGCGGCGGGATCGATCCCGCGCGTGCGCACGGGACGCGCGCTAGTACTCGATCTCGCTCCCCACCCCCACCGACGTCGCGCCGTTCGAGCGCACGTCGGACTGGACGCGCAGGTGCTTGCTCACCGCGACATCGGCGGAGAGGCCGGTCTGGTCGGCGGTGGCGCCGGTGACGACGCCGACGCTGACCCGGTCGCCGAGCGCGCGCGAGATCTTCGACATCGGCCCGTCGTCGCCGCTGGCGGAGGGCACGACGCCGAGCGAGGACAGCATCTTCTGGTAGGCGCTGTCGCCGTCGCCGGAAAACTGCGCCGCCGCCTGCGCGAGCTGCAGCGCCTGGAAGCCGGAGAGGCTGCCCGACGGCTTTTGGAACATCACGCGCGCCAAGATCTCGTCCTGCGGCAGCTCGGGGCTCGAGGAGAACTTGAAGGCCGGCGCCGTCGCCGGGCCGGTCACCTGGACCTGCGCCGTGATGTCGGGCGCCGAGATCTGCGCCACGAAGTCGACCTCCGGCATCAGGTCGCCAGAGAAGGTCACCTCGCCCTTGCTGAAGCTCAGCGTCTTGCCGAGCGCGGCGATCGTGCCGTGCGTGAGCGCGAAGCCGCCCTGCGGCACCGGCTTGCCCGTCGAGCCGGTGACGTGCAGCTTGCCGCCGAGCTCGGCATCGATGCCGCGCCCGCGCACGAAGATGCCGTTGTCGGCGGCCACCGTGACGTCGAGCGCCGCCTCGAACAGCGCCGGGCGGCTCTTGCGGCCCTTGGAGGCGAGGCGGTCCTTGCGGCGCGCCGCCGCGAGCTTGGCGGCGAGCTCCGGCGACGGGTTGACGTGGGTGACTCCGGGCAGCGGCGTCAGCGTGGTCGGCAGCCGGTCCGGCACGCCGACGCGAGCCCGGACGAGATCGACCCGACCGGCGACGCGCGGTGCCCGCGCCAGCGGCCCCGAGACGGCGAGATCGAGGTTGGCGGTCGCCGTCATCAGGCTCGAGGCGGCGAGCTGCGCGTCGCGCCCCTGCAGCCTGACGGTGCCGGGGAAGCCGGCGGCGGGGTCGATCCTGACCTCGCCGGAGCCTGACAGCCTGCCGCCGTTCGGCGTCGCGGCGGCGAGCCGCTCGATCGAGACGTGGTCGCCCTTCGCGGCCACCCGCGCCTCGATGCCGTCGAGGCGCACGCCGTGGAGCGCATCGCGGAACGTGCCGCCGCTCATCACGGCGTTGCCCGAGACGCGCGGCGCGGCGCGGGTGCCGGCAAGCCTGGCGTCGACCAGCACGCTTCCGCTCAGCGTTCGCCCGTCCGCCGCGAGCTTGGCGTTGGCCACCGCGGCGTCGAGCTTGCCGTGCACCGCGAGGTCGAGCAGCCCCGCCGCATCGAGCGGCAGCGAGCCCAATGCCTGCAGCGTGCCGGCGCGGCCCGCGGCGATCCTGGCGTCGAGCGAGGCGCGGTGGCCGCCGAGCTTGCCCGACGCCGCGACGTCGATCGGCGGCAGGCCGGCGTCCCTCGCCTGTGGCGCGACGAGGTGCTTGATCGTCACGTGGTAGGGCCCCGTCGGGTCGGTGGGCGTGCCGGTGACGCGCGCGTCGGCATCCAACGTGCCGGAGAGGCCGAGGCCGGGCGCCGCGATGTCGGCGGCGGCGAGCGGGATACCCTTGGCCTCCGCCGTGAGGTCCAGCAGCTTGCCGGCGCGCCCGGAGACGGCGACGCGGCCGCCCGAGATGCCGAGCGCCAGCCTGTCGATCGCGACGCCGCCGTCGGCCAGCGTGAGGCTGGCGGGCCCGGCGAGCGCGATCCTGTGGGCGTCGCGCCGGGCGGAGAAGCTCGCGAGCTCGAAGCGGGTCGCCGCGCCCTTGGCGAGGCCCGGCACCAACGCGCCGGCGGCGTCGAGGTCGAAGCCCGCGGCCCGGGCCGACATCGCGATGGCGCTGCGCGCCGCCGCGCCCTTGGCCGTGAGGCTCGCGGTCGAGATGGTTTGGCCGGCAACCGTCGCGCGATCGAGCTTGGCGTCGGCGTCGACGACCGGCTTGCCGTAGAGGTCGCTGGCCGCGGCGCGCAGCGAGAGCGCGTGGATCGCCGCCGGCCCCGCGGCGAGGTTGTCGGCGCGCGCCGTCAGCGTCGCGTTCTGCTTCGCATCAGGCGTCGCGAAGGCGGCGTCGAGCGACAGCGTGCCGGCGAGCCGCGTCAGGGCCAGCGGCGAGAGATCGTCGAGGTTGCCGGCGGCGAGCCGCAGGCGGCCGTCGACGAGCCTCCTCGCGTCGATGCGGCCCGCGCCCTGCAGCGCGACCGAGCCGATCGCGACGTCGAGCGTCGAGAGGTCCCAGGCGAGGCCGTGCCGCGCCAGCGCGATCGAGCCCCGCGCGGGCTTGCGGTCGACGCTGCCGTCGAGCGTCGCGTCGGCGCGCGTGGCGCCGCGCGGGTCGGTGACATGCGCGACGAGCGCGAGATGCGGGATCGGCCGGCCGAGCGCGCTGGCCCCGTCGAGCGCGGCCGCGAGCGCGATGGCCGGCTTGGCGAGGTCGCCGATCACCTGCGCGTCGACATGCGCGGCGCCGGTGAGGCGCGGGTCGGCGGCCGCGAGGTCGGGCAGGACGATGTGCGCGTCGAGCTTCGCCGGCCGCGCCGGAACGCGCGTCGCGTCGTCCCGCGCGGGGATCGTCCCGGCGACGCGGGCGGAGGCGTGCGCGCCATCGACCACGAGATCGTCGACTGTCAAACCGTCGTCGGCGAGCTGCAGGCTGCCGTGCGCATCGACGCTGCGGCCGAGCAGGCCGTCGGCGGCGCGCACGCCCGTGGCGAGGTCGCGGCCGGAGGCGGCGATCGTGGCGCGCCAGAGGTGCGCGTCCGGCGCGCCGTCGAGATCGAGGCCGGCAGCGACCGCGCCGGCGAGCGGCAGGCCGGCGAGGCTGCCGAAGCGCGCGAGGTCCGGCGCGCGCGCCGTGAGGCGGCCGTGCACGCGCGACGATGCGATGTCGCCGGCATAGGCGAGCGAGGCCGTCGGCGTCTCGGCGGCGAGCGTGTCGAAGGTCGCGACGCCGTGGCGGTCGACGTGGCCGGCCAGGGCCAGCCTGGCGGCGCCGCCGATCGCCTGCGCGAGGCGCGTGTCGCGCGGCGCGACGCCGCTCGCATTGGCCTCGCCCTCGAGCGTCAGGCGCGTGTCGGCGCTGGTGACGTCGCCGCTCGGCGTCGCGGTGAAGCGCGCGTCGAGCCCGCCGAGGCGGCCCTGCGGCAGGTCGGCGTCGGCAAGCGCCAGCGTGGCGCGCAGCCGCGGCCGGCGCACGGTGCCCTGCGCGGCGGCGTCGAGCACCAGCTTGCGGATCGTCGCGCCCGCGAGCGCGGTGGCCTCGCCCTGGCTCGGCAGGGCGCGCACGGCGAGGTCGAAGTCCATCGCGCTATCGGGCGCGAGCGTGCCGTGCGCATCGAGCCGCGCGAGATGCGAGGTCAGCGCCAGCTTGCCGAGCGAGAAGCCGCCGTCGTCGCCGAAGCGCGCGTCGCTCGACAGATCTGTGCTGCCCTCGAAGATCGGCGCGGCGACCGACGGCAGCAGCGCGCCGAGGCGGCCGCCGACGCGCACCGCGAGATCGCGGCCGTCGTCGTGGCGCGCGAGCGTGATCTTGCCGTCGGCGTCTATCGTCGGGCCGGCGCGGAAGGCGAGCTTGCCCTCGAAGGCGTCGAGCGTGCCGTCGCCGCCGAGGCGGAAGGTGACCGGCGGCTGGCCCGGCAGATGCGCGACCTGCGAGAGCAGGCCGCCCGGCGGCTCGTCGAGCGCGACATTGACGTGCAGCGCCTGGCCCTTCGGCACGTAGTCGAGGTCCGCCTCCAGCGAGCCCGGGCTGTCCAGCCGCCGGCCGTCGAGCGAGAACTGCAGGCCTTCGGACGGCGAGCCGAGCACCGTGCGCCCCGTGGCCTTTGCCTGCATCGCCGCGCCGAGGACCGGCGCGCCGAGATCGAGGTCGGCCATGGCGAACTGCTTGATCTCGAGCTTCACCGGCAGGTTGGGCAGCAGCGGCTTGTTCGGGTCGTGCTTCAGCGCGGGGCGGCGCAGGATCTCGAGATGGCCGATCGCAAGGTCGTCGATCTCGAGCCGGCGCAGCAGCAGCGCGGCGCGCCGCCACGCGATATGCGCGCGATCGAGCTTCAGCCACGGCCCGTCGCGATCGGAGATCACGAGGTCGCGGATCGTCGCGTCCGACGACAGCGCGCCGTCGACCGCACCGATATGCACCTGCGTCGCCTGCGACGACAGCGCGCTCGAAATCAGCGCGGCGAGATAGCCCTGCTGGTCGTCGGTGCCGCTGGCACGGCCCACGAACGCAAGGCCGCCGGCGCCCGCCGCTGCGACGGCGGCCGCGAGACAGCCGGCGAGGACGAGGCGGCGCCGCATCAGAACGACTGCCCGATCGAGACGTAGACGGCGACCGGGCTGTCGCCGTGGCGGCGGTTCACCGGCGTCGCGACGTCGAAGCGGATCGGCCCGATCGGCGTGAGGTAGCGCAGCCCGAGGCCGGCGCCGACGCCGACGTAGTCGTCGAAGCTCGGCAGGTTGGAGCGGAACGCGCCGCCGGCGTCGATGAAGGGGACGAGGCCGATCGTCTGCGTCACCTTCACGCGCGCCTCCAGCGAGCCCTCGAGCTCGCTGCGGCCGCCGGTGATCTGGTTGTAGACGAGCGGCGAAATGGTTCCGAGCGTGAAGCCGCGCACCGAGGAGCCGCCGCCGGCATAGAAGCGCTCTTCCGCAGGGATGGCGGTGAGCGGCGCGCCGGTGAGCGAGCCGGCCGCGATGCGCCCGGCCAGCACGTAGCGGGCGTCCTCGTCGAGCGCGTAGTAGGTGGAGGCGGCGGCATGCGCCTCGACGAGGTTGACCGTCGAGCCGACCGCCTTGCCGTAGGCATCGAGGTCGCCGGTGATGCGCACGCCGCGCGTCGGGTCAAGCAGGCTGTCGGTCGAATCGTAGCGGACCCCCGTGGTGCCGCCGACGAGGGCCGCTGACGTCTGGCCGAGCACGTCGGTCGAGTACGAATTCTTCCCCTGCACGCCTGCCTGCACCGAGAATGTGTCGGAGAAGCGGTGCACGACTGCGATCGTGCCGCCCTCCTCGCTCGCGGTGTAGCCGCCGAAGGCCTCGCTGCCGACGCGCGTGCGGTTGGCCGCGGTGTCGAGCAGCAGGTCGTTCGACGAGCCGAACAGGCCGGGCTTCAGGAAGCTCGCGCCGATGCGGCCGCCGAAGTCGGAGGGCTTGATGTCGCGCAGCCCGGTGTAGGAGGCGCCGGTGATGCTCGGCAGCAGTGCGACGTCGGCCTGCAGGCGCAGCTTCTCGCCGCCGCCGAAGAGGTTGCGGTCCTCGTAGTAGGTGGTGACGCCGGGGCCATCGAGCGTCGAGTAGCGTACGGCGACGCCGATGACGTGGCGGGGCCGCTCGGTGACGTCGATGAAGATCGGCACGTTGCCGTCGGCATCGAGCGAATCGCCCTCGCGAATGCGCACGCTGCCGACCGCCGGGATGCGGGCGATCGAGCGCTTCGTCTCGGCGAGCACGTCCGTCGAGTAGGGCTGGCCGCGCCTCGCGTAGACATGCGAGGCGACGACGGGGACGGGGATGTTGCCCGAGCCCGAGATGGTCACCGCGCCGATGCCGGCCTTCGGGCCCGCGACGATGGCGAGCTGCAGGTCCATGACGTGGGTGGCGTGATCGACGCTGGCCTTGAGATCGCCGACCTTGGCCAACGGGTGCCCGCGCGCGCGGACCCAGTCGACGAGTCGGATCTGCGCCGCGCGGATGTCGTCGGCGCGCGCGGGATCGCCGGGCTTCAGCCGGAACGCGCGATGCGGCAGCCGATCGGGCGCGAGCTCGCGCGGATAGTCGACGTCGAGCCGGCGCAGCCGGTAGAGCGGGCCAGGCGTGACGACGATCTTGATCGGCACCACGGCGCGATTGCGCGAATCGTCGGCGCGCCGGGCGCCGGCGGCGAGGCCGGCCTCGTCGAAGGTCACGGGCGCGCCCGCAACCTCGGCCGCGAGCTGCGCATCGTAGTAGCCGAGCGCCGAGAGCGCATCGAGGAGCGGCGCCGAGTCGGCGGCGAGCCGGCGCATCAGGCCGTCGCCGTCGGACGGGGCATCGTGACGCAGCCGGTAGGTGGCGGAGGCATCGCGCAGCGCCTGGGCGATCGCGTCCTTGTCGGCGGCCTCGCCGCGGACGTCGACGGCGACCGAATACGGCAGCGTCGTCGCGCTCACCGGCGGCGGCGTGTCCTTGGCGAAGAGACCGAAGAAGGGATCGAAGGCCAGCGCTGGCGGCGCGCCGGCCCCGGCATAAGCCGCGGCGCCGGCCACGACGCCGGCGACGACGCCGGTCGCGGAGGAACGGAGGGATCGGCCCGAAAACGTTGCCAGGCATCGCGACGGGCGGGACCGACGCACGGCGCCGGCCAAGGGGTAGGCATACACGGGCGAGATGGGGTTCGATCCACTCGTTGACCCAGCTTGCTCGGCTGGCTCTTCATCTCCAGGTCGATGCCGCAGGGGTAGCCCAGAAAGCGGGGTCGAGGCAAATCGCTCACGGCCGCGCGAGCGGTTCTCTGAGGGCGGGCGGGAGCTTGCGGGGAGGGCCGCCGCGCGCGATGTGGAAGCGATGCTTTCGATCCGCTGCTGCCTGTTTTTCTCCTGCGCGCTGCTGGCCTCGCCGGCCTGGACGAGCCAGGCCGATCCGCATCCCGCCGCGAGCCTGCGCGACGTGCGCGACCATTTCGCCGGCTGCTTCACGCCGCCCGGCGAGACGGCGAACACGCGCGTGACCTTCTACTTCTCGATGAACGCCAAGGGCGGCGTCGTCGCCGCGCCGCGCACGACGTGGCTCGGGTTCACCGGCTCGCCGCAAGACCGCGAACGCGAGATCGGCAAGTTCGTGCAGTCCTTTGACGCCTGCCTGCCGGTGGCGCTCGACCGCCGCATGGCGGCCACGCTGCCCGGCAAGGTCTACTTTCTACAGTACGTCGTCGGGCGCGACGGGCACGAGGAGCAGGTGCTGCTGCGCCCCTTCGGCAGCCACGGCGGCGGCGGCCCCGGCATCATCGCGCCGCGCGAGCCGGTGGGCCCGCGCGAGATCGAGCCGCCGCCGGTCGGCGCGCCGTCGCTCGCCGCGCGGCCGGAGCCGATGCACGGGCCGGGCTTCGACACGCCGATCGTCGTCCCGCCGCGGCGGCGGTAATGCGCCCCTCGTTGGAGGGGAGACGGGACGCACCTACGGCCGCAGGCGGTAGCCGGTGCGGAACATCCACCAGACGACGGCGAGGCAGAGGCCCAGGAACACCAGCGTCATCGCGAGGCTCAGCTCCACGCCGACGTCGGACCGCCCGTAGAAGCTCCAGCGGAAGCCCGAGACGAGGTAGACGACGGGGTTCACCAGCGTCACCTTCTGCCAGAACGGCGGCAGCATCGAGATCGAATAGAACGAGCCGCCGAGGAAGGTGAGCGGCGTGACGACGAGCAGCGGCACGATCTGCAGCCGCTCGAAGTCCTTGGCCCAGACGCCGATGATGAAGCCGAACAGGCTGAAGGTCGTCGCGATCAGGACGAGGAAGGTCGCCATCCAAACGGGATGCGCGATCTCGTAGGAGACGAAGAAGCGCGCCGTGACGAGGATGATGAGGCCGAGCAGCATCGACTTCGTCGCCGCCGCGCCGACGTAGCCCGCGACGACCTCGTACCAGGCGACCGGCGCCGACATCAGCTCGTAGACCGTGCCGTTCCACTTCGGGATGTAGATGCCGAAGGCGGCATTCGAGATGCTCTGCGTGAGCAGGCTCAGCATGGTGAGCCCCGGCACGATGAAGGCGCCGTAGCTCACCCCGTCGACGGAGGAGATGCGCGAGCCGATCGCCGAGCCGAAGACGATGAAGTAGAGCGCCGTCGACAGCACCGGCGCGATCACGCTCTGGCCGGAGGTGCGCACCCAGCGGCGCATCTCGAAGAGATAGATCGACCTGATGCCGATCAGGTTGAGGGCGAACGATGTCATTGTATGGGGCTCACTGGCGCGTGCTGACGAGGCTGACGAAGATGTCCTCGAGCGAGCTCTGCCGCGTGTTGAGGTCCTTCAGGCCGACGCCGGCCGACTGCAGGTCGCGCAGCAGCGACGCGATGCCCGTCTCCTCGGCCTGCGTGTCGAACGTGTAGACGAGCTCGGCGCCGTCGGCGCGGCGCTCGAGATCGTAGGCCGCGAGGCCGGCGGGGATCGCGGCGAGCGGATGCTGCAGCAGCAGCGAGAGCTGCTTGCGGCCGAGCTTCTTCATCAGCGCCGCCTTCTCCTCGACGAGAACGATCTCGCCGTGATTGATGACGCCGACGCGGTCGGCCAGCTCCTCCGCCTCGTCGATGTAGTGCGTGGTGAGGATGATGGTGGTGCCGCGCTCGCGCAGGCCGCGTACCATCGACCACATGTCGCGGCGCAGCTCGACGTCGACGCCAGCGGTCGGCTCGTCCAGGAACAGCACCTCCGGCTCGTGCGACAGCGCCTTGGCGATCATCACGCGGCGCTTCATGCCGCCGGACAGCGTCATGATCGGCGAGTCGCGCTTGTCCCAGAGCGACAGGTCGCGCAGCACCTTCTCGATATGCGCGGGGTCGGCGCGCTTGCCGAAGAGGCCGCGCGAGTAGGCGACCGTCGCGCGCACGGTCTCAAAGGCATCGGTCGAGATCTCCTGCGGCACGAGGCCGATGATGCGGCGTGCGGCGCGGAAGTCGCGCTGGATGTCGTGGCCGGCGACGGTGACGCGGCCGGCGCTCGGATTGACGAGACCGCAGACGGTCGAGATCAGCGTCGTCTTGCCGGCGCCGTTGGGGCCGAGCAGCGCGAAGATCTCGCCCCGCGCGATCTCGAGGTCGATGGACTTCAAGGCTTGGAAGCCCGACGCGTAGGTCTTGGTGAGACCGGCGATCGAGATGACGGAGGGCAAGCGGGCTCCTTTGAGGCGAGGGCTGGAACGAGGCGGAATGGCGGGGCGGGCCGGCCCGATAGCACGCGCCGCGCGCCGTTCATATGGGGTGCCGCCAAGCCCGCGGGGGTAGCGCGCCCTCGCGGTGCCAACTGCAAAACAGGTCGTCCGCCTAAAGCAGCATTGCGCCGGCTTTGTCGCGGCAAGACAAGTATTCGCCCCGTCGTTTGAAGCTGGTCCGATGAAGCTGTTGGGCGCGCTGGCGTATGTGCTTGCGGCAGGCCCGCTGCGGTGGCTGCTGCTCCTGTCGGCGAGCGCCTTCGCCCTTCTCGCCGCCCAGGGCTGGCTCGCCGGCGCGCCGGCCTGGGCGGTCTGCCGCGCCTCCGGCCTCGAATCGCAAGACGCTGCCCTTCCCGCGGTCGCCGCCTGGATGCTGATGGTCGTCGCGATGATGTCGCCCCTGCTCGCCCTGCCCGTCGGCCATGTCTGGATCTCGGTGTTTCCGCGACGGCGCTCGCGGGCCTCGGCTTCGGCTATGCGGCGGCGTGGCTCACAGGGGGCGTCGCGCTCATCCCGGCCGGCGTCGCGCTGGCGCGCCTGCCGCCGGTCGCGACCTGTGCCGTGCTCATCGGGCTGGCGCTTTTGTGGAGCGCCTCGCCCGTCGCGCAGGCCAGTCGCAACCGCTGCCATCGCCTGCGTCCGATCGCGCCGTTCGGGCCCAACACCCTGCGCGACGCGGTGGTGCAAGGTGCGACCAGCGGCGCGGCCTGCGTCGGCGCCTGCTGGCCGTGGATGCTGGTGCCGGCCGCCGCTGGCGGCGCGCACCTCGCCGCGATGGTTCTCGTGACGCTGCTGCTCTTGCTGGAGCGCATGGCGCCGGCGGCGCCGCCGCACTGGCGCTGGCCGCCCGCGGTCAGCATGGTCGCGGCGCTGGCGTAGCGCGACAACGCCCATACATCGCCGCCCGGCCTGCGCGAGCCGCATCGGCGAATTGCGACCCTGGCATGTGGCGAAAGCTACCTAGCGGTATAATATGCAGTCGCCTGTGGTGCCCTGATGGGCACCTCACTTGCGACTGGAGAGCCTATGCCGACCCTATTCGATCCGATCCGCCTCGGGGCGATCGAGGCGCCGAACCGCATCATCATGGCGCCGCTGACGCGCGGCCGCGCGACGCGCGCGCACGTGCCGACGCCGATCATGGCGGAGTACTATGCGCAGCGCGCCGACGCCGGCCTCATCATCTCCGAGGCGACCGGCATCTCGCAGCAGGGGCTGGGCTGGCCCTATGCGCCGGGTCTGTGGAGCGACGAGCAGGTCGAGGCGTGGCGCCCGGTGGTGAAAGCCGTGCACGATGCCGGCGGCCGCTTCTTCGCCCAGCTCTGGCACATGGGCCGCGTGGTGCACCCGAGCTTCCTTAATGGCGAGCAGCCCGTCTCCGCCTCGGCGACGACGGCGCCCGATCATGCGCACACCTATGACGGCAAGCAGCCCTATGCGGAGGCCCGCGCGCTGCGCGAGGATGAGATCCCCGGCCTGCTGGAAGACTACCGCCGCGCCGCGCGCAACGCGCTGAAGGCCGGCTTCGACGGCGTGCAGATCCACGCCGCGAACGGCTACCTGATCGACCAGTTCCTGCGCGACAACGCGAACCTGCGCACCGACGGCTACGGCGGCGGCATCGAGAACCGCACGCGGCTCTTGCGCGAGGTGACGCAGGCGGTGGTCGACACGGTCGGCGCCGACCGCACCGCGGTCCGTTTGTCCCCGAACGGTGCCATCCAGGGCGTCGACGACTCGAACGCGCCCGCGCTCTTCGTCGCCGCGGCGACGGTGCTGTCGAAGCTCGGCATCGCCTTCCTCGAGATGCGCGAGCCGATCCCTGAGGGCACGTTCGGCAAGCCCTCGACGCCGCCGGTCGCGCCGGCGATCCGCAAGGTCTTCGCGAACCCGCTGATCCTCAACTCCGACTACGACCTCGCCCGCGCCGAGGCCGACGTCGCCTCCGGCCTCGCCGACGCCATCGCCTTCGGCCGGCCGTTCATCGCCAACCCGGACTTGGTCACGCGCCTCAAGACGCGCGCCAGCTTGAACAAGGACGTGGCGAAGACCTGGTACAGCCAGGGGCCGGAAGGATATGTCGACTATCCGGCGCTCGGCGGGGACGCCGTAGCGGCGCAGTAGAGCCGCAGCCCTCCCTTCTCCCGCTTGCGGGAGAAGGTGGCCCCGCGAAGCGGGGTCGGATGAGGGAAGTCGGGCGAAGGGCGTTTAGGTGAGAGCTTGTGCTGGAGCCGCCCTCATCCGACCCGACTTCGTCGGGCCACCTTCTCCCGCAAGCGGGAGAAGGAGAAGCGCGCCATAGTTTGCCGCCGTCATTGCGAGCGAAGCGAAGCAACCCAGGGGCCGCAGCGGCAAGGTTGGTGCGGCGGCCCCTGGGTTGCTTCGCCTTCGGCTCGCAATGACGGCTCAAAACAAGAAGTAGCGCTGCGCCATCGGCAGCTCGCGCGCCGGCTCGCAGGTGAGGTGCCGGCCGTCGGCCTCGACGCGATAAGTTTCGGGGTCGACCTTCAGCGCCGGCGTCGCGTCGTTGTGGATCATGCTCGCCTTGGAGATGCCGGCGCGCGTGTTCTCCACGGCGACGAGCACCCGCGACGTGCGCAGCCGCGCGGCGAGCCCCTTGTCGAGTGAGACCTTCGAGACGAAGGTGAGCGAGGTTGCGGCCAGCGTCGCGCCGTAGGATCCGAACATCGGGCGGTAGTGCACGGGCTGCGGCGTCGGGATCGAGGCGTTGGGGTCGCCCATCGCGGCCATGGCGATGACGCCGCCCTTCAGGACGAGGTCCGGCTTCACGCCGAAGAAGGCGGGGGTCCAAACCACCAGGTCGGCGAGCTTGCCGACCTCGACCGAGCCGACGTGCCGTGAGAGGCCGTGCGCGATCGCCGGATTGATCGTGTATTTCGCGACATAGCGCTTGGCGCGGGCATTGTCGGCCGGCCCGTCGCCGGCGAGCGCGCCGAACTGGCGCTTCATCTTGTCCGCCGTCTGCCAGGTGCGGATGATGACCTCGCCGACGCGCCCCATCGCCTGTGAATCCGAGCTCATCATCGAGAGCGCGCCGATGTCGTGCAGCAGGTCTTCGGCCGCGATGGTCTCGCCGCGGATGCGGCTCTCGGCGAAGGCGAGGTCCTCGGGATCGACGGATCGAGGTGATGGCAAACCATCAGCATGTCGAGATGCTCGTCGAGCGTGTTGACGGTGAACGGCCGCGTCGGGTTGGTCGAGGAGGGCAGCACGTTCGGCAGCCCGGCGACGGTGATGATGTCGGGGGCGTGGCCGCCGCCGGCGCCTTCGGTGTGGAAGGCGTGGATCGTGCGGCCCTTGAACGCCTTGATCGTGTCCTCGACGAAGCCGCCCTCGTTCAGCGTGTCGGAGTGGATCATCACCTGGATGTCGTGGTCGTCGGCGACCGACAGGCAGCAGTCGATCGCCGCCGGCGTCGTGCCCCAGTCCTCGTGCAGCTTCAGCGCGCAGGCGCCCCCTTCGACCTGCTCCACCAGTCCCGCCGGCGTCGCGGCATTGCCCTTGCCGGCGAAGCCGAGGTTCATCGCGAACGCGTCGGCCGACTCGATCATCCGCGCGATGTGCCAGGGGCCGGGCGTGCAGGTCGTGGCGTAGGTGCCGGTCGCCGGCCCCGTGCCGCCGCCGAGCATCGTGGTGATGCCCGACGCCAGCGCCTCCTCGATCTGCTGCGGGCAGATGAAGTGGATGTGCGAGTCCATGCCGCCCGCGGTGACGATCTTGCCCTCGCCGGCGATGATCTCGGTGCCGGGCCCGATCGGGATCGTCACGCCCGGCTGGATCGCCGGATTGCCGGCCTTGCCGATCGCGGCGATGCGCCCGTCCTTCAGGCCGATGTCGGCCTTCACGATCCCCCAGTGATCGAGGATCAGCGCGTTGGTGATCACCGTGTCGGGCGCGCCCTGCGCCCGCGTCGTCTGCCCCTGCCCCATGCCGTCGCGGATCACCTTGCCGCCGCCGAACTTCACCTCCTCGCCGTAGATCGTGACGTCGCGCTCGACCTCGATGAAGAGCGTCGTGTCGGCGAGCCGGACGCGGTCGCCGACGGTCGGGCCGAATATGTCGGCATAGGCGGCGCGGGGCAGGCTGGTGGGCATGGATCACCGTCGATGGCTGGGCCTGCCGAGGCTTGAAGCACAAAGCGCACCGGGGCGTCTGCGTCCCTCGAGCGCCGGCAACGGGCGAGGTGCTCGAAAATCGGGCTTGCACCGGATCGTTGAGATTTTATATTACGACCGTTCGTCACTAAAGCGAAGGCGATGGCCATGGACGCGCATGCTCTTCAGCCGGACCAGGGGGACGGCGCGATCGCCCTGGAGAAAGTCGGCGCCGCCGGCCAGCACATGGCGCGGAAAGCGGCGCGCAAGGCCGGACGCGTCCGCGGCGTCTCCCGCACGCTCCGCCGCCGTCCGCTCCTGACGCTGGCGCTGCTCGCCCTGCCGCTCGCCGGCGCGGGCGTGTTCCTCCTCTCGCACGGCGGCCCGCGAGCGGCGGCGCCCCTAGCGGCCGCGCCGCCCGCCGTGGTGCGCAGCGCCCTCGTCACGCCGAGCCTCGCCGGCGGCCGCAGCTTCACCGGCGTCATCCATGCCCGCTACGAGAGCGGCCTCGGCTTCCGCGTGAACGGCAAGATTCTGGAGCGCCTCGTCGATGCCGGCGACGCGGTGCGCAAGGGCCAGCCGCTGATGCGCCTCGACCCCACCGACTTCGCGCTGGCGCTGAAGGCCGCGCATGCCGCCGTGGAGGCGGCGCGGGCCACCGCGACCCAGGCGGCGTCGGACGAGCAGCGCCGGCGCAAGCTGGTCGCCGAGGGCTGGGTGACGCCGCAGGCCTACGAGCAGAACAAGGCCGCCGCCGACGCCTCCGCCGCGCAGCTCCGCTCCGCTCTGGCGCAGGAGAAGCAGGCCGAGGACCAGGCGAGCTACGCGGTGCTCGAGGCCGACTCCGACGGTGTCATCATGGAGGTGCCGGGCGAGCCGGGCCAGGTCGTGGCGGCCGGCCAGCCCGTCGTGCGCCTCGCGCACCAGGGCGCGCGCGAAGCCGAGGTCTACCTGCCCGAGGGCACCGAGCGCATGGCCGGCGACGCGGCGGTCGCGCATCTCTATGCCAGGCCGAACGACGCGATCCCGGCGCGCCTGCGCGAGCTGTCGTCGATGGCCGATCCCGCGACCCGCACCTATCGCGCCCGCTACATCCTCGACGGCGCCGGCAAGGACGCGCCGCTCGGCGCGACCGTGACGCTGGAGCTTTCCGCCGGCGCCGACGCAGGCCGCAGCCACGACGTGCCGATCGGCGCGCTGTTCGACAACGGCAGCGGCCCCGCCGTCTGGGTCATCGACGCGGCGACCTCGACCGTGAAGGCGCGTGCCGTCTCCGTCCTGCGCATGGGCGAGGAGCTGGCGGCGGTGTCGGGCGATCTGAGGACGGGCGAGCGCATCGTCGCGCTCGGCGCCCAGCTCCTGCGGCAGGACGAGAAGGTCGAGATCGGCGTCGCGCCGCTCGAGACGGTGACGCGATGAGCGGCTTCAATCTCTCCGCCTTCGGCGTCCGCGAGCGCGCGCTCACGCTCTTCCTCATCGTGATGATCGCCTGCGCCGGCACGCTCGCCTACTTCCGGCTCGGCCGCGGCGAGGACCCGACCTTCGCGGTCAAGGTGATGACTGTCACCCTCGTCTGGCCGGGCGCCACCGCCGACGAGCTGCAGCGCCAGGCCGGCGACCGGCTGGAGAAGCGGCTGCAGGAGCTCACCTGGTACGACCGCGTCGAGACGGAGTCCCGGCCGGGCCAGCTCACGATGAAGCTCTACCTGCGGGACTTCATGCCGCCGGCGCAGCTGCAGGAGGAATTCTACCAGGCGCGCAAGAAGCTCTCCGACGAGGCGGTGAACCTGCCGCGCGGCGTCATCGGGCCGATCTTCAACGACGAATATTCCGACGTCTACTTCTCGCTCTACGCGCTCGCCGCGAAGGACCTGCCGCACCGCGCGCTCGTGCTGCAGGCCGAGGACGTGCGCGAGCAGCTCCTGAGGATCGCCGGCGTGCTGAAGGTCAACATCATCGGCGAGCAGGCGCAGCAGATCTTCGTCGAGATCTCCTACCGCCGCCTCGCCACGCTCGGCATCTCTGCGCAGACGCTGTTCAACGCGCTCGCCAGCCAGAACGACGTGACGCCGGCCGGCTTCGTCGAGACCAAGGGACCGCGGGTCTATCTGCGCGTCGACGGCGCGATCGACAACGTCGACACGATCCGCGACATCCCGATCAACGCCGGCGGTCGCACCTTGAAGATCGGCGACATCGCCGAGGTGCATCGCGGCTACGTCGATCCGCCGAGCCTCGTCGTGCGCAACGACGGCGAGCGCGCGCTGCTGCTCGGCGTCGTCATGAAGCCGGGCTTCAACGGCCTCGCGCTCGGCAAGGCGCTCGCCGAAAAGAGCGCGAGCCTGCAGCGCACGCTGCCGGTCGGCATGCGCTACACCCAGGTGTCGGACCAGTCGAAGGTCATCGCCGAGGCGATCGACGAGTTCATGATCAAGTTCTTCACCGCGCTGACGGTGGTGATTGTGGTCAGCCTCATCGCGCTCGGGCTGCGCGTCGGCCTCGTCGTCGCGACCGCGATCCCGCTGACGCTCGCCGCCGTCTTCGTGATCATGATGGCGACCGGCCGCGACTTCGACCGCATCACGCTCGGCGCGCTGATCATCTCGCTCGGGCTGCTCGTCGACGACGCCATCATCTCGGTCGAGATGATGGTGGTGAAGATGGAGGAAGGCCTCGACCGCATCGCCGCCGCGACCTACGCCTGGGGCGCGACCGCCGCGCCGATGCTGTCCGGCACGCTGGTGACGATCGCCGGCTTCATCCCCGTCGGCTTCGCCCGCTCCACGGCCGGCGAGTACGCCGGCAACATCTTCTGGGTCGTCGCCTTCTCGCTGCTCACCTCGTGGGTCGTGGCCGTGTACTTCGTGCCCTATATCGGCGTGAAGATGCTGCCGGCGATCAAGGTCGTAAAGGGCGGCCACGCCGCGATCTACGCGACGCGGAACTATCAGATCCTGCGCCGCATCATCCGCGCCTGCGTCGATCACAAGTGGATCGTCGCCGGGCTGACCATCGCCGTCTTCATGATGGCCGTTGTCGGCATGGGCTCGGTGATGAAGCAGTTCTTCCCGAACTCCGATCGCTCCGAGCTGTCGCTCGAGGTCTACCTGCCGCCGGGCGCCTCGTTCGCGTCGACGGAGACGACGGTGTCGAAGATCGAGGCCGCGGTGCGCTCGCAGCCCGAGGCGAAGGACGTCACGAGCTATGTCGGCGCCGGCACAGCGCGCTTCATCCTCTCGCTCGACCCGCTGCTGCCGAACCCCGCCTACGCGCAGATCATCGTGCGCACCGACGACGCCAAGGCCCGCGACGCGCTGAAGGAGCGGCTGCGCGCCATGGTGGCCGACGGCCGGTTCCCGGAAGCGCGCGTCAACGTCCGGCAGTTCGTGTTCGGGCCGCCGGTGCACTATCCCGTGCTGTTCCGCGTCGTCGGGCCAAATCTCGATCGCGTCCGCGCCATCGCCGAGAAGGTCCGCGACATCGTCGCGACGGAGCCAGACATGGTCGACGCGCATCTCGACTGGGGCCAGCTCACGCCGACCCTGCACCTCGTGCTCGACCAGGAGCGCCTGCGGCTCATCGGCCTGACGCCGAAGGATGCCGCGCTGCAGCTCCAGGCGCTGCTCAACGGCAATCCCGTGACGCAGGTGCGCGAGAACCTGCGCAGCGTCGACGTGCTGGTGCGCAGCCCCGACATCGATCGCCACGCGATCCAGGGCATCGACGACCTGACGCTGACGACGAGCCAGGGCGTCGCGGTGCCGCTGTCGCAGGTCGCGCATCTCGAGACGCGGATGGAGACGGCCGAGCTGAAGCGCTACGACCGCGAGACCTACATCGCCGTCGAGGGCGACGTGCGCGACGGCGTGCAGCCGCCGGACGTCACCGCGAAGATCCTGCCGACGCTGGAAGCGGTGAAGGCGAGCCTGCCGGAGGGCTACCACATCGACACCGGCGGCGCGGTCGAGGAGGCGGCGAAGGCGAATGCGGCGCTCGTCGCGGTCTTCCCGCTGATGCTGGTTGCAACCCTGACGATCCTGATGCTGCAGGTGCGCTCGTTCTCGACCATGTTCATGGTCTTCGCGACGGCGCCGCTCGGCCTCGTCGGCGCCGTGCCGACGCTGCTCGTCTTCCATCAGGCCTTCGGCTTCAACGCCATCCTGGGGCTGATCGGGCTCTCGGGCATCCTGATGCGCAACACGCTCATCCTGGTCGACCAGATCCGCCACGACAAGGCGGACGGGCTCTCGGACTACGAGGCGATCATCGAGTCCACGGTGCGCCGCGCGCGGCCGGTGATCCTGACGGCGCTCGCCGCGATGCTCGCCTTCATCCCGTTGACGCAGTCGACGTTCTGGGGCGCGCTGGCCTATGTGCTCATCGGCGGCGTCGGCGTCGGCACGATCCTGACGCTCCTGTTCCTGCCGGCACTCTACGCGCTGTGGTTCAGGGTGAAGCGCGATGGGGCGCTGGCCGACGCGCAGGCCGTGATGCCGCCGCTCGCCGTCGCGCAGGGCACGTAAGGAGGTTCGCATGGCGCGCTACGCCAAGGGACACAAGGGCGAGACCCGCGCCCGCATCATCGAGCTCGCCTCGAAGCGGTTCCGCAAGGAAGGCATCGACGGCGTCGGCGTCGCCACGCTGATGGCCGACGCCGGCCTGACCAACGGCGGCTTCTACGCCCACTTCGCCTCGAAGGAGGAGCTGATCAAGGAGGCCGTCCTCCACGGGCTCGGCAAGCTGCCGGGCGAGGCGACATGGGAGGGCGAACCCGACCTGCCGCAGCTCATCCGCGACTACCTCTCGACCAAGCACCGCACCGACGCCGCCAGCGGCTGCGCGATGGCGGCGCTCTCGGGCGATCTCGCGCGGCGGCCGGCCGAGTCGCGCCAGGCGATCGAGGAGAAGGGCATGGGCTTGCTCCGGCACATCGCCGACGGCCTGCCCGCCTCGGTCGCCGCCGAGGAGCGCATGCCGCGCGCCATCGCCGTCTTCTCGCACATGCTCGGGACGCTGCAGATGGCGCGCTTCGTTCCCGATGCCGAGGCATCCGAGGCCATTCTCGCGCGCGGCCGCGAGGAGGCGATGCGGATCGCCGGCTTCGCGTCGTGAGGGCCGGCGGCTTCGTGTACCTTTGCTCCAATCGGCCGCCCGCCAGCGCTGTGACGAAAGGTTCCTCGATGCCCGCCGATCCTCGCATGAAAGAACTAGAAGATTACTGGAAGGCGTCGAGTTGGAAGAAAATCGCCAACATTTTTTACGTGAGTATAAATGACGAGACTATGGCGCATTTTCTGCCGTTGCGGCGAGGCAATGTGCTGCTTGTACGAGCCGGAGTGACCAACCGCCGCTTGAACAGAGTATGCTGGGACATCACAGGACTGCCTGCAGAGTTCGGAACGCCAAAACAGCAGCTTATGAGCGCTAACATGTGCATGTTAGGTGTGGCGAACGCCGAGCTCGAGATCAGAGAGGCGGAACTTGGTCCCAAGACCGGTCAGTCGATCATCACGTTTACGCTGGACAACGCACGGCAGTTCGACTCGATTGCGAAAATACGGAAGAAGATCTTGGATGCGCCCGAGCCGGCTCGGCAGCATTTTCTCGGCGACTTGGTCTGCGTCGAGCTAGCGCTCGGCGATCGAGCGAGCGCCACCAAAGTCATTGAGACGGCAAAGGCGGCGGACCCCTTATATGAAACGACGTTCATAGGCCGGGCGGAGAGATTTCTGGCTCTCGAGGCGCCGGGGAGCTGTGGCAGATGAAGTACGACGACGCGACTAGGTCAGGCGGAACTACCGCTCCCGCTCCGACCTTCTGACTCCGCCAAAAAGAAACATGTGCTCTCCATAGCCAAGCCCGTGCTGGCTTCGAGCCTCCTCCCGACCCTAGCCGCCCTCGTCGATCTGGCGGCCGACGATGGCGATCGCGCGCTCGTAGACCGGCGCCGCGTTCCAGGCCTGGATCGCGGCGAAGTTCGCCTCGCCCGGCTGGTAGCCCGCCCCCGCCTGCCAGCCGTGCGCGCGGAGAAAATTGGCGGTCGACATCAGCGCGGCGGACGAGTTGTCGAGATTGCCGCCGACCCCGTATTCGAGCATCGTCTTCGGCAGGAACTGCGTCTGGCCGATCTCGCCGTGCATCGAGCCGCGCGCCCGCGGCGACAGCGAGCCGCGATCGATGAGCTTGAGGGCGGCATAGAGCTGGTCGGTGAAATAGGCCGAGCGCCGGCAATCGTAGGCCAGCGTCGCGACGGCGGAGAGCGCATCCTGGTTGCCGCGCACCGCGCCGAAGCCGGTCTCCATTCCCCAGATCGCGATCAGCGGGCCCGGCGGCACGCCGTAGCGCTGCTCGATCGAGTCGAAGAGCCCGGCCATCGAGCGCTTCAGCGAGCGGCCGCGCGCGGCGATGGCATTGCCGCCGCGGCGGGCGAGGAAGCTCTCGAGCGACACGTGGAAGCCGTGCTGGCCGCGATCGGCGCCGATCGTCGCGGAATTGTAGTGGGTGCCCTCCAGCGCCGCCATCGCGGTGCCGCCGACCTGGCCCTGCGCCTCCTGCGCGAACTGGCGCTTCCAGGCCTCGAAGCCGCCCGGCCCGTTGCCGCAGGAGGCGGCCTGCGCGAGCCCCGTCCAGCCCAGCATCACCGCGCCGGCCAAAAGGCCAATCCGATATCCCTGCATCGAACGCTCTCCTGCCAACACCGCCGCGCCGACCCCACATCCTGCCGTCGGGGGCACCGTAAGCTTAGCACGACCTTCAATGCAGGCGCGCGTCAGTTCGTTGCCGCCGGTCGCGTCGGGCTTGCAGGCGAGGCGGCGGCTACACCACCTCGAGCGGCCGGTGCGGCTTTGCCGGCAGGGTGATGGCGATCCTGTCGCCGGCGCGGACCGGGCCGCCGGTGCGCACCACGCCCATGATGCCGGCCTTCCGCACGAGGCCGCCCTTTGCATCGCGGCCGAACATCGCCTTGGTCAGGCCCTTGCCGAGCGCGTCGATCTGCTTGCAGGGGTCGCGGATGCCCGAAATCTCGACGACCGCCTCGCCGATCGCGAACAGCGTGCCCGTGGGCAGCGTCTTGAGGTGGATGCCTTCGGTCAGCACGTTCTCGCCCATCGCCCCCGGCGCCAACGTGTAGCCGAGCGCCGCCATCTCCGAAAACAGCTCGACGGGGAGGAAATGCACCTGCGCCAGGTTCGGCAAGGTCGGATCCTTCGCCATCTTGTAGCGATGCTGGGTCGTCGCGCCGCAATGCGCATCGCCCTCGACGCCGAGGCCCGCGAGCAGCCTGATCTCGTCGCACGGCTGCTTCGAGAAGCCGTGCGCGGCGCTCGCGCTCACCGACACCACCCTTCCGGCTGCAGTCTCCATCGCCTCCGCCACTTTTCTACAACGCCCCCATCACCTCGCCCCGGAACCCGTACACCTCGTGCGTGCCGCCGAGCGGCACCAGGCGCACGCTGCGGGTCTGGCCGGGCTCGAAGCGCACCGCCGTGCCCGCGACGATGTCGAGGCGTTTTCCGCGCGCGGCGGCGCGGTCGAAGGCGAGCGCCGGGTTGGTCTCGGCGAAATGGTAGTGCGAGCCGACCTGGATCGGCCGGTCGCCGGTGTTGGCGACCTCGATCTCGGTGACCTCCGCGCCGGCGTTCATGACGATCTCGCCGTCGGCCGTCGCCACCTCGCCGGGGACCAGCGCCGTCGCGGCGCCGCGGATCGGCTCGTGCACGGTGACGAGCTTGGTGCCGTCCGGAAAGGTCGCCTCCACCTGCACGTCGTGGATCATCGCGGCGATGCCGTCCATCACCTGGTCGGCGGTGACGACGTGCGCGCCGGCCTCCATGAGATCGGCGACCGTGCGGCCGTCGCGCGCGCCCTCGACGACGTAGTCGGTGATCAGCGCGATCGCCTCGGGGTAGTTGAGCTTGACGCCGCGCGCGAGCCGCTTGCGCGCCACCTCGGCGGCCATGGCGATGAGGAGCTTGTCCTTCTCGCGGGGGTCAGCTGCATGTCCGGTCCTAGCTCCACACGCGGGGCAGCGGGTCGACGCCCGCACGCGCGAGCACGGCGACCATAGCGGCCCGCAGGCGCTCGGGCGAGCGCGCCAGCGCCCTCGCAACCACGATGCCATTGCGGGCGCTGACGCCGGCCTCCACGTCCGCGTGTGGCGCGAAGGCTGCGCGCAGCGGCTCGACGAGCGCCTCGCAGCCGGGCGCCGCAACAAGCATGAGCATGGTCGCCCGGGCGCCGCCGCCGAGCGCCGGGCGGTCGAGCACGGCGCCGATGGCGCCCTCGAGCCGCGTCGCCTCGGCGAAGACGAGGCGGCCGTCGCGGCGGACCCGCCAGTCGTCGCGCAGCGCGCCGGAGATTGCGGTCTCGCCCCTGGCGAGGCGGCCGAGGACGAGCATCTCGGCCGCGACGAGCCGGGCGTCGGCGGCAAGGTCGATGTCGATGCGCCGCGCGAGCCGGGCGCCGTCGAACAAGATGGTCTCCTGCGGCAACCAGGCGAGGCGCGCGCCCGGGGCGAGCGTCAGGGCGGTGGAAATATGCGCCGGCGCCTCGGGCGAGCGGTAGATCTTCTCCGCGGCGACGCTGGTGACGGTGACGTCGGCGCTTGCCGCGAGGTCGAGCGCGACGGCGAGCCGATCGCCACCGACGATGCCGCCGGCCGTGTTGACGAGGATCGTCTCGCAGCGTGGGCCGCGCACGCGGCGCAGCCGCAGGCCGCCGCTCTCGTGCAGGCGGGTCAGCGCGGTCGTGCCGTCGAGGGACGCGAAGGCCGCGCGGATGGCGCTTGACGTGGTGGGCGCGATCGGAGGCGGCGCGGCGGTCATGCGCCTGTCTGCGACAGGGCGGACCCGCACACAAGAACAGGACGCGTCCTCCCCGGCGTGGGGAGGACGCGGAGGGAGAGCTTAGTGGATGTCCGGCGGCAGCTTGCCGCCGTTCTCGGCGAGCTTCTGCATGACCTGCTTGTGCAGCCACATGTTCATCGTCGCCGAGTCTTCGGTGTCGCCGGTGTAGTGCAGCTCGTGGGCGAGCTCCTTGCGCGCGGTGAGGCTCGAGTCGATGTGCAGGAGCTTCATGAGGTCGACGATCGAGTGGCGCCAATCGAGCTTCTGGCCGCCCGTGTCCATGCCGTCGAGCACCGCCGCGACGTCGACCGAGGCCGGAGCCGTCGAAGGCGCCGCGCCGCCGGAGGCCGGGGCCGACGGGGCCGCCGTCGAGGACGAGGTCGTGTCGCTCGGCGCGGGGGACGACGGCGCGGGCGCCGCGGAGCCGCTCGGGGCGGCGGAGCCGGGCGCCGCCTCGGCCGATCCCGAGCCGAAGATCTTGGACATGATGCTGCCGAAAATGCTCATCGTTTGCTCTCCAACGGCCTAAGATCGTCGTCGCCGCAGCCGGTGCGGCGCGCGGCGACAGAAGGACGGGCGGCCTCGGGGCTTGCAACACCGCAGCCCCACCCGTCCGGCGCTCAACGCGCGAGGTGCGGCAAAGCTGCCGCCGTCGCCCAGGTCATTTGCCTGTCACGAGGAGGATCTTCCCGAGGTGCGCGGACGATTCCATCAGCTCGTGCGCCTGCCGCGCCTCGACGAGCGGGAAGGTCGCGTGGATCACCGGCTTCACCGTGCCGGCCTCGAGCAGCGGCAGCGCATGCTCGCGCACGCCGCGCGCCACCTCGGCCTTCATCGCGAGCGGCCGCGCGCGCAGGGTGGAGCCGGTGAGCGTGAGCCGGCGCACCATCACGGCCGTGAAGTCGAGCCGCTCGGTTATGGGCGAGCCGAGGAAGGCGATCTGCACGAGCCGCCCCTCGGTCGCCAGGATCGCGATGTTGCGCGGCAGGTAGGCGCCGCCGACCATGTCGAGGATGACGTCGACGCCGCGCTTCTGCGTGATCGTCTTGATCTCCTCGACGAAGTCCTGGGTCTTGTAGTCGATCGCATGGTCGGCGCCGAGCGTGCGGCAGTAGGCGCATTTTGACGCCGAGCCGGCGGTCGCGAACACCTCGGCCCCGAAGGCGTGCGCGAGCTGGATCGCCGTCGAGCCGATGCCGCTCGAGCCGCCGTGGACGAGCAGGCGCTCGCCCGGCTTAAGCCGGCCGCGCGTGAAGACGTTGTCGTAGACGGTGAAATAGTTTTCCGGAATGCCCGCCGCGTCGACGATCTCGAGGCTCCTCGGCACGGGCAGGCAGAGCGCGGCGTCGGCGAGCGCGTATTCGGCATAGCCGCCGGAGCCCACGAGCGCGCAGACGGCGTCGCCCTCCCGCAGGCCTTCGACGCCGGCGCCGACCGCCGCGACGCGGCCCGAGACCTCGAGGCCGGGGACGTCGGTCTCGCCCGGCGGCGGCGGGTAGGCGCCGGCGCGCTGGAAGACGTCGGGCCGATTGACGCCGGCCGCCGCGACCTCGATCAGCACCTTGCCCTCGCCGGGCCGCGGCACCTCCGCCTCGGCGACGCGGATCACCTCGGGTCCGCCGTGGCCGTCGAAGACGATCTGCTGCATGCGGGCGGGAAGCGTGGCCATTGGATCTCCTGGGCTGGCCGCTGGATGTAGGGCGTCGGCGCGAAATCGCCTTCCTCGGGGTGCATCCCGGAGGCATCAGACCTTTCGACGAGCCGCAGGGCCTTGACGAAGGCACCTCCGACCCGAGAAAAGTCACGCGATTTTGATCGAGGCTGATTGTGAACACCAAGAGACGTGGCCTGGCGGGCAACATCCTCGAGATCGTCATCGAGCTCGTGGTCGGCTTCTTCGTCGTGCTCGACGCGATCGTGCGGCCGCTGTTCGGCCCGATCGTGCGCTTCCTCTCGAGCCTGCGGATCGTGCACCGCATCGAGGCGTGGATCGCCTCGCTCAACCCCTACGTCATCTTCGTGCTGATCGCGGCGCCCTTCGCGGTCGCCGAGCTGACCAAGGTCTATGCCGTCATCCTGATGGCCGAGGAGCATTTCCGGCTCGGGATGAGCCTGTTCATCGGCGCCTACGTCGTCTCGATCCTCGTGTGCGAGCGCATCTTCCACGCCGGCAAGGACCAGCTCCTGACGCTCGGCTGGTTTAAGTGGGGCTACGACCGGGTGATGGTGGTGAAGGACGCGATCGTCGGCTGGATCGTCAAGACGCAGGCGTGGCAGGCGGTGAGCGCGCTGCGCGAGCGGATCAAGCTCGGCTGGCGGCGCCTGCGCACGCGGCTGCGCGTCGGCTTCGTCCGGCGCGATGCCCCCGCGAAGCTGATGCTCGACAAAGGGGTGCGCGACCAGCGACACTGAGGGCATGCGCACCGTCGACCTCAACTGCGACTGCGGCGAGGGGTTCGGCGCCTGGAGCATGGGCGACGATGCCGCGATGCTCGACATCGTCACCTCCGCCCACGTCGCCTGCGGTTTCCATGCCGGCGATCCCGACATCATGGCCGCCACCTTCGCGCTCGCCCGCGCACGCGGCGTGGCGGTCGGCGCGCACCCGGGCTTTGCCGACCGCGCCGGCTTCGGCCGCCGCCGGATCCCGGTGAGCGAGGCGGAAATCGAGCGGCTCGTCGCCTACCAGGTCGGCGCCGCGGCGGCGCTGGCGGTGCAGGCCGGGCACAGGCTGACGCATGTGAAGCCGCACGGCGCGCTCTCCAACATCGCGATGGCCGAGGCCGGCCCGGCGCGGGCCATCGCGCGGGCCGTGCGTGCCGTGGACCGCGACCTCGCCTTCCTCGCCATCGCCGGCACCGAGCTCGAGCGGGCGGGCGAGGCCGAAGGCCTGCGCACCGTCCGCGAGATCTATGCCGACCGCGGCTACACCGACGACGGCCACCTCGCGCCGCGCGGCGCCGAGGGCGCCGTGCTGCACGATGCCGAGGCGGCCGCGACGCGGGCAGCGGCGATGGTGGAGGCCGGCGCGGTCTTCGCTCTGTCCGGCAAGCGGGTGCCGGTCGCGATCGATTCGAT
This sequence comes from Beijerinckiaceae bacterium RH AL1, assembly GCA_901457705.2. Classification (NCBI taxonomy): domain Bacteria; kingdom Pseudomonadati; phylum Pseudomonadota; class Alphaproteobacteria; order Hyphomicrobiales; family Beijerinckiaceae; species Beijerinckiaceae bacterium RH AL1. The sequence goes on from LR590083.2 coordinate 3,352,089, forward strand.
CTGCGTGCACGGCGACACGCCCGGCGCGGTGGCGATGGCGCGCGCGGTGCGCACGGCACTCGAGCGGGCCGGCATCGCGCTGCGCCCTTTCGCGACGGCCTGAGCATGGACGCGCGCTTCCTGCCGGCCGGCGAATGCGCGCTCACCGTCGAGTTCGGCGCGACCGCCGAGCCCGCGCATCTCGACAAGGTGCTGGCGCTCGACGCCGCCCTCGCCGCCGCGCCGATCGACGGCATCCTCGAGACGGTGCCGAGCTACCGCTCGCTGATGCTGCATTTCGACCCCGCCGTGCTCGGCGCGGCCGATCTCGTGGCGCGGCTGCAGGCGCTCGACCTCGCCGAGGCGCCGCGCCGCACGCCGCGGCACTGGACGCTCCCCGCCTGCTGGGACCCGCCCTACGACGAGGATCTCGCCGAGGTCGCCGAGCTGCTCGGGCTCGCCCCCGCCGAGGTCGCCGCGCGCCACGCCGAGGCGCGCTACACGGTCGTGATGTACGGCTTCGCGCCGGGCTTCGTTTTCCTCGCCGGCCTGCCGGACGAACTGAACGTGCCGCGGCGCAAGTCGCCCCGCCCCCCTGCCCCGCCCGGCGCGCTGACCATCGCCAACGGCCAGGCGCTGATCGCCTCCATCGCCATGCCGACCGGCTGGTACATGCTCGGCCGCACGCCCGCCCGCACCTTCGACCCCGCGCGCGACCCGGCGTTTCCGCTTGCCGTGGGCGACACGGTGGCGTTCGAGCGCGTCGATGCCGCGCGATTCGAAGCGCTGGAGCGCGAGGTCGCCGAAGGCCGGGACGTGCTGGGGGCGGTTTGATGCCCACCCTCACTCTCGCCAGCGTCGGTCCCGGCGCCACCATCCAAGATGGCGGGCGGCGCGGCTGGCTGCGCTACGGCGTGACGCCGGCGGGGCCGATGGACTGGGTGGCGCTGGAGACGGCAAATGTCGCGCTTGGCAACGCGCCGGACGTGGCGGCGATCGAGATCGGGCCGGGCGGCCTGGCGCTCACCGTCGATGCGCCGCTGCCGCTGGCCTTCGCCGGCGGCGGCTTCGCCTGGACGCGCGCCGACGTGCCGCTGCCGGCCGCCGCGCGCATCATGCTTAAGCCCGGCGAGACCTTGCGCGCGCGGGGCGGCACGTGGGGCAGCTTCGCGGTGCTCGCGGTGGCCGGCGGCGTCGAGGTGGCGCCCGTCATGGGGAGCCGCGCGACGCACACGCGCTCGAAGCTCGGCGGCCTCGAGGGTCGCGCGCTGCAGGCCGGCGATCGCCTCGCAGTCGCGGCCGTGCCGCCGCAGGACGACGTGGCGATCGAGGCGCCGTGGCTGGCGCGCTCCGACGCGCCGCTCGGCGTCGTCCTCGGGCCGCAGGACGATCACTTCGAGGCGGACGCGGTCGACGCCTTCCTCGCCGCGACCTGGACGCTGACGCCGCAGGCCGACCGCATGGCCTACAAGCTCGACGGCCCCAGAATCGCGGCGAAGACGCATGACATCGTCTCGGACGGGGTGGCGCTGGGCGCGATTCAGATCGCCGGCGACGGCCAGCCGATGGTGCTGATGGCCGACCGGCAGCCGACCGGCGGCTACGCCAAGATCGCCCACGTCGCGCGGGCCGACATCGGGCGCCTGGCGCAACTCCGCCCGGGCGAGAGCTGCCGCTTCGCGCGCATCGACGCGGAGGCAGCCCGCACGACGCTGCTCGACCTGCGCGCGAAGTTCGCCAGGACCGGCGACCGCCTCGCGCCGCTGCGCCGCGTGCCGAGCGCCGCGAGCCTGATGGGCGAAAACCTCGTCGGAGGGGTCACGGACGCGTTGAGATAGGCCGCCGCGCTTTCCTTCTCCCGCCTGCGGGAGAAGGACAGGCGGCCGCCCTTGCCGAAAATCGTCGCATCGCCGAGGTAAAGCTGCAGCGCGGCAAGCTTGGCCGCGAGGAGACGAGATCCATGCTCAAGGACGCCGGCCTCAAGGGCTACCCGCTGCTGCACGATCCCCACTTCAACAAGGGGACGGCGTTCTCGAGCGACGAGCGCCGCAGGTACGGGCTCGAGGGCCTGCTGCCGCCGGCCGTCATCTCGCTCGACGTGCAGGTCGCCCGCGTCCACGCCGAGCTCGAGGCGCAGGACAGCGACCTCGCCAAGTACCTCTTCCTGTCCGACCTGCAGGCGCGCAACGAGACGCTGTTCTACGCCGTGCTGATGTCGGACCCCGCCCGCTACATGCCGCTCGTCTACACGCCGACCGTCGGCGAGGCGTGCCAGAAGTTCGACCACACCTTCCGCGCGACGCGGGGCATGTACCTCTCGATCGAGATGAAGGGCCGCCTGCACGAGGTGCTCGGCAACTGGCCGCAGACGGACGTCCGCTTCATCGTCGTCACCGACGGCGAGCGCATCCTCGGGCTCGGCGACCAAGGGGTGGGCGGCATGGGCATCCCGATCGGCAAGCTCGCGCTCTACACCGCCTGCGCCGGCGTGCCGCCGCACCTCACGCTGCCGATCACGCTCGACGTCGGCACCAACAACGCCGAGATGCTCGACGACCCGCTCTACCTCGGCCTGCGCCACGAGCGCGTGCGCGGCGACGACTACATGGCCTTCATCGACGAGTTCGTCGAAGCCGCGACGACGCGGTTCCCGAAGTGCTGCATCCAGTGGGAGGACTTCGCCAACTTCAACGCGGTGCCGATCCTCGCCAAGTACCGCGACAGGATCTGCACCTACAACGACGACATCCAGGGCACCGCGGCCGTCGCGCTCGCCGGCATCTTCGGCGCGCTGCACATCTCGAAGGGCAAGCTGCCGGAGCAGCGCTTCCTGTTCCTCGGCGGCGGCTCGGCCGCGACCGGCATCGCCGAGCTGATCAGCCAGGCGATGGTCGTCGAGGGTCTCACGATCGAGGAGGCGCGGGCCCACAACGCGCTCTTCGACGTGCACGGGCTGATCACCAAGGCGCGCACGGATCTCGCCGACTTCCAGAAGCCGTTCGCGATCGATCCGATCGATGGGGTCGAAACCTTCGCCCAGGCGATCGAGGCATTGAAGCCGAACGGCATCATCGGCGTCTCGACGGTGCCGAAGCTCTTCAACAAGGCCGTCATCGAGGCGATGGCGAAGATCAACGAGCGGCCGATCATCTTCCCCTACTCGAACCCGACGAGCCGCTCGGAATGCACGGCTGAGGAGGCCTACAGCTGGTCGGACGGCAAGGCGATCTTCGCCTCGGGCAGCCCGTTCCCGCCGGTGAAGCTCGGCGACAAGACCTTCGTGCCGGGCCAGGGCAACAACGTCTACATCTTCCCCGCCATGGGCATGGCGGTGCTGGCGACCGAGTCGAAGCGCGTGACGGACGCGATGTTCATCGAGGCGGCCAAGGCGGTGGCCGAGCAGGTCACCGACGCGAGCCTGGCGACGGGTCTGATCTACCCGCCGCAGAGCCACATCCTCGAAGCCTCGATCAACACGGCGATCCGCGTCGCGACCTACATCTTCGACAACGACCTCGCCGGTGTCCCGCGGCCCGACGACATCGCGGCGCACGTGCGGGCGCGCGCCTACAAGCCGGTCTACGCGCAAGCGCCGACGCCTTGACGCGCGACACGGCCGAAATCGCCTTCGCCAAGGAGGTCTACGCCGCCTGCGCCACCGTCGGCTTCGCGAGCCCGACGGTGACGCGGCTGAAGCGCCTGCTCGACGAGGGCGGCGACGCCGACGAGATCGTCGCCGTCGCGCAGGCGGCCCAGCGCGAGTCGATCGCCTGGGCCGGACGTCCCGACGGGCCTGCCGGCCGCTGAGCGCCGGGCCTAGAGGTCCGTCGTCTCGCCGGGCTTCGAGAGATGGCGCTTGGCATCGCGCAGCAGCTGCCGGGCCGCGCTGAGGTCGACGAGACCGTCCGCGTTCCACGAGGGATGGTCCTTCACCTTCAGCATGTCTTGGTCCGGCAGCCCGAGGCGCTCGGCCAACGCGAGCAGGCGGAGACGGCGCTGCTGCATCTCGGGCACGGAGGGGGTGAGCAGCCCGAGCTCGGTCCATCGAATCAGCCGCATCAGCTTCGTGCGAAAGTCCTCGGCCGGCACTACGGTTCGAGTCCGAAGCCTGCGGTGTCCCATGGGATCTCGGTCAAGGACCCGTTTTCGTGCTCGATGAAGCCGAAGGGCGGCGCGTGCTGGAAGTCGAGCCCGCACTCCACGTCGGCCAGGTTGTGCGGCTTGAGGCCGAGGACGCTCAAGAGAACCGTCTTCGCGTGCTTCGGCGATCCGGCAAGCATCCAGTAGGAGTGACGCGTCCGCAGATTCGTCAGCTTGTACACCGGCAATGCAGCCCCCGAGCCCGCCAATCGCCCGGGCCGATAGGCCCACGGAAAAAGCTATCGTGACGTTACGTCGTCGTCTTTTCCCGGGGCGCACGTCGTTTTTCTCTGCATGCACTCGCCCGTGCGTCGGGGTGCGGCGCGGCGGGCGAAGACCCTAGGCGTCGTCGCGCGGCGGGAGGCCGAAGGTTCGCTTGTAGCAGGTCGAAAAATGGCTCTGGCTCTTGAAGCCGCAGACGTAGGCGACCTCGCCGAAGGACACGCGCCTCGGGTTTTCGCGGATCAGCCGCCGCGCTTCCGACAATCTCAGCTCGAGCAGATAGCTGTTGAACGTGCGGTTGTGCGCCCGCATCAGCTTGTAGACGTAGCGCTCCGAGATCCCGAGCGCCTGCGCCGCGTCCGCCGCGGAGAGGCCCGGCCGGCGAAAGTTCTCCGCGAGGAAGGACTGCAGGCCGCTCCAGCTGAGATGCCTGAAGGACCAGGGGATCACGCCGCCGGCATAGGCCTTCGCGCCGCGCTCGAGCATCAAGGTCAGAAGGTCGATCAGCGTCGCCTGCAGCGGCCGCTCTGCGTCGTGCAGGTCGATGCTGAGCAGGCTCGAGCAGAAGGTGCGCGCGATGTGGGAGAAGCGCTCGGACGCGGCGTCGCAGCTCGCGCAGCAGTCCTCGATCCATCGCAGCCGCTCGCGCAGCAACGCGTAGGGGAGGCGCACGACGAGGCCGCTGGCCGGCCCGTGCATATGGAGCGAGTCGGCCGTGCTCGATCGAAACAGCAGGCAGCTTCTCGAATCGAAGCGGAGGTGACGACGACCGATCCGCCCCTCGTAGGAGCCGGAATCCGGCAGGAAAACGCAGACCTCGTCGGTCCCGTCGGACAGGAACTCGGGCTTTCGATCGTACTGAATGTCCCGCGAGATCGCGTAGCTGACGATGGTCGTGTCGCTGAACGCCTTGCGCCGGTTGCGCAGCCACAACCTGCCGCCGGCATGACCGATCGCCACCTCGACGCGAAACCAGTAGGACGACAGCCGGGCCGCGTACATTTTCTCAAAGAGAGGCGGCGGTACGTCTTCGAGTGAAAACTCGGTATAGTCTGCCGCCATCGTCCGCGCGCCAAGTCTTGAGGCGCTGAACCTTCCCGTTGTGAAATGATCCACGACGATCGCTTTCACGCGAGGCGGTAGCGAACCAGCTAAGATTTTTACAACTACACGCAGGAAATGTGCGCATCTACGTAAGACCGGAAATTGTCGAAGCATTTCCAGAGAGTTGATGGGTTGATCGCGGAGCCGTTTGACGTTGAGCCGCACAATCCTGCATGTCTGCCCTGATGATATCACTAGGGCAGACTGCTTAATTCTTCAACGATAGCCGATTTGCATCGCCCGATACGTATCTGTCGATGTATAGCAGATAACTTAGACCTCGCTTGCCGCAGCCTCTCCTTCTCCCGCTTGCGGGAGAAGGAAGGGTCACGCCGCAGCCTTTCCTTCTCCCGCTTGCGGGAGAAGGTGGCCCCGCGAAGCGGGGTCGGATGAGGGAGGCTGGGTTTGCGCTCGATGATCGGGACGGCCGCTTGTCCGGGCCGTCCCTCATCCGACCCGACTGCGTCGGCCCACCTTCTCCCGCAAGCGGGAGAAGAAAGGAGCGCCTACATGGCGACACTCAGCGACCGAGCGATCTCGCGGGCCAGCGCCTCGCGGCGGGTGACGACGTCGGCGATCTTCGCCTTGGCGCTGGCGACGATCGCCGGCGGCGCGGTCTCCGGCGTGCCGGCATGGAACGGCGGCTCCGGCGCGTAGACCATGTAGAGCTGGATTTCCTTGGCCACGTCCGCGCCGCGCAGCTCCGCGGCGAGCCGCAGGGCGCCGTCGATCCCCGAAGTGACGCCGGCGGCGAAGACCCAGTCGCCGTCCATCACCACGCGCTGGTTGACCGGCGTCGCGCCGAAGTAGGGCAGAAGGTGGAAGGAGGCCCAGTGCGTCGTTGCGCGGCGCCCCTTCAGGAGACCCGCGGCGCCGAGCAGGAAGGCGCCGGTGCAGACCGAGAAGACGCGCGCGCCGCCGGCCTGCCGGCGCAGCCACGCCAGCACCGCCTCGTCGCGCATCAGAGGCTCGACGCCGTAGCCGCCGGGCACGTGCAGCACGTCGAGCGGCGGCGCCTCGTCGAGCGTCGCGTCGGGCGCGAGCCGCAGGCCCTGCATGTCGCGCACCGGGGCGTTTGTCTTGCCGTAGAGCCGGTACGTCGCGTTCGGGATGCGCGACAGCACCTCGAACGGGCCGGTGAGATCGATCTGGTCGAGCCCCTCGAAGAGCAGCGAGCCGATCTCAAGATGGCAGTCGGCGGGGATCATCGGGTCCTCCTCTCGTGTCGGGACGTCGACTGGACGCAGCAAACCTAGGCGATGTAGCTTTGGCGGAAATGCCAAAGACCCCACGTATTCCGCCAAAGCCGCACGCTGGCTCCCGCCTCGTCGAGGTCCTGGCCTTCCCGCGAGTGCAGCTCCTCGACGTCACCGGGCCGCTGCAGGTCTTCGCCACCACCAACGACCTCGTCACGGAGGCCGGCGGCGAGGCACCCTATGCGACGCGCGTCGTCGCGGCGGGCGGCGGGGCCGTTGCGGCCTCCGCGGGGCTCGCGCTGTCGACGGAGCCGCTGCCGCCGCCTGGCGGCCCGCTCGACACGCTCATCGTCGCCGGCGGCAAGGGCGTGCACGCGGCCGCGCTCGAGGCCGAGCTGGTCGGCTGGGTCGGCCGTCGCGCGACGGCGGCGCGGCGCATGGCCTCGGTGTGCACCGGCGCGATGCTGCTCGCCGCCACGGGCCTGCTCGACGGCCGCCGCGTCGTGACGCACTGGTCGTTCTGCGACGAGCTCGCGCGCCGCCACCCCGAGGTGCGCGTCGAAAGCGACCCGATCTTCATCCGCGACGGCGACTACTGGACCTCGGCCGGCGTCACCGCCGGCATCGATCTCGCCCTCGCTCTCGTCGAGGAGGATCTCGGCGCGCAGCTGGCGCTCGCCGTCGCGCGCTACCTCGTCGTCTTCCTTAAGCGCCCCGGCGGCCAGGCGCAGTTCTCCGAGGCGCTGTCGCTGCAGGCCGGCGACGACCGCTTCGGCGCGCTGCACCGGTGGATGGGAGCGAACCTGTCGCGCAACCTCTCGCTGCCGCAGCTCGCCGCGCAGGCAGGCATGAGCGAGCGCTCGTTCTCGCGCCGCTATCTCGAGGCGACGGGGCAGACGCCGGCGCGCGCCGTCGAGCGGCTCCGCGTCGAAGCGGCGCGCCGCCTGCTCTCCACCTCGCGCCTGCCGGTGAAGCGCATCGCCGGGCGCTGCGGCTTCGGCTCCGAGGAGACGATGCGGCGCAGCTTTTTGCGCGTGCTCTCGGCGACACCGCAGGATTATCGCGCGCGGTTCGGCACCTGAGGCGCACCCGCGCCCCTCGGGCAGCGGGCCGTGATGGAGCCATCCCGCGGCCGCCGGCGTTTGCGCCTAAGCTAATCACCAAGGAGCCGCCGATGACCCGCACCCCGATCCGCCTGTCCCTCGCGGCTCTCGCGCTCGCCTTCGTCGTGTCGCCGGCGGCTGCGCAGGGCACGCAGGAACAGCAGGACGCCTGCGCGCCGGACGCGTTCAAGCTCTGCCAGAACACGATCCCCGACATTCCGAAGACCGAGGCGTGCATGCGCGCGCATTTCGCGCAGCTGTCGCCGCGCTGCCAGCACGTCTTCAACGACGTCACCGGCGGCAGCTCGCAGCGCCCGAAGCGCGACGTCGCCCGCGGCGAAGCGGCCCCGCCGCCCCCGGCGGCGCAAGCGCCCCGCGGCGACGCGGACATGGCGACGATCCCGCTGGATCCGCTCGGCGGCCTCGACGGCTCCGACGATGCGGCGCGCAGCGCCGACCGCGCGCCGTCCGGCGACGCGAGCGGGCCGCTCGCCGACTATGCCAACCAGATCCGCGCCGAGTGCCGCGAGGGGCTGATCGACCCCTTGACCTGCCGCAACACGCTGGCCGCCATCCGCAACGCCGAGTAGCGCAGAGTAGCGCAGTCAGCGGGCTGCGCCGTCCCGGCACGCCGAGCGCTGGCGCGACCCCTGCAGCATCGGGCCTATCGAGCGGCGCGAATGCCGGCTGTGCCCCATTTCGACACACCGACCGTCGCTCCCATGCGGAGGCCCGACATGGACGTGAATGCGAACGGCGAGCTGAAGATCAAGGTCTGGAAGGACAAGATGGCATTCCCGCACCCCGTGCGGTGGTGCTGGGAGGTCAAGCAGGACAGGGGGCTGCGCGTGGTCGGCTGCGGCACCACGACGAGCGAGCGCGCCTCGCGCGAGGCGGCGGCCAAGCTCGTCGCCGAGCGCCTGAAGGCGCCCGCGCGCTTCACGCGCCGCCGGCGGTTCACGCCGCGCATCGCCCAGGGCTGAGACGGCGTCAGGACGAACGCGCACCTTTCGCGGGCGTCCGCCCAACTGACGTCCAGATCGCGTTGCAGGGGACGGCGTGCTCGACACGATCGCTCCCGCCCCCGACCGGATCACGGCCGCCGTCACCCCCCGCGCCTATCGTCCCGATATCGATGGGCTGCGCGCCGTCGCCGTGCTGGCCGTCATCCTCACGCATGCGAGCGTGGCAGGATTCTCCGGCGGCTTCGTCGGCGTCGACGTCTTCTTCGTCATCTCCGGCTACCTGATCTACCGCGACCTGACGCGCCGCCTCGCCGAGGGCCGGCTGTCGCTGCTCGGCTTCTACGGCCGGCGCATGCGGCGCACGCTGCCCGCGCTCTATCTCGTCTGCGCCGTCACGCTCGCCGGCGCGACGCTGCTCCTGATGCCCGGCGATCTCGACGAGCTCGCACGCAGCATGATCGCGGCCGTCTGTCTCGTGCCAAACATCTTCTATTTCACCCAGACCGGCTATTTCGACGGCGCCGCCTCGGGCAAGCCGCTGCTGCACACCTGGAGCCTCGGCGTCGAGGAGCAGTTCTATCTGCTGGCGCCGCTGCTGCCGCTGGCCCTTGCCCGGCTGGCCCCGCAACGGCGCAAGCCGGCGCTCGTCGCGCTCTTCTTCGCCGCGCTGGCGCTGACCATCGGCATCCGCGCACTCTCGCCCGATGCCGCCTTCTACCTGATGCCCGCGCGCGCCTTCGAGCTGCTGCTCGGCTGCCTGCTCGCCGAGGAGGTCGTGCCGGCCATCCGCACGCCCTGGCTCGCGGAGACGCTCACCGCCATCGCGGCGCTCGCCCTCGTTGCCGCCATCACGCTCTTCTCAGACACGACGCCCCTGCCCGGGCTGCTCTCGCTCGTGCCGTGCGTCGCCGCCGCGGCGATCATCCATGTCGGCGGCACGCGGCAGACGTCGGTCGGCACGATGCTCGGCTGGCGCGGCGCGACCTTCGTCGGCCTGATCTCGTACTCGCTCTACCTCTGGCACTGGCCGCTGATCGTCGGCCTCCGCTACGCCGGCTGGCCGGTGACGGCCGTGCTCGTCGTCGGCACGGGCGCCCTGCTCCTCGGCCTCTCCTACCTGTCTTGGCGCTTCGTCGAGACGCCGTTCCGCGATCCGCGCTCGGCGTGGCGGGCGCGGGCCCCAGTCGTCGTGCCGGCGCTGGCGACGGGGCTCGTCGCCACCTGCCTCTTGACGATCGCCGCCGGCGGCTGGCCGCGACGCTTCCCGCCCGACGTCGCCTCGGTCGCTTCGTACTATTCGTACCGCGACCAGAAGCCGTTCCGCGAAGGCCAGTGCTTCATCACCTCTAAGAACAGCCTCTCGGACTACGACCGCGCGGCCTGCCTGCGCCTCGAGCCGGGCCGCAAGAACGTGCTGCTGCTCGGCGACAGCCACGCCGCGCATCTCTGGACCGGGCTTTCCGACACCTGGCCCGACATCACCTTCCTGCAGGCGACCGCGTCGGGCTGCAAGCCGGTGATCGGCACGACGGGCGCATCGCGCTGCGTGACGATGATGGACGAGATGATCTCGCGCTTCATCCCGGCGCATCGTTTGGACGCCATCGTGTTCAGCGGGCAGTGGGACGAGAAGGACATCGCGCCGCTGCAGGCGACGATCGCGCGGCTGCGCCCCTATGCGGGCCGGATCGTCGTGTTCGGGCCGCTGCCGCGCTACTTCGAGCCGGCCGCGACGCTGATCGCCAAGGCCATGCTGCACGGCACGCTCGCCGCCGTGCCGGACTACCGGATCGAGGGCACCGAAGCGCTCGATGACGAGATGCGCGCGGCGATCGCGCCGATCGCCACCTACGTCTCGACGCGCGATGCGCTCTGCCCAGGCGGCCAGTGCCGCCTCTTCGCGGCGCCCGGCGTGCCGATGCAGTTCGACTTCAGCCACCTCACCAAGCCCGGCGCGGATGCGCTGATGGCGACGATCCGCGCGACGGACGGGCCGCTGTTCTGACGGCTCAGGCCAGCGCCGCGCTCGCGATGCGGCGGACGCCGGCGCGCTCCATGTCGTCGAAGGCGCGTTTCATCGAGCCGCCGGCATCGATGCCGCGCGTCGCATCCTCCACGAGGTAGGTCTCGAAGCCGGCGTGGGCGGCGTCGATCGCTGTCCAGGCGGCGCAGAAGTCGGTCGCCAGGCCGACGACGAAGACGCGGGCGATGCCGAGCTCGCGGAGGTAGCCGGTCAGCCCGGTCGGCGTCGCGCGGTCGGCTTCCTTGAAGGCCGAGTAGCTGTCGAGATGCACGCGATGGCCCTTGCGGATCACCAGCCGGGCATGCGGGATGTCGATCGCGTCCGCGATCTCGGCCCCGGGCGTGTCCTGCAGGCAGTGGTCCGGCCACAGCACCTGCGCGCGCCCGTCAGGCAGCGCGATCGTCTCGAGCGGCGCTTTGCCGTGCGTCGACGCGAACGAGACGTGCGCCTCGGGATGCCAGTCCTGCGTCAGCACGACATGCGCGAAGCGCCGCGCCAGGGCGTTGATCGGCGCGACGACCGCATCGCCGTCGGGCACCGCCAAGGCCCCGCCGGGCAGGAAATCGTTCTGCACGTCGACCACGACGAGCGCGTCGGCGGGGCCGGGAGGGGCGAGACGTTCGGTCGAGTTCGACATGGTGGCGATATGGGGCTGCGGCCGGTTGCGGCCTGCGACATAATATCGCATTAACCTTCCGTCGATGTCGGCTGTTTGCGGCAAAAGGGAGGCTGCGATGCTCGATGCTATGACGCCCGGGGCGGCGGTGTTCGAGCCCGAGGAAGTCGACGTGCTGGCCCTCGCCTGCAATCTCGCGCGCAACAGGCTCTCCAAGGCGACCAAGGGCAAACCTGAAGCGGCCGCGGAAGTGGCGCGCCTGGTGCACAACCTCGGGCGCAGCCGACTGCGCGCCAAGCGGCGGCTGGCCTGCGCCGCCGACGCCGAGGCGGTCGCAGACGAGGCGGTCGACCTGTTCCTGTTCCTGCAGGACAAGGAGCGCATCCCGGTCGAGGACGTGCTGCGGCCGATCCCGCGCACGGTGCCGATCTTCCCGGCCGAGATGCGCGCGGCTCCGGACACGATCCTCAAGCAGCGCGCAAGCTAGGGACGTTCGGGCTCGACCGGCCGGCCAGGCTCGCCTAGAACGCCGGCGATGTCAGACGCCTCCCCCTGCCCGACCGCCCGTGCCCTCGCGGCCGCCTTCACGGCGGGAAAGACCACCGCCGAAGCCGTGATCCGCGAGACGCTGGAGCGCATCGCCGCGCGCGATGCGACGCTCGGCGCCTTCGTGGTCGTCGGCGCCGACGAGGCGCTGGAGCAGGCGCGGGCGTGGGACAGGGCACGCAAGCTCGGCGACAAGGTGCCGGCGCTCGCCGGCGTCCCGCTCGCCGTCAAGGACAACATCGACACCGTCGATCTGCCGACCGCCTACGGCTCCGACATCTACCACAAGCACCAGCCCGTCGGCGACGCGGCCTGCGTCGCGCAGGCGCGCACGGCCGGTGCGATCGTCGTCGGCAAGACGGTGACGACCGAGTTCGCCTATTACCGGCCCGGCAAGACGGTGAACCCGCACGACCCCGCGCGCACGCCCGGCGGCTCGTCGCAGGGCTCGGCCGCCGCCGTCGGCGCCGGGCTCGTGCCGTTCGCCTTCGGCACGCAGACGGCGGGCTCGATCATCCGGCCCGCCGCCTATTGCGGCTGCGTCGGCTACAAGCCGACCTGGGGGCTGATCCCGCGCGCCGGCGTCAAGGTGATCTCCGACTGGCTCGACACCGTCGGGCTGATCGCCCGCGACGTCGAGGACGCGGCCTTCTGCGCCGCCGGCCTCACCTCGCGGCCGGGCCTGAAGCCCGAAGCCGGCGGCACGTTCAAGATCGCGGTGCTGCGCGAGCCCTACCCCGGCAACGCCGAGCCCGAGGCGGTGCACGCGCTCGACCGCGCGATGGCGGCGCTCGAGAAGGCCGGCCATGCCGTGCGCGACCTGCCGACGCCGCCGGCCCTGCAGCAGCTCGCCAAGCAGCAGCGCCTCGTCATGGCCTACGAGATGGACAAGGCGCTGGCCGACGAGCGCCGCCGTCACGAGGCAAAGCTCTCGTCGATCCTCAAGTCCTACCTCGACGAGGGGCGGTCGATCTCGGCGCGTGCCTACGACGGTGCGATCGCTGCGACGCGCGAGCTGATCTACGACATCGGCCAGCTGTTCGGCGATGCCGACGCGATCCTGTCGCCGCCGGCGCCGGGCGAGGCGCCGATGGGCCTGCAGGCGACGGGCGATCCCGCCTTCAACCGCGTGTGGACGCACCTGCAGCTGCCCTGCCTGACGCTGCCTGCCGGCACCGGCCCGAACGGCATGCCGGTCGGCGTCCAGCTCGCCGCGCGCGCCGGCCAGGACGCGCTGCTCTTCGCCGTGGCGCTGGCGACGGAAAACGCGCTGGAGCGCTGACTCCTGATGCAAGCCGGCTTCGGCGTGGCTATATCACCTCGACGTTACCGGACGGACTTCGACGATGATCTCGAGACGACAGGTCGGCCTCGGTCTGGCGGGCCTCGCCGCGACGACGGCGCTCGCCGGCCTGCCGACCCGCGCGGACACGCCCATCTCCACGCGCAAGGCGAAGCCCACCGACGTGACCCTCACGGGCTATGCGCTGCCGACGCAATGGCACCCCATCAAGCAGCTCCACAACTGGCCGCTCGACCATACCTGCGTCGCCGCCTCGACCGGCGAGCAGTGGGGCTGCTTCGGCCGCACCTATGCCGAGGACCCGTCCGTCGCGACGGCGGTCGCGCAAGGCCCCGGCGACCTGCTCTGGACCAAGGAGATCGCCGGCCCGAAGGGCTATGCCGGCATCGACTTCGGCGTCACCGGCGTCTGCGACCAGACCTCGAACCGCATCCTGATCCCCGCCGGCGTCACGGTGAAGAACTCGCCCGGCAACGAGATCGCCACCCTGCTTTGCGGCATCTACGGCCTGAAGATCGAGGCCTTCATCACGCAGGTGAAGGACGCCGCCGCCGCCGTGAACCGCGAGCATCCCGGCCGCATCAGCGAGGAACAGGTGCATGAGGCCGTGACCACGCTCGGCGGCGGGCTGAAGGACGAATGGGCGCTCGTGCGCGAGAACAACGAGCGGCTCATCAAGCCGGTGCTCGGCGCGCAATATGCGGCCATCTCGCCCGACATCGACGATGTCTACCTGTCGTTCTACTACAAGCGGACGGCGCTCGTGCATGCCTACGAGCGCGGCAACATCGACAAGAAGACGCTTGTGACGAAGGTCAGCATCGGCTTCGTCACGGCGCTGAACGACCTGCGCGACGTCGTCGGCGCGGCGAACTGGGCGAAGATCCTGCCGATCCCGGCGCAGGACGCGGCCGACTACGTGTTCTACCGCGAAAAAGCGTAGCCGGCCGGGACGTCCTCCATTTTCGGGACTGACGTAACCGACGGGCAATATTTCATATTCTAAATATCGGTCGCCTAAATACGGTGCGGCCGCATGAAGAGATTACGTAACGTCAAGCAGATCGCGCTTCCGCGACGCTTCGCGCAAGACAAGCGCGGCGCAACGGCGGTCGAGTTCGCTCTGGTCTCGGTGCCGTTCTTCGGGCTGCTGCTGGCGATCCTCGAGACCGGCTTCGTCGCCTGGGCCAACGAAGGCCTGCAGACGGCGGTGGCGGACGCCGGCCGCAACCTGATGACCGGCGTCGCGCAGACGTCGTCGATCACCACGGCGGACCAGTTCCGCACGACCTACATCTGCCCGGCGAACGGGCCACGCATCCTGCCGAGCTTCATCGATTGCTCGAAGCTGATCATCGACGTGCGCTCCTACTCGGTGCCGGCGTCCTATTCCGTCTTCGCGACGCTCGACACTGCCAACGATTTCTACGCGACCAACGCGACGCGGCTCTTCTGCCCCGGCAACGCCGGCGCGATCACCATCGTGCGGGTCGCCTATCCGATGCCGGTCTACCTGCCGATCCTCGTCGCGGCGCCGAACAACTCGGTCGGCGTGCAGACGGCGGGCCAGTACCAGGGCGTGCCGGGGACGACCGGCTACACCCACCTCCTGCTCGCGACCTCGGTGTTCCAGGCGGAGCCGTACACCAGCGGCACCTACACCCCGCCGCCCGGATGCTGAGGCGGGCGGTCAGTTTCGTGCGCGGTGCGCTCGCGAGATGCACGCGCGACAGGCGCGGCATCGCGGCGGTCGAGTTCGCGATCGTCGTGCCGGTGATCCTGATCCTCTACGTCGGCGCGGCCGACGTGACGCGCGCCGTGCAGATGGGGCGGCGGCTGGACCTGCTGTCGCGCACCGTCTCCGACCTCGTCTCGCAGCAGTCGACCACGACGCCGGTCTCCGCGAGCACCGTGGGCCTGATCTTCGGCGCCGCGACGGCGGTGATGGCGCCGTTCCCGACGAGCAGCGTGACGCTCACGGTCTCGGCGGTCGACATCAAGGCGAAGTCCGACGGCACCTGCTGCCAGGCGCTGGTGCGCTGGTCGTTCACGCAGAACGGCACGCTGCGCGCCTGCACGACGCCGCTGACCCAGGTCGGCAACGGCGCGCCCGCCTCGGCGACCACCATCCCGAGCTCGATCATCCTCGCCAACAGCGCCGGCGGCTTCAACTATCTCGCCGGCTCGACCTCCTACCTGATCATCGCCGACATCACCGGCACCTACACGCCGTTCTTCACGTCGCTGCCGCCGCCGCTCGGCAATCCGTCGACCTGGTTCCAGGCCGGCATGCGGCGGACGACCTACATGGTGCCGCGCTCGCCCACCGGCCCGATCAAGCTGGCGACGCCGATCACCGGCACCGGGCCCGGGCAGAGCGGCGTCGTCTGCTTCTAGGGCTGGTCGATCGCCCAGGTCACGGTGGCGCTCGCCTGCAGCGACTGGCTGCCCGCCTCGACGGGCACCGCGGCGGGCGCCGCGCGGGCTGCCTTCATCGCCGCCATCGGCATGGGGAAGACCGGCCGCGGCGCGCCCTCGCGCTCGATGACGAGCACGCGCCCGAGCTTCACGCCCGCGGCCTGCGCCATGATCTCGGCGTGGCGCTTGGCGTTCGCCACCGCCTCGCCGGACAGCCTGTCGAGGATCGGCTGGGGATGCTCGATCGAGAAGGCGATGCCCTCGAGCGCGTTGGCGCCCTTGTCGATGAGGATCTGCGCGAGCGCACCGGCCTGCGCGAGGTCGCGGACGCGGATCGCGATCGTGTTCGACGCGTCGAAGCCGTTCGGCCGGCGCCCGATGTAGCGGCCGTTGGCGTCCTGCTGGTCCTCGAAGCTTTGCGATATGTCGATCGAGCGCGTCGCGATGTCGGCCGGCTTCACGCCCTGCGCCTTGGCCGCCTCGATGATCGCCGCGGCCGTCGTCGACGTCGCATCCGCCGCCGCCTTGGCGGTCGCGCGATGGTTGGCGACGCCGAGGGTGATCGTCGCGAGGTCCGGCGGCACCTCCGCAGAGGCCGTGCCGACGACGGTGATCCGCGGCGTGTCGTCGAGCGACGGCGTGTCGTCATCCTGCGCGTGCGCGGAGCCCGCGGCGAGGACGAAGGCCAGGGCGACGACGAGGGCAAGCGGCTTGGTCATGAGGCCATCTCCGGCAGCGCCGCGGACATAGGCGCCGACGATGGCCCGAGGATGACGGCGCCGGCGGAGGACGCGTCGAGGGCAGGCGACTTGGGCCGGCTAATCCCTCGCGCCCTTCGCCGCGAGCGCGACCAGCGCGGCGCGGAGATCGGCCGGCAGCGCCGCGAGCCAGGCGTCCTCCTCGCCCGCGAGCGGCAGCACGTGGCCGAACTCGACCATGTCACCCGGCGCGAGCTCGTTCAGGTAGACCCACACCTCGTGCGCCGCGACGCCGGCGAGCCCTGCCACCTCGCGGGCGATCGCCTCGGCCAGCCCGGTGCGGATCGCCGGCGTGCGGCCGGAGCGGATGTCGCCGCGCACCATCACATGCGCGTCCGCCGGCTCGCCGCCGATGAAGCGATGCGCCCGCTCCTCGAACACGATCTGCGCGAACGAGGTCGGCGCGCCGGTGGCGGCGGCATGCGCCCGCGTGATGGCGCGGGCGATGGCGGCGCGGCGCGGCTCGTCGAGAAAGCCGGGGCGGGTGGTGCAGGTGTAGGTGGGCATGATCGGCCTTCCCTGCCTTCATGAGAGCAGGGATCGGGGTTTGACCAGACGATCCTTCGACGGGCTTGCAGGGGCACGGGCGCGAACAAGCAGAGCCGACTGCCGGTATGGTTATTGCTTAGCTGTTTGCCGCGTAAACGAGACGACACCCATGAAAACATTGGCGTTCGCGGCGGCACTCGGATCGAGCTTGATGCTCGGGCTGGCCGCGTCCTCGGTCGCTGCGGCGCAGACCTGCACGGGCAGGTCGGTCGCCGTCGACCCCATCGACAGCGCGAACCGCGTGCACCAGCGCCCGGAGTACATCGCCGACGACCTCGGCGACGTGCCGTCGAGCCTCTACGCGAGACGTCCGCAGCGCGGACGCCACTGATCGCGCCAGGCCGCGATCAGCAACGGCTCACCTCGGCGGCTAGTGCGCCTCGTCCCAGTTCGCCGCCGCCTTGGCGTCGACCTGCAGCGGCACGGAGAGCTGCACGGCGGGGTGCGGCGCCTCGATCATCACGCCGCGCACCACCGCGATCGTGTCGTCGACCTCGGCCTCCGGCACCTCGAAGACCAGCTCGTCGTGCACCTGCAGGAGCATCTGCGCCTTCAGCCCCGCGCGCTCCAGCGCGGCATCCATGCGCACCATCGCCCGGCGGATGATGTCGGCGGCGGTGCCCTGGATCGGCGCGTTGATCGCCGCGCGCTCGTTGAAGGCGCGCTCCGACGGGTTCGAGGCGGTGATGCGCGGATAGTGGCAGCGCCGGCCGAACAGGGTCTCGACGTAGCCCTTGGTCCGGCAGGTCGCCTTGGTCGCATCCATATAGGCGCGGATGCCGGGGAAGCGCTCGAAGTAGCGCTTGATGTAGGCGCCGGCCTCGGAGCGCTCGATGCCGAGCTGGTTGGCGAGGCCGAAGGCGGAGATGCCGTAGATGATGCCGAAGTTGATCGCCTTGGCGCGGCGGCGGATCTCGCTCGTCATGCTCTCCATCGGCACCGAGAACATTTCCGACGCCGTCATCGCGTGGATGTCGTCGCCGCGCGCGAACGCCTCCTTGAGCTGCGGGATGTCGGCGATATGCGCGAGCAGCCGCAGCTCGATTTGCGAATAGTCGGCCGACATCAGAAGATGCCCCGGCTTCGGGATGAAGGCGGTGCGGATCTTGCGCCCCGCCTCGTTGCGGACCGGAATGTTCTGCAGGTTCGGCTCGGTGGAGGACAAACGACCCGTCGTCGTCGCCGCAAGCTGGTAGGAGGTATGGACGCGGCCGTTGGCGTCCATGTGGCCAGGCAGCGCGTCGCAGTAATTGTTCTTGAGCTTGGTGGTCTGGCGCCATTCCAGCACCTTGCCGGCGAACGCGTTGCCCTCTTCTGCCAGGTCCTCCAGCACGCCGGCGGCGGTCGACAGCGCGCCCGTTGCGGTCTTGCGCGCGCCCGTCACGCCCATGCGGCCGAACAGGATGTCGCCGAGCTGCTTCGGCGAGCCGATGTTGAAGGCGCCGCCCGCCATCTCGTAGATCTCGCCCTCGAGCCGCTCCGCCTCCTTGGCGAACTCGCCGGAGAGCCGCTTGAGGATCGCCTTGTCGACGGCGATGCCGCGCCGCTCCATGCGGCCGAGCACGGCGGTCATCGGCCGCTCCAGCGTCTCGTAGACGGCGGTCATCTTCTCGGCCGGCAGGCGCGGCTTCAGCGCCAGCCACAGCCGCAGCGTGACGTCGGTGTCTTCCGCCGCATATTCCGTCGCGCGCTCGATCGAGACGCGCGGGAAGCCGATGAAGGTGCGGCCCTGGCCCGCCACCTCGCCGAACTGGATCGGTTTGTGACCGAACAGCTTTTCGGAGAGCACGTCCATGCCGTGGTCGCTGCGGCCGGCATCGAGCACGTAGGAGATGAGCAGCGTGTCGTCGAGCGGCGCGACCTCGATGCCGCGCGCCGCGAGCACGTGCCAGTCGAACTTCATGTTGTGGGCGATCTTGAGCACGCTCGGATCCTCGAGCAGCGGCTTCAGCCGTGCGAGCACGTCGTCGGGCTCGAGCTGCCCCGGCACGCGCGCGGCGCCGCCGAAGAGATCGCCCTCGCCTTCGCCGACATGCAGGAGCGGCACGTAGACCGCGTCGCCGGCGCCGACGCAGAGCGACAGGCCGACAAGATCGGCGGTGAGCGGGTTGAGGCCGGAGGTCTCGGTGTCGATGGCGATGGCGCCGGACTCGATCGCCGCCTCGATCACCACGTCGAGCGCGTCGAGCGAGGTGATCGTGATGTAGCGCTTGCGATCGAACGGCGTCTCGCGCAACGCCTTGGCGCGGGCCTCGGCGAGCTTGCCGGGGCCCGTGGCGATCGCCGCGACCGGCGCCTGCTCGCCGTAGCGGGCGTTGCGCGCCGGGCCCTCGAAGGGCTTCGCCTCGCCCACGATCTTCTCGCCCTGCCGCGTGCGCCAGCCGGCCTGCCCGGCGAACTCGGGATCGGGCTCGATCTCGCCGGCGTCGACCTCGAAGCTCTCGGCGGCCCGCTTCGTCAGCGTCGTGAACTCGAGCGCCTTGAAGTAGGCGACCAGCGTCCTGCCGTCCGGCGCCGCGAGGCCGAGGTCGTCCAGCGGCACCTCGACGTCGACGTCACGCTTCAGCCGCACGAGCTCGCGCGAGAGCTGGATCAGCTTCACGCTCTCGGGGTCGGTCAGCGTCTCGCGCTTCTTTGGCTGCTTGATCTCCTTGGCGCAGGCGAGCAGCGTGTCGAGGTCGCCGAACTCGTTGATGAGCTGCGCCGCGGTCTTGACGCCGATGCCCTTGGCGCCGGGCACGTTGTCGGTGGAATCGCCGGCCAGCGCCTGCACGTCGACGACGAGGTCGGGCCCGACGCCGAAATAGTCGAACACCTCCTGCTCGCCGATGCGCCGCTCCTCGCGCGCGCCCGCCGTGCCGGCGATGCCCGAAGCCGGATCGTACATCGCGACGCCGGGGCGGATCAGCTGCATCAGGTCCTTGTCGGCCGAGACGATGAGCACGTCGGCGCCGCGCTCGCGCGCCTGCTCGGCGTAGGTCGCGATAAGATCGTCGGCCTCGTAGCGGTCCTGCTCCACCGGCTTCAGCCCGAACGCGCGCACCGAATCCCGCATCAGCGGGAACTGCGGGATCAGGTCCTCCGGCGGCTCCGAGCGATTGGCCTTGTAGGCGGGATAGAGCTCGCGACGGAACGAGTTCTCCGACTTGTCGAAGATGATGGCGAGGTGCGTCGGCATGATGCCGGCCGCGCCCTCGCGCACGAACTGGAAGAGCTTGGTGCAGAAGAGCCGCACCGCGCCGGTCGGCAGGCGATCGGAGCGATAGTTGTACTTTGGGTCCTGCCGGATCGACTGGAAGTAGGCCCGGAAGACGAAGGACGAGCCGTCGACGAGAAAGACATGGTCGCCCGGCCCGACGGGGCGAACGGCTTGGGCTTCGGCTTCAGCAGGCGCGGCGGAGGTCATGCGGGGAGCATAACGGCTCGGAGACGACCCCGGTCAACCCAGAGGTTTTCGCGCCGCGTGCCTTCCGCCGTGGATGACGATCTCGTCACCCGTCACCCGGTAGAACACGAGGTAAGGATAGGGCGTTACCACGATCCGACGCATGCCGGGGCGACGCGTCAGCTGCCCAGCTTGCGGATGCTGCAGCAACACCGCCAGGACGGACTGTAGTCTACGCTGAACCCGCCGGGCGCCCGTCGGCGAATGCGCTTCGATGTATGTCAGGATCCCGTCGAGGTCGTCCGCGGCCGGAAGCGTGAAGCGCAGTCTCACAGCCCATGCTTCGCCCAAATCGCCGCGATCTGGTCGTCCGTGGCGAACTCGCCGCGCGCGGCTGCCGCCTCGGAGCGGGCCAGGGCCGCGTCGTCATCGGGGGTCAGGTCGACGAGTTGCTGATCCGCGCCGGCCAGCGAGAGCACGAGCGAAGCGATCTCGTCCTGCGTGTCCGCCGGCAAAGCCCGCAGTGTCGCGACAGCGCGTTCCAGAAGCTCGCTCATGATGCAAGGCTATCCTGACGGCGCTTCACGGTCGAGCCCCGGCGAGACGGCGCTAGCGCCCACCCGCCCCTTGCGACACCGTGCTTCCCGGCGCCGGGTGCGACGAGGCCACGACCTCGGGCGTCGCCGTCACCAGCACCACGCCGATCAGCACAGCGATCCAGTGCAGCACGGCGCCGACCAGCACGTGGCCGTGCCAGATCGGCCGCGCGAAGCGCCAATGCTCCTTCACGTGGAAAATGACGCCGGCGGTGTAGACGAGGCCGCCCGCCAGCAGCAGCACGAGCGCCGGCATCGAGAGCGCCTTGATGATCGGCCCGGCGGCGATGAGCACGATCCAGCCGAGCGCGACGAAGAAGGCCACCGAGACGCTCTCGCGCATGTCGGGGAGGAGCAGCTTCAGCGCGATACCGGCGCCGGCGATGGCCCACACCGCGCTCGTCATGCCCCAGGCCCAGGCGCCGGTCAGCGCATGCGTCGTGAAGGGCGTGTACGAGCCGGCGATCATCAGGAAGATGCCGGCGTGGTCGAGCCGGCGCAGCAGCGACCGCCGCTTCGGCGAGCCGAAGCTGTAGGCCATCGACGCGGCCAGCATGGCGACGAAGCCCAGGGCGTAGATCGCGATCGCCAGCGCGCGCCCGTCCCTGCTCGCAAAGGTGAGGGCGAGGAGAACCACGCCGCCGACCACCGCGAACACCAGGCCGGCCAGGTGGATGATCTTGTCGATCAGCCGGCCGAGCGGCGTGCAGTAGCGCGGATAGATCTCCTGGTAGATCTCCTGGGCCATGAAGGATGATAACTCTACGGCACAACCTGACGAGCGCGAGGCTCCAACGTCGTTAATGGCCGGTGTCGCGCCTTCGTTGCCACGCTTAAGCCGGCCAAACGTCGTAAGCCTCTGAGATGGAAGGGGTCCGCGCCGGACACGCGCGGCGGAAAGGAGCGGGATGATCACCGGCCGATGCTTCTGCGGGCACGTGCGCTACGAGGTGCGCGGCACGCCGTTCCACGAGACGCTGTGCCACTGCGAGGACTGCCGCCGCGCGGCCGGCGCGCCGATCGTCGGCTGGTTCACCTGTCGGCCGCACGAGCTCGTCTGGACCGCCGGCGCGCCGAAGACCTGGGCGTCGAGCAACGGCGTGACCCGCAGCTTCTGCGGCGACTGCGGCACGAGCTTCACCTATGCGCGGAGCGACCTCGACGAGGTCGACGTCACCATCGCCTCGCTCGACAAGCCCGAGGACGTGCCGCCGCGCGACCACACGCGCCACCGCGGCCGCATCGCCTGGATCGACCGGCTCGCCGAGCTGGGCGCCTACCCCGTCGCGCGCGAGGACGACGCGGCGTGATCTTCTTCACGGCGGACACGCATTTCGGCGACCCGCACATCCTGCGCCAGCGCCGCCAGTTCGAGACGATCGAGGCGCACGACGCCCTGCTGATCGAGCGCTGGAACGCGCGCATCGGACCGGACGACGAGGTCTGGCACGTCGGCGACTTCTCCGCCAACGCCAGCCGCGAGCTGTGCCAGGCCGTGTTCGCCCGGCTCGCCGGCCGCAAGCGGCTGGTGCGCGGCAACCACGACACCAACCGCGTGCTCGAGCTGCCCTGGGACAGGCCGCCGGTCGAGAGCGCGCGCTTCGCGCTGCGGCAAGACGACCGCGAGGTCGCGCTCTTTCTCTCGCACTATCCGCACCGCTCGTGGCCGGGCGTGTGGCGCGGCAGCCGCCACCTCTATGGCCACACGCACGCCAAGCTGCCGGACACGACCCGCTCCTGCGACGTCGGCGTCGACGCCTGGGATTTCTGGCCGGTGACGCTCGAGGAGGCGCTGGCCCGCCAGGCCGCCGCGGCCTCGCCGCCGGAGGAGCTGGTCGGGCGGGAGGATCGCTGGGCCTAGGCCGACGTCCACCCGCCGTCGATCGACAGGTTCGAGCCCGTCATCCCCTTCGCGGCGTCCGAGCAGAGGTAGACGGCCAGCGCCGCAACCTCGTCGATCTGCACGAACTGCTTGGTCGGCTGCGCCTTGAGCAGCACCTCGTCGATCACCTGCTCCTTGGTCATCTTGCGTGCCGCCATCGTGTCGGGGATCTGCGCCTCGACGAGCGGCGTCCAAACGTAGCCCGGCGAGATGGCGTTGACGGTGATCCCGAAGGTCGCGAGCTCGAGCGCCGCCGTCTTGGTGAGCCCGGCGATGCCGTGCTTGGCCGCCACGTAGGCCGACTTGTAGGGCGAGGCGACGAGCGAGTGCGCCGACGCGATGTTGATGATGCGGCCCCAGCCCTTGGCCTTCATGCCGGGGATCGCCGCGCGCATGGCATGGAACGCGGAGGACAGGTTGATCGCGATGATGCGGTCCCACTTGTCGAGCGGGAACTCCTCGATCGGCGCGACGTGCTGGATGCCGGCGTTGTTGACCAGGATGTCGACGCTGCCGAAGACCTTCTCCGCCTCCGCCACCATAGCGGCGATCGCGGCGGGGTCGGTCATGTCCGCCGCCGAATAGTGCGCGCGCACGCCGAAGTCGCGCTCGATGCCGGCGCGCGCCGTCTCGATCTCGCCGGCATCGCCGAAGCCGTTGAGGACGACGTTCGCCCCCTCCTTCGTCAGCGCCCGGGCGACGCCGAGCCCGATGCCGCTCGTCGAGCCGGTGACGAGCGCGGTCTTGCCTTTGGTCATGGAAGGACTCCGGGGTGGACTGATCGGACGCGTCTTACGCCGGCCGACGCCGGGCGAACACCCCGTCATGCCTCGGCGCAGCTTTCCGCTTGACGATCGAAACGTGCCGCCTGACGTTTCCGTCATGGACACGCGCGCCCCTGCTCCTACGGCGGACCTCGTCGGGATCGGCCTCTATTCGGCCGCCGAGGCCGGCCGGCTGATCGGCGTTCCGCCGGCCAAGATCAGGCGCTGGCTGCAGGGCCACGACATCGGCGAGCAGCACTACGAGCCGCTGTGGCAGCCACAGATCGATCTCGGCGACGATGGCATCTATCTCGGGTTCAGGGACCTCCAGGAGGTGCGCGTCGCCGCGGCGTTCATCGCCAACGGCCTCAGCGCCCGCCGCGTCCGGCAGGCCATCGTGCTCGCGCGCGACCTCGTCGAAGACGACCATCCGTTGTCGACGACACGGTTTCGCAGCGATGGTCGATCGATCTTTCTCCAGGTGGCGGAAGAGGACGGGCAGACGCGGCTCATCGACATCTTCCAGCGCCAGTACGCCTTCCAAGAGATCATCGAGCGCAGCCTCGCCAATCTCGACTACGACGATGGCGGTCGCCCGACGATGTGGTGGCCGCTCGGGCGCAGCGCGTCGATCGTTCTCGATCCCGCGCGAAGCTTCGGGCAGCCGATCGAAGCCGAGACGTCGATCCCGGCCGAAGTCCTCGCGTCAGCCGTCGAGGCGGAAGGCTCCGAGATCGCGGCAGCCCGCGCCTGGGACGTGCCGCTGAGAGCGGTCAGGCGCGCCGTCGCCTTCCAGCACCGGGCTCAGCTGCCGACGGCGGCTTGAGGGTCTTCTTCGACAATTGCACCTCGCCGACGCTGGCAGCGACGCTCGACGGCTATCTCGCTCACCTCGGCCACGGCGCCGCGCACATCCGCGATCTGCCCTGCGGCCGCAACGCGTCCGATATCGAATGGATCGCGTTCCTGCGCGAGTCGGGCGAGGACTGGATCGTCGTCACGGGCGATCAGCGCATCCACCGCAACAAGGCCGAGCGAGCGGCCTTCCGCCACGCGGGGCTCAAGGGCATCGTCTTGGCCGCCGCCTACCAGAAGACGCCGGTCAACCGGCAGGCCGCCATGCTTCTCTGGCGTTGGCCCGACATCGCCGGCTTGATCGCGACGCTGGCGCCACCGTTCCTGATCGAGATGCCGATCAGTCGGTCCGGCCGACTGCGCGTCCTGCCGGTCTGAAGCAGAATGGCAAAGGGGCCCGGCAGCGAATGAACGCGCCAGGCCCCTTACCCCTCAACCCTGCCGGGTCATGGAAGCTTTTTCCCCCGAAGAAGCTTCGTCAGCCGGTCAGCGCCTGGCAACGTTGATAGCAAGCGGCCGCGCCCAAGTCTGTGTCCGGCGGAACACAGCGCCCGACCAAGTGGACGCCGACGGACCGGGATTCGCCTGGACAGCGACCGTCGGCGCGGCGAAGCTCCGCGCGACATTGGAGGACTGCGATGTTCCGCGAGGCAGGCAAGAGCGGCGGCGACGGAGGCGGCGGCGGACGCCCGGCGCGCAACGTGCTCGGCGAGCCGCTCGAGCCCTGCTCGCGCGACCCGCTCACCGGCTTCTACCGCGACGGCTGCTGCAACACTGGCCCCGAGGACCGCGGCAGCCACACCGTCTGCGCGCTGGTGACCGACGACTTCCTCGCCTTCTCCAAGGCGCGCGGCAACGATCTCTCGACGGCGATGCCGGAATACGGCTTCCCGGGCTTGAAGGAGGGCGACCGCTGGTGCCTCTGCGCGCCGCGCTGGCAGGAGGCCTGCCTCGCCGGCAAGGCGCCGCGCGTGGTGCTCAGGGCGACGCACGAGGGCGCGCTCGCCCATTGCGCGCTGGCCGATCTCAAGGCGCATGCGGCGGACCTGAGCTGAGCGCCTAGCCGAAGACGTCCTTGTGCTGCTCGCGCAGCGCCGCCTTCTGCACCTTGCCCATCGTGTTGCGCGGCAGCTCGTCGGCGACCATGACGCGCTTCGGCAGCTTGAACTTGGCGAGCTTGCCTTCGAGCCCCTTCAGGATCGCCGCCTCGTCTAGCGTGGCCCCGGGCCGCGGCACCACGACGGCGGCGACGCCTTCGCCGAAATCGCGGTGCGGCAGGCCGATCACGGCGCTCTCGAGCACGCCGTCGAGCGCGTCGATCTCGAGCTCGACCTCCTTCGGGTAGACGTTGAAGCCGCCCGAGATGATGAGGTCCTTGCCGCGGCCGACGATATGCACGTAGCCGTCCGCGTCGACCTTGCCGAGGTCGCCCGTGACGAAGAAGCCGTCGGGCCGGAACTCGGCCGCCGTCTTCTCCGGCATCCGCCAATAACCCTTGAAGACGTTCGGGCCCTTCACCTCGATGACGCCGATCTCCTCGCGGCCGAGGTCGCGGCCGCTCTCGGGGTCGGCGATGCGCAACGCGACGTCGGGTAGCGGGAAGCCGACGGTGCCGGGGCGTCGCTCGCCGTCGTAGGGGTTCGACGTGTTCATGTTGGTCTCGGTCATGCCGTAGCGCTCGAGGATCGCGTGGCCGGTGCGCTCGGTCCATTCGCGATGCGTCTCCGCCAGCAGCGGCGCCGAGCCCGACACGAAGAGGCGCATGTGCGCGGCACGCTCCTTGGTGAAGTCCGCGGTGTCGAGCAGCCGCGTGTAGAAGGTTGGGACCCCCATCATCACGGTCGCGTCCGCCATCTCGCGCAGCATCGCGCCCGGCTCGAACTTCGGCAGGAAGATCATCGAGGCGCCCGCGCGCATCACCGTGTTGCAGGCCACGAACAGGCCGTGCGTGTGGTAGATCGGCAGCGCGTGCAGCAGCACGTCGTTTGCGGTGAAGCGCCAGATTTGGGCGAGCGCGATCGCGTTCGAGACGAGGTTGGCGTGGGTCAGCATCGCGCCCTTCGAGCGCCCCGTCGTGCCCGACGTGTAGAGGATCGCCGCCAGATCGTCGGCGGCCCGGGCCACGGGCGCGAAGCCGTCGCCGGCGGCTGCCGCCGCATCCGCCATGGAGCCGTGGCCGTCGGCATCCAGCGTCTCGACCGACGCCGCGCCCGCGATCCGCGCGATGTCGTCGCGCTTCGCCGGATCGCAGACCACGACCGAAGGTTCGGCGTCGCCGAGAAAATAGTCGAGCTCGCCCGTCGTGTAGGCGGTGTTGAGCGGCAGGAAGATGCCGCCCGCCATCACCGTCCCGAGGTACAGGGTCAGCCCGCGCGGCGACTTCTCGATCTGCGCCGCGACGCGGTCGCCGGGCTTCACCCCCTTCGCGACGAGCGCATGGGCCATGCGCGCGGCCTCGCGCCGCATGTCGGCGTAGCTCCAGGCGATGGCGGAGGGGGCGCGCAGGACCGGCGCCGCATCGGCGCCGGCGCTCATGATCTCGTCGAAGAAGAGGTTGGCCATGAACAGGTTCTAGCGCATCGACGAGGTCATACCAGCCTGTCGAGTCGCAAGCGCTGGCGGTCGTCGGTGAAGCGGCGCGCCGTGACGAGCGCGATCAGCACCGCGACGAGGCCGCCGGCCCCGGCGAGGAGGAACATGAGCAGGATCTGGTATTTCACCGCGTCGAGCGGATCCATGCCGGCGAGGATCTGGCCGGTCATGATGCCTGGCAGCGTGACGATGCCGGCGGCCGACATCTGGTTGATCAGGGGCACCATGCCGCGGCGGATGGCGTCGACGACGATCGGCCGCGAGGCCTCGGCGAAGGTCTCGCCGAGCGCGAGCCGCGCCTCGATCTCGACGCGGTGCGTCGGAAAGCCGGAGAGCACGCCGTCGAGCGTGATCGCGCCGGCGTTCAGGACGTTGCCGAGGATGATGCCGGTGAGCGGGATCGCGTAGCGCGGGTCGTACCAGGGCTCGGGCCGGATCGCCGTCGTCAGGGCCAGCACCGCCGTCGCCGTCGTCGCCAGCATCACGCCGAGCGCGCCGATGACGAGGTTGCCGCGCCCGCGCAGCTTGCGCGCCGGGCGCGCCGCTACCTCGCGCGCGGCGACCAGCATCATCAGCACGGCAATCGCCAGCGTCGCGGCGGGATTGTGGAGCGCGAAGATGAACCGCAGCACGTAGCCGACCGCCACGAGCTGCACGACGAGGCGGAGGGTCGCGACCGCGATCTGCCGATGCAGGCCGAGCCGGAAGACCAGCGACAGCACCGCATCGAGCACGACAAGGACGGCGGCGATCGCGAGATCGCCGGGCGACAGGGCGATGGCGCTCATGCCGGCTCCAGCCGGCCCGACGCGAGGCGGTAATGCTGGGTGCCGAGGCGCGCAGCCTGGGCGGCATCGTGCGAGACGAGGACGAGGATCATGCCCGCCGCCAACGCCTCGCCGAGAAGGGTCTCGACCCGCGCAACCGCCTCGGGGTCGAGCGCGCCTGTCGGCTCGTCGAGCAGCAGGCAGGCGGGATCGCGCACCAGCGCGCGGATCAGCGCGAGGCGCTGGCGCTCGCCCGTCGAGAGCGTGGCCGGGGCGCGCGCGAGCACGTCCTCGGGCAGGCCGAGGCGGGTGGCGAGCTCGGCCGCGCGCCCATGGGCGGCGGGAGGAATGTGCGCGTCGACGCGCTCGGCCCACCAGCCGGCCTCGGCGGCGAGATAGGCGACGCGGGCGCGCCAGGCCGGCGCCGGCATCGCCGCGCGCGAGCGGTCGCCGAGGGCAACCTCGCCGTCGCTCGGATCGAGGTCGGCGATCATGCGCAGGAGCAGGCTCTTGCCTGCGCCGGACGGCCCCGAGATCGTCGCGCACGCGCCCGGCGCCACCGCAAGATCTATCGGCCCGACGAAGGCGCCGCGCAGGCCGGCGATATGCAGCGACGAAGGCAAGCGAACATCCTAATAAGCGTCTCGCGACGCGTGAGCGCGTCGGGCCTAAAGGATGCCGCGCGTGCCGCCAACCATCGACATCGTCCCCCTCCGCCCGTCCGACCGTGCGGTCTGGCACCCGCTGTGGCGTGGCTACCAGGCCTTCTACGAGGTCGACATCCCGGAGGCGACGAGCGACGTCACCTGGAGCCGCCTGCTCGATCCCGCCGAGCCGATGGCCGGCGCGCTCGCCTGGGACGGCGCCCAGGCCGTCGGCCTCGTCCACCACATCCGCCACCGCTCGTGCTGGACCATCGGCGACTACGTCTACCTGCAGGACCTGTTCGTCGCCGAGGGCGGCCGCGCCAAGGGGACGGGCCGGGCGCTCATCGCGCATGTCGAGGCCGTGGCGCGCGCCGCCGACTGCTCGCGCGTGCACTGGCTGACGCACGAGACCAACACGGACGCGATGATCCTCTACGACAAGGTGGCGCAGCGCTCCGGCTTCGTGCAGTACCGCAAGCTTCTCGAATGAAGCCGATCGACAAGGGGACAATGAACGACACCAGCCGGCTCGATGCACTGGAGATGCGCATCGCCTACCAGGACGCAACGATCGAGGCGCTCGATGCGACGGTGACGGCGCAATGGCGCAAGATCGACGCGCTCACCCGCGAGGTGGCGATGCTGAGCGACCGCCTCGCCGACCTCGGCCGCCGCGAGCCCGGCGCGCCCGAGCCGCCGCCGCCGCACTACTAGGTCTGAAACCGGCCCGGCCGGCTTGACCTCGGCCGTGCCGGCAGCACACTTCCTTCATGCTCCTTCTCGAATGGCTCGTCCCGCTGCTCATCGGCGCGGTGGCGTTGACGCGGCTGGCGGACCGCATCGGCGTGCCCTACCCGGCCTTCCTGGCGCTCGGCGGCGCGGTGCTGGCGCTGCTGCCGCAGGGCCCGAACATCGTGATGGAGCCGGACCTCGCGCTCGCCCTGTTCGTCGCGCCCGTCATCGTCGACACCGCCTACGATGCCTCGCTGCGCGACATGCGCACCAACTGGCTGTCGATCTCGCTGCTCGTCGTCGCCGCCGTCGGCGTCACCACGGCGGCGGTGGCGATCGCCGCCCGCGCGATGCTGCCGGACCTGCCGTGGTCGGCGGCGATCGCGCTCGGCGCCATCGTCGCGCCGCCCGACGCCACCGCGGCGACCGCGATCCTGCGCCAGGTCCACCTGCCCTTCCGCCTGTCGACCATCCTCGGCGGCGAGAGCCTGCTCAACGATGCCAGCGCGCTGTTTGTCTACCGCCTGGCGGTCGGCGCCTTCGCGGCCGGCGGCATCAGCCCGGGCTATCTCGCGACCTCGTTCGTGCTCGTGCTGCCGGCGAGCCTGCTGGCCGGCTGGCTCACCGCGCGCGCCACGACCAACCTCATGGGGCAGATCGATGAGATCGGCCCTGCCGTCATCATGCAGTTCAGCCTGACCTTCGGCATCTGGATGCTCGCCGAGGAGCTGCAGCTCTCCGCGGTGCTGGTCCTCGTCGCCTATGCCGCGACGGTGGCGAACAACGGCCCGCGGCGCTTCCGCGCCCGCCTGCGCCTGCCGACCTTCTCGGTGTGGGAGGTGGTGATCTTCGTGCTCAACGTGCTGGCCTTCGTGCTGATCGGCCTGCAGCTCCGGCCGATCCTCGAGGCGATGTCCGGCCAGCGGCTAGCCTTCGCGCTGTCCTTCGCCTTCGCCATCCTGCTCGTCTGCATTCTGGCGCGGCTCGCCTGGGTCGCCTTCTACGGGACGATCCGCGCCCGGCCGCTCGGCCGCATCGGGCGCCTGCCGCAGGGGGTGAAGGACGGCCGGAGCTTCGCGCGCGGCGGCGTCGTCATCGGCTGGTGCGGCATGCGCGGTATCGTGACGCTGGCCGCCGCCTTCGCCCTGCCCGAGAACGTGCCGCACCGCGATCTGATGCTGCTCACCGCCTTCGTCGTGGTGCTCGGGACGCTGACGATCCAGGGCATGACGCTGAAGCCGCTGGTGCAATGGGCGGGGCTCGAGGATGACGACCCCGTCGGCCGCGAGATCGGCCGCGCCCGCACCGAGATCAACCGCGCCGCGCTTTCCGCGATCGAGAGCGAGAAGGGCGCCGCCGCCGACGGCCTGCGCGCCGAGTACGCCGAGATCCTGCGCCTCGCCGAGGACCACCCCGACGGCTTCGCGCCGCCGCAGACCTCGCAGGACGCGCTGCGCCTGCGCTCGATCGAGGCGGCGCGGAGCCGGCTGCACGAGATGCGCGCCTCCGGCGACATCGGCAACGACGCCTTCAGCCGGCTCGAGTTCGAGCTCGACCGGGCGGAGCTGCATGCAAGCGCGGTCTAGAGGGGCGCCGGCTCTCTATCGCGCTCGGGAAAAGGGATCGCCCGCCGGAGTTGCGCTTCCGGCCGGCCTAACCCATCTTCGCCACGACGGCCTTCAGGAGACACAGCCACTATGACCGACCTGGTCGGGACAGCGGATCGCGCCTCGTCCACCGCCAAGGGAATGGCGCAGGGGACGGCCAAGGGGACGGCCAAGGCGACCTCGACCACCGGCTTCTCGGCCGATGTGCTGAGCGAATCCGCGCGCCAGCCCGTCCTCGTGCTGTTCCTCTCGCCGCAGAGCGAGGCCTGCCGGGCGCTGCTCGGGCCGCTGCAGCGCGCCGTCGCGGCGGCCGACGGCAAGGTCAAGCTCGCGACGCTCGACATCGACGCGCATCCGCAGATCCCGTCGCGCCTCGGCATCCGGGCGGTGCCGGCCGTCTACGCGTTCCAGCGCGGCCAGCCGATCGACGGCTTCATGGGTCCGCTGCCGGAAGCGCAGATCAAGGGCTTCATCGAGCGCCTCGTCGGCCCACTCGACGACGGGCTGGACGACCTGCTCGCCGAGGGCGAGGCGGCGCTGGCCGCCGGTGATGCTGCCGGCGCGGCGGACGCCTTCGGCGCGGTGCTGCAGACCGATCCCGAGCATCTCGCCAGCATCGGCGGTCTCGCTCGGGCGCTCGTCGCCGGCGGCGATCTCGAGGCGGCGCGCGAGGTGCTGGCCCAGGTGCCGCCGCCCGGCGCCACAGACAAGGCGATCGTCGCCGCGCAGGCCGCGCTCGACGTGGCCGCGCAGGCGAGCGAGGTCGGCGACCTCGCCGACCTGACGAAGCGCCTCGAGGCCGACCCGGACGACCATCAGGCCCGCTTCGATCTCGCGATCGGCCTTAACGGGGCCGGCAAGCGCAGCGAGGCGGCGGATGCCTTGATCGAACTGATGAAGCGCGACCGTAACTGGAACGAGGGCGCGGCGAAGAAACAGCTGCTACAATTCTTCGAAGCCTGGGGCTTGATGGACAAGACGACACTCGCGGCGCGCCGCAAGCTCTCCACGCTGCTGTTCTCATGATGGAAGAAGGTCGCCCATGACGGGCTACAATCCCGCCGAAAGCCACGACGAAATGCCGAGCTCGTTGCCGCTGTTCCCCCTGCCGGGGGCGTTGCTGCTGCCGCGCGGGCAGCTGCCGCTCAACATCTTCGAGCCGCGCTACCTCGCCATGGTCGACGACGCGCTGAAGACGCACCGCATGTTCGGCATGATCCAGCCCGATCCCGAGGGCGGCGAGGAACGGCCGCCGCTTTTCAAGGTCGGCTGCGCCGGGCGCATCACCCAGTTCGCGGAGTCCGGCGACGGGCGCTACATCATCACGCTCACCGGCGTGTCGCGCTTCACCATGCTGGAAGAGATTCCGGCGACGACGCCCTACCGTCAGGGCCGCGTCGACTTCGAGCCCTTCGCCGCCGACTTCAAGGCGCGCGACGGCGAGGAGCAGGTCGACCGCGACGGCGTGCTCAAGGCGCTGCGCGACTTCGCCGAGGAGAACCAGCTGCAGATCGACTGGGACTCGATCAACCAGGCGCCGAACGAGGCGCTCGTCAACGCGCTCTCGATGATGAGCCCGTTCGGCCCGCGCGAGAAGCAGGCGCTGCTCGAGGCGAGCGACCTCAAGGGTCGCGCGGAGGTGCTGGTGGCTATCACGGAGATCGAGCTGGCGCGCGGCCGCAACGCGTCCTCGACGCTGCAATGAGCGAGCCGACCCGCTTGCCCAGGGACGGCGATGCGCAGGCCCTCGTGCCCGTCGAGGCGGCCGAGCCGACGCGCATCGACCCGCGGCTGCTCGAGATCCTGGTCTGCCCGCTGACCAAGACGGTGCTCGAGTACGACCCGCAGGCGCAGGAACTCGTCTCCCGCGCGGCCAAGCTCGCCTATCCCATCCGCGACGGCATCCCGATCATGCTGCCGGAAGAGGCGCGGCCGATCGAGGGGTGAGGCGCGGCGGCGCGCCGATTTCTTTGCCCGTTCGATGAGCTTCCCCGAAGGCGACGCACCCTCTACAAGCGCGCCGCCAACGGAGAACCCGACGATGCGCCGCCTCAGCCGACTCATGCCGATCGCGATCGGGCTCGCCGCCGCAGCGCTGCCGGCCCACGCGGAGGACGCCGACACGGCTCGCATCCTCGCCGCGGCGCAGGACACGGCGAACTGGCTGACCAACGGGCGCGATTACGCGCACTCGCGCTTCTCGCCGCTCGACGAGATCACAACTGCCAACGTGACGAAGCTCGCGCCGCGCTGGATCTACCAGACCGGCAAGCCCGCGACCTTCGAGACCACGCCGCTCGTCGACGACGGCGTGATGTACATGTCGGAGCCGTTCTCGAGCGTCACGGCCCTCGATGCGGCGACGGGCAAGAAGCTCTGGCACTTCACGTATAACGTGTTGAAGGGCAAGAAGCTGTGCTGCGGGCCGGCCAACCGCGGGCTCGGGCTCGGCGACGGCAAGGTCTATGTCGCGACCGTCGACGCGCACCTGATCGCGCTCGACAAGGCGACGGGCAAGGTCGCGTGGGACATCACGCTCGCCACCGCCGACCAGAAGACGGCGGAGGACACGACGCTGCTGGGCAAGACCGTGGACGCCGAGAAGCGCGGCGCCTCCGGCCAGAGCGGCGTCGGCTCGAACTCGGCGCCGCTCTACTACGACGGCAAGGTCTATATCGGCATTACCGGCGTCGGCTACGGCCTGCACCTCGAGGCCGACCGCCCCGGCGCGCCGCTCGGCACCGTCGTCGGCATCGCCGGCAAGTACGGCCGCTCCGGCTTCCTCGCCGCCTTCGACGCCAAGACCGGCAAGCGCCTGTGGCAGTTCGACTCGACGCAGAAGGGTTGGGAAGGCGACTATGTCGCGACGACCGCCTACGGCGTGCCGATGCATCGCGACGTCGCCGCCGAGAAGGCCGAGACGGAGAAGCTGAAGGCGGCGGGCGACGAGCCCTGGCGCTACGGCGGCGGCACGGTGTGGCACACGCCGGCGCTCGACCCCGCGACGAAGACGCTGTTCTTCGGCATCGGCAATCCCTCGCCGCAGGCGACCGGCGACGGCCGGCCCGGCGACAACCTCTGGACCGTCTCGCTCGTCGCCGTGGACGCCGAGACCGGCAAGCTCAAGTGGGGCTTTCAGCAGGTGCCGCACGACCTCTGGGGCTACGACGTCGCGAGCCCGCCGTCGCTCTTCGATCTCACCATCGACGGCAAGCGCGTGCCCGTCGTCGGCGAGGCCTCGAAGATCGGCTGGTACTTCGTCAACGACCGCGCGACGGGCAAGCTCATCTACAAGTCCGAGCCGTTCACGCCGCAGACGAACCTGTTCGCGACGCCGACGCCGGACGGCGTCACCATCGCGCCCGGCGTCGGTGGGGGATCGAACTGGTCGCCGGCCGCCGTCGACGATGCGCACGACACCGTCTACGTCGCCTCGATGCACCTGCCGGCGCGCTTCAAGACCGCCGAGCTGCCGGCCGTCGGCGGCAAGCCGCCGGTGAAGTACACGACGGCCGATCCCGCCGACGTGCCGCGCTTCGGCACCCTCACCGCGCTCGACCTCGCGCACCAGGGCAAGATCCTGTGGCAGGAGAAGACCCCGCAGCCGCTCGTCGGCGGCGTGCTGGCGACGGCGGGCGGCCTCGTCTTCACCGGCGAGGGCGACGGCGACTTCGACGCCTTCGACGCCAAGACCGGCCAGAAGCTCTGGCACTTCGTCTGCGGCGCCGGCGTCAACGCGCCGCCGATCACCTACTCGGTGGCGGGCAAGCAGTACGTCGCGGTGGCCGCCGGCGGCAGCCTCATCTGGGGCTATCCGCAGGGCGATGCGCTCATGGTGTTCGCGCTGCCGTAGCCCGCTTTTGCAGGAAGCCGGCCCCTCGCCGCCCCATGGCGTAGAACTCGTAGTTCGGCCGCAGGCTGAAGGCGTTCGCGAGCCGGTTCGACATGCCGAAGAAGCCGGCGATGGCGGCGATGTCCCAGGCATCCTCTTCGTCGAGCCCGTGCGCGGCGAGCGCGGCGTAATCCGCCTCCTCGATGCGCTGCGCGTCGCGCGACACCTTCATCGCGAAGTCGAGCATCGCGCGCTGGCGCGGCGTGATGTCGGCCTTGCGGTAGTTGGCGGCGACCTGGTCGGCGATCAGCGGGTTCTTGGCGCGCACGCGCAGAATCGCGCCGTGCGCGATCACGCAATACTGGCACTCGTTGGCCGCCGAGGTCGCCACGACGATCATCTCGCGCTCGGCCTTCGTGAGGCTGCCGGGCTTGTCCATCAGCGCATCGTGGTAGGCGAGGAAGGCGCGGAACTCGTCGGGGCGGTGCGCGAGCATGAGGAAGACGTTGGGCACGAAGCCCGACTTCTCCTGCACCTTCTCGATGCGCGCGCGGATGTCCTCCGGCAGGTCCGCGAGCCGGGGCGTCGGGTAGCGGCTGATCGGGGCGGGCTCGGCCGAGCGGGTCATGCGATGTCTCCGATGGTCCGCGCCGACATATAGGCCGCGCTCGCGCGAGCGCACCGGGGTCAGTCGGCCGGGGTCCCGCTGCCCTCGGCGACGAGCCAGCGCAGCAGCGCGCGCAGCGAGCGCGTCTTGTCGGCATCGTCCGGCACCAGCGCGTAGTACGGCTCGCGCGGCACGCGGATCGTCGGGAACGGCGTCACGAAGCGGCCGGCCGCGACGTCGCCGTCGAGCACGGGGAACGGCGCGATGGCGAGGCCGAGCCCGTCCATCGCCGCCTGCAGCGTGACGAAGAAGTGGTCAAGCCGCAGACGACGCGCCTGCGGCACCAGCCCGAGGCCCGCCGCCTGCAACCAATCCGGCCAGTCGCCGGGGCGCGTCTCGGTCGACAGCAGCGTATGGCGCTCGAGCGCGTCGAGCGACCGCAGCGGCTTCTGCGCCAGGAGCTGCGGGCTCGCGATCAGCGTGTCGGTCTCCTCGAGGAAGCGCGTGGCATGGTGGCGGTCCCAACGTTTGGGGCCGCGCCGTACCGCCAGATCGTAGCCGCCGCGCAGCCCGTCGGCGAAGGTGACGGTGGTCACCACGTCGACCTGCGTGTCGGGATGCCTCTCGTGGAAGCGCGCGAGGCGCGGGATCAGCCAGCGCATGGCGAAGGTCGCCGGCGCGTCGATGCGCAGCACGGTCTTCTCCGCCACCGGCCCGTGCCGCGCGGCGGCCTCGGCGAGCCGGTCGAAGATGCCGCTGACCTCGGTCGCGAACGTGCGGCCGGGGCCGTTCAGCGCGAGCCCACGCCCGGCCCGCACGAACAGGCGGTGGCCGAACCACGCCTCCAGCGCCGACACCTGCCGGCTGATCGCGCCGTGCGTCACGCCGAGCTCGCTTGCCGCGGCGGAAAAGCTGCCGAGCCGCGCCGCCACCTCGAAGGCGCGCAGGGCATTCAGCGGCGGCAGGCGGCGGCGCATGTGATCCGTGAGGAAACGTGACAGGACCGGCGCAGAACTAGCGACTTTTTCTCCGGCCCGGCAAGCGGGAATGTGTCGCCATGTCCGTTGCCGCGCTCTCCCAGCCTCTCGCCAAGCCGCAGCCGCGCGCGCTGCTCGCCGCCTGCACCGCGCACGTCTTCCACGACGGCTGTCTCGACCTGATCTACGTGCTGCTGCCGCTGTGGCAGGCCGAGTTCGGCCTCGGCTATGCCGCGCTCGGCCTCGTGCGGGCCATCTTCACCGCCACCCTCGCCGGCGCGCAGATCCCCGTCGATCACGCGACGGCGCGGTTCGGCGCGCGTGCGTCGCTGGCTGTCGGCACGGCGGTCGTGGCTTGCGGCTTCGCGCTCCTCGGCCTCTCGCGCAGCCTGCCCCTGCTTTGCGTCGCGCTGGCCATCGCCGGCCTCGGCTCGTCGACGCAGCACCCGCGCGCCTCGGCGATCGTCACCGATGCCTACGGCGGCGCGAGCCGCGGGCCGCTCGGCATCTACAATTTCGCCGGCGACCTGGGGAAGGCGGCGCTCCCCGCGCTGACCTCTCTCCTGCTGCTGGCGATGGCCTGGCGCAGCGCCGCCTTCGTGCTCGCGGCGCTTGGCGCCGTCGTCGCCGCTGCCCTGGTGGCCCTGGTGCCGGCAGCCTCGACCACGCGGGCGGCGACCACCGCGCCGCGCAGCACGGCGGACGAAGGCCGCGGCTTTGCGATCCTCTTCGTCATCGGCGCGCTCGATACCGCGACGCGGATGGGCTTTCTGCTCTTCCTGCCGTTCACGCTCATCGATCGGCACGCCTCGCAGGCCGTCGTCGGCCTCGGGCTGATGCTGGTGTTCGCTGGCGGCGCGTGCGGCAAGTTCGTCTGCGGCTGGATCGGCGACAGGGCCGGCCTCGTCGCGACCGTGATCGTCACCGAGGCGGCGACGGCGGCGATGATCGCGCTCGTCCCGATGCTGCCGCTCGGCCCGCTGCTGGCGCTGCTGCCGCCGCTCGGCGTCGCGCTGAACGGCACCTCGTCCGTGCTCTACGGGACCGTGCCCGATGTCGCGAAGGGCGACGTCGGCCGCGCCTTCGCGATCTTCTACACCGGCGTCATGGGGGCCTCCGCGGTGGCACCCGCGGTCTTCGGCGTCCTGGCCGACCACGCCGGGCGCCCCGCGACGATCGTCGCGACGACGGCCTGCGCGCTGGCGACGATCCCGCTTGTCGTGTGGCTGGGGCGGCTGCGGCGCGCCTCGCTCTCGTGACCGCTGCCGCGTTACTCGGCCGCCGGCACGATCAGCCCGCGCAGGGTGCGCACCATCGGGCGGTCGCCGGGGACGATGGCGATGACGGTGCCGGCGCCCGGCACCTCGTCGCCGATCCGCACGCGCCGCGCGCGGCCGTCGATCATCAGCGTCGCATAGTCGGGGCCCGCCGACGCCAGGGAGATCGAGGGGATGATCCGCGTCGCGGCGCCGTCACTGCTGTCGCCGGGGATCGTCGCCGTGGCGGCGGTGTCGAGATCGTCGTCGCCGACCGTCGTCGCCGGCGTCGCCTTGCGGTGCGGGCCGGGCGCCAGCTGCGCGAAGACGGTGAAGTCCTTGCTGGTGCCGAGGCTTTGCGCGGGGCCGTGCACGTTCATGTAGATGCCGAAGGTCATCGCGCCGAGCGCGAGGCAGCCGCCGGCGGCGCCGATGGCGCGATCGCCCGTCAAAGTAGCGCTTTTCTGCGTGAGGCCCGCGCTACGGACGGGCGAGGCTTTCTTCGTCATTGTCGCGTCCTGTTCAGGGCCTCGGCCAGCTCGCGGAAGGCGTCGGTGGAGGCGGCCACGTGCGGCGCCTGGCAGAGCGCCTCATAGATGATGGGCGTCAGCGCCACGGCCTGGTCGAGATCGGGATCGGCGCCGGCCTGCAGGCCGCCCATGAGGCGCAGGTCGCGCGTGTCCTCGAAGCGCGACACCATCTGGCGCAGCCGGCCGACCAGCGTGCGCTGGTCCGGCGTCCAGACGTGCTGGGCGAGCCGCGAGATCGAGCGCGTGACGTCGATCGCCGGATAGCGGTAGGCGTCGGCGATGGCGCGATCGAGCACGATGTGGCCGTCGAGCGTGCCGCGGATGCAGTCGGCCACGGGATCGTTGTGGTCGTCGCCGTCGACGAGCACGGCGAAGATGCCGGTGATCGAGCCCCTGCCTTCGAGGCCGGGACCGGCACGCTCGAGCAGCTTCGGCAGGCTGGTGAAGACCGAGGGCGCGTAGCCGCGCGCCACCGCCGGCTCGCCGGCCGCGAGCGCCACGTCGCGCGCCGCATGCGCGTAGCGGGTGACGGAATCGACCATCAGCAGCACCCGCTCGCCGCGATCGCGGAAGAACTCGGCAATCGCCATGGCGGTGAGCGGCGCCATCTGGCGCATCATCGGGCTCTCGTCGCCCGTCGCGACGACGGTGACAGCGACGGCGCGGTTTGCGCCCAAAG
This sequence comes from Beijerinckiaceae bacterium RH AL1, assembly GCA_901457705.2. Lineage (NCBI taxonomy): Bacteria > Pseudomonadati > Pseudomonadota > Alphaproteobacteria > Hyphomicrobiales > Beijerinckiaceae > Beijerinckiaceae bacterium RH AL1. Next base: position 3,390,719 of record LR590083.2, read on the forward strand.
CATCCTCGATGAACTCGCGCACCTCGCGGCCACGCTCGCCGACGAGCGCGATCACCACGGTGTCGAAGCCCTTGGACGCCGCCATCATGCCGAGCAGCGTCGACTTGCCGACCCCGGAGCCGGCGAAGATGCCGATGCGCTGGCCGTGGCAGAGCGGCGTGAAGATGTCGACGATGCGCACGCCGCTCTTCAGCGGCTCCTTGACGCGCCCGCGCTCGAGGGCCGGCGGCGGCTCGGCCTGGATCGGCCGCCGCGTCGGGCCGACCTCGAGTGCGCCGGCCTCGTCGATCGGCGCTCCGAACGCATCGACGATGCGGCCCTTCCACGAGACGGCGGGCGCGATGGTCACCGGCGGGGCCAGCGTCACAACGGCGCCGAGCCGGACGTCGGAGGTCGTGGCGAACGGCTTCACCGTCACGCAGTCGGGATCGACGCGGACGATCTCGCCGTGGCGGCGGCCGTCGGCGGCCAGCACGACGCAATCGCCGAGCGCCGAGAACGGCGACAGGCCGCGCACGCGGTAGGTCGTCGGCGTGACGTCGGCGACGGCGCCCGAGACGGCCAGCAGCGCGCCCGGCGCCGCGCGCGCGCGCGCTCGCCGCGGCGAGGCGATCGAGCGCGGTCATGCGCGCCATCCCCGCGTGCACGTCACGAGCTCGACCCCAGCGTCTTGATCGCATCCTGCTGGCTCGACTCCGCGGTCTGCTGCAGGTTGATCAGCCCGTCGAAGGCGCGCTGGATCTGGATCATCTTGGTGATCTCGAGCACCGGGTTGACGTTCGAGCCCTCGGCGAAGCCCTGCGCCACGGTGTTCCTGGCGAAGTCGAGCACCGGGATGCCCGGCTTGCTGGGCACGACGGCGGAATTGTCGTAGCGCGACAGCGTCGCGTCGTCGGGCAGCGTGAACAGGCCGATCGCGCCGATCTGGTTGCCGCCCTGGGTGATCATGCCGTCGCTGGCGATCTTCGGGGCGCCCCCGTCGGCGGCGAGCAGCATCGAGGCGCCGCCGGCGTCCAGCACGGGATAGCCGTTGATCGTCTGCAGCTGGCCGCTCTCCGCCATCTGGAAGCGGCCGTCGCGGGTATAGGCGGTGCCGTCCGGCGTCTTGATCGCGAACCAGGAGTCGCCCTGGATCGCCACGTCGAACGGATTGCCGGTCTGCTGCGCGGCGCCCTGGGCGCGCGAGATGTAGTCGGCGCCCGTCGTCACGAAGGCGGCCGGCCGCTCGCCCACCTTGGAGACCAGCGAGGCGAAGGAGACGCCCTGCGCGCGATAGCCGCCGGTGTTCACGTTGGCGAGGTTGGTCGCGACCGTGTCGAGGCGCTTCTCGAGCGCCAGCTCGCCCGAGAGCGAGACGTACATGTTGCCGCGCATGTCAGCTTCCCCCGAGCTTCAGGCCCTGCAGGCTGAGCAGCAGGTCGGCCGACACCCCCGTCTGCGTCGACGAGCTCGCGAAGATCTGCGCGATGCTCGAGACGTTCGACGAGGTGTTGTTGCCGTTGAGATCCCACATCGCGGTGAAGCGCTCGGCGATCTTCTGCACCTTGGCGGGGTCCTGCAGGTCGGACATGCTGAGCGACTTCGACAGCGTCGCGGCGAGCGAGTCGACGTTCGCCGCCGCGCCCGAGGGCAGGCCGAAGGCGTTCTCGACGACCTTCAGCATGGAGGGGTCGGCGAGCAGGCCGTAGACGTTGGTGATCGAGGAGGCGTTGCGCGCGAAGTAGAGCGCGAGCTGCACGCCCTGGTTCTGCGTGCCCTGCTTGTCCTCGAGGCTCTGCTCGACGTACTTCGAGACGACGCCGGTCGTCGCGGCCGCCGTCTGGGTGACGCTCGAGCCCTGGCCCGTGAAGTCGAACGCTTTCGCGAAGGCCTTGTAGGCCGAGTTGTTCAGCGTGTTGGCGAGCGCGGTGGACGAGGTGACGCCGCCCTGCAGGATCTTCGTCATCAGGCCCTTCGCGTAGGCCATGTCTTCCAGGCCGAAGGCCTTCATGGCGTAGCTGAAGAGACGGTAGTTGTTCACGAAGTCCGAGATCGACGTGACCTTGCCGATGTTGGCGAGGAAATAGGCGGAGTCGCTCTTCACCTGCGGATCGTTCGCCGTCGCGGTCTGCATCCGCGTCAGGTTGCTCGAAACGGCGAGATAAGAGGCTGTGGTCGAGAGCAAGGCTCGGGCTCCGGCGTCGTCGCTCGACGATGCGGGCACGGGCTTGCGCGAGGCTGGCCGGCGGCAGAGGCGGCGCCAGCGCGCTTCACGCCTTGTAACAGGTGGTTACATTAAGCGATGGAGCCAATGCGCGGCACCTCGGTTTGTGCGAGCGATGCCATCGCCGGGCCTCCCGATCACGCCGCAGCCGGAGCCGACGTCTCCGCGGATCAAGAAGCTGCTCAGCCGTGCCCTCATCCGGCCGGAGACGCTGACGCCCGCCGAGGTGCAGGAGATGGCGGCCTCCGTCGTCTACTACCTGCTGACGAGCAAGACGGCGTCGACGACGGCGCCTCCGCCGCCCCCTTGAAACGAAAGGACCCGCCTGGCGACCAGGCGGGTCTAAGTCTCGGGAGGAACGCGCCAGGGCGCGCCAAAAACCCCGAAGCAACTGGCGTGCCGCGCGCCGGCGCCGTGCCCTCGGCCCTTGGCGAATGCGCGGGCGGCGTGCAACAAGGCCACACGATGCCGCCATCCTCGCTCTGGGCCGAGCTGACCACCACCGACGTCGCTGAGCTCGCCGGCCAGGTCGCCGTGCTGCCCGTCGCCGCGACCGAGCAGCACGGGCCGCACCTGCCGCTCGGCACCGACACGTTCATCATGCAGGGCTACCTCGACCGCGTCCGCGCCACGCTGCCCGCCGACGTGCCGGCGCTTTTCCTGCCGATCCAGAGCTGCGGCGCCTCGCTCGAGCATGCCGACTTTCCCGGCACGCTGTCGCTCTCGGCGCGGACCGCGCTCGCCGCCTGGAGCGAGCTTGCGGCGAGCGTGGCGCGTGCCGGCTGCCGCAAGCTCGTCGTCGTCAACTCGCACGGCGGCAACTCGCCGGTGATCGACATCCTGGCGCAGGAGATGCGCGCCACGCACGACCTCTTCGTGGCGAAGGCGTCGTGGCAGCGCTTCGGCCTGCCCGCCGGGCTGTTCGACGACGCCGAGATCGCGCACGGCATCCACGGCGGCGCGATCGAGACGTCGCTGATGCTGGCCTTGCGCCCCGACCTCGTGCGGATGGACGCGGCGCGCGATGCGGTGCCGGCGTCCGTGGCGATCGAGCATCGCTTCGAAAAATTGCGCACGGGGCGCCCGACGGGCTTCGGCTGGATGGCGCAGGACCTGCACGCCTCGGGCGTTGCGGGCGACGCAACGGTCGCCACGGCGGCGGCCGGCGAGGCCTGCCTCGCGCACGGGGCCGCCGCCTTCATCGCGCTGCTGCGCGACGTCGCCGCGTTCGATCTCGCCGGGCTGGTCCGGCGCTGAGCCCGAGGAGTATCGCCCTGCCCTCCCCCAATGGCCCGCTCCGCGTCGGCATCGGCGGCCCGGTCGGCTCCGGCAAGACTGCGCTGATGGAGCAGATCTGCAAGCGCTTCCGCAGCGTCTACGACATCGCGGCGATCACCAACGACATCTACACGAAGGAAGACCAGCGCATCCTCACCGAGGCCGGCGCGCTGGAGGCCGAGCGGATCATGGGCGTCGAGACGGGCGGCTGCCCGCACACCGCGATCCGCGAGGACGCCTCGATGAACCTCGCGGCGATCCGCGAGATGCGGAAGAAGTTTCCGGCGCTCGACGTGGTGCTGATCGAGTCGGGCGGCGACAACCTCGCCGCGACCTTCTCGCCCGAGCTCGCCGACCTGACGATCTACGTGATCGACGTCTCCGGCGGCGAGAAGATCCCGCGCAAGGGCGGCCCCGGCATCACCCGCTCCGACCTCCTCGTCATCAACAAGGTCGACCTCGCGCCCTACGTCGGCGCCTCGCTCGAGGTGATGGCGAAGGACGCCGCCCGCATGCGCGGCCCCCGGCCCTTCGTGATGACCAACATGCGCGCCGGCGACGGCGTTGACGCGGTGACCGCATTCATCGAGAAGCAGGGCGGCTTAACGGGGTAGCCGCGGCCTCCCCTTCTCCCGCCTGCGGGAGAAGGTGGCCCGACGAAGTCGGGTCGGATGAGGGACGTCGGCGAAGGGGGCGCGGTTCGAGCCCGTGCTGGAACCTCCCTCATCCGACCCCGCTTCGCGGGGCCACCTTCTCCCGCAAGCGGGAGAAGGGATGCGCCCAGCCCAACCGACCGGATCAATACAAGTGGCGTGCCCGCAGCCGCGCGAGCTCGGCGGCTCTGCCGGCGTTCGTATGAGGTCCGTGGGCTCCGTGCCCGGCGATGGTCACGTTGTAGCGCCGCTTGGGGCGATATCCTCCGTTGCTGCCGTCGCTCTGGCTGAAGCAATAGTCTTCACCATTCTTGTGGTACGCGAAGGTCCCTGGCGCGCATGCGGCCTCCGCCGAACCGGCGAATGCGGTCGCGAGCAGCGCGACAGCAATGAGCGGGCCGTAGTTTTTCATGACGATGGTCCTCCTGTGATCGACTCGACGCGACGTGAGCGGGTCCAGCTTTCAAATTCGGGACGCTGCTTCGATCAGCCGGCGCGCTGACCGTTTCTGCCTCCAGGTGCATGCGATGGGGTGCCTTCGAGCCGATGGACGACCGCCGTCCCGGCGGGAGGCTTCAGTGCGACCGGCACGGGGCGATAGCGTTGCCAACAGCCCCGCCCACGATCCTCCCGGACGCGCATGGCGTCCCGGAATGGAAGGGCTGCCGGGGTCCGCGTGCCGGCGCGCAGCACAGAAGGCGGCGGCCGGTCACGCAGGCCTGACTCTTCGCCTCGCTGAAGCCCGCGGGACAACGCGAAGCGCAAAACGGAGCGCGTCCGCTCCAAAAGCAGACCTGCGGCGTTTGGCACAGCGCGACGCTTGGCGCGGCCACAAGCAAGGACGCGACTGCCGCGGCTCGTCGAAGCCGCGATGCCGTTCGAGGATCGCGCCCTAGTCTACCCATGTCGTGTCTCCGGGTCTGCTGCAGCCGGACGGGACTGCGGAGGGACGCCCTCTTCAAGCAGCGCGGAAGATTGTCGGGATCAACCGTTTGGGGGACCCGGCGATTTTACGAGACATATACTGCTTCACCAAGTGAAGGCGTTTCAAAGCCATCGCGGCATTCGCCTCACGACTTGTAGAGCAGCCTCACGTCCTTGAGCTCTCTACGAGATGAAGTCGTTCGTGTCTGACCATGCCGGGAGGCGACCCTTGAGCAACAAGCAATTCTTGGCCGTGCTGGCGCTCGTCTTGACGATCGGCCAGCAAGCGCCCGTCTTCGCCGCCGCCTGCGGCCAGACCGCCGCCCAATGGGGCAAGCCCGGGTGTCCCTATCCCTCGTTCGGGCGCGCAATGCCCGTGCAACTCACCTGTCATCGCATACGGCGGATGGGCCACCTTGTTCGCGTCTGCGATAAGGACATTGTTCCCCTTGTGAAATAGCTGATTTCTTCTTCGAAGGATCGTATTTTTAGAGTATTCGCTCCCGAGGATGGCATCATGTCAAGTCAAGAATCAACGATTCCGCTGCTCTCGACGGTCTTCGCAGGCTTCGTCGTCTTCGTCGCATCGGGAAGCTGTTTTGCCGCACAGCCCGATCACCGGGGCTTTGCGGCCGCCGAGACGCTTGCGTCGCAGAAGATCGGTGGCCCCGCCTCCATCCGATCCACGGCATATTCGCAGGTAGCGGCCCAGGCCTGCCAGCCCGGCTATGTCTGGCGGGAGCAGTTCGACGGCGATACCGTCTGCGTCCTGCCAGGCGAGCGCGACGCGAACCGGCGCAACCGAGGCCTCGGCACGGCCGCCGCGTCGGCCTGTCCCTCAGGTCTGGTGTGGCGCGAGCAGTTCGACGGCGACACCACCTGTGTCACCCCTCTGGAACGGGACGACAACCGTCGCCGCCGCAGGCTCGAGGGCGGCGGGGTTCGTCGTGCCGATGCGCCCTGCCCATCGGGGCTCGTCTGGCGCGAGCGCTTTCCGGGCGACACCGTGTGCGTCCAGCCGGGCGAGCGGGACGAGAACCGACGGAACCTCGGCCTGAAGACTGCGGCGCCTTCGCAGTGCCCATCCGGCCTGGTTTGGCGGGAAAGATTCGACGGGGATACCGTATGCGTCACGCCCGGCGAACGTGACGCGAACAGGAAACGTCGGGGCCTATGAAGGCCCTCGACGTGACGCGTCCGCCGGTGGCCCGCGGCTTTCAAAAGCGTCATGCGACGTTGAGAGCCGTGTCCATCGGCTTGGCGCTGCTCGTCTTCGCAGCGGACGCCTCGGCGCAGCAGCCGAGAATGCCACGCGGCCCCGTCGCACCCTCCGTCGCGAAGCCGCCGGCTCCCGCAGGACCAACCCCGTCCGAGCCGACGACTTCGTTGACGACCAGGCGCTGCAAGCAAAAGGCTGCGGAATTGGGCGTGAAGGGACGCGCCCTCGAGCTTTACCTGATCAAATGCCGCTTCCCCAATGGAACGGGTTTCAAAAACAGGCGCTCCTGACGCGCACGCGCGACGATCCGCGCCTCAACAGCACCGACGCAGCGCCGCCGCGCAAGACACGGCAACGCTCATCCCAGGGCGCCGCCGTGCGCGGCGACCTCGCGAACCAGCTCGTCGCGACGGCTCGTGCCCGTCTTGGCGAAGAGCGCGTTGATATGCGTCTTCACCGTCGCGCTTGATATGCCCAACGCCGCGGCGAGGTCGTCGACGCTGCCGCCCCCCGTGGCGATCGCCTGCAGGACGCGCACCTCGCTCGCCCGCAGCTTGTAGAGCTGCGCCATGATCTCGATGCCGGATGCGGCCGGGATCTCGGCCCTGCGCACGAAGATCGCGGCGGTCGCGTTCTGCTCGCGGCCGAAGGCCAGGCGGCTCCCCGAGCGCAAGGGGAGCACGTCGGCGAGCCAGCGCGGCATCGCGTCGGTCAAGGCGATCGAGATGGTGTTGCGCTCCTCTTCCGGTGCGACGATCCCCAAGCCGACATCCCGGATGATCCGCGCCGCCCGGGCGTTTCGCGCGGTGAGCACGCCGTGTCGCTCGACCACGACGCTTCCCTCGTCGAGCATGGCTTGCCCGACCCGGTTCGCGAAACGCATCTGACCGCTCTCGCCGATCAGGAACACGGCTGCCCCGTGCGCGTCGAGAACCGCCTCGTAGCTGCTGACGCGCCCGTCGACCACGCGGATGTGCTGGCCGATGAGCACAGCCCGCTGGATGTGCGGTGCGATCAACGCCATGCGTTGGCGCGTCTCGATGTCGGCGATCCCGTAATCGGTGCCCATCTGGAACGAAAAGCCGGCGCAGCTCGTCGGATATCGAATGATGTTCATGCCGATGAAGTCCGCCACCCCCTGCGGCGCGATCCATTCCCTGTAGAAGCGGGTCTGCCGCAGCTCGTCGTGCGGGACGACGTCGCCGGCCGTGAAGATGGTCCCGGGGTCGATGAAGACGGCGGCCGGGAAGATGGGATTGATGTGAAGGTATTCCGTCTCGTAGGACGCAAGATATTGCGGGTCTACGCCATGGTTGTGGAAGGTCATCGCTGTGGGATCAACCGCATCCTGCCAGATGATGTTGGCGCTTGTCGCCTCCATGAACACGCAGGCGCGCTCCAGGACCGAAGGCCAGAGGGCGGGACTGAGCACCGTGTCGTAGATGTCGCCGATCAGATCGGAGAGCATTTTCGGCGTGAACATCGTTGTATTCCGGGCGGCGCGCGTCCTGCTTATGCTATTTTTGCACGCACAGCAAACAATTGTATGCTACTGAGCAAGTTTATTTCAATGCGCCTCATAGCGAATGCCAGAATAGCTAAGCCGAGAATAAATATAGAAGCATGGCAAAGTAGCGCATGCATCGATATGTCTTCTACAGTCATAGATCTAAGAAAAATCAAATCGCGGCGTTCGGCGCGCCGCGATCGATACGCCACGTTCGCTCGAAAGAAGTCGAGCACGTTGCTTCGATGCGTCGATCCCGACGTTGCGTCAATCGATACCAAAGTCGCTCACGGCACGAGAAGCACCTGCGAGCGGATGCTCACGGGCTAGCCGCAGCCCTTCCTTCTCCCGCTTGCGGGAGAAGGTGGCCCGACGAAGTCGGGTCGGATGAGGGACGTCGGGCGAAGGGGGCGCGGTTCGAGCCCGTGCTGGAACCTCCCTCATCCGACCCCGCTTCGCGGGGCGACCTTCTCCCGCAAGCGGGAGAAGGAATGCGCTCAGCCCTTCTTTGCGCGGGCGATCGACTCGACGATCATCGCCTTGGCCTTTTCGGCATCGGCGAAGCCGACGACCTTGACCCACTTGCCGGGCTCGAGGTCCTTGTAGTGCTCGAAGAAGTGCTTGACCTGGTCGATCGTGATGTCGGGCAGGTCGGTGTAGTTCTTCACGCGCTCGTAGCGGCGGGTCAGCTTCACCGTCGGCACGGCGAGGATCTTCTCGTCCATGCCGGCCTCGTCCTCCATCATCAGCACGCCGACGGGGCGGCACGCGATGACGGCGCCGGGCACGATCGCGCGGGTGTTGCAGACGATGACGTCGCAGGGGTCGCCGTCTTCGGACAGCGTGTGCGGGATGAAGCCGTAGTTCCCGGGGTAGCGCATCGAGGTGTAGAGGAACCGGTCGACCATCAGCGCGCCGGACGCCTTGTCCATCTCGTACTTGATCGGCTCGCCGCCGATCGGCACCTCGATGATGACGTTGACGTCCTCCGGCGGGTTCGACCCGATGGCAAGCTTCTCGATCTGCATGGACATCCTCCCCGGCCGCTGACGCGTCGCGCGGACCGCGAGCGGCGAACCGCGGCGCGCGGGCGGCGCAGCTTCGGCGAAGGGAGCGAGGACCCGGAGCGCAGGACTGCCGCTCCGACCCGGGACGCTCCGGCTTCTTCTGCAGAGGGCACGCCGCCGTCTTCGTCGGCTGACGTGCCTGAGCGGCCCTCGCGTTTCAAGGTGTTTCTGGCGGCGCCTTCGACCGCCCAGAGTTTGACCAGCACCGGAACGCGACGCCGAATATGCCGCATTTCAAGGCACAATGTGGCTCCGGCGCATCACGCCGCGGCTCCGCTTCTCCCCCGAGCAACCTTGAGCATTCGCCGGCGATTTTGTCGGCATCAGTTCAGTACGGGGGTTCACATGATCCGCAAGCTTCTCCTCTCGACGGTCGTGCTGTCGGCATCCGCCGCCACGGCGTTCGCCGCCGACCTGCCGTCGCGCCGCGCGCCGCCGGTCTACGTGCCGCCGCCGATCCCCGTGTTCACCTGGACCGGCTTCTACATCGGCGGCAACGCCGGCTACGCCTTCGACGCCAACAACCAGTTCGCGACCGCCCGCGGCGCGACGCGCAGCTTCATCAGCACGAAGTCGAACGGCTTCACCGGCGGCGGCCAGATCGGCTACAACTACCAGATCGGCAACACCCCGATCTTCGGCGCCATTCCCGTTTTCGGCGGCAACGGCGGCGGCCTGGTGATCGGCGTCGAGGCCGACGCCGCCTACACCGACCTCAACTCGAACTTCGCGTTCGGCGGCCTGCCCTACCACGCGCGCACCGACTTCGTCGGCACCGTGCGCGGCCGCGCCGGCATCGCGCTCGGCGACGCGCTCGTCTACGGCACCGGCGGCTTCGCTTACGGCGGCGTGCGCGCCAACGTCGGCACCGCGAGCCTCGACAAGATCGCCACGGGCTATGCCTACGGCGGCGGCGTCGAGTACGCGATCCCGACCACCTCGTTCGTCAACGTGTTCCATTCGGCGGCGGTGACGCTGAAGGCCGAGTACCTGCACTACAACCTCGGCAGCGAAACGCTCGGCGGCGCCGGCGCGCTGACGAGCCGCGTGCACAACGAGGGCAACATCGTCCGCGGCGGCATCAACTACAAGATGGACTTCTTCGGCACGCCGGCCGCGGTCGTCGCCCGCTACTGATCGGAAACGCGCGGAGAAGAGAGCCTCTCCGCCGCGTCTTTCCGAAAAGGATCGAACTCAAACCGACGGCGCTCCCCCGACGTGGCGAGCGCCGTCGTTATTTTGGCCGCCGCGCCGGGCTCGACGGTCGAGCCTCAGACGACTGGCAGGCCGCGAGATAGAAACCTTCCGCCGGGCGAACGCTTAGCCGTGCACGGCTCCAGCACAGGATCGAAAACATGTCCGACGACATCGACAAGCTCCCGACGGACATGGAAGACGGCGCGCTGAAGCCGCAGCCGCCCGCCGCAGCGCCAGACTCGACGAAGCCGACCGGTCCCGCCACCGACGCCGTCGATGCAATGGACGAGGCGATCGCCGAGGATCGCAAGAAGGCCGGCGGCAAGCGAAAGGCCTCCGTCAAGGAGACCGGCGAAGAGCTGCCGCAGGAGCAATGGGAGCGCTTCGAGGCCGCCGACAAGACACCTCGCTGAGCGACGGTCGCCCGCGGCGCGCGAGCTACGCGCGACGCCCGGCGCTCCTCGCGTCCCTGGCTGCCAGCCCGACCAGCTCGTCGCTGCGCGACAGGAAGCGCTTCAGGACGGGCGAGGTGTTGGCGCGGTTGTAGGCGATGACGAGGTCGATGGTCGGCACATCGCCGAGCAACGGGCGGCTGATGACGGACCAGGTCAGAAAGTTCTCCGCGTAGGCGGGGAGAAGCGTCAGGCCGCGCGTCGAGGCGACGAGCGACATCGCCATGCCGAGGTTGTCGATCGCGTGCTCGCGGCGGAACGCCACCGCCTTGCGCTCGAGATAATCCTCGACGATGGCGGCGAAGACCGGCGCCGTCTTCGACATGCCGATGAAGGTCTCTCCCGCCAGCTCCTCGATGGCGATCGCCTTGCGCGCGGCGAGACGATGGTCGCTCGGCAGAACGAGGACTATCGGCTCCGTCGCCACCACGCGATAGGCGAGCTCCGGGCGACCCGCCTCCGCGCGCATGAAGGCGAGATCGATGCGGCCGCGCACGAGCGCCTCGGCGAGCTCCGGGGACGAGTCGCTCGAGACCGTGACCTCGATGTCGGCCAGCTCGCCGCGCAGCAGGTTCATCGCGCCGGGCAGCCAGTCCATCTCCTGACCCGTCAGGAAGCCGAGCGCAAAACCCTGCTTGGCGGGGCGCGCCGCCTGTCGCGCCGCCTCGACCGCCGCATCTGCCTGCGCCAGGGCGAGGCGCGCATGATCGAGAAACGCGCGGCCCGCGGCGGTCAGCTCGATGCCGCGGACGCCGCGCGTCATCAGCTCGGTGCCGACCTCGTACTCGAGGTCGCGGATCTGGCGGCTGAGCGAGGGCTGCGCGGTGTGCAGCCGCCGCTCGGCCGCGAGCGTAAGGCTGCCTTCCTCGGCGACCGCGAGGAAGTAGCGAAGATGCCGGAGCTCCATCGTGGACCATGCCTCGCGGGTATGGAGACGAACCTACAAAGTCTTTGTCGAGGCCGCCAGCGCTCTCTATTTCTCGCGTGCTGGCAGCGGCGCGAACGCAAGCACGCGTTCGTCGCCCAAGATCGCCAGCCGCTCGCGGGCCATAGCTGAGATGTAGGCTTTCATGCCGCGCGGCGTCTGGAAGAGGAGAAGGATCATGTCCAATCTGAGCAACAAGGTCGCCCTGGTGACCGGCGCGTCGCGCGGCATCGGCGCGGCGATCGCCAAGCGCCTCGCGGCCGACGGCGCGCGCGTCGCCATCACCTACACCAAGGGCGCGGACGCCGCCGCCGAGGTCGTCAAGGCCATCGAGGACGCGGGCCGCAAGGCGATCGCCATCCAGGCCGACGCGGCCGACCCCAAGGCCGTGCAGGCCGCCGTCGCGCGGACCGTCGAGACGTTCGGCGGGCTCGACATCCTGGTGAACAACGCCGGGACCGCGATCCCCAAGCCGTTCGAGGAGACGACGCTCGAAGAGATGGACCGCGTCATCGACATCAACATCCGCGGCGTCTTCATCGCGACGCAGGCGGCGCTGAAGCACCTGCCCAAGGGCGGCCGCATCATCTCGATCGGCTCCGCGGTCGGCGAGCGCACGGCGACGCCCGGCCTCGTCGCCTATGCCGCGACCAAGGCCGCGGTGAAGCTCTTCACGCAGGGCCTCGCCCGCGAGGTCGGGGCGCGCGGCATCACCGTCAACAACGTCCAGCCGGGCCCGATCGACACCGATCTCAACCCCGCCGCCGGCGACTGGGCCGACCCGCAGATCGCGAACACCGCGTTGAAGCGCTACGGCCATGTCGACGACATCGCGGCGATGGTCGCCTTCGTCGCCGGCCCGGAGGGCAGCTACATCACGGGCGCCAACCTCACCGTCGACGGCGGCACCAACGCCTAAAGGGAGACGCGTCATGAGCACCTGTCACGGACGAACGGCGCTCGTCACCGGCGCCTCGCGCGGCATCGGCCGCGCGAGCGCGCTCGCCCTCGCCAAGGCCGGCGCCCAGGTTCTGGTGCACTACAGCCGCGGCGGGGAGGAGGCGAAGGCGGTGGTGGACGAGATCCACAGCGCCGGCGGCCGCGCGGAGGCGCTCGGCGCCGATCTCGCGACGCCCGACGGGCCGCACAAGCTGGCGGCCGCGGCGCGCCGCATCGTCGGCGACCGTCTCGACATCCTGGTCGCCAATGCCGGGATCTCGAAGGCCGCGACGATCGAGGAGACGACGCTCGCCGACTTCGACGCGCTCTTCGCGGTGAACGTGCGGGCGCCCTTCTTCCTGGTGCAGCAGCTGCTGCCGATCCTCGGAGAGGGGTCGAGCGTGATCCTGCTGTCGTCGCTCGCCGCGCATGCCGCGGTCGGCAACCTCGCCGCCTATGCGGCGACGAAGGGGGCGATCGACACGCTGGTGAAGCACTTCGCCTTCGCGCTCGGCGGGCGCGGCATCCGCGTCAACGCTATCGCGCCCGGCGTGGTGGCGACCGACATGTCGAGCTTCGCCAAGACCGACGAGGGCCGCACCTTCACGCTCGGCATGCAGGCGCTGAAGCGCGTCGCCGCGCCCGACGACATCGGCGGCACGGTCGCCTTCCTCGCCTCCGACGACGCCCGCTGGATCAGCGGCGACACGCTGCGCGTCGACGGCGGCTCGAAGCTCTGAGCCGCCATCACCGTCTTTCGTGTGGGTGTGCTATCCGATCCGCGATAGGCCGAGCACGACGAGCTTGCGGGAAGGCGGACGGCGGATCCATGGCGCATCGACATCGACCTTTTGCGCGCGCAGGAAGCGAGCCGTCGTGACGACGCGCGCGCTCTCGATGGCGGCCCCTAAGGGATGACGCGACGCACGCTGGTGTGGCTGGTCGTCCTGGCGGCTCTGATTTTCGTCCTGCAGGCGGTGCTCGGCTGGTCCGTGCTGCCTGCCTCGTTCGAGCCGGCGGCCGCCTACGTATGGCTCGAGATGCCGCTCTACATCGCCGCCGTCGTCCTCGTGCTCCGCGACCGCGGCAACGACGGCCGCTCCCGCCGCGCCACGACCTTCATCCTGATCGCGGCGGCGGTCTTCCGGATCATGCTGCTCCCCGCCGAGCCCGCGTCGACCGACATCAACCGCTATGTCTGGGACGGTCGCGTGCAGGGCGCGGGCATCAACCCCTACGTCCACATCCCCGCCGATCCGGCGCTGCAGGTCCTACGCGACGACAAGATCTATCCGAACATCAACCGCAAGGACTATGCGCCGACGATCTACCCGCCGCTGGCGCAGATCATCTTCTTCCTGACGACGCGGATCAGCGAAAAAATCTGGGTGATGAAGGCCGTAATGGTCGGCTTTGACGGGCTGACGATCGCAGCGCTGCTGGGGCTCCTGCGGGCGCGAGGCTCGCCGCCGACGCGCATCCTCATCTATGCGTGGCATCCCGTGCCGATCTGGCAATTCGCCGCCGACGGGCACGTCGATGCGGTGATGATCGCCTGCATCTGCCTCGCGATGCTCGCCGCCGAGAGGCGCAAGCCCGTTCTCGCCGGCATTGCGCTCGGCGGCGCGGTGATGACGAAGATCTTCCCGATGCTGCTCGGCCCGGCGCTCTATCGGCGGTGGGATTGGAAGCTGCCGCTCGCCGGCCTCGTCACGATCGCGCTCCTCTATGGTCCCTATCTCGGCGCCGGCGCCAAGCTGTTCGGCTTCTCGTCCGGCTATTCCGCCGAAGAGGGGCTGCGCGACGGCTCGCAGCTCTATCCCTGGCTCTTCCTCGGCGAGATCGTGCCGGACCTGCCGAAGACCGCATTCGCGTTCTACTGGCCAGGCGCCGCGGCAATCCTCGGCGCCATCGGGCTGGCCATCCTCCTGCGCCGGCGCAAGACGCCGCTCGAGCTCTTCGGCGCCTTCGTGCTGGCGGGCGTGTTCACGGCACTGACGTCGCCGCATTACATCTGGTACATGGCGTGGCTCGTGCCGTTTCTGTGCTTCTACCCATCCTGGGCGGTGTTCTGGCTCACCGGCGCGGCGACCTTCATGAACAACATCGGCTGGCCGCCGGACATCGAGGCCGGATCCGTCGTCTTCCTGCCGTTCTTCGCCCTCGGCGCCCGCGAGCTCGTGCTCGCCTACCTCACAAGCCGGGATACGAAAGGCGAAGAGCCTTCAGACCAGTGACAACTCTTCCGTTGTAACAATCGCCGCGTAAGCTCCGAAGGTACTTCCGTGGAGGCCGCGCATGACGATGGACAACGGTCGCGTACTTGAAGACGGCGCCGCGAGCCCGAGGCTGCATCCCTGGCCCGTCCGCATCATGCACTGGACGAACGCCGTCGCGATGATCGTGATGATCACCTCGGGCTGGGGGATCTACGACGATTCCGTCATCATCCACGGGCTGCATTTTCCGCAGTCCATGCGCCTCGGCAGCTGGGCGGCCCAGAGCCTGCTCTATCATTTCGCCGGCATGTGGCTCTTGATGCTGAACGGCCTCGCCTACCTCGTCTACGGCATCGCGACCGGCCGGTTCCGGCAGCGCCTGCTGCCGATCCGCGTCAGCGAGATCGTGACGACGGTCCGCGAGACGCTCCATCTGCACATCGCGCACGAGGATCTCACCGTCTACAATGCGGTGCAGAAGCTGCTCTACATCGTCGTGATCCTCGCCGGCATCGCGCAGGTCGTGACGGGCTTCGCCATCTGGAAGCCGGTGCAGCTCTCCTGGCTCGTCGCTTTGCTGGGCGGCTTCCAGGGCGCGCGGCTCCTGCATTTCCTCGGCATGGCGGTCATCGTCGGCTTCCTGCTCGTGCACGTCGCGCTGGCGTTGCTGGTGCCGAAGACCCTGTGGGCGATGCTGGCGGGTGGACCGAGGCTCGCGACCGGCAAGGCCGGCCGATCTCAGATCGCGGAAGGAGCGGTGCGATGAAGTCGATCTTTCGGCCCGACAGGGTGCCCGATCCGGCGATCCTCGACGATCACCGCCCGCTGATCCGCTCGATCGAGCGCCGCGGCTTCCTGCGCGGCAGCCTGACGCTCGGTGCGCTGACGATGCTCACCGGCTGCGACGTGGCCGAGCCGTCCTCCGTGCAATCGGCACTGCTGTCGCTCTCGTCCTTCAACGATCGCGTCCAGCAGTTCCTGTTCGATCCGACGAAGCTCGCGCCGACCTACCCTGAGTCGATGGTGCTGAAGCCGCCGCGCTTCAACGCCTACTACGACGTGGACGACGTGAAGGAGATCGACGGGCAGGACTGGAAGCTCGAGCTCTCGGGCCTCATCGCCGACAAGCGGCCCTGGACCCTGCAGGCTCTCGCCGCGCTGCCGCAGCAGGACGAGATCATCCGGCACGTTTGCGTCGAAGGGTGGGACTACATCGGCGAGTGGTCCGGCGTGCCGTTCCGCACCTTCCTCGAGCGCGTCGGCGCCGACCTCACGGCCAAGTACGTGGCCTTCAAGACGGCCGACGATTATCCGAGCAGCATCGACATGGCGACGGCGCTGCATCCGCAGACGCTCCTCGCCACCACGTACGCGAAAGAGACGCTGGCGGCGCCGTTCGGCTATCCGGTGCGGCTGCGCATGTCGACGAAGCTCGGCTACAAGAACCCGAAGTGGATCACCGCGATCGAGGTGACGAACACCTATCCCGGTGGCTACTGGGAGAAGAGCGGCTTCAACTGGTTCGCGGGGCTCTGACGTGCCGCGCCGCGATGCCCGATGGCGGACCATGCTCGCCTTCGCCCTCGTCCTGTCGGGCCTCGTCTCCGGCATGGCGCGCGCGGACGACGACGACAACGACAAGTCCGACGACAAACCGGAAACGTTGGCCGAGAAAGCGGCGGGACGGTTTCCGCAGCCGGTCGTCGTCGGCACGCTGATCCACCGCGCCGTCCTGCAGCCGCTGGAGAGCCAGCCGGTGCTCGGCCACGTCGAGCAGGTCGTGCGCGCGCCGGACAAGACGATCTACGTCATCGTCGACTACGGCGGCTTTCTCGGCTTCGGCACGCGACCAATCGCGGTCCCGCTCGACGCGATGGCCATCTCCGGTCAGTTCATGGACATCCTCGAGTTCACGCCCGAGCAGCTCGACAAGTTCCCGACCTTCAAGCCCGGCGCCGACACGCCGCTTGCGCCGGACGCGAGCATCTCTGTCCCGCTGGCGAAGCCCTCGCACTGACGCTTGAGCAGCGGGGCCGGCGAGGGCGTCAGCCCGCACGCGATGCTCAGCCGGACAGCCCTGGATAGAGCGCACCAGTCACGACGCAGACGACCGACCGGCCGCTCCTCAGGAGGCCAATGTCGGCGAGATAGGCCAGCGCGCCCGGCGTGCCGCCTTCGGCGAGATCGAGCCGCTTTCCCACCGCTGCGTTCATCGTGACGACGCCGGCGCGGAAAGCTTCGTCCTTGAGCCCGACGTCGATCGCGCCCGTAGCGTGCAGGGTGGCGACCTGCGCCGTCACCACGTCGGTGGCGATCGAGGCCGCGATGGCCTTGTCGCCGGCCGCGGCGCGGACGAGGCACATCGTCGGCTGGCGTCCGAGCTGCACGAGATGCTGCTCGATCGCCGTCGCGCCGTCGCCGTAGCAGGTTGGCACCACAACGATCGGGTCGTCGGCGACGGCATCGGCGATGGCGCGGGCGATGCGCCGGTAGCCGACGGCGCCCGGCATCAGGGTGCTCGCCCGCAGCTCGTCGAGCAAGGTCGCGGCATACCAGCCGTCGGCGCGGAACGCCGCGAGGGCGGCGTGCACCGCGGCGCGATCCGGCGCGCGATAGACCTCGGCGTCGAGCGCGAGCAGGCTCGCGACGACATCGGCCGGCGTCCGCTCGTAGACGAGGACGGCGGCCTTCAGGCCCCGCGCCCGGCAGGCATGGGCGATGGCTCGGCCGTGATTGCCGGAGGAGGCGACGACCACCTGCCGGTGGCCGGACCGCACGGCGTCCTCGACCGCGATCGGCGCGGCGCAATCCTTCCACGAGCGCGTCGGTCCTGCGGTGACGTCGCAGAGCAGGACGTCGGCCGCGAACTCGGAAGACAGGTGTGAAGATGGACGGCAAACGATCGGAAACTCGCGCGGCTCCGGCCCACGCACGACCGCGTTTGCGCGCCTGGCGCTTCCGTCGCGCTCGAGGCGCAGCGGCTGGACGAGCGGCGACCTCACGCGCCCGCACCGGACGTCTGCCGCTCGCCGGCAACGCGGAAGAAGGTCGCGACGATTCGCGTGCCGGCGCGGAGCGTGCCGCGCAGGCTGCCGGCGACCTTCGACGTGCCGCCGATGCGGCGCCGGTTGTGGACCGGCACTTCCAGGATGCGCAGGCCGGCGCGAGCCGCCCGCATCTGCATCTCGAGGTTCCAGCCGTAGGTCATCTCGCGCATGCCCAGCGAGAGCAGGCTGCGTCGCGAGATCGCGCGGAAGGCGCACATGTCGGTGTAGCGCGTGCGATAGAGCACGCGGATCGCCTGGCCGATGAGGTAGCCGGCGGCGATCTGGTGCCAGGCCATGCTGCCGGCCTCGCGCGTGCCGCTGACGCGCGAGCCGATGACGAAATCATGCGTGCCGGCGGCGATCGGCGCGGCGAGGGTGGCGATCGCACCGGGGTCGTCCGCGCCGTCGCCGTCCATGAAGACGAGGATCGCGTCGTCGGGCGCCGCCATCGCGGCCATCAGGCAGGCGCGTCCATAGCCGCGGCCCGCCTGCAGCACTTGAGCCCCCGCGCGCTCGGCGATCTCGCAGGTGCCGTCCGTGCTGCCGCCGTCTGCGACCATGACGGCCGAGACGGTTTCCTTCGGGATCGCATCGAGGAGCGCGCCGATCGACTCCGCCTCGTTGAGAGTCGGTATGGCGAGAACGAGCGGCGGCACCATCACAGGCTCCAGCGGAGGCCGCAGCTCGCACAGGCCTTCGGCGGCGCATCGGAGAGAAGCGCCTCGCGGAAGTCGCTGTAGGCGGCCCCGTTCCAGATGTCGCGCAGGCTCTCCTTGGTGGCATCGCCGAGCGTGTAGTTCTCGTAGCCGCGCTGCGAGAACGGCGCGATGCAGCAGGGCAGCGCGCGGCCGTTGGCCGTGAAGTACATCACCGACCAGGGACGGCGGCAAAGCGACCAGGGCGAACCGTCCTCCTGCCGCTTCAGGCTCATGCCGGGCTCGGACGCTGCGCCCGACGCGCTGAACGTCATGCCGAGCGAGGCGGCGAGCCGCTCCGCCTCGGCGATATGCACCGCCTCCTCGGCATTCATCTGCTCGTAGAGCGCCTGGTCCGGCCGCGCGAGGCCGATCGCATCGTCCTCGAAGAACACCAGGCGCTGCAGGTAGACCTCCTTCACGCCGATGTCGGCGGCGACGCGCACGAAGTCCGGCAGCTCGGCGATCGTTTCCTTCAGCCCCGTCAGCCACGCCGACACCTTGGGCAGCGCGTGACCCTCGCGCTCCTGGATCGCGCGGAAGCGCGTCACGTTGTGGAGGATGCGGGCGAAGTAGTTCTTGCCGCGCACCGCCAGATACGAGGTAGGGTTGGAGGCATCGAGCGACACGCGCATCTCGTCGAGCCCGGCGTCGATCATCGCGCGCCCGTTGCGCTCGGTCAGCAGCGTGCCGTTGGTGTTGAAGAGCGTGTAGATGCCGCGGTCCTTCAGATAGCGAACCATCTGCGGCAGGTTCTTCACCAGCATCGGCTCGCCGACGCCGTGCAGCACAGCGCGCTGCACGTTCGGCATCTGGTCGACGATGGAGGTGAAGAGCTCCCACGACATGTCGGCCGGCGGCTCGAGCTCGACGTAGGTGCGTGGGCACGTCGTGCACAGCAGGTTGCAGCGGTTCGTCACCTCCAGATAGAGGCACACGGGCTCGCGCTCGGTGCGCTTGGCCCGCTGCGGCGCCACGCTTTCGAAGTAACGACGCGGGTCAACCGGCTTGGATGGCGACAGGGTCTCCATGTCTTTTCCTTTTGTCTCGGAGGACGCGAATGGCGAGTTCGCATGAGGCGATCGCGAAGAAGGGTAGAAAGACGATGGAGCCGCCGACGAAATTGTTCGGCCACTCGAGATTGTTCATGAAGGTCGCGGCGCCGGTCAGCCAGATCACTGACCAGAGCGGGTAGAAACAGAGAAACGGCACGAGCCATGCCATGTACCAAATGTAGTGTGGCGATGTCAGCAGCGTGAAGGTCGTGGCAATCAGGAAGGCACCGCAGATGTCGGCCGGAAACGGCCGCGCGCGGAACACGCTTGCAAGCCCGAGGCCGAGCAGCGCGAGCGCGGCGAGCGGCCAGTAGATCGCGAAGGCACTTTGCGGCAGGCCGGGCGCGATGTGCTGGGCGAGCAGCCACCAGTAGACGCCGAGGCCGTCCGAGAAATGCTCCTCGTTGGAGTAGCCGGAGGAATAGCCAAGCAGCTTCGTGCCGGCGCCGATATACGGCAGGTAGAGCACGACGATCGTGAGGAAGCCGGCGAGCGGCAGCTTCCAGTCCCAGCGCCGGTAGAGCGCCGGCCCGATGAGGACGGGAAAGACCTTCGTCAGCGTGGCGGCCCCGAGCGCGATGCCGGCGAGGACGGGGCGCTTCATCTCGGCGGCGAGCAGCGCGAGGCAGAGGCCGGCGACGGCGACGGAGTCGATGTGGCCGTCGCCGCTGAACTGCCAGATCGGCACGGGATGCCAGGCGTAGAGCAGGATGCGCGTCGGCGGGATCCGCCGCGCCTTCAGAAGCCGCATCAAGGCCCAGATCGTCACACCGTCGAAGGCGAGCATGACCGACTTCATGACCCACAGCTTCTCGCTGAGCCGGGTCGTCAGGAAGAAGACGATCTGCGCGAACGGCGGATAGATCGTCGGCGCGTAATCCTTGCGGTTGATCTCGGGGTAGATCTCATCGTCGCGCAGGAACGCGAGCGCGGGGTCGGCGGGGATGTGCCCATAAGGATTGATGCCGGCGCCCTGGACGCGACCGTCCCAGACGTAGCGGTTGATGTCGGTCGACTCGGGATCGATCTGGACGACCATCACGCGCAGGACGGCGGCGACGACGAGGATGAACGCGACGGCGCGCCGCGTGGCGGCGGGATCGCTGCCCTTGTCGCGCAGCACGACGATCACGGCGACAGCGTAGAGCGGAACCTCGACCCACATGAAATTGACGATGGCGTCGTAGGAGTCGGGCAGGATCGACCAGGCCAGCACGACCTGGACGGCGATCATGGGCACGGCGAGCCCGACGAGCCAAAGCAGCGCGCGACGCGTCATGCGACCGTGATGCGGTCGTCGAGGGCGCCGCGGGCCTTGATAGTCGCAAGCAGGGCTCTCGTGTGCGTCGCCGCAGCCGGCGTCAGCTCCGGTGGGCCGAAGGAGCGCTCGCCGGCGAGCTCGGCGCGCAGGATCTCGAACGAGAGCGCGTCGTCGACGTCGTACCACTCCGGCAGATGATGCACCTCGAGCCCGAGCTCGGCTGCCCGCTGCATGGTCTCCTGCGCGACGCGATCGGTGCTCCAGGTGATGTCTTCGAACAGGTGCGCGTGCATCGTCTTCATGCCGAGCAGGTAGTAGCCGCCGTCGTTCGACGGCCCGAAGACGATGCGATCTCCGGGCCGCGCCAGCGCCTGTGCGGCCTCGACGAGGATCGACGTCGGCAGGGTCGGACTGTCGGAGTTGAGAACGCAGGCGGCCTCGTGCCCGCCGGCGAGCATGTGGCGGATCGCCGCCTCGAGCGTTTCGCCGAACGTCGGCTGCCAGGCCACAAACCGCCCGATGTGCGCGGGGAGAAAGTCGAAGAAATCGATCTCCTCCGGCGGCCCGAAGGCGACGTAGCCGGCGATCGGGCTGAGCGCGCAGGCCGCCGCGAGGTTTTCCGCAATGTCTTCGAGAAACGCCGTGTTCAGGAGCGCGGCCTGCTCGGGACCGACGACCGCGCCGAGCCGCGTCTTCGTGCGGCCCGGCTTCGACGCCTTCGCCATCACGGCGATGCCGCAGCGGGGAAGCGCTCGGTCGTTGGAGGGAGCATCGGGCTGCATACGCAGACCAGTACGTGCCTGGGCCGAAAAGGTTACGAGGAATCGCCGGGCGCCGCCGGCTTTGCCGAGGGCCGGCCGTTTCCAAGGACGAAGACCGGCGCATCCGTCGCGCCGGTCGATCACTCAAGCGGGCGAGAAGCCGCGGTCACTCCACTGGAAAATCAGACAGGCTTCGCGACGGAGTGGTCGCCGATGACCGTGTCGACGGCGTCGTTCGGCTCGTACAGCATCTTGGCCAGAAGGCCTGCCGTCACCGCGCCGAGGATCGGGGCGAGCCAGAAGAGCCAGAGCTGGCCGATGTGCGCGCCGCCGGCGAACAGGGCCGGCCCGGTGCTGCGGGCCGGGTTCACCGACGTGTTGGTGACCGGGATCGACACGAGATGGATCAGCACCAGGGCGAATCCGATCGGGATGCCGGCGAAGCCCGTGGCCGCGCCCTTCGACGTCGTGCCGATGATGATGAAGAGGAAGAAGAAGGTGGCGATGAACTCCATCGCGAAGCACGACCCCAGCGCGTACTTGCCCGGGCTGTATTCGCCGTAGCCGTTCGAGGCGAAGCCGCCGGCGACGAAGTCGGTCTTTCCCGATGCGATGAGATAGAGCATTCCGGCACCGGCGACCGCGCCGAGAACCTGGGCGACGATATAGGGCCCGACGTGATGGTTCGCGCAGCGCCCGGCCGACCAGAGCCCGAGCGTGACCGCGGGGTTGAAGTGGCCGCCGGAGATGTGGCCGACGGCGTAGGCCATCGTCAGCACGGTGAGGCCGAAGGCAAAGGCAACGCCGAGGAAGCCGATGCCGAGCTGCGGGAAGGCGGCGTCCAGCACCGCGGCGCCGCAGCCGCCGAAGGTGAGCCAGAAGGTCCCGAAGAACTCGGCGCCGGTGCGGCGCATCAGGTCGTGTTGCAACATAGGTAAGTCTCCTCGAGACGGCGGCCGATGATGGGGAGTGCGGCGACCGCGGTCTGCGCTCATCGCAGACGGCGCGGCGGGTCAGATTGGGAGGAGGCCGAGCCGTGCCCGATCTCCTTCGACGGCGCCACCAACGGCCTCCCCGCGGGAGACGACGGCGCCTTCACTAGCTCGAGGTTT
This sequence comes from Beijerinckiaceae bacterium RH AL1, assembly GCA_901457705.2. Classification (NCBI taxonomy): domain Bacteria; kingdom Pseudomonadati; phylum Pseudomonadota; class Alphaproteobacteria; order Hyphomicrobiales; family Beijerinckiaceae; species Beijerinckiaceae bacterium RH AL1. The sequence continues at coordinate 3,413,233 of LR590083.2, forward strand.
TACGCGGGCCGGATCTCAGCGCTTGAAGGTGTCGGCGATCGTCTTGCCGGCATCCTTCACGTCGCCGACCTTCTCGTGCGCGGTGCCGGCGAGCTTGTCGGCCTTGCCTTCCGCCTCGAGCTTCTCGTTGCCGGTGACCTTGCCGACGGCCTCCTTGACGGCGCCCTTCGCCTTATCGAGCAGGCCCTTGCCGTGTTCTTCGTCCATGGGAGATCTCCGCTTCGCGGGCATTCGCCGCTGCAAAGCTTGCATAACCGATGGCGGAGACAGTTCCTAGTGTACTTAGTACTTATAGATCCGAACTAGTAGGCTTCGCCTAGAGAGCAGGCGGGAAAAGCCTCGGCCGCTTTGTCGTTGTCACAAAATATATCCTTTCCACTCCGTCGCCGGCAGCGCGGGATGCGGCCGATAAATTTTAGGCATCGCTCTCAATTAAACGGTCGAACGCCTTAAGCTTCGGTCCCGATCGGATTTGCGACCGTTCCAAGAAGCCGCGGCCCCGTAAATCGTCTTCGCTCAGTAGTAAATCGCGCGAAGCAGTGCGGATGCACCATTGTGGCTTCAGGCGCAAAACCACATTTGCGGCCGGCGAGATTGGATGGCGTCGTTGCGTCGTCGGCCGTGCAGGACATGCTGATGACGACCGTCGGGCTACTACGGGACATGGCGTCGAAGACGCGTGTGCATCTCTCCGAGCTGAAAGACTTCGGCGCCAATCCAGGATCGCTCAAGGCGAAGTACCACGTCCCGAAAGACCTCGCGCCGGGCGCGCCGCTCGTCGTCGCGCTGCACGGCACCTGCAGACGGCGGACGACTATGCCAACGGAACGGGCTGGTCGCATTTCTCCGATCGGCACAAGTTCGCGCTCCTGCTGCCCGAGCAGACACGGGCGAACAACGCGCTCGCAAGCTTCAGCTGGTTCGAGACCAGCGACATCCGGCGGGACAACGGGGAGGCGTTGTCCATCCGGCAGATGATCGACGCGATGGTCGGCCATCATCACCTCGATCCGGCGCGCGTGTTCATCACGGGCCTCTCGTCGGGCGGCGCGATGTCGCTCGTGATGCTGGCGACCTACCCCGAGGTCTTCGCCGGCGGCGCCGTCATCGCGGGCCTGCCCTACGGTTGCGCGAACGGAGCCTATCAGGCCATCGATCGCATGCACGGTCTCGGCGGCGCGAACACGGCCGCGCTGGAAGCGAAGATCCGCGCCGCGTCGCCCCATCAGGGACCGTGGCCGACGCTTTCGATCTGGCACGGCAGCGCCGACCGGACGGTGAGCGTCGACAACGTCGGGTCGATCCTCGGCCAATGGAGCGCGCTGCACGGCCTGCCGCCGGAGCCGACGCGCGAGGGCCTGGTCGAAGGCTTTCCGCGCCGCGTCTGGTGCGATGCTACGGGCCGTGAGGTCGTTGAGGTCTTCAGCATCACCGGCATGGGCCACGGCACGCCGATCGAAACGCTCGGCGAGGACAGCGTCGGCGTCAGCGGGATCTACATGCTCGACATGCACATATCCTCGACGAGGCACATTGCGCGCTTCTGGGGGCTGGCGCCGCTTGCCCCGGCGCCCGTGGTGGCGGCTCCACAGCAGGACGATGCGGTCGCCGTGCGCGAAGCACCCGATCTCGCAGCCGGGGCGACCGCTCCTGCATCTGAGGCGGCCAAACCTCCAATCCGCGTCCCCGCAAAGGTCGCCGCGCAGGCAGGCGGTCTCGGATCCGGCTTCGAGGAAACGCTCCGTTTCCAGATGGGCCTCACGTTCCAGCTCCTCGACGCCTGGGCGAGGTGGTGGTCGCTCGGCACGAAGCCGCAAGCCCGGAGCGCCAAGCTGCCGGAGTGACTGGAGGCACCGGACGACGGCCCAAAAAGGCGCCGTCAAAATTTTTTCGGCCACCCTCTTGAAGCGACTTTTTGACACCCCCAGCTCATTTTCCGTCGAGGCCAAAATGGCTCGACCGCAAGGGGGCTTACCCGTTGTGGACGGTCCCCATCACCATGTTGCTCAAGGGAGAATATGGCTATGAGAACCTACGACTTCGCGCCGCTCTATCGCTCCACCGTCGGCTTCGACCGGCTGTTCGATCTGCTCGATAGCGGCGCCGCCCGCTCGGACTGGCCGCCCTACGACATCGAGAAGAAGGGCGAGAACGAGTACCAGATCACCATGGCCGTCGCCGGCTTCAAGGAGAACGAGGTCGAGCTGACCCAGCACGGCGTCAACCTCTACGTGACGGGCCAGAAGGCCGCGCCGCAGAGCGAGCGCCAGATGCTGCACCAGGGCATCGCCGGGCGCAGCTTCAAGCAGACCTTCAGCCTCGCCGAGCATGTGAAGGTCGTCGGCGCCAAGCTCGAGGACGGCCTGCTCTCGATCGACCTCGTGCGCGAGGTGCCCGAGCAGCTGAAGCCGCGGCGCATCGCGATCGGCTCGCCGCTGCCGACCGTCGCGGGCCAGGACAACCGCCAGAAGGGGACCGACGGCGAGCAGAAGGCCGCCTGAGGCCGCTGCGTCTCTCAAATCTGCGCTTTTGCCTCCGGCCTCGCGGCCGGGGGCTCGACTGTGGAGAGTGGAGATGTCCCACGACGATCTCGATCACCCGCCGCACGACCAGGCCTTGATCGCGGGCCTGCAGCATCCCCTGGATGTGCTGGAGACGGCCGGCCTGTCGAAGGACGAGAAGCGCGCGCTGCTCGCGACCTGGGCCTCCGACGAGCGTGCCGTCCTCGGCGCCCCGACCATGCGCCAGCTCGACAACGGCGCCGTCGTGACGCTGGCGTCCATCATCGCAGCGCTCAAGCAGCTCGACGGATATGCCGCCGTGCCGTCGATCAGCTTCGCGACGTCGAGCGATCGGCGCCGCAACAAGCTGCTGACGGACTGGCGCCTGCGAGCGCGGGCGCGCGGACGGCGGCGCGACGACGATGGCGACAAGCCGCCGCCGGTGCCCGCGGCGAGCGCAAGACTTCCGGCCCAGGCCTACCAATGAGAACGCGGGAGTCGCAGTCGCGCGGCTCCCGCTGTCGTAGTTTGCGCGCGCGAGCGCGGGACGGGCTTCCGACCAGCCCACTTTTTTACCACATCTCGAGGGAATCGACCGCCGGGCTCGCTCCGGCATGGACTGTTGATCGCGGACTAGGCCAAGTAAACGGGAAACGTTCTTCCCGGAAACCTAGTCATGCCACGTGTGCTCGTCGCGACGATGTCGGCGCTCCTTCTCGTCGCGGCGCTGCCCGCGCGCGGCGAGGACGACAAGACCGTCACGGTCCCCGGGCTTCAGAGCCTCGTCTCCGGCATGGGGCTGACGGACACCGGCGACAAGAAGGGCTATGTCTCGATCGAGCACCAGGGCGGCCGCGACCTCACCGTGACGCTGCAGCCGGTCGAGGACGGCAAGTACCTCTCCCTCTACGCGAGCCTCGGCGAGATCCCGGCTTCCAAGCTGCCTTCGATGCCGGCCGAGAAGATGCTCGAGTACAACGACAGCCATCGCTTCTATTTCACGATCGGCGGCGACGAGGCGAAGACCGGCTACCTGCAGACCCGCATCGAGGCGGCCGAGGTCAACCCGAAGGCGCTGCGCGACGCGCTCGATACGCTGATCGCCTCTGTCGACGAGACCAAGGACCTGTGGGACCAGGACGGCTGGCCCTCCAGCGACAAGGCCGGCACCGGCGCCGCCAAGGCGGGCGGCCAGACGCCCGCCGCAAGCTACCCCGTGCTGCAGGACGAAGCGGATGCAGCCTGGGCGGCAGCGCCGCTCGCGATCAAGACCGCGGTCTTCACCAAGGACAAGGTGCCGGGCTTCGGCGCGTACGAGGTGCGCGACACCGCGACCTACAAGTCCGGCGAGGTCGTCCACACCTACATCGAGCCGGTGTACTACGCCTGGAAGCCGCTGCCCGGGCAAAAGTTTGGCATCGATCTTTCCGCCGACATCCTGATCCGCACCAAGGCCGGCGGCTCGAAGATCATCGACCAGAAGAACTTCCTGCACCTCGCCGACAGCTTCGCGTCGAAGTTCAAGATGGTCGACATGGTGGCGAACGTCACGCTGGAGGACAGCCTGGCGGCGACCGACTACATCATCACCTTCACCGTGCACGACGCGATCGGCAACAAGGTCGCCACCGTCGACATGCCGTTTGCGATCGCGAAGTAGGCGTCTCCGCTCATCGGGTTGCGGCCGGTGTCCGGCTCGGCATAGGTGTCCCTCGTCCTCGGGACGGCGGCAGGGCGGCGGGAGAAGCGCCATGAACCAGGAAGACGAATACCGTATCCGGCTGCGAGCCTACGAGCTGTGGCACGAAGCCGGTCGGCCGCACGGCCGCCACCTCGAATATTGGGTCGCCGCCGAGAAAGAGTTTTTGGCAAAGCGCCGCGCGCTTCTCGAAGAAGAGCTCGACGAAGGCCTGATCGAGAGCTTCCCGGCCAGTGACGCGCCGTCCGTCCTGCGTCGCAACGGCATGGTCTGAAGATTTCCTCGCCGCCTGAGAACGGCGAGCGGCTTTAGAGCCGCACTATAGATCTGCGTCGCGTGGCCTGCCTCGCGACCGATGCTTGAAGCCTCGCAAGTGTAAACCCTAACGAGGCGAGCCCGACTTTTTCACTAGTGCGGCAGCCGACGCTTCGGTGTGCGCGCACTATGGCGCCTCGCCCGCGTGGGTATATTTCCCACGCAAGGAACGGTGGTCGTGGCGCTCGCAGCTCCGGCGCCGTCCCTTGGGCCCGCGTGGTCTTCGAATCCCTCGCCGGCTCAACACGATCCACGCCCTCGCACCCGAGGGCACAAGAAAGGGAAGGATGATGATCAAGATCGTCGATCTCGCTCGCAAGGCGGCTCTTCCGCTCGTCGCGGCGGGCCTTGTCGGCACCAGCGTCCCGGCTTCGGCCCTGACGGCGGCGCCGATCCCCACCACCACCGACGCGCCGGCCGTGACGCTGGTGTCCGGCGGCTGCGGGATCTACGCCCACCGCACGGTCTACGGCTTCTGCCGCCCAAACATCGTCGGGTATCGCTACGGCTATCGCCCCTACGGCTATCGTCCCTTCGGCGTCTACGTCGGCGGCTACCGCTTCGGCGGCTACCGCTACGGCTGGCACCGTTGGGGCTGGCACCGCCGCTGGTGGTAAGCGCCGTCGCAACGACGCTCTAACCCGCTCGCCGCCCCCCGTCGGCGAGCGGACCTCGGGTCGCCTCTGACCCGAGGGACGGCCGGCCGGGCTCCCCGCGATGGGCGCCCGGCGGCCGTCGCCTCACTCCCGAAATTTCATCCCAACCCACGAGGTGACCCCATGCGGGTGACGACAGTCATTTTGTCTCTTCTTCTGGCAAGCCCGGCGTTCGCGCAGGCGGACCCGCTCGCGATCACGGCGAAGGAGAAGGCCGCCTGCGGCTTCGATGCCGCGCGCTTCTGCGCCTCGACCTACCCCGACGAGATGAAGCTCGTGAGCTGCATGGAGGCCAATCGCGCGTCCCTGAGCAAGGTCTGCCGCCCGGTCCTCGATGCCGGCCTGAAGCGGCGCGGGCTGTAACGCGCAGGCCCGCGCAGGGGCCCTCCGGCCGTCCCCCTCCGAATGTGTCTGCGAAATAGTCAGCCGAGCGTCCAATCTAGTGCAATCGCATCATTGTGCGCGCCATGGGCGCATCGCATGTGCCCGGCAGGCGCTCGATGGAAGCGCTTCGAGCATTTGACGAGGTCCCATGAAGACGCACATCGGTTTCGCTGTCGCCGCCCTGCTCGTTGCGGCAGGCTCGTTTGCAGCATCCGCGGAGGAGACGACGGCTCCTCCGGCGACCATGTCGAACAACCTCAAGATCAAGTTCATCGACCAGGCGCCCACCGACCGGCTGGCCTCCAAGCTCATCGGCACCGACATCCGCAATAAGGCGGACGAGTCGATCGGCTCGCTCTCCGACATCGTCTTCGACGAGAACAATCGCGTCCGCTCCTACGTCGTCAGCGTCGGCGGCTTCCTCGGGGTCGGCTCGAAGTATGTCGCGGTCGATCCTTCCGTCGTCATGATGACCCCCGACAAGGACAAGACGAAGATCGTCATCGACACCGACAAGGACCAGCTTCGCGCCGCGCCGGAGTATCGCTATCTCAGCGAGCAGAAGAAGTCCTCGAACTGATTCACTGATGCTTAGGGCGGCGCGTTTCCAATACTGCGCCGCCTCGTCTTGCCACGTGCAAAGCTCCAGAGCCCACCATCCGAATGAGTCGCCCACCCCAAGTCGAAGACCTCGCTGAAAACCCTATCCCGGCATCGCCGGCTGGAACGGCCGAGCTTGAGCTGCGTTCTTTTGGCGAGCCGCAGGAAAACGGCACCTCCACGACAGGTCCCGCCCACATCGTCGATCGTTCGCAACTGCAGCTCATCATCGCCGGCCTCACCGACGGGGTCATTCTCGTCGAGGCGGACCAGTCGCTGACCTGGGCGAACGAGGCCGCGCTCGCGATGCACGGCGTCGACCGCCTCGAGGCGCTTGGCGCCGACGTCGAGCAGTACCGCAAGAATTTCCAGCTCACCTATCGCAACAACCATCCGCTCGAGAACGGCCGCTACCCGATCGAGCGCGTCGTCGCGGGCGAAGCCTTCGACGACGTCATCGTCGAGGTGACGCCGGCGGGCGGCAACAAGCCCCAGTGGGTGCACCGCATCCGCAGCCTCGTCATCAACGATGCCAACGGCGTGCCGGACTGCCTCGTGCTGATCTTGAAGGACGCGACGGATCGCTTCCAGGCGGAAGAGCGCTTCCAGCGCGCCTTCAACGCCAACCCGGCGCCGGCGGTGATCTGCCGCCTGTCGGACCTGCGCTACGTCAAGGTCAACCAGGGCTTCCTCGAGATGACGGGCTATCGCCGCGAGGAGCTGCTCGGGCGCTCGACCTACGAGATCGACCTCTTCCAGGGCGCCGAGAAGCGTCACCTCGCCATCGAGCGCCTCGCCTCGGGCGAGACGATCCCGCAGATGGAGGCGCAGCTGGACCTGCCGTCCGGCGGCAGCAAATGGGTGATCGTCGCCGGCCAGCCGATCGAGATCGGCGACGAGGCCTGCATGCTCTTTACCTTCGCCGACCTCGAGCCGCAGAAGAAGGCGGAGACCGCGCTGCGGCACAGCGAGGAGCAGTTCGAGAAGGCGTTCCGCGTCTCGCCCGCGCCGACGGCGCTTCTCAAGCTCGCCGACTTCTCGTTCCTCAGCGTCAACGATGCCTTCACCCGGCTGTTCAAGCTGGCAGAGATCGACGTGATCGGGCGCCGCATGGACGAGCTCAACTTCTGGGTGGATCCGAAGGCGTTCGAGCGCTTCAAGGCCGCGGCGATCGAGACGGGCGCGATCCGCGAAACCGAGGAATGCCTGCACTGCGGCGAGGGCGACATCGACAGCCTGATCGCCGGCGTCACCGTGACGATCGCCGACGAGCCGTGCCTGCTCTGCACGATCCTCGACATCACCGAGCGCAAGCGATCGGAGCGCGAGCTCGTCGCCGCGATCGACAAGGTGATGGCCGATACGTCGTGGTTCAGCCGCGGGCTCATCGAAAAGCTCGCCGAGCTGCGCAGCATCAACCGGCGCGATTCGACCGGAGCCGCGGTGGTGACGCTCACCAAGCGCGAGCGCCAGGTGCTGCAGTTCATCTGCCAGGGCCTGCCCGACAGCAAGATCGCGGATCACCTGAAGGTGTCGCCCAACACCGTCCGCAATCACGTCGCGGCGCTCTACAAGAAGCTGCAGGTCCACAACCGCACGGAAGCGGCGCTGTGGGGCCACGCCAATGGCTTCAGGCCGGACGCTCCTGCGGCCGAGAACGCCAAGGTGACCGAGCAGCGATTGGTGCGTAGCCCAAAATACTAGTCAAGGCGCCCCAATTTCCAGTGCAGCCGCATCATTGTTTCGCGCTTCGACGGTCCCACCTTGGGCGTAGCACAGGCGCGATCGTCGCGACGTGCGCATTAGACAAGCAAGACGAGGTCTTAGATGGACAAGGATCGTATCGAAGGCGCCGCCAAGGAATTGAAGGGCTCGATCAAGGAGGCCATCGGCAAGGTCACCGGCAACGAGAAGACCCAGGCCGAGGGCGCCGCCGAGAAGGCCGCCGGCAAGGTCCAGGGCACCGTCGGGCAGGCCAAGGACGGCGTGCGCGACGTCTTCAAGAAGTAAGCCTCGCAACTATCAACCTCGAGTGCCGCCGGTCGCCGCAGATGCGGCGGCCGGTCGACTTTCATAGAACCATCGGGTGGACGTGAATGGATACGGATCGGATCAAGGGCGCCGCGCAGGAAGCCGGCGGCAAGCTGCAGCAGGGTCTCGGCAAGCTCACCGGCGACGACAGCCTGCGCGCGGAAGGCGCGGCGCGCGAAGCCGGCGGCAAGGTGCAGGGTGCCTTCGGCAACGTGAAGGATCACGTTCGCGATGCCGCATCGGACGTCAGCGACATCGCCGGCGACGTCGTGGACCACGCGAACGAGTACGCCCGCCGCGGCGCCGAGTACGCGAAGCAGGGCGCGCAGGCCGTCGAAGAGACCATGAAGACCTATCCGGTCGTCTATCTCCTGCTCGCCGCCGGTTTCGGCTTCCTCGCCGCGACGATCCTCAACGATCGTGGCCGGGACCGTTACTTCGATCGCCGTCGTGACGGCTTCTTCGGCCGCTGAGCACGCGACAGACCTGATCCGGAGCTTCGATGTTTTCGTTTTTCGACAAATCGCGTGACCACGCCGAGCGGGCGTTGGTCGCCAGCCACGCCGAGACCTTCGAGCGGGCGACGATGTCCTGGGGCTCGATCTTCGCCGGCACGCTGACGGCGCTGGTCGCGCAGCTCGTTCTCAACCTGCTCGGCGTCGGCATCGGCCTTTCGGCGGTGTCGCCGAAGGGCGGCGGCGCGGGCGCGGAGGCGCTGTCGATCGGCGCGGGCCTGTGGCTGCTCGTGTCGTCGATCGTTGCGTTCGCGCTCGGCGGCTATCTCGCCGGCCGGCTCAGCCGGCTGCCGATCCGCTCGCTCGCCGGCTATCACGGCCTGGTCACCTGGGCTTTGACGACGGTCGTCGCGATCTTCGTCGTCACCGGCGCGATCGGCGGCGTGGTCGGGGGCTCGTTCAGCGCAATCTCCGGCATCGTCGGCGGCGCGGGCTCGGCACTGGGCGGCGCCGGCTCGGCGCTGCAGAGCGCCGTGCAGACGGCATCGCCTCAGCTTGCCCAGTTAAAGGATCCGGCGGCCAAGATCCTGTCGCAGCTCAAGGCGAAGGCCGACCAGCCCGACAAGATCGCGGCGCGTGACGATGCGGTCGCGGCGGTGAAGGCCGCGCTCTCGAGCGACCCCGACCAGCGGCAGGCGGCGACCGACAAGGCCGCGCAGGCGCTGTCCAAGCTGACTGGCACGTCGGTCGACGATGCCCGTGCGCAGATCACGTCCTACGAGGATCGCTACGACGAGCTGACCACGCAGGCGAAGGACGAGGCCGCATCCGTCGCCTCCACGGCTGCCACCGTGGCGTCGCGCGGCGCGCTGTTCGCCTCGTTTGCGCTGATCGTCGGAGCGCTCGCGGCTCTCTTCGCCGGCCGCCTCGCGGCGGTGCGGGCGCAGACGCGACTGCCCAAAGCTGACGACCATGGGACGGAAGGTACGACTCTTGGGGCGGGTCGTCCCGCCGCTGGTGGGACTCGCCTGGCGAGGCTTGCGCGACAGCGCGAGCCTTGCCGCCGGGGCTCGCCCGAGGACGTGGAGCGAAGGCACGCCGGGCCTCCACGACCATCCCTCGACGCTCGGGCTTGTCGGTGACGCCATCGCCCAGGTGTCGGGCCTCGTCGGATCGGAGGTGCGCTTGGCGCGTGCCGAGGTCGGCGAAAGAATGTCGTCGGCGCTGACCGCGATGGTGAGCGTCGTCGGTGCGGCCGTGTTTCTCATCGTCGCGCTGATCTTCCTGCTCCAGGCCCTGGTCGCCTGGCTTACGGAACGCGGCTGGCCGGCAAGCGTGTCGAACCTCGCCGTCGGCGCGGCGCTCTTCGTCGCGGCCGCCGCGGCGATCGCGCTTGCGCTGCGGCGGCTTACGAGCTTCCAGCTCATGCCGTCGCGCGCTGTCGATCAGGCCCGCAAGAGCGTCGCCGTCGTGAAAGGCAAGGTTGCGATATGAACGTCCGGGAAGCGGAGGCGGAAGTCGAGCGGCAACGCGCGCTGCTCGAGACGACGCTCGGTCAATTGCGCGAGAACTTGCGGCCGCGCCGTCTCGTGCGGGAGGTGGCGTCGGGCGGACACTGGCTGGGGCATTACGCGGCCTTCGCCCGCAACTCCAAGACGTCCTGGGCCGTCATGGGCGTCGCGGCGGCGCTCGCCGGCTGGGACGTGGCGCGGCGACTGCGGTGACGCTCGGACGATGACGCAGGGCGTGACGCGGACCTTCTACGAGTGCCCGAGGAGCGGCACGTGGAAGCTGGTGCGGGAGGAGCGGAAGGTGTGCGTGCGCAACCTGCCGCCGGAGACGTCGGTTGCGAGCCAAACCGACTACGACATCGTCTCGTTTCTCTCGCTGTTCCATCTCACGCCGCAGGCGAGAGAGCTTGTCGAGCTGATCGGCACGCTCGCCGGCGAGGCCCAAGGCAGGCCTCAGAGCTAGGCCTCACCCCTCATTGAACAGGTCAGCTTCCCTTCGGACGTCGTGTCGCGATCTCCGTCGTGATCGCGGCGATGTCCCGGACCAGCGTCGCGAGCGTCTGGCGCATCTGCGGGTCGCGGATCGAGCGAAAGTCGTGCAGCAGATCGAGGCCTTCCTCGATCATGAAGCGATCTTCCGCGGCCTGCCGGGACAGCTTGGGCCGCTCCTTGCGCTCGCGCCTGAACTCGACGTCGATGATTTTACCCATGCCTAGCCCTGAGCGTTGAAGAAGAAGGGCGGCAAGCGGGCGACGCCGTTGCCGTCACCTGATGATGGGTCGATCGAAGGAGTGCAGCGGGCGCCGATCTTGAGGTCTGAGGACTTGCGTGAGTCGCAGGCTTGCAAGATGATTCGGGTCCGCGCGGCAACGAACCTGAGTGCCCGACAGGATTGCGGGTCGCCATAGTGCGCAGGCCGCGTCCGCTACTAGTATGCTTTTGCCGTCACAGAGGCGGCAGCCGGGCGTCGTCGCTCGGGCATTTCCTTTGGAATCGAACGGCTTCGGACATTCGGTCGGCTCGGCGGAGCAAGACTTTCATACCGGTGCGCCGCGTCGGTCAAAGGTCGCTCTGCACTATGGCTCGAGCGTCGTGCGGCGCGCATCAAGGACACCTTGTTCGACGTCGATGAAGTCGCACCTGCCGGCGCGACCGTCATCGGATGGGCGGACTGCAGCTCATCACCCCGTCGCACGGCATGTTCCTCAACCAGACCGACATCGATCTCGTCCGCGACGGGATGCGCGCTCTCGAACGAGAGATTTTGAAGCGCGGCGCGCAGGCCGCAGCCGTCGATCCGGAGAGCATTGCGAGAGCCGTCTTCAAGGCATTCCTGGAGCATCGCAAGGCCTTGCCGGCCGCGCGGCCGCGGAAGGTGGAAGCTCTCGCGCTGATCTCCATGCTCAATATTCAGCTGTTCGAAGGATCGCCCGAGACAAGCCCGACCGCGTAGTTCGTTTGATTCATTTCGCCTACAGCTAGTCTCCATTGATGACAGCTATCTAGAATTGCAGGGGCGCGCGCTCCGAAGATTGCTGTGAGCGAATTTCGGCAACAACCCCCGGCGACGTCGGCGCGAAAGCGTGCTTTCGTCGTTGTCGCAGCGCTCGACAAGTCCTACGAGCGCGACGACGACCCGCGGCATGCTCGTGAGCCGCGTCGAGCTCAAGGCGATCCGAGGCCATGCCGAAGCCCGAGCACCGATGACTGGCGAGGGACTATCGTCGACGGCCGCCACTCCCGAGCCGCTTGGCGGTGGCGCGGCCGAAGGCCAGCGCGTCGGCCGCCCGGGCGAGGTCCTCGCCGCCTTCCTGCGGCTCGGCCTCACCTCGTTCGGCGGCCCGGTGGCGCACCTCGGCTATTTCCGCGCGGAGTTCGTGGAGCGGCGGCGCTGGCTCTCCGACACGGCCTACGCCGACCTCGTCGCCTTGTGCCAGTTCCTGCCCGGCCCCTCGAGCAGCCAGGTGGGCCTGGCGCTCGGCCTCCGCCGCGCCGGCCTCTTGGGCGCGCTTGCCGCGTGGTGCGGCTTCACCCTGCCGTCGGCGATCCTGCTCGTCCTCTTCGCCGACGGCCTCGGCCACCTCGGCGACGTCTCCCATGCCCCCTGGCTCCACGGCTTGAAGATCGCGGCCGTCGCCGTGGTCGCGCAGGCGGTGTGGAGCATGGCCGGCAGCATCTGCACCGATCGGCGGCGCGCCTCCGTGGCCCTCGCCGCCGCCTGCGTGGCCCTGCTCGTGCCTTCCGCGCTCGGCCAGCTCGCCGCCATCGCAAGCGGCGCCGTCGTCGGGCTTTGCGCCTTGGCGCCGACCGCGACGGCGGCCGAGGATGCCCCCGCCGGCGTCGGCGGCAACCGCCGGACGGCCGTCGCGGCGCTCGCCCTGTTCGCGGTGCTTCTCGTCGCGCTGCCGATGGCGGCCGCGGCGACCGGCAGCCACGCGATCGACCTCGTCGCCCGCTTCTACAGGTCGGGCTCGCTGGTGTTCGGCGGCGGCCACGTCGTGCTGCCGCTGCTGCAGAAGGAGGTCGTCGCGCCGGGCTTCATCGGCAACGACAGCTTCGTGGCCGGCTACGGCGCGGCCCAGGCCGTTCCGGGGCCGCTCTTCACCTTCGCGGCCTATCTCGGCGCCAGCATGCACCCCGCGCCGAGCGGCTGGATCGGTGCAGCCGTCTGCTTCGGCGCGATCTATCTGCCGTCGGCGCTGCTACTTTTGGGCGCACTGCCGTTCTGGGACATGCTGCGCCGTCGCAGCTCGGTGAGAGCGGCGATGGCCGGCGTCAACGCCGCGGTCGTCGGCCTGCTGCTGGCGGCCCTCTACACGCCGGTGTTCACGAGCGCGATCCACGCGCCGCCGGACGCCGCGCTGGCGCTCGCGACCTTCGCCCTCCTCGCAATCTGGCGCTGGCCGCCCTGGCTCGTCGTCGTGGTCGGCGCGCTCGGCGCGACCATCCTCGGCTGACCCACGCTTTTCCGCGCGGCGGACGGTCGCACGACGTGCCTTGCTGCAGCCGTCTTGGCCCGCTCAGTCGACCCGTGCGGCTCGTCGTGAGCCGCCCCGCGTCGCGGCGCACGTTGACAAACCAGTCGACTGCACGACGCTTAGGCTCTGCCCCTTCAGTCCAACCCGAGGCTCATGCACATCCATCTCGACGCCATCGGCGGAGCCGCGGGCGACATGTTCGCCGCCGCCCTCCTCGATGCCTTCCCGCATCTCGAGGCCGACACCCTGGCCACCGTGCAACGCGTCGCGCCGGTCACCTGCAAGGTCGTCGACCACAACGACGGCGTGCTGCGCGGCCGCAGGTTCGACGTCGCGCGGCGGCGCGTCGAGACGGACGGCCACCATCATCACCACCATCGCCACTGGTCGGACATCCGCGCGCTGCTCCTCGACGCCGATCTCCCCGACACCGTGCGCGACCATGCCGTCGGCATCTTCACGCATCTCGCCGAAGCCGAGGCGGAGGTGCACGGCATCGCCGTCGCGGACGTGGCCTTCCACGAGGTCGGCGCCTGGGATTCGATTGCCGACATCGTCGCGGCCGCCTGCCTCATCGTCTCGACCGGCGCGACCACCTGGAGCGTCGGGTCGCTGCCGCTGGGCTCCGGCCGCGTCACCACGGCGCATGGCCTGCTGCCCGTGCCGGCGCCGGCGACCGCGATCCTGCTGCGCGGCTTCGAGATGCTCGACGACGGCATTGCGGGCGAGCGCGTGACGCCGACCGGCGCCGCGATCCTGCGCCATCTGCGCGACACGGCCGGCGCGACGCCACCGCGCCGCAGGGTGATGGGCCGCTCGGGGCTCGGCTTCGGGATGCGCAAGCTCGCTGGCGTATCGAACTGCCTGCGCGTCCTCGTCTTCGACGACGTCGCGGCGGGTGCGGGCGGCAGCCATCGCGAGCTCGGCGTCATCGAGTTCGAGGTCGACGACCAGTCGCCCGAGGACCTCGCGATGGGGCTCGATCGGCTGCGCGCGCACGCCGACATCTTCGACGTCGTGCAGATACCGGTGTATGGCAAGAAGGGGCGGATGATGATGCACGTCCGCGTGCTCGCCCGCAGCGGCGCGATCGACGACGCGATCGCGGCCTGCTTCCGCGAGACGACGACGATCGGCCTGCGCCACCACGTCGTCTCCGGCGCGGCGCTGCCGCGCGACATCCGCGAGATCGAGGTCGACGGCGCGACGGTTCGCGTCAAGCGGGTCGACCGCCCCGGCGGCCGCACCGCCAAGGCCGAAGCCGACGACGCCATGGCGCACGAAACCCACGCCCGCCGAGCGTCGATACGCCGCCGCGCGGAACGTTTGGCGCTCTCGGACGATGCAGCGGAATGAGCGCGGCTTTTGATCGCCTGCAGGCCAAAGTTTTGGAGCTCGGACGCGTCGCGGTCGCCGTCAGCGGCGGGGTCGACAGCATGACGCTCGCGACCCTCGCCGCGCGGACGCTCGGGCGCGACGCGATGCTCGCCGTCCACGCCGTCTCGCCCGCCGTGCCGGCCGAGGCGACGGCCCGCGTCCGCGCGCAGGCCGAGGCCGAGGGTTGGATTCTGCGCATCGTCGATGCCGGCGAGTTCGCCGACCCCCGCTACCGCGCCAACCCGGTCAACCGCTGCTTCTTCTGCAAGACGAACCTCTACGACGCCGTCGCCAAGGTCACCGATCGTCAGATCGTCTCCGGCGCAAACCTCGACGACCTCGGCGAATATCGCCCCGGCCTGACCGCCGCGGCCGAGCATGGCGTGCGCCACCCCTACGTTGAGGCCGCCGTCGACAAGTCCGCGGTGCGCCAGATCGCCCGCGACCTCGGCCTTGCCGCGATCGCCGAGCTGCCGGCGGCGCCGTGCCTGTCGAGCCGGATCGAGACCGGGCTGCGCGTCGAGCCGGAGACGCTGCAGTTCATCCACCGCGTGGAGCGGCTGGTCGCGGCGCGCGTCGCCGCGGAGCCGCCCGGGCGGGCCGTGCGCTGCCGTATCCGCGCGTCCGGCATCGTCGTGGAGCTCGACGCGCCGAGCCTCGCCGCCCTTGCCGACACCGACCGCGACGCCCTCGGCCTCGCCATCCTGGATGCCGCGCCGGCAACGGTTGCGCGGCGGACGGTATCGTTCGCGCCCTATCGCACCGGCAGCGCGTTCCTCGTCGACAAGCTAGAGGCGGCATCGTGAGCGGCGCGACCGAGTTCGTCCTCGACTTCGCCCGCGAGCGCCGCACCGGCCTTGAGGAGGCGATCTACTGCGCCGGCAAGTCGCCCGCGCAGATCGACGCGATCCTCGCCGCCGCCCGCGAGCGCGGCGCTTCCCTGTTCCTGACGCGGCTGTCGCCAGACCGCTTCGCCGCGCTGGCGTCCGACCATCGCGGCTCGCTCGACTACTGCGAAGCGTCGCAGACGGCGGTGTTCGGCACGCCGCGCCCGGTGCGCGGGGCGGCGGAGGTCGCCGTGGTCTGCGCCGGCACGTCCGACGTCGGCGTCGCGCGCGAGGCCGTCCGCACGCTCGCCTACCACGGCGCCGCGTCGACCCTAATCGCCGACGTCGGCGTCGCCGGCCTGTGGCGGCTCACCGAGCGGCTCGACGAGCTTCGGACCTTTCCGGTGATCATCGCCGTCGCCGGCATGGACGCGGCACTTCCCACCGTGCTCGGCGGCCTCGTCGCCAGCGCGATCGTTGCGGTACCAACCTCCGTCGGCTACGGCGTCGCCACCGGCGGCCGCGTCGCCCTCGACGCCATTCTCGCGAGCTGCGCCCCCGGGCTCGGCGTCGTCAACATCGACAACGGATTCGGCGCCGCGTGCCTCGCGCTGCGCCTGCTCAACGCGGCGCGCGCGATCGCCGCGCGACCGACGGAGGATCGATGACCCAACTCATGCTGCGAACCGGAAAGGGCCTCCCATGCAACGTCGGAACTTCCTCAAGGGCGCCGTGCTCGGCGCCGGCCTCGCCAAGGTCGGCAGCGCGGAGGCTGCCGTGACCAAGCCCGCGCTCCCCTCCACCCGCCCGGCCGACCCCGCCGACCTGCCCTTCGTCACCGACCCCGGCGAGCGCCGCGGCGAGATGCTGTACCGCAGCTTCGGTCGGTCGAACGAGAAGATCTCGGCGATCGGCTTGGGCGGCTTCCACCTCGGCAAGAACGCCGTCTCGGACGACGAGGCCGTACGCCTCATCCACGAAGGGATCGACCGCGGCATCACCTTCATGGACAATTGTTGGGACTACAACGAAGGCCGCTCCGAGCGCCGCATGGGCATCGCGCTGCAGCAGGAGGGCTACCGCAACAAGGTCTTCCTGATGTCGAAGATGGACGGCCGCACCAAGCAGGAGGCGGCCCGCCAGATCGACGATTCGCTGCAGCGCCTGCGCACCGACCATATCGATCTCGTCCAGCATCACGAGATCCTGCGCTACGACGACCCCGACCGCATCTTCGCCGAGGGCGGCGCGATGGAGGCGTTCCTCGAGGCGAAGCAGGCCGGCAAGCTGCGCTACATCGGCTTCACCGGGCACAAGGACCCGCGCATCCATCTCCAGATGCTGGCGGTCGCGGAGGAACGCGGCTCAAGTTCGATTCCGTGCAGATGCCGCTCAACGTCATGGACGCGCATTTCCGCTCGTTCGCGCATCTCGTCCTGCCGTATCTCGTCGAGCACGGCATCGCGGTGCTCGGCATGAAGAGCTTCGGCGACGGCGTGCTTCTGAAGAGCGACGTGCCGATCAAGCCGATCGAGTTCCTGCACTATTCGCTGAACCTGCCGACCTCGGTGGTGATCACCGGCTGCGAGAGCCAGCGCGACCTCGACCAGGCGTTCGAGGCCGTGAAGACGTTCCAGCCGATGGACAAGAGCCGCGTCGCCGAGCTGCTCGGCCGCAGCCGCCCGTATGCGCTCGAAGGCAAGTACGAGCTCTTCAAGACGAGCGCGACGTTCGACGGCACCGCCAAGAACGCCAAGTGGCTCGGCGACGAGAGCGAAAGCGTGCAGAAGCTGGCGCCGACGATGAAGTAGCGGCCTGGTGCTAGGACCGCCGGGCAGTTTGCTGACCGACGGTCCTATTCGATGCGCAGGCTCTCGACCCAACGGCTACCTTGGGCAGAGTCGTCGCGGTCGCCCGGGGCGTAGGGCGGCGTCTTGAGGTCGTCCGGCGGGGCGGCGATCGCGTTCAAGTCGATGGCCTGCGGCGTGCCGACAAGGGCATGGTCGGTCGGCTTCAGGGCGTAGTAGATGCCGTTCTGCAGCTTGGCGCCGTAGTCGTTCGGGGCTTTCCAGAAGAACAGGAGATCGTGCTCGAGCCAGCTCAAGTCGCTCGGCTTGACGACCGCGGGATGCTTGTAGGGATAGGCGACGAAGCACTGGATGTCCGGGCCTTCCTCGCACTTGAAATCCCGCATCGAGAGGAAGAACGTCTTCATCTTCGACGTGTCGACGGCGAGCTTGTAGGTCGCGGAACCGTCGCCCTGCGGCGTGAACGCGATGGTGCCGATGGCGATGTCCTTGCCGTCGCGAGTGTGCAGAACGATCGTCTTGTCGCCCTTGAAGTCGAACGCGAACGCCGGGGCTTCCACAAGCAGGAACCCCGCTGCCAGGCCGGCCGACAGCTTCGCACTCAAACGCATTCGTTCTCTCCAGCTTGCGGTCACGCGAGCGATCTCGACGTATCGTTTGAGAGGCTCCACGGGCCGAGCGCTCCGGCACCTTGTCACCGCTGTCGACGATTGAAATGAATAATCTCAGGACTTCTTGTAGCCGCGCGCCTTGTCGAGGTTCTTGGCCTGGTCGAGGCCTTTGGCGCTCCCGAGCTTGGCGTCATCGAGTTCCGCGCCATCGAGATCCGCGCCCGTCAAATCCGCGCCGGACAGGTCGGCGCCGGTCAGCACGGCGCGCGTGAGATCGGCGCCCCTAAAATTGACGCCCTTCAGGTCGGCGTAGCTGAAGTCGGCATGCCCGAGCTTGGCGTTCTCGAAGTTCGCGCCTTCGAGGTTGGCGCTGGTCATCTCGGTGTGCATGAGCCCCATCGACTGGTTCTTCATGTGGGCGCCGGCATCGGCACCGGAAAAGATCGCGCCCTGCAGCGCGCCGCCGGTGAAGCGCGCCAGCACGCGGGCGCCGCTCAGGTTGGCGCCCTTCATGATCGGGATCTCGCCCTTGTCCGCCGTCAGCCCCAGCGCGACGATCGGGCCGTCGAGGCTCGCATCGGTGAGGTTGGCGTCGGTGAAATTGGCGCCGATGATGTTGGCGAGGTCGAGATTGGCGCCGCTCAGGTTCGCCCGGCTCAGATTGTCGTGGGTGAGCCGCGCGCCGTGCAGGTTCGCGCCGGAGAGATTGGCGCCGGAGAGGTCGAGCCCCTCGAGGTCGAGGTTCATCAGCGACTTGCCGGCGAGGTTCTTGTCGCCCTTGAGGGCGGCCTTGACCTGGTCGGCCGTCACGTTCGCGGGCGTGCTCGGGTCCGCGCGCGTCGCGGCGAGGGCCGACCCGCCGAGCGCGAGCAGCGCGACGAGAGCGAGGGAAGCGACTTCACGCACGGGCGGTCCTCCTGGAATATCGCGACAATCTGTTCCGAGCGGCGGGGCGTGTCCGTGACTGTTGTCACCCGCGACCCGATATAGCGCCGCGGCGGGAGACTGGCTCGTGAAAAGCGGCGGTCACAGACTGCCTTGCAGCACGGCCTCATCCGAGGATGGTCGGAGATGGCGACCTTTACACCTCATGTCGGTGTGGATGACCTCGTGTTCGGCCTGACGGCGCGAGAGGTGCTGACCCTCCTCGGGCCGCCGAAGGCGGCTCGCAAGACCGCGAGGGGCGAGATCAGCGAGACGCGCGGCCCCGCTCAGCCGCGGGTCACCCTTGCCGCCGACCGCTTGGTGGAATTGAGCTACATGCCGGCTGCCGGCGCACTCGTCCTCGATGACGAGGATCTATTTGCCGGGGGGGAAGGGTTGCGCCACCTGCGGCGGATACAAGCGAGCTACGGCCCGCTCTTCACGCATGTCGGCTTCGTCGTCTGCCTCGAAGCCGGCATTGCCGTCACCGGGTTCCATGACGGGAACTTGGCGCAGAAGGCCGTGACCGTGTTCGAGCGCGGCCGCTGGGATCGCTTCGCCGGGCATCTCGCGCCGATCGTCCTGCGTTGATCGCTATCACGAGAGGATGACGTATGGCTCTGTCTGCGGCCGCCGAGCTCGATGCGATGGAAGGCCGCTGGCCGAGCACGAACAATGTTGCGGTGCGCTTCGGCGTCGTCGTCAGTCTCTTCTTCGAAGGCGGCGCGACGACGGAGAAACGGCGCGCCGCGCTCGCCGTCGTGCGCGACTATTGCGAGCGCTTCCACGACAAGGTCACGCACTACCAAAAGCTGGGCGCATCGCGGCTGACGCGGATCAAGTCGCTCGATTTTCTTGACGGCTACGCGACGGGCATCGCCAGGACGCCAAGCGACGAGGGGGTCGATCTCGCCGTCTACGGCTTCGAAAATGGTGTGGAGAGCGACGATCCCGTCCTATGGTACGTCGGCGGAACGGCGATGGGGCCGTTCGAGCTGGCGCCGGCGGACACGTCCTCGCTCGACATGTACCTGCCGGCATCCTGGCTCGCCGACGCGGGCCCCGAAGGCATGATCGCGCTCGTGACCCTGTGGGCGAACATGCTGAAGCCGGCGCACGGCACGGCGGGCTTCGGCACCTTGTTCAACCCCGGCGGAGGCCGGCAGAGCGCGGCGCTCCTAAAACGCTTCCCGGGCCTCGACTACAACGACTCGATCGCCTGGTCCTCGGCCCGCGGCGACGACACGCGCCACCTGATCCGCACGACGAGCTGGCTCAACATACTCTGCAGCGCATATGTGGCTGACCTGGGCGGACGCGCCGCCATGTCGGCCACGTTGCCGGCCACGTGCCAGATCGTCGACCTCGACGACGGTCTGCTCGTCGTCGCCGGCCCGCAGCCGCAGCTCTTCGATCAAACCCACGGCCTGCCGATGGGCGATTACAAAGCCGTCGCTGCCGTCTTTAGGCCGCTGCGCTTCGAGGGATTTCAGCGGTACAGTGCGTTGTTCGCGGCCGTCCCCGAGCCGCTCGACCCTGTCGCCGAGTCCTTGCGCTGGGTCCGCCGCTTCGATTGACGGGCGATTACCGCGACAAGGGGACGATGGGAGACGCGCATGGCCTTCGATGTCGAAGCTCTGAGCCACAACGTCCGACAGATCGGCGATCTGGCACACCTCACGATCGAGGACGATCGCGGCAACCCATCGCTGCGATTTGGTTTCGTGCTCAAGCTCTACGTCAAGGACGCCTACGAGACGAGCGTCTGCGAAAGGCTGATCAAGCTCGTCGCGGCCTACGGTGCCTTGTTCGGCGACATGATCACCCACTACATGCCCTACGAAGGGTCGCGCCTGAAGTCCGTCAAAGACTTCGACTACATCGCCTACTTCCGCAATCGCATGCTCAGCCTCTCTCCGGACGATCCCGAAGGTTTCGACGCGGAGCTTTATGGGTTTCCCGATGCCGTCGACAGAGATGAGCCGACAGCTTGCCATATTGGCGTGACCGCTGGTCCGGCCATCGACTTGAAGCGGCTCGGCAACACGGCCAATGCTCTTGGCCGTCTGGAAGCGTATTTTCCGGCCGATTGGCTCACCAACGATTATCCGCTCTACCATGCCATTCTTTCGCAGTGGGCCGACATCGGCCGGCCGATCCACGGATCGTTCGGTCTGGGCTTGATCATGGAGGAAGGATGCTCGCGCGGACCCTCCATGCCTCTCGCCTACCCCTTTTTGAAGCGCTTCGTCGGTCTCGAGTATCCTGATCTCGACACGTGGGTCACGATGAGCGAAGATTCGACATCACCAACGATCCGTTCGACCAATTGGCTGACCTTCATCGACACGCCTCGCGTAGAGGCTCTCGGGGGCGAGAAGGCGATCAGGTCCGAGGTCGAGCCATCCTGCACCGTTCGGCCCTACGATGGCGGACTCGTTATTCAGGCGGGACCGGAGCCGCAACTAGGTGACGCGAACCCAGGTGATATCCCGGCGCCCTACCGGACAGTCGCGCGGGCGCTCAGGCCTTTGCGCTTCGAAGACTTTGGCCGGAACGGCATTTTCAACGGCCTTCCATCGCCTCTGATGGAGCGTGACGAGACCTTGCGATGGCTGCGCCGCTTCGACTGATCGGAAGACGCGTTTCGACCGGCTGCGTCCTCGTCGTGGAGCCCGAGAGCCGCCTGGTCTGGACGGACGGCCTCGGTCCAAACTTCCGGCCGAACGCCGAGGCGTTCTTCACGGCGGACATCACGATGGCGGCCGTCGACGGCGGCACGCGCTACCGCGCGCTCGTCCGCCACAAGTCCCCTGAGGATCGCAAGAGGCACGAGGACATGGGCTTCTTCCAGGGCTGGGGCACCTGCCTCACGCAGCTCGACGCGCTCGCGTCGAGCCTCTAGCGGCGGCCCGCTACTTCTCCGCCGCGCGCATCAGGCGCAGCTCCTCGAGATCGAGCTCGCCTTCGATCGTGCGCAGCACGCTGTCGTGGATCTTGCGCTCGCGGTGCAGCTTGAGGAGCGTCTGCCGGCTCGTCGCCAGCGCGCCGAGGGCGGCGGTGAAATGGTCGGAGCGCTCGCTCTCGATCGCCGCAAAGCCTTCGTCGCGCAGCCGCGACATCGCGCGGATCTTGCGCTGGTACATGTCGATGAGGCGCGGGTGCATGACCTCGCCGCTCTCGGCGACGAGGATCGATTGCAGCGAGACGAGCCCGGCCTCGGTCACGGCGATGCGCGTCTCGTTGAGGTTCATCAGCGCGCCTTCCGACGGACCGGCGCGCGTGAGCTTGAGGCCGAGGATCAGCGGCGCCAGCGTCGTTCCCTGCACCAGCACGGTGAACAGGATGACGACGAACGAGGCGAACAGGATCGTGTCGCGGCCGGGAAAGTCGAGCGGCAGGGCGAGTGCCGCGGTCAGCGTCACGACGCCGCGCATGCCGGCCCAGCCCAGCACGATCGGGACGCCGGCCGGCACCCGCGTGGCGCGCCGCTGCGGCGAGTAGAGCATCGGCAGGTAGAGGTTCAGCCCGATCCAGACGAAGCGGGCGAGCACGACCGCGGCGGTGATCGCCAGCGCCATCGGCATGCGGTCGGACACCTGCGACATCTCGCCGTCGCCGCCGCGATGCAGCACGCCGCGCAGCGCGAGGCCGATCAGCACGAAGACGAGCGCCTCCATCACGAAGGTGACGAGCGACCAGACGGCGGCGGCCTGCACGCGCACGTTGGCGTTGAGCACGGTGTGCGAGCGAATGCCGACGACGAGGCCGCAGGCGACGGTGGCCAGCACGCCGGACGCGTGGAACCGCTCGGCGAGGATGTAGCTCGACCAGGCGCCGAGGAAGCTTGACACGATGATCGTCGAAGGATCGTTCAGCCGCCGCACCAGCTCGGTCCAGAGCAGGCCGGACACGAGGCCGAGGCCGATGCCGCCGACGACGAGCCAGACGAACGCCTGGGCTGCGTCGGTCGCGCTGAAGCTGCCGGTCAGCGCCGCGACGACGGCGAACTTGTAGATGACGAGGCCGGACGCGTCGTTGACGAGGCTCTCGCCCTCGAGGATCGTGACGAGCCGCTCCGGCAGGGCGAGGCGCTGCAGCACCGCCTTCGCGGCCACGGCGTCCGGCGGCGAGACGATGGCGCCGAGCGCGAAGCACGCCGCCCACGGCAGCGACGGCATCATCAGCTTGGCGACCACGCCGACCACCAAGGTCGTGAAGACGACGGCGCCGACGGAGAGCAGCAGGATCGGCCTGATCTGCGCCTTGAAGTCGCGCCAGACGGTGAAATAGGCCGAGCCCATCAGGAGCGGCGGCAGGAACAGGACCAGGATCAGGTCCGAGTCCATCGTGAACGGCGGCAGGGTCGGGATCAGCGCCAGCGCCATGCCGCCGACGACCAGGGCCGCGGCCGCCGGCAGATGCAGCCGCATCGCGGCGAGCGACAGGATGAGCGCGGCGCCGACCAGCAGCAGGACGAGTTCGAAGAGGGAGACGGCCGACATATCGCCGCACTCTATGCCGACGTGCGTGCTGCGGCGCAACGCGCTTGCGTGCGGCTACGACGCGGGCGGTGCAAGGGCCTTCGCCATCACCACGAGCGCGAGATCGTCGCGACGCGGCTGGCCGTAACGCTCCTCGCCATACGGGAAAGGCTCGACGGCGCCGGTGCGGCGATAGCCGAGCCGCTCGTACCAGGCGATGAGCGAGGCGCGCATGTGCAGCACCGTCAGCTCGATCGACCCGTAGCCGGCGGCACGGGCGCGCGCTTCGACGGCTTCGACCAGCGTGCCGCCGAGGCCGGAGCCCTGCAGGACGGGGTCGACCGCCAGCATGCCGAGATAGCCGACGCCCGGGCGCCGCATCGAGGCGTGGACGCAGGCGAGGATCGCACCTTCCTCATCGCGCGCGACGAGGATCGCCGAGGGCGGCACGATCATCTCGGCGAGGAGGTCGGGGTCGGTGCGCTGGCCGTCGAGCAGGTCGGCCTCGTGCGTCCAACCCTCGCGCGCCGAGGCGCCGCGATAGGCGTGGTTCACGAGGTTTGCGAGCGCGACGAGGTCCGCGGCGGATGCTTCGGACACCACCATCGTGTGGCTCAGGTGCGCTCCAGCTCGCTCATCAGCTTCTCGCGCATCTCGATCAGCTCGAAGAGATGCACTTCGCCACGTTCGCGGGTGTCGGGGTCCGGGATGCGATGCAGAAAAGCGCGCTGGTCTTGGATCGCCTTCTCGAGGCGTTCGACACGCCGACGATACTTTTCATGATCGTCCATCGCGAGCCCCCGATTATGTCAATCCTTTAATGCACGATCGAAGCGGGACGTTCCCGTCGCGCGTGTCGCCGTGCACTTGGATTCGCGCCGGACCCTCGGGGTCGATCCGGGACGAGCCGCGAAGACTACGCCGCCGCTCAGGCCCGCGTGCATCTCACGAGGATGTACTGGCGGCCCCAGATCGGATCGGGCTGCGCGGCGATCGCGGTCTGCCCGGCCATCGCGCACTGGGCGACGTTGGTGTCCGGCAGGCTGACCCTGTGCAGGGCGGAGGCCGGCGTGCAGGCGACGGGGTCGACAGAGGAGAGGCAGAAGAGCACGAGAACGTGGACCAAGGCTGAAGCTCCATGGCTTGCCTCCTCCGTGCGTCCCTCGGGATCGCCGCAGCAACAATGATGCCATCCGGCTCGTATGGGCCAGGCGTCTCGAGCCGGCCGTCGCCCCGTCGTCCTAGTGCTGGGTCACCAACCCGTCCTAGCGCCGGCTCACTATCCCGCTGCCAGTCGAATTGCCTGGGACGGGGGAGCCGGCTAACGCGTATCGGTCAATTGCGCGACGAGGCGGGGGCGAAGGTGAGAAAATCGATCGGGTTCTGTGCCGCCGTTCTCGTTGCCGTCACCGGCGCCGCGCAGGCGCAGGGCACGGTGCCGGCACGGCCGGCAACCGATAGTGCGGTCAAAAGCAAATCGGACCTGGCCACCAAGTACGCTGGCAGCTGGGAGCTTGCGGTCGACAACAGGGCCGAGGCCTGCCGCCTCCTGCTGCGCGCGGAAAAATCCGACAAGGGCGACTTCTTCCTGGGCATGCCGGCGGCGTGCCGGCACGCGATGCCGTGGCTCGCGAAGGTCGGGCGCTGGGACCTGCCGGACGCGACCCACCTCACGCTCGACGAGCCGGGCGGCGTGCCGGTGGTGACGCTCGCCGCGACGAGCGACGGCTTCGTCGCCGCCGGCTCGCGGATCTTCACGCTGCGGCGGGTCGCCGGCGATGCGGCGGAGGGATCATCGCTCGATGGGCCGGCGGGCGCGGCGATTGTTCCCGTGGCGCATCGCAAGGCGGCCGAGCCTGCCTCCGCGGCCCCGGCGCCGGCGGTCCACGTCACCGCCGCCGAGATCGCCGGCCGCTACGCGGTGATGCGCGACAAGCGCGATACCGGCTGCATGCTGACGCTCGACGACAAGACGCGCGGCAAGGCCGGCGGCGACCGCGCCCAGCTCGCGCCGGGCTGCCGCGACCAGGGCATCGTCATCTTCGACCCCGTCGGCTGGCGCCTCGTGAAGGGCGAGCTGGTCCTCACCGCGCGCGCCGGCCACACCGCCAAGCTCGGCGCCGTGGGCGAGGACCGCTGGGCGAAGGACGTAACGGACGGCAGCAAGCCGCTGGGGCTGAAGAAGCTGTAGCGGTCGGGCCGGGCAAACCGCAGCGCGTGACGACACGCGCCCGCGGCGAAGAGCCCTCTTTCATTTACGGCGCGGCGCGCAAGTTTGTCGGCATGCGCGCTCTCCGTCTCTTCCTCCTCATCGCGTCGGCAACGACGGCCACCGGACCCTGCTACGCCCTGGAGGCGAGCGACACGATGGCGGCGTGGGGCAGCGCCTCCCCGGACGAGAAGACCAAGCTCGTCACGGGGCTCTTGAAGCAGGACGGCCGCGAGAGCTCAACCTCGCGCGTCGTCAAGTGCCTCGACGCGGCCTCCGGCGTTCCTGGACATTCCGGCCTGTCGATCGGCGACGTCGTCAAGGCCTGCGAGCAGGACGCCGGCGAGCCGGTCTAGGCCGCCGACCCGCACTAAGATTACGCCGCCTTGGCGAGCTGCCGCAGCACGTAGCTGAGGATGCCGCCGTTGTTGAAGTACTCGAGCTCCTCGTTGGTGAAGATGCGGCAGGTCAGCGGCACCTTCTCCTCGCGGCCGTCCTCGTACTTCACCGTCATCTCCATCTGCTGGCGCGGGCGCAGGCCCTCGCTCAGGCCGTGCAGCGTGACGGTCTCGTTGCCCTTGAGCTTCAGCGTCGACCAGGTCGTGCCCTCCGCGAAGGTGAGCGGCAGCACGCCCATGCCGACGAGGTTCGAGCGGTGGATGCGCTCGAAGCTTTCGGCGATCACCGCGCGGACGCCGAGCAGCTTGGTGCCCTTGGCCGCCCAGTCGCGCGACGAGCCGTTGCCGTACTCGGCGCCGGCGAAGACGACGAGCGGCACCTTCTCCTCGGCGTACTTCATCGCCGCGTCGTAGATCGACATCTCGGTGCCGTCGGGCCAGTGCTTGGTCTGGCCGCCCTCCGGCACGTTGCCGTCGGCGCCCTGGCGCATGAAGTTCTTGATGCGGATGTTGGCGAAGGTGCCGCGCATCATGATCTCGTGGTTGCCGCGCCGCGTGCCGTACTGGTTGAAGTCCTTGGCCGCGACCTGCCGCTCGGAGAGATAGGTGCCGGCGGGCGAGGACTGCTTGATCGAGCCGGCCGGCGAGATGTGGTCGGTGGTGATCTTGTCGCCGAAGAGCGCGAGGATGCGCGCGTCGACGATGTCGGTGATCGCCTCCGGCTCCATCTTCATGCCCTCGAAGTAGGGCGGGTTCTGCACGTAGGTCGAGCCCATGTCCCAGGCGTAGGTCTCGCCCTTCGGCGCATCGACGTGGCGCCAGTGGTCGTCGCCGCGGAAGACGTCGGCGTAGCGCGACTTGAACACCTTTCGGGTCACGTACTTGGCGATGTACTCGTTGACCTCCTCGGCGGTCGGCCAGATGTCCTTCAGGAAGACGTCCTTGCCGTCCTTGTCCTGGCCGATCGGGTCCTTCGTCAGGTCGAGCTTCACGGTGCCGGCGATCGCATGCGCGACGACGAGCGGCGGCGAGGCGAGGTAGTTCGCCTGCACGTCCGGCGAGACGCGGCCTTCGAAGTTGCGGTTGCCGGACAGCACGGCGGCCGCGACGATGCCGTTGTCGTTGATCGACTTCGAGATCGGCTCGGGCAGCGGGCCCGAGTTGCCGATGCAGGTCGTGCAGCCGAAGCCGACGAGGTTGAAGCCGACCTTGTCGAGATCCTCCTGCAGGCCCGAGGCCGCGAGATATTCCGCGACCACCTGGCTGCCGGGCGCGAGCGAGGTCTTCACCCAGGGCTTGCGCGTCAGGCCGCGCTCGACGGCCTTGCGGGCCAGCAGCCCGGCGCCGATCAGCACGTTGGGGTTCGACGTGTTGGTGCAGGAGGTGATCGCCGCGATCACCACGTCGCCGTGGCCGATCTCGTAGCCCTCGCCCTCGACGGCGTAGCGCTGCTCGACGTTCTCGGTCTTCTTGTACTCGGTGCCGAGCGCCTGCCGGAAGCCCTCGCCGACGTTCTCGAGCGAGACGCGGCCTTCCGGACGCTTCGGGCCGGCCATGGAGGGCACGACGTCGCCGAGGTCGAGCTCCAGCGTGTCGGTGAACACCGGGTCCGGCGTGTCCTTCTTGCGGTAGAGGCCCTGCGCCTTGGAGTATTCTTCGACGAGCTTCACGCGATCCTCGCTGCGGGCGGACATCGTGAGGTAGGCGAGCGTCTCCTTGTCGACGGGGAAGAAGCCGCAGGTCGCGCCGTATTCCGGCGCCATGTTGCCGATCGTCGCGCGGTCGGCGAGCGTCATGGTCGAGAGGCCGGGCCCAAAGAACTCGACGAACTTGCCGACGACCTTCTTGGCGCGCAGCATCTGCGTGACGGTGAGCACGAGGTCGGTGGCGGTGACGCCGGGCCGGAGCTCGCCGGTGAGGCGGAAGCCGATGACCTCGGGCAGCAGCATGGAGAGCGGCTGGCCGAGCATGCAGGCCTCGGCCTCGATGCCGCCGACGCCCCAGCCGAGCACGGCCATGCCGTTGACCATGGTGGTGTGCGAGTCGGTGCCGACGAGCGAGTCGGGATAGGCGACCTCGACCGTCTTGCCCTTCTCGGTCTCCTCCTGCTTCGTCCAGACGGTCTGGGCGAGATACTCGAGGTTCACCTGGTGGCAGATGCCGGTGCCGGGCGGCACGACGCGGAAGTTGTCGAAGGAGTCCTGGCCCCACTTCAGGAACTTGTAGCGCTCGCCGTTGCGCTGGTACTCGAGATCGACGTTGGTCTTGAAGGCGGTGTTGGTGCCGAAGGCGTCGACGATCACCGAATGATCGATCACGAGGTCGACCGGCACCAGCGGGTTGATCTTCTGCGGATCACCGCCGAGCGAGGTCATCGCGTCGCGCATCGCCGCGAGGTCGACGACGGCCGGCACGCCGGTAAAATCCTGCATGAGCACGCGGGCGGGGCGGAAGGCCACCTCGGTCTCCACCTTGCCCTTGTTGTCGAGCCACGCCGCGCAGGCCTCGATGTCGGCCTTCTTGACGGTCTTGCCGTCCTCGTAGCGTAGCAGGTTCTCGAGCAGCACCTTCATCGAGAACGGCAGCTTCGAGATGCCCTTCAGCCCGTTCTTCTCGGCCTCTTCCAGCGAATAGTAATGGTAGGTCTTGTCGCCTACGCTGAGCTTTTTGCGGCACTTGAAGCTGTCGAGAGAGGCCATCGTCTGTTCCTGAAAAGGGCGGGCTGTCCACCCGAGCTTGTAGATAATCTAATGTGGACGCGCTAGCAGATGCCGCGTTCGTTTTGGCGATGCAAGAACGGGGCACCAGCCTCGAGGGCGCAGCATCGCAAGGCCGCGCGTGTAGATAATCGCGCCAAGGCGCGCTAGGCGAAGCGCGAAAGCATGGCGCTCACGCCTCCACTCGCCCGGGTCCGATTTTTGAACGCTCCGCTCCTGGCCGCCGACGGCCTCACCGTCGAGCGCGGCGGCCGCCTTGTCCTGAGAGACCTCGCCATCGCGCTGGCCCCCGGCGAGACCGTGCTCGTCGCCGGCCGCAACGGCGCCGGCAAGTCGACGCTGCTGCGCACGCTCGCCGGCCTTCTGCATCCCGCCGCCGGCACGATCGCCTACGGCCGCGCCGACGAGGAGACGAGCGGCGTCGAGACGATCCACTACCTCGGCTACGAGGACGCGCTGAAGCCGTCGCTCACCGTGCGCGAGAACCTGGCGTTTTGGGCCGCGATACTGGGCACTTCGGGAGGGAAAAGGCATCGCGCTGAGCCGATCGACGTCGCCGCCGCGCTCGAGGCCTACGGCATCGCCCGCCTCGTCGACCTGCCCGCCGGCTATCTCTCCGCCGGCCAGAAGCGCCGCGTCGCGCTCGCTCGCCTGCTGCTCGCGCCGCGGCCGATCTGGCTGCTCGACGAGCCGCTGATCGCCCTCGACGTCGGCGCCCAAGACCTCGTGGTCGCGCACATGGCGGCGCATGCGGCGGCCGGCGGCGCGATCCTCGTCGCCTCGCACCAGCCGCTCGCGACGACGCGCACGCTCGATCTGGACGCCGCGGCATGAGCCCGCTCGCCGCGATCCCCCTTCTCCCCTCGCGGGAGAAGGTGCCGGCGCAGCCGGCGGATGAGGGGGCGTTTCCGGAAAGAGCGCGTCCACCGGGCCCGCACTACCTCCGGCACCGCCCCCTCATCCGCCCTTCGGGCACCTTCTCCCGCGAGGGGAGAAGGCCGACTGCGCCCGACACGGTGCATCCATGAGTCCGCTTCGCGCGATGTTCTTGCGCGAGCTGCGCGTCGGCCGCCGCATCGGCGGCGGGGCGGCGCTCGGCGTCGTGTTCTTCCTCATCCTCATCACGCTGATGCCGTTCGGCGTCGGCCCGGACCTGCGGCTGCTCGCCCGCATCGGCCCGGCGATCCTGTGGATCGCCGCGCTGCTCGCCACGCTGCTCGGGCTCGACCGGCTGTTCCAAGCCGACCGCGACGACGGCTCGCTCGACCTTCTGCTGATGAGCCGCACCCCCGCCGAGGCGATCGTGCTCGTCAAATGCGCGGCGCACTGGCTGCTCACCGGCCTGCCGCTCGTCGCCGCGACGCCGCTCTTCGGGCTGATGCTCGGCATGGACGGCCAGGCGCTGGCGCAGACCACCGCCACCCTCGCCGTCGGCACGCCGGCGCTGACCCTGCTCGGCGCGGTCGGCGCGGCGCTCACCGTCGGCCTGCGCAAGGGCGGCCTGCTGATGGCGATCCTGATCCTGCCGCTGTCGATCCCGGTGCTGATCTTCGGCGTGTCCGCCGCCACCGCCGGGCTCGGCAACCCGATCCCGTTCACGACGCCGTTCCTGATCCTCTGCGCGATGACTCTCGCCGCCATCGCCGGCACGCCGTTCGCCGCCGCGGCGGCGCTGCGCGCGATGAACGAGTAGGCGGACGTTGCGACGACGCCGCGAGGCGCCTAGCGTGGCGGCCATATCCGGCAGGAGGGTCCGATGACCGCTCGCCTCTACTACACCAGCGCGACCGCCGCGCCCGGGCCCATCGCGGAGCTGACGGTCGTCAGGCTCTGCGCGCCGACGAGCGCTGAGGCGCAGGGCGACCTGCCGGCCGGCAGCCTCGGCACGATCGTGTTCGTCCACGACGGAGGCGAAGCCTACGAGGTCGAGTTCGTCGAGCCGTTCGCGGCAGTGATCACCTTGCGACGCGACGAGTTCGAACCGACGGAGGCGGCCTGTGACAACGTTGCAGGCGCCGTCGGCGCTGATCATCGACGTCGCTAAGATCCGCGACTACCTGCTCAATCGCGCTCATCCCGTGGGAAGGGCAAAGGCGGCTTTCTTTCTGAGTTGCGGCTTCAAGGAGGGCCGTCCGGAAGAGTTGGCCGACAGCCTCTTCGAGCATGCGAGCGCGGGCCATGTGGCGAGAAGCATGCAGACGCCGTTCGGCGCGAAATGGGTCTTCGAAGGGCCGATGAAGACACCGTCTGGTCCGGTCCCGGCCATCCGCAGCGTTTGGATCGTCCGCCAGAACACCTCGGTCGGCGAGCTGGTGACCGCCTACAAGGTCTGACCGCCCGCGGTCCTGTCCCAACGAAAAAGGCCCCGTCGCCGGGGCCTTTCCGAAAATCTTCGCGGACGCGGCTCAGATCGCCGCGTCGATCCACTTCTTCAGCTCGCCCTTCGGGGCGGCGCCGACCTTCTGGGACGCGACCTTGCCGTCCTTGTAGAGCATGAGGGTCGGGATCGAGCGGATGCCGAGTTGGCCGGCGATGCCGGGGTTCTCGTCGACATTCACCTTGGCGATCTTCACCTTGCCGTCGAGCTCCTTGGCGATCTCCTCGAGCGAGGGGCCGATCATCTTGCAGGGCCCGCACCACTCCGCCCAGAAGTCGACGACGACGGGCACGCCCGCGCCCAAAACGTCCGACTCGAAGCTCGAGTCCGTAACCTTGACGGTGCTCATCGATCAACCTTTCCAGGGGCGCAGCATGATGGCGCCCCGTTGCCGTGGAACGTAGGAAGGCGGGATTGTGGCGTCAAGCGACGCGGGGGTGCCATGCAGGCATATGCAAGCAGTTCCGCGGCTTCCACGATGCCCTGGAATCATTTGCCTTTGTCCCCCGTCACCCCTATAGACCACGCCTCCCGGGACGGTCCCGGGTCGCGCCTCACGACACCCCGCTGGACGACATCCCGGCCGGGCGGCGAGCGGCGTTTCCCGAGAAAAAGGAAGTGACGATGTCGATCACGGCGGAGCGCAAGCAGGCGCTCATCACGGACTATGCGACCAAGGCGAACGACACCGGCTCGCCCGAGGTGCAGATCGCGATCCTCACCGAGCGGATCACCAACCTCACCGAGCATTTCAAGACCCACACCAAGGACAACCACTCGCGCCGCGGGCTGCTCAAGCTCGTCTCGCAGCGCCGCCAGCTGCTCGACTACGTGAAGCGCCGCGACGAGCCGCGCTACAAGGCGCTGATCGAGCGTCTCGGCATCCGCCGGTAGCGCTTGCCGGCAAGCGTGCGCGGGGTAAGCGTGCGCGGATCGGCGTATGTGAGTTGAACGGGCGGCGTCTTCGTACTATGACGCCGTCTTCGCCCTCCGGGGCGATGTCGGAGTGTAGCGCAGTCTGGTAGCGCACCTCGTTCGGGACGAGGGGGTCGGAGGTTCGAATCCTCTCACTCCGACCATTTTACTTTTTCGACTTGCTGTAGGGCTCTGTCCCAAGTCGATGCGAACTGGCGGCTTGGGGCGATTAGGTCGATCCGATCAGTCGAAGCGACGGACCCATCGCAACGTTTCCTGCCGATCGTCCAAAGGAGACGGGAGGCCTTCGAAAATGACCCAACGTCGATAGTCTTCGAAACGAAGCGGCTTCAGCGCGCGCGCAACGGCCCGATAGGCGACAGGAGGCTCTCCCCTGTTGAGGTCCCCAAGCTCCGGCGTCGCACCGGTCTGTATGATGACGCCGCCATCGTAGGGATGAAGCGAGCAGGCGGGCTCGACCGCGGACCGGATGGCGTGTTCGCCGCCGATCGCTTCGGCACGACGCGCGTCGATGATCGTGAGCCAATTGACGGCGCGGATCACGGGCGTTGTCGCGTCCTCGCTCATGGTTTGCCAAAGGCCTTGGTCGGGATATTCGAAACCGGAAAAACGTCTCAGGAAGGGAAAGGCCAGCGGTATGAAGGGGCCTCTAGAGCACCCTTCTTCCATGATCAGCCCGAGCCCGAGCGTGCCGTGAATGGGCCTGCCGATCTCCGCCCATCGGCCCAAGAGGGCAAGACAGGCCGCATGGTCACCCCGCGGCCAGTCGGCCGGAAGGTAGGCTTCAAGTCCCCCAAGCGCATTATGTTCGTTTCCTACCCGCTTCAGCGAGATGGCAGGCCTAGCCACGACGGCGATATGGAAAGGCGTCGGCGGTCGACGCCACCGGCAAAGCCGTAGAGCTCGGCCTCGAAGCCGCCGATCGTCGCCTCGGCCTGCACATGGGACAGGTGCTCTCGATAGTAGCTCGCCTAGTCGAAGTCCTTGGTCTTCTTCAGGCGGCTCCCCTTGATGGGCATGTAATGCGTGATGTGATCGGAGAAGATGTTGCCGTAGTCTTCGACGAGGCGAAGCAGGCGCTCGCGCACGTCCGTCTCGAACGCGCGCTCGAAATACAGTTTGATCACATACCCAAATCGAAGGGTTGGATTGCCCTTGTCGTCCGCGATGATAAGACTGCCGAGGTCGTCGATTGTCTTCAGGTCGAAATCAGATGTCATCGACTCGAATTCCTGGGTTGTTAGAGCGGGCTTCTCGGGGAATGCCTGCCCCTCCGGCGAGGTCATCACGATGTTGAACGTACCGCCGGGCACGAGATCGACCTCCGCCTTCGCTACGCCGTAGGGTTTGGGGGCGAACCACTGCTTCAGGAGATGCGGCTCGGTCCACGCCCGCCAGAGCTGCGCCGGGGTCGCTTTCACCACACGCTCGAGGAGCAGATCGAGATCGTCATTCTTTTGCATGGGCCTTCTCCTCGGCAGCCAAGGTTGCGACGAACGCGTCGAGTTGATCGAGGCGGGTTTCCCAGGTGCGGCGCTCGCGCGCGAGCCAGTCCTGCGCGGCTGTCAAAGCCTGCGGCCGCAGCTCGCAGGTGCGCACGCGTCCCCGCTTGCGGGAGACGACGATCTCGCTCTCCTCCAGCACCCGGATGTGCTTCATAAAGCTCGGCAACGCCATGTGATGACGCCGCGCCAGATCGCCGATGCTGGCCGGCCCGCTCGCGAGCTGCGCGATCACGGCGCGCCGAGTGCCGTCGGCAAGCGAGTGGAAGACATGGTCTAGGTTAGCCATATGGCTAAGTAACACCGCCGCGGGACGCGCGTTAAGACGCTTAGCCAGCTGGATTAGTGTTTCATCTCGGACGAGAAGGCGGCTCGCGTTGTACAAACGCCGACCTACCTGTGAGATCTCACGAAAAAGGCCGCGCCCCCATGCAGAGAATCGTCCTCGCCTCCCGCCCGCGGGGCAAGCCGACGCCCGAGAACTTTCGGCTCGAGGAGGCGCCGATGCCGGCCTGCCCGAAGGGCGGCCTGCTGCTGCGCGTCAAGACGCTGTCGCTCGACCCCTACATGCGCGGGCGCATGGACGACCGGAAATCCTACGCCAAGCCCGTGGCGATCGGCGAGCCGATGACCGGCGAGAGCGTCGCAGAGGTGATCGAGAGCGATCATCCCGGCTTCAAGGTCGGCGACGTCGTGCTGGCGCCGACGGGCTGGGTGACGCATGCGGCCTCCGACGGCACCGGCGTCGCCGGCACGCCGATGCGCAAGCTCGACGCCGCGCTGGCGCCGCTCTCCACCGGCCTCGGCGTGCTCGGCATGCCCGGCTTCACGGCGTGGTCGGGATTGAAGCTCATCGGTCAGCCGAAGCCCGGCGAGACGGTGGTCGTCGCGGCGGCCTCCGGCCCGGTCGGCTCGCTGGTCGGGCAGCTCGCGAAGATGTGGGGCTGCCGCGCGGTCGGCATCGCTGGCGGCGCGGAAAAATGCGCCTTCGTCAAGGACGAGCTCGGCTTCGATGCCGCGCTCGACCATCGCGACGCCGACCTGCCCGACGCGCTCGCCGCGGCGTGTCCCGACGGCATCGACGTCTATTTCGAGAACGTCGGCGGCGCGATCTGGCAAGCGGTGCTGCCGCTGCTCAACACGTTCGCCCGCGTGCCCGTCTGCGGCCTCATCGCGCAGTACAGCGGCGCCGCCGACGGCGCCTCGGCGCTGGCCGCGACGCAGCGCGCGATCCTGACCAAAAGCCTCACCCTGCGCGGCTTCATCAACTACGAGTTTTCCGCGCACTACCCCGCCTTCCTCGACGAGGTCGGCGCCGGGATCAGGGACGGCCGCATCCGCTATCGCGAGGACTGGACCGACGGCCTCGCCAACGCCCCCGCCGCCTTCATCGGCATGCTGGAGGGCAAGAACTTCGGCAAGGCGCTGGTGCGCGTGGCGGCTTGAGCCTCACTCGATCGATTTGGCGCCCGGCAATGGATTGCCGAGGTCGTCGGTCGGCACGAGCTGCTGGTTGAAGGCGGCGAAATAAGCCGCCCATTCCGGCTCGCCGAGATCGACGAGCACCGCGCCATCCTGCCAGATGTCGTTGTGGTCGTTCGAATCGTCGCCGGCGCGATGAATGAAGCCTTGGGTCGAGCCCTGGTTCATGTGCGTGTCGTGGATGCCGTTGCCTTCCGTGTAGAAGCGGCCGAACACGTAGACGTCCGCCTGCGCCTGCCTCGCCTTAACGAGAAGGCGTTTCAACGAGGCGACGGGCTCGGGCCATTCGCTGCCGTCCATGATGTCGCTGTCTCGCCAGGCACCCGTTGCGTCGAGAACGTTTCCGCGCATGAAGTCGAGCGCCGGCAGGCTCGTCTGCCCGGTCAGCGCTGTTGGGCCGGCGTTCGCTGCTTTGAGCGTCTCGATGAGCGGATGACGAAAATCGTAGACGAGCTTGTACTTGAGGAGGTCGTCGGAATCGTTCGTTCCGACATTGACCGCGACGTCCCAGTCGCCGTCGTCGACGATGAGCCTGACATGCAGATGATACTGGATTTCGCGCTTGTGGCGCGAGGGTTTCAGGGTCGGGTCGGAGGACAGCTTGGCTTTGACGAAGCCGTAGGCGAGGGTCATTGGGAAACCTCCGAGATGGGATCGGGACTGTCGCCGGGCAGCAGCATTTGTGGTTTTTGGGAAAACGACCAGCTGCCGCCGTTACGGTCCATGATCCAGACCATGTCGAAGCGGTTGTCCGGCCATTTCGTCGGGACGGGCGGCGAATGGGGAACGAGGCTGCCGCAAAGCCCGGGTATCTTGTGATGCTCCCAGCAGACGAGCGTGATGCCGTCGCCGGCCAGGACGTCCTTCATCAAGTTGATGACGTCGTCTTTCGGATGCGATGTGTCGAAGCTGACCGGCGCGTTCCGTCTCTTGAACTCAGTAACGAGCGGCGTCACGGTTTGAATAGGGCGCTTGCTGGGGCTGTGATGCTCCACCGCAGCCGCGAAGATCCGGCGCGGTGTCGTATCGTCTTCTTTGAGGAAGAATTCGACGAGCGCGTTCGCGCGCTGCCAACCTCTGGGATCGAGACTCTCAGGGTCGGGGATCCCCTCGTCGTCGGGGCCCTTCGGCTTTTCGGCGTGCCGGATGAACATGATTCTGTGCGGCGGCATTCGCGCCTCCTGGGTTCGGCTACGTCCCGGAGAAGAGCGCGCGTCGTAGCGCGCCGGACGAGCCAGGCTGCATGTAGCGAGCGATCCAGGATGCGTCCGGGATTAGGTCCTGCGGCCGAAAATCGTCCGCATTCACACCATGTGCGGCAGCAGCGGCGGCGTCGCGGAACGCGTAGCTCGAGAATTGGCGCATGAACTCGCCGAGGTAGATATCGGCGATACGCGTGTCGCCGCGGACGACGAGCATGTTCTCGTGGTTGGTGCTGACGCTCGCGTCGCTGAAGTTCGCCGACCCGGTGATCACGATCGGATTGTCGGACAGCGGGTCGACCAGCATGAACTTCGTGTGCACCCACCTGACGTGCTCGCCGGGCGCGACGCCGCTCGCCTCCTTGAGCCATCGGTCGAACGCGTTCAGCGTGATGTTCTGCCCGATCGCCACGACGGTGCTCTTGATCGCACGGATGTCCGCAATGTCCTGCTTGGCCTTCGCAAGGTTGCGCCCGACGCCGACGGTGTCCATCAGGGCGAAACGCAGGATGCCGTCCTCCCGCTGGTAGACAGGCAGGAAGTCGGCGTTGATGCCGAAGGCGAAGGTCATGAAAAGCCCCCGCGTCGCGGTCCCCGCGATCTCCGCGTAGCGCGCGAGGGTGTCGGTGCCGTGCTGCGGCGAGAAGACCTGCGTAATTCCCGTGTCCGGCGGGCTCGGCGGCGCCGGCGTCTTGTCGTCGTCATAGTCGCGCAGGGCTGCGAGGTCGGGGTCGGCCGAAATCTGCGTCCAGTAGTCGAGATAGGCCTTCGCGACGGCGCCACCCTTGACGACATGCGCGCAATTGAGATGGCCGAAGATCCCGTTTTCCGTGTAGTTCGTCGAGCCCGTCAGCAGCTCGACCGGCGCGCCGCCCTCGAGGCGCACGATGAACTTGTTGTGCATGATCTTGCCGTTGGTGATGCCCTGGCAGAGATCGCGTATGCCGAGGGCATCAATCGCCTCGTCGTTCTTGTGGATCGGCCCGCTCGCGGAGTCGATCGCGTCATAGAGCACCTTGACGTCGACGCCTCGGCCCGCAGCATCGCGCACGGCTTGCAGGATCGCCGGCCATTGGAACTCGTAGATCGCGATCCGCAGAGCGTCGCCTTGGCCTTTGGCCTTTGCGATGAACGCGACGATCGCTTCGATGAGACCGCGCGACAGCCAATCGTAGGCCGCCTGGCCGACCTTGCTCGGGATCCGCCCCTGGAACTTGCGCGAATATTCCTGCGAGGCGATCGCACCCCGATTGAAGAAGACGCTGTGAGGCAGGCCCCACTCCGGCTCCGTCGCGATCTCGACCGACACGCTCGTGCCGTCGGTGAGCGCGCCGGGCCGACCGTACATCGGCGTGATCGCGTAGACATAGGTGTGGTTCGGCTTTGCCGCGTAGTCGGCCCATTGGAAGCTTTGAAATGGCTGCTCGTGGCTCGATGCGGTACCGCCGAGCGGCAGCGGCGTATTCGGAAACGTCTTCATCCCACGCAGCCAGATCGTCTCGTTCTCCGTGCTGTCGGTGCGCTGGATGGCGAAACCCATGAGATTCTCAAGCAGGCTGGCCTCGACGACGTCCCAGCCGAGCAGCACGACATGCGTGCCGGCCACGGCGAGCACGCGAAGCCCAGCTTTCTCAAGTTTCTTCCGCATTACTGATCGCCGCCGTTACCTAAAGTCCTACTTT
The DNA here is from genome assembly GCA_901457705.2 of Beijerinckiaceae bacterium RH AL1. NCBI lineage: Bacteria > Pseudomonadati > Pseudomonadota > Alphaproteobacteria > Hyphomicrobiales > Beijerinckiaceae > Beijerinckiaceae bacterium RH AL1. Next base: position 3,450,899 of record LR590083.2, read on the forward strand.
GGACTTCAGATTGCTCGGATCACAATTTCAACTTTCGGATTGATTCGCCCAATAGCCGGCATGACGATATATATAGTATAATATCTGTCGTTCGATGGAGGCGCTAAGCGTGTGGCAGAGAAGCCCAGCTTGGACCTGTCCGGAATGCGCGGCGTGTCGCCCGGTCAAAGCCTCTGGCGCAGCGAGATGACGGTGGTCCGCCCGTGGCGCGGCCGCACCAGGCGCGGGAATTCGCTTGCCATTTGGTGCGTCGCCCGCAAACTACCTCTAAGAGGGGAAACAGGTCTCACCGGGAGCGCTGAAGGACGATGGCCGTGGCCGAGACCGACGACCATTTGCGGCTGTCCTCGCCGCGCATCTTCCTGGTGCGGATCATCGTCTTCCTGATCCTGATCGGCTTCATCGCGCTGATCTTGAACCAGCAGATCACCCGCGCCTTCATGGCCAACCCCGGCCTCAACGGGTTCATCTTCTTCACGCTGTTCCTCGGCATCGTCTACGGCATCCGCAACGTGGCGCGGCTGTTCGGCGAGGCGCGCTGGGTCAACGCGCTGCCGCGCGGCGAGGCGGCCAACGTCAAGCGGCCGATCCTGCTCGCGCCGATGGCCACACTCGTCGGCGACAAGCCGCCGACCGCCGCGATGTCGACGGTGACGCTGCGCGTCATCCTGGACTCGATCGGCACCCGGCTCGACGAGGCGCGCGAGCTGTCGCGCTATCTCACCGGCCTCCTCATCTTCCTCGGCCTGCTCGGCACGTTCTGGGGCCTGATCCAGACGGTGGCGTCGATCGCCGGCGTCATCCAGTCGATGGGCGCGGGCGGCGACTCCGCCGCCTCCTTCGAGGAGCTGAAGGCCGGCCTCGCCGTGCCGCTCTCCTCGATGAGCCTCGCCTTCACCTCGTCGCTGTTCGGCCTCGCCGGGTCGCTGATCCTCGGCTTCATCGACCTGCAGGCGGGCCAGGCGCAGAACCGCTTCTACACCGAGCTCGAGGATGCGTTGACCGCGCACACCTCGGCCGAGCCGACCGGCAACGTCGACCTCGACAAGGCGCTGGCGCGGCTCGGCGACCCCGCCCAGTCGCGCGCCTCCTCGCAGGCGCTCGCCAACCTCGCCGAGGGCATCCAGTCGCTGGTCCAGCACATGCGCGCCGAGCAGCAGCAGATCCGCGACTGGGTCGAGGCGCAGGCCGACCAGAACGGCGAGATCCGCACCCTGCTCCGCCGCCTCGCCTCAGAGCCGGAGCGGCGCTGATGCCGCTCGCGCGCGCCAGGCGGGGAGCGCGCCAGGTCGACTACTGGCCGGGCTTCGTCGACGCGCTGTCGACGATGCTGCTCGTCATCATCTTCCTGCTCTCGGTCTTCATGGTCGCGCAGTTCTACCTGTCGCGCGAGGTGACGGGGAAGGACACCGCGCTCACCAAGCTCAACCGGCAGATCGAGGAGCTGACCTCGCTGCTCGCGCTCGAGAAGGCGGCGAAGCAGGCGACGCAGTCGAACCTCGAGTCGCTCACCGCGACGCTCGACGCCTCGAACAAGGACAAGGCGCGCCTGCAGGGCCTGCTCGATGCCGCCAACGGCAAGGCGGCGGGCGCCGGCGGCGCCGCGGCAAGCGCGCAGAGCGAGCTCGACAAGCAGAAAGCGCTCTCGGCGCAGGCGCAGTCGACGGTCGACATCTTGAACCAGCAGATCGCCGCGCTGCGACGCCAGCTCGCGGCGATCCAGGATGCGCTCGATGCCGCCCAGGCCAAGGACAAGGAGAGCCAGGCGCAGATCGCCGACCTCGGCTCGCGCCTCAACGTCGCGCTCGCCCAGAAGGTGCAGGAGCTGGCGCGCTACCGCTCCGACTTCTTCGGCCGGCTGCGCCAGATCCTCGGCGATCGGCCCGGCATCCGCATCGTCGGCGACCGCTTCGTCTTCCAGTCCGAGGTGCTGTTCGATCCCGGCCAGGCCGCCATCGACCCCAAGGGCCGCGCCGACCTCGACCGGCTCGCAGACGCGATCGTCCAGCTCGAGCGCGAGATCCCGCCGGACATCCCGTGGGTGATGCGCGTCGACGGCCATACCGACACGCGCCCGATCAAGTCCGACAAGTTCCCCTCGAACTGGGAGCTGTCGACGGCGCGCGCATCCTCCGTCGTCGAGTACCTGATCTCGAAGGGCGTCGACCCGCACCGGCTGGTCGCCGCCGGCTTCGGCGAGTTCCAGCCGCTCGATGCCGCCGATTCCGACGACGCCCGCCGCAAGAACCGCCGCATCGAGCTGAAGCTGACCGAGCGATGAGCAGCACCGACGAGCTCTACGAGACGCGCAAGGCCGACAAGGCGCAGGCGCTCGGCGAGATCGCGGCGGTGCTGGCGATGATCGACGCCGAGCACCGCGAGCCCGACGCCTGGGAGCGGCTGTCGCTCTTGCGCGCCTTCAGCCTCGTCTCGTCCGGCTGCTACCTGCTCGCGACGCTGGAAGCTCGCGACGCCTCGCTCCGCCCCGACGTGCCGATGGACGAGCGCGCCGCCGAGCCGGTGCTCGAGCGCTGCGACCTGCTCACGATGTTCGAGGCGCTGAAGGAGGCGATGGCGGAAGAGGCGCGGCCCTACCCGCATCTCGGGCCGACGGCGCTGGGATAGCGGGGCCGCTCCTCTCCCGACGCGTTTCGTGCTAGGCTGCGGCATGACCGACTACGGCCAGATCATCACCATCGAGCCCGGCAAGCGCGGCGGCAGACCCTGCGTTCGCGGCCTGCGGATTGCCGTCGCCGACGTCCTCGGGTGGCTCGCCGCCGGCATGTCGCACGACGAGATCAGGGCCGACTTCCCCGAGATCACCGAAAGCGACATCCGCGCCTGCCTCGCCTACGCGGCCGACCGCGAGAGGCGTGTGCTCACCGCCGCTGGATGAAGCTGCTCTTCGACCAGAACCTCAGCGCAAAGCTTTGCCGGGACCTGAGCGATCTGTTTCCCGAGTCTCGTCAGGTCGGCCAGCTCGGTCTGGCTCAAGCGGCCGACAGCGAGATTTGGGACGCCGCAAGGGACGGCGGTTTCACGCTCGTGTCCCAGGACGCGGATTTCGCCGAGATGGCGCTCCACAAAGGACCGACGCCGAAGGTCATCTGGCTGAGATGCGGCAATCAGCCGACCGCCTCCATCGCCACTCTCCTTCGAGCACGAGCAGAGATCATTCGTGAGTTCGACGCGAACCCGGAATTGGTTTGTCTCGAAATCTTCTGAGCCGCGATCTGCAAGAGATCGCCGCGGTCGATACGCGATGCCTCAAGCGAGGTAGCGCTGTTCTGCTTCGTCCAGCACGGTCTCGCCATCGTGCACGCGGCCTGCCTCGATATCCTATAGACCGCGCGCTATTGCTGCATCAAGGGACGAGAGCTTGCGCTCGCGCTCTTCGAGACGAAGACCGTCGCGGTGGACCTTATCGGCGTCGTCGTAACGGCCGCTCGGCCCGTAGACGTTCGACATCGCCTACCTCCACTCCCTGACATCCACGAACCGCCCGGCGATCGCCGCCGCCGCGGCCATCTGCGGCGACACCAGGTGCGTCCGACCCGAGGGCCCTGACGGCCCTCAAAATTGCGGTTGGAGGTCGAGGCGCAGCGCTCCTCGGGCTTCAGCTTGTCGGGGTTCATGCCGAGGCACATCGAGCAGCCGGGCTCGCGCCATTCGAAGCCGGCCTTCTTGAAGATCGTGTCGAGGCCTTCCTGCTCGGCCTGCGCCTTCACAAGGCCGGAGCCCGGCACCACCATCGCCGAGACCCGATCGGCGATGGTGTGGCCCTCGACGATCTTCGCAGCCGCGCGCAGGTCCTCGATGCGGGCGTTGGTGCAGGAGCCGATGAACACCTTGTCGAGCGCGATGTCGGTGATCTTCTCGCCGCCCTTCAGGCCCATGTAGGCGAGCGCCTTCCTGATGCCGGCGCGCTTCACCTCGTCGGCCGCGTCCTCGGCGCGCGGCACGCGGCCGGCGACGGTGATCACGTCCTGCGGGCTCGTGCCCCAGGAGACGATCGGCGCGAGGTTGCCGGCGTCGAGCCGCACGACCTTGTCGAAATGCGCGCCCTCGTCGGTGTAGAGCGTCGCCCAATGCATCATCGCGGCCTCCCACGCCGTGCCCTTGGGCGCGCGCGGGCGGTCCTTCAGGTAGGCGAAGGTCTTTTCGTCCGGCGCCACCAGGCCGGCCCGGGCGCCGCCCTCGATCGACATGTTGCAGATCGTCATGCGGCCCTCGAGCGACAGCGCGCGCACCGCCGCGCCCGCGTACTCGATGACGTGGCCGGTGCCGCCGGCGGTGCCGATCTCGCCGATGATGGCGAGGATGATGTCCTTCGCCGTGACGCCGGGGGCGGCCTCGCCGGCGACCTCGACCAGCATGTTCTTGGCCTTCTTCTGGATCAGCGTCTGCGTCGCCAGCACGTGCTCGACCTCGCTCGTGCCGATGCCGTGCGCCAGCGCGCCGAAGGCGCCGTGGGTCGACGTGTGCGAGTCGCCGCAGACGATAGTCGTGCCCGGCAGCGTAAAGCCCTGCTCCGGCCCGATGATGTGGACGATGCCCTGACGCCGGTCGTGCTGATCGAAGTACTCGATGCCGAACTCTTCGACGTTGTGCGCCAGCGTCTCGATCTGCAGCCGGCTCTCGGGATCGTCGATGCCTTGGCTACGGTCGGTCGTCGGCACGTTGTGGTCGACGACGGCCAGCGTGCGCGCCGGCGAATGCACTTTTCGCCCGGCCATGCGCAGCCCCTCGAAGGCCTGCGGGCTCGTGACCTCATGGACGAGGTGACGGTCGATGTAGAGGAGCGCCGTGCCGTCGGGCGAGGTCTCGACGACGTGGTCGTCCCAGATCTTGTCGTACAGCGTGCGCGGGGCAGTCATTGTCTTGGGTCCAGTGTCTTAGAAGCGTTGCAGAGGGGGATTTAGGCCCCCAGGCGGAAAGACGCAAAGATTTGCAGGCGCGCGGCGTCAGTCGTGCGCCGCCGCCGGCCGCAGCACCTCACCCTCCGCCGCCCTGCCGGTGATGCCAAGACCGACAAGCGTCGCCACAGTCGCAAAGCCCGCGCCCATCCAGAACGCCGCGTGATACCCCCCGTTCAGCGCCTCCACGGCGTCCGCCCCGCCGGCGGCCAGCGCGGTCGTTCGCGCAGCGGCGAGGCTCGCCAGGATCGCGAGGCCGAGCGCGCCGCCGAGCATGAAGGCGGTGTTGATGAGGCCAGAGGCGAGCCCGGACTCGTCCGGCCCAACCTCGCCCATCGCGGCCATCAGCAGCGGGTTGAGCGCGATGCCCGCGCCGAGGCCCTGCAGCACGAAGGCGGGCAGCAGGTCGAGCGCGAAGCCGGCGTCGGTCGGCGCCCGCGCGAGCAGCGCGAGCCCGACGGCGATCATCGCCAGGCCGGCGACGATCGGCCCGCGATTGCCGAAGCGCAGGACGATCCGTGCCGAAAGGCCGAGCGAGAAGGCGGCCATGAGCAGGTTCGTCGGCAGAAAGGCGAGGCCGACCTGCAGCGGCGTGTCGTGCAGCACGAGCTGCAGGTAGAGGCCGGAGAGGAAGAACGCCGCGAACATCGCCGCTGCCCAGAGCAGGCCGATCGTGTTGGCGATCGCCAGCCCGCGCAGGGTGAGCAGCTTCAGCGGCACCAGCGGCGCCGCGACGCGCGCCTCGATCGCCAGGAAGGTCAGCGCCAGCGCGAGGCTCACCGCCAGCAGGCCGAGGGTGCGCGGCGACAGCCAGCCCGCCTCGTTGCCGCCGACGATGGCGTAGACCGCGAGCAGCATGGCGAGCGTCACGGTGAACGCGCCGGCGACGTCGAGCGACCCGCGCTCTGCAGGCACCGCGTCGGCCGGCAGCAGCCGCCACGAAGCGAGGAGGACGCCGAGCCCGATCGGCACGTTGATGAGGAAGATCCAGTGCCAGCCGAGCGTCTGCGTCAGCAGGCCGCCGAGCATCACGCCGATGCTGCCGCCGGCGGCCGAGACGAAGCCGAACACGCCCATCGCTTTGGCGCGCTCGTCCTGCGCCTGGAACAGCGTCACGATGAGCGAGAGCGCCACCGCCGAGACCACGGCGCCGCCGCAACCCTGGATCGCGCGCGCCGCGACGAGCGCGCCCTGCGTCGGCGCCAGCCCGCAGCCGAGCGAGGCCAGCGTGAACATTGCTACGCCGACGAGGAACATGCGGCGCGGCCCGTAGAGGTCGCCGAGCCGGCCGCCGAGCAGCAGGAAGCCGCCGAAGGTGACCATGTAGGCGTTGACGACCCAGGCGAGCCCGGCCTCGCTGAAGCCGAGGTCGCCGCGGATCGTCGGCAGCGCGACGTTCACCACCGTGACGTCGAGCACGATCATCAGGTCGCCGAGGCAGAGCAGCGCCATGGCGAGCCAGCGGGTCGAGCGGTCGAGGGTCATGGAGGGTCCTGCCAGCCGGTGCGGGAGGGCGTGGGCTAGCGGCGAAGTCTGTCCTGGGCGTGACGGGGTTCGGCCACCGCCGTGCGCTAGTTGCCGTGGCCGGTCAGCTCGTCGAAGCAGTCCAGCCGCTTGGCGGGGCTCGCGATCCGGGTGCAGCGCTTGACGCCGGCGGGCCACGCGCAGGCCGGCCGCTCGTCGGCCGCCGCGCGCGCCGCGGGAGCCTCCGCGTCGGCGTGGGACATGGGCGCCGCGGCGGCGGGCGCGGCGGCCGACGCCAGCAGGATGAGACCCGCGAGAGCCCGTCGCGTCGCCATGGCAGCCCCCGCTGTTCAGTTAGATCCAGCGGGATCGCTAGGCGATCGCCCAGCCCCGCTCAACCTCGCCGAACAGACGATCCGGCTCACGCCGCAAGGGCGTCAGAGGTCGCCGCCGCTCTCGCTGAGGTGCTTCGTCAGGAGCTGCCGCCACGTCGCGTCGTCCGGCTCCGTCGCCGGCGCGGCGCCTTCCGTCTTCCACTTGGCATCGAGCGCCACTTCCTGCTGCGCCTTGGCCATGCCGTAGACGTGCGAGGCGACATATTCCGCGGCATGGGCGACCCGCAGGAGCGCCTGCAGCTCGGCGCGCAGGTGGGGCTCGGGCGTCAGCGGCACGAAGGGCTCCGGCAGGCGCTGCTTGGCGGCCGCCGCTGGCTCGCGGATCGGCGCGGTGGGCGAGCAGACCTTCGCGACGAGGTCGCAGATGTCGTCGAGATCCTTCAGGCTCAGGGACCGCGGGTCCTTCTCGGCCTTGGTGCCGAGGGCCCGGAGCCGGGCGCGCCGCCGCTCATGCTGCAGACCGTTGCGTGTCCCATGGCCATCCATCTCGGCACCCTAGCGGGAATTTTCGGCAAGCACAGCGCCTTATTCTTCCCGAGTCGGGCGGGTCGCGCCATCGTCCGCACGGCGGGTGCGGCGGGCATCGGACGTCAGAAGCGGACGATCGTCGTCACGCCGAAAATCTCGGCGTCGGGGATCGGCGCGAGGTTCGCGGCGTAGGGATTGGCGACGTTGCCGCCGGGATGGACAACGTACTGGAAGGTCGGCTGCAGGCTGAAGCCGGGCACCACCTCGGCCTGGTAAGTCGCCTCGAAGACCGCCTCGAAGCTGCGCGCCACCCGCAAGTCACCGAGCGCCACGGCGGCCTCGTCGGCGGCGATCGCGGCGCCCGAGATCTTCGCGACGGCGGCGGCGATACCGAACTGGTCGTTCGGACGTCCCGGCACCAGGCCGAGCGCGGAGACACCGGCGTCGGCATAGAGGTCGACGGGGTTGCGGTCGGCCGGCGCGCCAATGACCCGGGCGAAGACGCCGATGCCTTTCGCGGTGTCGTCGTCGCGCCCGTCGTCCTTCGTGTCCTTGCCGTCGTCGGGCGCGCCGGCATCCGGCAGGCGATAGACCTGCTGGTCGACGATCCCGTAGGCGCCGCCGTTCAAGGCGTGCGTGAGCGGCGGGCCGCCGAGCGCCAGCGGGACGCCGCCGAACGCGAAGCGCTGGTCGTCGGCGCGGCCGAAATAGCCGAAGGCGCCGAGCTTCACGCGACCGGGCAACCCGGACGCCTGCTCACCCTGGTTGTAGCGGATCTGCGCCTCGAGGATGGCCAGCGGCGGATCGGACACGCGGAAGTTCGTGCCGGTGGGATCGCAGGCCTGCGGCTCGCCGGCGCACGGGCCCGCGGGCTTGCCGTCGAACACCGCGGCGAGGATCGCGACGTTCTTCGTAGGCTTGTACTTCACGCGCAGTGCCGGCGCCGCAAGCGGATAGGCCGGCCCGCCGTCCGGCAGGTTCTCCGACGGCAGGGCCGGCCAGCCGAACGTCGCATCGATGAAGTTGCCGCCGTAGCTGCTCGTCAAGAACTCGACGTCGATGCCCTGCTGGCCGGCGCGCACGGATAGTTCGTCGCCAAAGCTTTGCTCGTACCAGAGCTCGTAGAGCTTGGTCGACGGCAGCGCCGCGACGTCGTTCGAGGTGAGGAAGTTGCCGACGAAGTCGCGCGACAGGTCGCGCCCGTGGATCTGGAACATGTTGGCGTGCACGGTGCCGTTGGGCACCCCGATCGTCTTGGCGGTGTCGATGTCGATCTCGACATCGAGCCGGCCGCTGAAGGTCGCGCCGCGCCGCATGCCGCCGCCGAGGTCGCCGTAGGGGTCGCCGACGTAGGCGCCGTGCAGGTAGACCCCGAAGCGGTCGCGCAGCTGGTCGCGGAACGCGTCGATGGGATTGAGCGCCGGGACGCCTTCGAAGATCGACGGGCCGTCGACCTCGTCGGCGCCGATCACCTGGCGGAAGTTCGCGGCGGGGCTGCGCTGCTGCGGCTTCTGCCGCACGCCGTCGGCGTCGTCATCCTCGGCCCGCGCGGAAGGCGCCGCGAGGGCGACCGTCAGCAGGCACAAGAACGCGCGACCCCACACAGGCCATTCTCAGTCCGGCAAAGTTTCCCGAGCTTCGCCGGGAAATTCACCCGAGCTATTGGTCATTCGTCCCGATCACGCAAGCGGCCGGTCGGCCGCCTGCTCGGCGCGCGCGGGCGGAGCACGCGGCCCTCACCCGTCGAGCCGGACCCCAAAGGTGTCGGCGAAGGCCCGGCGCCCGACGGGCGTCAGGTCGAGGGCGCGCGTCTCCTTCAGCCGGCGCAGCCAGCCGCGATCGAGCGCATGGCTCAGGATCGCCGCGCCGACCGCGCCGGCGATATGCGGGCGCCGTTCGCTCCAGTCGAGGCAGGGCCGGCAGTAGGCACGGCGGCGCGAGGCCGTGGGCAGCGTGATGCCCGCTTCTTCGAAGAACGCGAGGCCTCGGGGCGTGACGTCGCCGCCGTCGGGCGTGAGGTCGAGGCAGCTGCGCGCGGCGAGCGAATCCGCGACCGCCACGGCGACACGCCCGGCGAGGTGGTCGTAGCAGGTCCGGGCCTCGCGGAGCTTGTCGGCGTCGCGCCGGCCGCCGGCTGGGACGCCGGCCTTCGGCGCGGCGGTCGCAGGCGCCACCACCATGATCGCCTCGAGGAGGCGGGCGATGTCGGCCGAGGCCAGACGAAAGTACCGGTGGCGGCCCTGCCGCGCGACAGACAGCAGGCCGGTGCCCTGCAGCTTTGCGAGATGGCCGCTGGTCGTTTGCGGCGACACGCCGGCGACCTCGGCAAGCTCCATGGCGGTTAGCGCGCGGCCGTCCATCAGCCGCGCGAGCATGTTGGCGCGGGCCGGATCGCCGACGAGCTGGGCCACCTGCGCGATCTTCGGCCCGTGATCCATCGCATGCCCTATCCGAGATCCTCGGGCTGCAGGAACAGGTCGAGGCGGCCGCCCGTGGCGGCGACGTCGGCCCACTCCTCCACATTGCAGGTGATGACGGCGAGGCTGCAGGGCGCGAAGCGGGCGCGCATGCGGCCGATCTCGGCGAGGTCGCCGTCGCGCGCCAGCATCACCGCGAGGTCGGCGATGCCGGGGTTGTGGCCGACCACCATCAGCGAGCGCACGCCGGGCTGCGTCGCCCGCAGCATGGTGCGGATCTCGCCGGCCGTCGCGTTGTAGAGATCGTCGTCGTAGCGCGCGGCCACGGGCGCCTCGATCGTCGCCCGCAACCCATCGAAGGTCTGGCGGGTCCGCGCCGAGGCGGAGACCAGGGCGACGTCGGGCACGAGGTCGTGCCCGCGCAGGTAGGCCCCGAGCAGGGCGGCATCGCGCCGCCCCTTGTCCTGCAGGTCGCGCGCAAAGTCGTCGCCGCGCGACTGCTGCACGGCCTTGGCATGGCGCAGCAGCATGAGCGTCAGCACGACGACGACGTCCGGGCGAGGGAAAGCATGCGAATGCCTACCCCGGCGCGAAGGGCGGGTCCACCGTGCCGGTCGGCGACCCGCCGCCCGGTCAGACTTCCTTCATCGCCTCGTTCTTCATGGCCTCGCCGGCCTTCTGCGCCTCGTCGCCGACGCGCTGCGCGGTCTGCATCATGCGATCCGTGTTCTGCTGGAACGCGGACTGGCCCTGGCGCGCCAGCTCCATCGGCATGGTGATCATGAGCTCGCTGAAGCGGCGGGTGTACTCGGCGTAGCTCGAGAAGCTCTTCTGCAGAAACGTCGTCTGGATCGTGACGACCTCCTCCATGGACCGCGCGCTGCGGAGCTGCTCCATCAGGGCCGTCGCCTGCTCCATCGATTCCTTCGACATCCGCTGGATCTCGCTCGCGAAGGTCTGAAGCGTCTTCGTTCCGGTCGCGTAGCTGCCCATCGCGGCGTCGGCACCTGGGATGTTCTCGGCCATCTTGATTTGTCTCCCTTCCCTTTGCAGGCGTGTCTGCCCGCATACAGCAAACGCGCGGACAGCCATCCGGTCCCAAGGGAAAGCCAGTTGTTTGCGGCCGCGGCGACCTTTTGCCGCCGGAAGTTTCCGCGAGTATCCGGCCGACGGCCAAGCGCTCACATTGGAGCTATTCTAATTCCAATGTTTCGCGCGCGCATTGAAGCCGTCCGGGGCGTGGACTATTGCCGAAGAAACGAAGCCCGCGCTTCCTCTGCGATACCTCTTGAACACCGCGCCTCTCGCACGCCCCCGGATTAAAATCATGCTCGTTGCGTTCCTCATCATGCTGCGCGAGGGGATCGAGGCCTCCCTCATCGTCGGCATCATCGCCAGCTACCTCGCCCAGACGGGCCGCCGGCAATATCTCGGCGCGGTCTGGGCCGGCGTCGGCATCGCCGCGGCGATCTGCGCGGCCATCGGCGTCGCGCTGACCTATGCCAGCGCCGAGTTCCCGCAGCGCCAGCAGGAGATGTTCGAGAGCGCGGTGGCGCTCGTCGCGGTGGTCATCCTGACCTCGATGGTCTTCTGGATGAAGTCGGCGGCGAAATCGATCAAGGGCGCGCTGCACGACAAGGTCGACGCCTCGATCGCCACCTCGCACAACGCCGCGCTGGCGCTCGTCGCGATGGCCTTCTTCGCCGTCGGCCGCGAGGGGCTCGAGTCGGTGTTCTTCCTGCTCGCGATCTTCCAGCAGAGCACCGGCTACAGCGTTCCGCTCGGCGCCCTGCTCGGGCTCCTCGGCGCCGTCGCCGTCGGGCTGCTCATCTACTGGGGCGGGGTGAAGCTCGACCTGCGCCGCTTCTTCCGCGTCACCGGCGTCTTCATCATCGTCGTCGCCGCGGGCCTGCTCGCCGGCTTCGTGCGGACGATGCACGAGGCGGGGCTGTGGAACGGCCTGCAGCAGGTCGTCGCCGACTGGAGCCAGGTGCTGCCCGCTGACGGGCCGCTCGGCACCGTGCTCGCCGGCATGTTCGGCTACAACGACAACCCGACGCTCGGCGAGGTCGCGATCTACTTCGCCTATCTCATCCCCGCGCTGATCCTGTTCTTCCTGCCGGCCCGCCAGAGCGTGCCGGTGCCGCACCACGCCTGATCCCACCCGCACGGACCCCCACCCATGAGCACCCTGCGTTTCCTCCTCGCCACGTCGTCGCTCGGGCTGGCGCTCGCCGCCGGCGCGGCCGCTGCCCAGGTCCCGCCGAAGGTTGAGGTGACGATCAACGACAAGGGCTGCGAGCCGACGACCCTGACCGTCGCGCCGGGCAAGACCGCCTTCCAGATCAAGAACAACAGCCATCGCGGCGTCGAGTGGGAGATCTTGAAGGACCACATGGTCGTCGACGAGCGCGAGAACATCATCCCGGGCTTCACCTCGACGCTGACCACCAAGCTCGACCCCGACGAGTACGAGATGACCTGCGGCCTGCTTTCGAACCCGCGGGGCAAGCTGATCGTCAAGGTCGCGACGAAGGGCGAGGAGGAGCCGACGCCGACGAACCTCGACCAGATCATCGTCACCTACAAGAGCTACGTCGCCGGCGAGGTGGACCACCTCGTCGCCAACACCAGGGCGCTCGTCGACGCGGTGAAGGCCGGCAAGCTCGAGGAGGCGCAGAAGGCGTATGCGCCGGCGCACATGTACTACGAGCGCATCGAGCCCGTCGCCGAGGTCTTCGACGATCTCGACAAGAGCATGGACTCGCGCGCCGACGACTTCGAGAAGAAGGAAGCCGATCCGAAGTTCTCCGGCTACCACCGCCTCGAGTACGGCCTGTTCCACGAGAGGTCGACGAAGGGCCTCGAGGGCTACGCCGACCAGCTCATGAAGGATGCCGAGGACCTGAAGGGCCGCATCGCAAACCTCAAGATCACGCCGAAGGTGCTGGTGGGCGGCGCCTCCGAGCTCATCGAGGAGGTCGCCTCGAAGAAGATCTCCGGCGAGGAGGACCGCTACTCGAAGACGGACCTGTGGGACTTCCGCGCCAACCTCGACGGCGCGCAGAAGATCGTGAAGCTCCTGCACGGCGACATCGAGCGGCGCGACCCGAAGCTGCTCGCGCGCATCGACACGAACTTCGCCAAGGTCGATGCCGGCCTCGACAAGTACAAGGCCGGCGCGGGCTTCGAGAGCTACGACGCGCTGAAGACCACCGACAAGTCGGCGCTGAAGGGCCCGATCACCGCGCTCGCCGAGGATCTCGCCAAGCTGCGCGGGACGCTGGGAATCGACTGATGGTGAAGCGCACGGACCGGTCCGACGACGTCGGTGCGAGCGGCGGCTGCCCGTATCCGTCGTCGCGTCGCGCCGAGACGAGAGAGCCCGTGCCCTCCCGTCGCGCCCTGCTGCTTGGCGCCGCGGGCCTCGCGGGCGCGGCGGCCTGCCCCGCCGCAGCGCAGACCCGCGACCATACGATCTCCAACGACAGCCTCGCCGCAAACCACAAGCACGATGACGCGCCGCACGACTTCGACAACGACGGCACGCGCGAGGCGCAGCCGTTCTACGGCGAGCACCAGTCCGGCATCGTCAATCCGCAGCCGGCGGCCGCTATCGTCGCCGCCTTCGACGTTCTCGCCGCCGACCGCGCCGACCTGCAGCGTCTCTTCGAGACCCTGACCGAGCGCATCGCCTTCCTCACCAAGGGCGGCATGGTCCCGGCCTCGAACCCGCAGATGCCGGCGCCCGACAACGGCGTGCTCGGCCCCGACATCTTCCCCGACAACCTCACCGTCACCGTCGCCGTCGGCGCCTCGCTCTTCGACGACCGCTACGGCCTCGCCGGCCACAAGCCGCTGCGTCTCGTGGCGATGGACCAGTTTCCCAACGACGCGCTGCAGGCCGACCGCTGCCACGGCGACATCATCCTGCAGTTCTGCGCCAACACGGCAGAGACGAACCTCCACGCCCTGCGCGAGATCGTCCGCGCCACACCGGACCTGCTCTCCGTCCGTTGGACGATGAACGGCTTCCTGCCGCCGCACACGCTGAAGAAGCTCGGCAAGGACACGATCCGCAACCTGCTTGGCTTCAAGGACGGCACGGCGAACCTCGACGCGCAGGATCGCCGACTGATGGACGAGCTCGTCTGGGTCGGCCCGCATTCGTCGGGCGAGCCGGACTGGGCGCACGGCGGCAGCTACTACGTCGTCCGGCTGATCCACATGACGGTGGAGCGCTGGGACCGCACGCCGCTCGGCGAGCAGCAGACGATCATGGGGCGCGAGAAGATGTCAGGCGCCCCGCTCGGCATGGCGCACGAGCGCGACGTGCCCGACTATGCAGGCGCGCAGGGCGAGACGATCCCGAAGACCGCGCACATCCGCCTCGCCAACCCGCGCACCGAGGCGACGCAGCGCAACCTGATCCTGCGCCGGCCCTACAACTTCGCGCGCGACTCGATCACCAAGGCGGGCCAGCTCGAGATGGGCTTGCTGTTCGTCTGCTTCCAGTCGGACCTCGACGCCGGGTTCCGCACCGTGCAGTCGCGCCTCAACGGCGAGCCGCTGGAGGAGTACATCAAGCCGTTCGGCGGCGGCTATTTCTTCGCCCTGCCCGGCGTGCGCGACCCCGGCGACTACCTCGGCAAGGCGCTGCTGGAGCGGCGGCCGGCGTAGCGCCCCGCCGTATTGACGATGCACATACGGCATGCTCTCCTCGGATCCCACGAGGAGAGCATGCCCATGGCGGCCACCGACCGAGCGCCCGCGACGCGCCGCGCGCCCAGCGAGGCCAGCATCAGCATGCGCGTCTCGCGAGAGACCCTCAGCCTGATCGACGATGCCGCGATGGCGGACGGCAAGTCGCGCACGGAGTTCGTGCTCGAGAGCGCACGTCGCCACGCCGTCGACGTCCTGGTCGACCGGCGTCTCTTCGTTCTCGACGAGGCGCAGCACGCCGCCTTCGTCCATGCCCTCGACAATCCGCCGGCGCCGCGACCGAAGCTGAAGGCCCTCATGCGCAGAAAACCTGCGTGGGCGCCGTAGCGCCGGACCCGCTCGGATCGCCGACGCCGCTCGCCGAGCACCACGAGGTGGCAGGCTTCGACTGCGGCGAGCCCGCCCTCGACGACTGGCTGAAGACGCGTGCCCGGAAGAGCGAAGGTCGCTTCGTCCGCACCTACGTCGTCTGCGACGGCACGCGGATCGCAGCCTATGTCGCGATCGCCGTCGGCTCCGTCGAGCGCGCAAGCGCGGCCAAGAAGCTGCAGCGCAATGCGCCCGATCCCATCCCGGTCGCGATCCTCGCCCGCCTTGCGGTGGACAGGCGCTACGCCGGCCGAGGGCTGGGACAGGACCTGCTGCAGGATGCGTTTCGACGGATCGCCGCGGTGTTGGAGATCGTCGGCGTCAGCGCCGTGCTCGTGCACGCGAAGTCCGACGCCGCGCGCGCCTTCTCCATGCGATGCGCGGAATTCCTCGAGTACCCCGCCCGGAGCCGCACCCTGTTCCTGCCGCTCGCGACCATCATCGCGGCGCTTTGAGCCGCGAGCGGCTCACGCCCCGACCTTCGCCGCCTCCCGCTGCAGCTCGTCGAGATGCCGGCGCGCGGCGGCATCGGCCGCCTTCTCGATCGCTCGGAAGCGCGCGACGAGCGAGCGGCCGAGCGGGGTGAGCGTGGCACCGCCGCCGTTCTTGCCGCCGACCTGCCGCTCGACGACGGGCGCGGCGAAGATGGTGTTCATGTCCTCGACGAGCTCCCAGGCCCGACGGTAGGACATCTCCATCGCGCGGCCGGCGGCGGAGATCGAGCCGCAGGCGGCGATCTCCTCGAGCAGGGCGACCTTGCCCGGCCCGATGCGGCCGCCCTCGTCCAGCGCGATCCTGACGCTCAAGGTGGCCATATGCCCCTCCGCTTCGAGGCTCGGCATTAGCGGGGCCGCCGGGCGCTTGGCAAGCCGGCGATCCGGCCGGCGGAACGGCCGCGGCGAGGCGCCTCACCGGTGGCGAAACACGACCATGTGAGGCGTCGCCCGCAATTCGGCCGCACTGCCCGCCTCCAGCATGGGGCAACGGGGACGGCATGCACTTTCGCGACGACATCAACGGCCTGCGCGCCATCGCGGTGACGGCCGTCGTGCTCTACCACTTCGCGCTCGGCGTCGCGCCGGGCGGCTTCGTCGGCGTCGACGTGTTCTTCGTCATCTCGGGCTTCCTGATGGCGCAGATCGTGCTCGGGCGGCTCGAGCGTGGGCGCTTCTCGCTGACGGACTTCTACCTCGCCCGCGTCCGCCGCATCGTGCCGGCGATGACGGTGCTCGTGGCCGCCACGCTCGCCGTCGGCCTCGTGGTGATGAACCCGCTGCGCCTCGAGGACCTGGCCGGCAGCGCGCTCGCCTCGCTCCTCTTCTACTCGAACCTCGCCTACGCGCATCAGACCGGCTACTTCGCCGCGCCACCCGAGGACAACTGGCTGATCCACACCTGGTCGCTCTCGGTCGAGTGGCAGTTCTACGTCGTCTATCCCGTGGCCCTGATGCTGCTGGCGCGTCTCGGCCTCCGCGCACGCGGCACCGGGCTCGCGATGGCGGCGGTCGCGGTCGCGTCGCTCGCCCTCACGATCCTCAATTGGCGCACGGGCGGCAGCCGCCTGGACCAGGGCTTCTTCCTCCTGCAGAGCCGCGCCTGGGAGTTCCTGGCCGGCGGTCTCGTCGCGGCCCTCGGCGCGCGTGTTCGCCTAACCGACGGCGCAAGGATCTGGCTGCACGCGATCGGCCTCACGCTCATCGCCGCCGCGGTCGCGGCCGTCGATCGCAACAGCGCGTGGCCGTCGCCGATGACCCTCGTGCCCGTCGTCGGCACGGCGCTCGTCCTGCTGGCGGCGCGCGAGCGGGCGTGGTGGGCGCGCCTCGCGCCGGTCGCCGCGCTCGGGCGCTGGTCCTACTCGATCTACCTCTGGCACTGGCCGATCGTCGCGATCCTCGCCTTCGAAGGGCTCGCCACCAAGGCGTGGGCCCTCGCCGGTATTGCGCTCTCGATCGCCTGCGGCGCGGCATCCTTCACGCTTGTCGAGACGCGGCTGACGACGCGTCTGTGGGAGCGCGCGCGCCTCGGCCGGCCGCTTGGCGGCCTGGTCTTCGCAGGCGTCGCAGGGCTCGCCCTGTTCGCCAGCGCCACCCAAAGCCTCGAGGCGATCAGGTTCGGCGATCGCCCCGCGCTTCTCGCGCAACTCGTCGACGACCGCGCCGCGCAGGCGGATTGGGCGTTCCCGAAGGCCTGCGACCGCCGCTCGTGGGACGCCGCCATCGACGCGACGCACTGCAGCTTTGGCGAAGCGGCGCCGCCCGGCACGCTGGTGATCGGCGACTCGTTTGCCGAGCAACTGGCGCCCCGCTTCGCGCATCCCGCTGCGGACAACGCGCTCGCCGGCAAGGCCGTCGCCTTCCTGACGAAGGGGGGTTGCCCGCCGATCCCCGACGTGGACCGCAGGGCGCCAGGCTATCACTGCCCGCGCGTGGTCGAGGCGCTCTACCAGGCCGCCGCCGCCTCGCCGGCGACCCGCATCGTCGTCGCCGCCGACTGGCCCGCCTACGGACGCAAGGAGCTGTGCGTCGGCCCCGGCGGCGCCTGCACGAGCCTCGACAAGGCGGGCTTCCAGGCGGCCCTCGACGCGGCCTACGCCCGCATGGCCGAGCGCTGGCGCGCGCTGCGCGAAGCAGGGAAGGAGGTCGTGGTGCTCGACGTGCCGCCCTTCGGCAACGGCAACCCGACGAGGCTCTATGCCCTCGCCGCCGCCGGCCGGCCTGTCGGCACGCTGTCGCGCCCCCTCGCCGACTTCAAGGCCGAGACCGGAGAGACGTCGAAGCGCCTCGCCGAGGCCGCGCGCGCAGCCGGCGTCGAGTACGTCGACCCCGCGCCTGCGCTTTGCCCCGACGGGCAGTGCCCGATCGTCGTCGACGGCCGCACGCTCTACAAGGACGACGTGCATCTGCGCGCGTCGATACTCAAGAGCCCGCGCTTCGCGATCTACGACGCGCTGATCGTGCCGGGGTCGGCGCGCAGCGCGTCGGCCGCCGGCCGCTGATCGCCGTGTCGCGCCGACGGCGCCGCGACGCGCTTCAGCCGCAGCGCGTTCGTCACCACGAAGACGCTCGACAGAGCCATCGCGCCGGCCGCGAGCATCGGCGATAGTGTGATCCCGAACCAGGGATAGAGGATGCCGGCGGCGACCGGGATCAGCACGACGTTGTAGCCGAACGCCCAGCCGAGGTTCTGGTGGATGTTGCGGATCGTCGCGCGCGACAGGGCGACCGCCGTCGCGACGCCGGCGAGGTCTTCCGTCATCAGGACAACGTCGGCGCTCTCGATCGCGACGTCGGTGCCGCCGCCGATGGCGAGCCCGACCTCTGCGGCGGCCAGCGCCGGCGCGTCGTTGATGCCGTCGCCGACGAAGGCGACACCGGGACCGAGGGTCTTGACCGCGGCGACCTTGCCGTCGGGCAGCACCTCGGCGACGACCTCGTCGATCCCGAGCGCGCGCGCCACGGCCTCGGCCGTCGGCCGCGCGTCGCCGGTGATCATCGCAAGCCGCAGGCCCTGCGCCTTCAGCGCCGCAAGCGCTGCCGGCGTCGTCGAGCGGATCGGGTCGGCGACGGCGACGAGCGCGGCGAGGCGGTCGTCGATGGCGGCGTAGAGCGGCGTGCGCGCCTGGTCGGCGAGGCGCCCCGCGGCCGCGGCAAAGGGCGCGGGATCGATCCCGCGCTCGCGCATCAGCGCGGCGGAGCCGACGACGACGGCGCGGCCGCCGACCGTCGACGCGACGCCGCGGCCGGGCTCTGCGGTGAAGCCCGTCGCCGCGGCGACGTCGAGACCCGCGTCGCGGGCCGCGGCGACGAGCGCCGTGGCGATGGGATGCTCCGACCGCGCCTCGACGGCGGCGACGGCCGCGAGCACATCGTCGCGTAGAAAACCATCGGCGAGGATGAGATCGGTGAGCCGCGGACGGCCCTCGGTGAGCGTGCCCGTCTTGTCGAAGGCGACGGTGCGGACATCGCGCAGGCGCTGCAGCGCATCGCCCTTGCGGAACAGCACGCCGAGCTCGGCGGCGCGGCCCGTGCCGACCATGATCGAGACCGGCGTCGCCAGCCCCATCGCGCAGGGGCACGCGATGATCAGAACGGCAACGGCCGCGACGACGGCGGGGCCGAGGGAGGGCGCCGGTGCCAGCACGAGCCAGGCGACGAAGGTCAGCGCGGCGGCGGCCATCACCGCCGGCACGAAGACGCGCGTGACGCGATCGACCGCGGCCTGGATCGGCAGCTTGGCGCCCTGCGCGGCCTCGACCATGCGGATGATGGCGGCGAGCATCGTCTCGCTGCCAACCTTCTCGGCGCGGAAGGTGAAGGCGCCCGTGGTGTTGAGCGTGCCGCCCGTCACGGCATCGCCCTGGCCCTTGCGCACCGGCGTGGGCTCGCCCGTCAGCATGGATTCGTCGACGCGCGAGGCGCCTTCGGTCAGCGTGCCGTCGACCGGCACGGTCTCGCCGGGGCGCACCTCGACGAGATCGCCGACGCGCACGGCCTCGAGCGGCACGTCGACGATTTCGTCGCCTCGCCGCACCCGCGCCGTCTTGGCGCGCAGGCCGACCAGCCGCTCGATCGCCGCGCCGGCGCGGCCCTTGGCGCGCGCCTCGAGCCAGCGCCCGAGCAGGATCAGCGTCACGATGACCGCGGCGGCCTCGAAATAGACCTGGTCGGCGCCGGCCGGCAGCATCTGCGGCGCGAACGTCGCGACGGTGGAATAGCCCCAGGCCGCGGTGGCGCCGAGCACGACCAGCGAGTTCATCTCCGGCGCGAGCCGCGCCAGCGCCGGAACGCCGTGGCGGAAGAAGCGAAGGCCGGGACCAAACAGCACGAGGCTTGTCAGCACGAAGGCGACGAGGCGCCCCGTCGGAGAGTCGGCGAGGTGATGCAGCGCCGGCACGACGTGGCCGCCCATCGCGAGCACGAGCACCGGCAGCGTCAGCACCGCCGCGATGACGAGGTCGCGCAGCAGCGGGCCGGTCTCGTCGTGCGGACGCGGCGGCGGCTCTCCGCTGTCGAGAAGCGTGGCCTGGTAGCCCGTCTTCGCGACCGCCTCGGTGAGGGTCGCCGGCGCGACGGCGCTCGCGGCCTGGATGGTGGCGCGCCGCGTGGCGAGATTGACGGCGGCCGCGCTCACGCCCGGAACGGCGGCGAGCGCCCGCTCGACGCGCCCGACGCAGGAGGCGCAGTGCATGCCCTCGATCGACAGCTCCACGGCGCGCACGTTTTCGGTGTTGGTCATGCCTCCGATATGGGTCACCCCCGGCCGCGACGCCATCGCCTCGACGCGGCTCCTAATCCTTCAAGAGCTGCTCGCGCGCCTTGGCGAGCTGCGCGGCATGGTCCTTCGGCACGGCGGGCGGCTTCAGCTCGAGGTCTTCGAGCGCCGCGATGATCGCCTCGGCGACGACGAGGCGGGCGAACCACTTGCGGTCGGCCGGCACGACGTACCAGGGCGCGGACTTCGTCGCGGTGGCGGCGATGGCGGCCTGGTAGGCGGCGCGGTACGCCGGCCAGAGCTTGCGCTCGGCGAGGTCGGCGGCGTCGAACTTCCAGGTCTTCTCAGGCTCCTCGAGCCGCTTGAGGAAGCGTTCCTTCTGCTCGTCGCGCCCGACATTGAGGAAGATCTTGACGATCCGCGTGCCCTGCCGCTCGAGGTAGCGCTCGAAGGCGGCGATATCCTCGAGCCGATGCTCCCAGAAGTGCTTGCCGCCGATGAGCTCGGGCGGCAGGCCGGTAGAGGGGAGCCTGTCCTCGTGCACGCGGGCGACGAGCACGTCCTCGTAGTGCGAGCGGTTGAAGATCCCGATCATGCCGCGCGCCGGCACGACGCGGCCGACCCGCCAGAGGAAGCCGTGCGCGAGCTCGTGCGGGCCCGGCGCCTTGAACGGGACGACGCTGACGCCCTGCGGGTTCACCCCGCTCATCACGTGGGCGATCGTCGAATCCTTGCCGCCGGCGTCCATCGCCTGCAGCACGACGAGCAGCGACCAGGTCCGGTTGGCGTAGAGCAGCTCCTGCAGCTCGGCGAGGCGCGCCGTGCCTTGGGCGAGCAGGGCCTTCGCCTCGGTCTTGTGCGGCATGCCGTCGGGCAGGTCGTCGGTCGCGTACGCGTCCAGCTCGAAGTCGCCGCCCGACGCGACGCGGTAGCGCGCGAGCACCTCTCTCATCGCCTTGGCGTCCCGCACGATCTCGTCTTCGCCCGACATCCTGTCTCCTCTGCAGGCCTCCAGCTGTAGCAGCTGCTGGAGCCGGTGTGGCGGCCGATGATGGGGTGGCCGAGCACCGGCGTTCACGTTGAAATTGAAAGAGCTTCGCCGTCCGAGGGGATGATTTCGGCTCCACTTCGGAGTAGAGAGAGCGCTATATTGCAGGCAGAGGCGCGGTCGCCGTGAAGAGACTTTGCCCCGATCTCGAGCCGCATCAAGCCGCCGCCTTGCGCCCGGCCAACGACAATCGCCCCCTGTTCGCCCGGCTCATCTGCTTTGCCACCCGCGGCTGCGAGCTGCCTGAGACGCTGACGCGCTACGAGATCGAGCAGATCAGCTTCGGCCTGCTCGCCCGCCTCTCGCTGGAGGAAGACCTAGAGTTTCGTCCCCAGGCTCATCCGCTCTGCCGGTTGTCGGGCCTGATGTCGAATGACATGCTCACCTCGCGTCATGGGTGCGAATCGAGCCCCGGATTACGCGACACGCGCAGGAGGGCCGACATGTCCGACCACGTTGCAGACATCAAGAAGTACGCGAAGAAGCCGGTCGACGAGGCCGCGGTCGCGCGTCTCGCTAAGACCTACCAGCTCGTCCTGAGCAAGCCCGACGCGAAGTACGTCGCCTGCTCCGACAAGGAGGAGCTCGATCGCGTGCGCGAGAACTTCCTGAAGAAGAAGCTGAAGCTCGAGAGCGGCGATCTCGACGGCGCGATCAAGGCCGTATGCACCACGATGAAGGCGTCGCACTCGAAGTCGCGCCTCACCTTCTACTACCTGCTCGCCGAGCATTTCGAGAAGCTCGACGCGGTCTGACGCGCGGCGGCGGCGCGCCGCGACCGCTCACTCCGGCGCGATGATCTCGCGCTCGCCGGCGAACGCGTTGGCGAGCAGCCCCTGGTTGCCCGGCTTGCGGCGGCGCGCAAAGCGCGAGCGGCGGCCGGGCTTCAGCGGCGTCAGGCGGCGCGCGGCCGGCACGCCCATGGTGACGCAGGCTTCCGCGATGCTGACGGGCTGGCCGAGCACGTGGCTCCAGGCGCGCGCCTTGCGGGCGAGCTGGATCGCCTCGCCGCTGGCCAGCATCACGTCGAGCTCGCGATCCTCGTGGTGCAGGGTCAGCGTGGCGTGGCCGGTCGGCTGGCGGACTTCCAGCACCAGCCCGCGATAGGCCGAGACCGGCACGCCGAGCTTCATGCGCACGCCCTTGAGCACGCGCTCGATCGTCACGCGCTCGGCGCTGACGTGGACGGTGCGCGCGGCCCCGTCGGCGCGGGGATCGACGGCGTGGCGAGTGACCGAGAAGGTCTCGACGGCGTTCATGCTGGCTCGAAGGCTCCCGTGTTTCGACACCCCGACCCTGCCCGTCGCAGGCGCCCGAAATCGCTAAGGGCCACGGTGAACACGACCTAAATCGAGGATTTCGCTGGCCTTTCGGCGCGCATCGTTCTCTTGGCGCGAACGGCTTCGCTAAAATTGGAGGCTTTTCGAACAGCCCTGCGCGACAGGCGCACCGGTGTCCCGACTCGTCGCCTTGAAGGCGCCGGGCTTGCTCGTTAAGCACTTACGTCACACCAGCAGCCGGCGCGAAATCCTGGAACACCAGCTCGACATCCGTGACTTGCTGTCACGTCTCGTCGCCGTCGCCGACGAGGCCGGGCGCATCGCCATGCGCTACTACCGGCCGGGCGGCCGCACCGCCGCCGGGGTCGAGTGGAAGGGCGACGGGTCGCCCGTCACGCAGGCCGATCTCGAGGTCAACGCGATGCTCGAGCGCGAGGTGCGCGCGCTGCGGCCGGAGGCGGCCTGGCTCTCCGAGGAAAGCGCCGACGACACGAGCCGGCTCTCGGCGCGCGAGGTGTTCATCGTCGACCCGATCGACGGCACGCGCGGCTTCTCCGAAGGCGACGCCAACTGGGCCGTGGCCGTCGCGCTCGTCGCCGACGGGCGCCCGGTCTGCGGCGTCGTGCATGCGCCGGCGCTCGCCGAGACCTACGCCGCGGCCGCAGGCTACGGCGCGACGCTCAACGGGCGGCCGCTGCCGCTTCGCGACGAGAGCGAGGTCACGCCCGACCTGCGCATCACCTGCCCGAAGGTGCTCGCCAACGCGCTCACCGGCGCCGGGGTCGACTTCGCCTTCCAGCCGAAGATCGCCTCGCTGGCGCTGCGCGTCGCCAAGGTGGCCTCCGGCGTCTACGATGCCGGCTTCACGACCCGCGACTCGCACGACTGGGACCTCGCCGCCGCCGACATGGTGCTGACCGAGGCCGGCGGCATCCTCGCCGACCTGTCGGGCGCGCCGGTCCTCTACAACCGCCCCGATCCCGTGCACGGCGTGCTCACCGCCGCCCCGCGGGCGCTGCGCGCCGAGCTGCGCGAAGCGCTCGGCCGCACGCGCTACGGGAGGGAGGGTTGAAGCCGGCATCCCTCTTCCTCCGCGACGCGGCGGCGGATCTCGCGCGGAGGCGCACATGACCGAGAAGCCCGAGAAACAGCTGCTTCACCTCGTCTTCGGCGGCGAGCTCGACGACCTCGACGGGACGACCTTCGTCGACCTGAAGGCCGTCGACATTGTCGGCCTGTTCCCGAGCTACGCGTCGGCGCATGCCGCCTGGAAGTCCAAGGCCCAGGCCAGCGTCGACAACGCCCACATGCGCTATTTCATCGCGCATCTGCACCGCCTGCTCGATCCCGCGAACTGATGCGCCAGCCCTGATGCTCTCGGCCTGATGCCAACCTCCGGCGACACCAGCAGCCTCTCGCTGCTCCTGCCGCTCTATCGGCTCACCAGCTGGAGCACCGGTCCGCTCGTGCCGGCCGTGCTGCACTGGCGCCGGCGGCAGGGCAAGGAGGACGGCAACCGCCTGCGCGAGCGCATGGGCGTGCCCGGCCTGCCGCGGCCGCACGGGCGGCTGGTGTGGATCCACGCCGCGAGCCTCGGCGACGGGCAGACGCTGCTGCCGCTGGTCGACCGGCTCGGCGCGCGCGGCTTCCACGTGCTGATGTCGACGCGCACCGTCGCCTCGGCGAACGGGCTGAAGCGCCAGCTGCCGGGCGGCGCCTTCCACCAGTACATGCCCGTCGACGTGCCGGCCTACGTCGGCCGCTTCCTCGACCATTGGCAGCCCGACATGGTGCTGCTCGCCGGCGCCGAGCTCTGGCCGAACGTCATCCTGGAGACCTCGCGGCGCGGCCTGCCGCTGATCTGCGTCAACGCGCGCTTGACCGACCGCGTCTACGGCAAGTGCGTGCGCATGCCGCGCTTCATCGGCGCGCTGCTGCGCCGGATCGACCTCTGCCTGGCGCGCAGCGACGACGACGCGCACCGGTTCGTCACGCTCGGCGCCCAGAACGTGCAGACCGTCGGCGACCTCGTCTTCGACGTGCCGACGCCGTCGGCCGACCCGAAGGCGGTGAGCGCCTTCGCGGCTCGCGTCGGCGCCCGGCCGATCTGGGTCGCGGCGCTGACCGATCCCGACGAGGACGCGCTGATCCTCGAGGCGCACCGCCTGCTGCTGCCGCGCTTCCCCGATCTCGTCACGGTGGTCGTCCCGCGCCTGCCGCGCGACGGCGCGGGGCTCGCCGAGGCGGCGGCGCGCCGCGACCTCGCGGTGGCGCTGCGCTCGCGCGAGCGCGACGCCAAGAGCGTCCTGCAGAGCCTCTACGTCGCCGACGTCGGCGGCGAGCTCGGCCTGTTCTACCGGGCGAGCGACATCGCCTTCCTCGGCCATTCCATGACGGGCGGCGGCCACAATCCCGTCGAGGCCGCCAAGCTCGGCTGCGCCATCCTGCACGGCACGAGCGTCGCCGCCTTCGCGCCGATCTACGCGGCGCTCGACAACGCCAAGGGCGCGGCGGCGATCAAGGACGCGCCGATGCTGGTGCGCGTGCTGTCGCTGCTCTTCGACGACGGCGCCAAGCTGCGCCAGATGCAGCGCAACGCCACGCAGACGATCGAGCGGCTGACCGGCGGCACCGCGCGCGTCATGCGGGCGATCGAGCCGCAGCTCGTGCAGATGCTGCTCGACCGGTAGGCGCCAGCCGCACGAGAGACGCGCCCGAATCGCCTATGATGGCGCGCGCAACGCCAACGCCGGAGACCTCGCAATGCGCCTGACGCCGCCCACCATTCCCGTTTTTCTGATCGCGGTGATCCTGGCCGTTCTGTCGGTCGGCAGCATGTACACGCACATCCCCGCGGTGCAGGGTTTCATCGCGTCGGGCCACCATCGCTACTGGATGATGGTCGCGGCCTTCGTGATCCTGACGGCGGGAGTCGTTTTTTCGGGGCTTTGATACATGGCGGAACGTGGAGTGGTCGTCGTCACGGGCGGGAGCCGCGGCATCGGAGGCTCGATCTCGCGCAAGCTCGCGGCCGACGGCTACGCCGTGCTCGTCAACTATGCGCGCGATGCCGCCGCCGCCGCGACGGTCGTCGCCGAGATCGAGCAGTCGGGCGGCCGCGCCGCCGCGTTCAAGGCCGACATGGCGGACGAGACCGCCATCGCCGCGATGTTCGAGGCGGCCGACGCGCTCGGCCCGCTCGCCGGGCTCGTCGCCAACGCCGGGATCGTCGGCGACGCCTCGCGCCGCTTCCACGAGCACGATCGCGCCAGCCTCATGCCGGTGATCGACATCAACATCATGGCGCCGATGCTGTGCGCCACGCATGCGGTGCGCCGGCTCTCCACCGCGCAGGGCGGCCGCGGCGGCGGCATCGTCCTCATCTCGTCGGTCGCCGCGCGCACCGGCGGCATTCCCGGCGCTGTCGCCTACTCGGCCAGCAAGGGCGCGGTCGAGAGCTTCACGCGCGGGCTGGCGAGCGAGGTGGCGCGCCAGGGCATCTGCGTGAACGCCGTCGCGCCGGGCATGATCGAGACCGACATGACGTTGGGCTTTGCCGAGAAGATCGCGCCGATGATCCCCGTCGGCCGCTGCGGCAAGCCTGAGGAGATCGCGGAAGCGGTCGCATGGCTCCTGTCGGAGTCCGCGAGCTACGTCACCGGCTCGGTGCTCACCGTGTCCGGCGGTCGCTGACGCGGGGTCGGCGAGCGACCATCACGAAAGTGTCAAACCGTATTCAATTGCTCACGAACGGTCGTTCCGCCTGGAAATGCTGAGTTCATCAATCGAATTCGTGTAAGATTGTGTACAAATTTGACCGTATCAAATTTGCATTGGCTAAGCTTGCAATCTAGAAGATGGCATTGCGTCAACAGCAGGTGCGCCCGCGCCTGTCTGTTCCCGAAGGAGGGCTGCGCCGCGGCGGCGCTCCGCGCGGTGCGTATCCATGACCGAGCAGTCCACACCAAAGCGAACCGCGCGACGCCCGGACGGCGAGACGAAGGTGGCCGCGCCGACGTCGATCACCCGCGGCGACAATCTCGTCGAGAAGCTCGCCAGCGAGATCGCCAGCGCCGTCTTCCCGCCCGGCAGCCGGCTCGACGAGGTCACCCTCGCCACGCGCTACGGCGTCTCGCGCACGCCGGTGCGGGAGGCGCTGCGCCAGCTCGAGTCGACCGGCCTCATCGAGCGCCGGCCGTTCCGCGGCGCAATCGTCAGCGCGCCGTCGCCGGAAGCGCTCGCCGACATCTTCAGCGCCGCGAGCGAGATCGAGGCGGCCTGCGCCCGGCTTGCGGCGCTGGCGATGACCGCCACCGAGCGCAGCGCGCTTCGCAAGGCGCACGACAAGATCGGCGAGATTACGCGCAGCCGGAGCAAGGACGCCTACCGCGACGCCAACGAGTCCTTCCACGAGCGCCTCTATGCCGGCACGCACAACGCGACCCTCGCGGCGATCGCCCGCGACCTGCGGCGCCGCCTGCGCCCGTTCCAGCGCACGCAGTTCGAGCCCGACGGCCGGATGTCGCGCTCCTACGCCGAGCACGAGGAAATCGTGCAGGCGATCGAGCGCGGCAACGGCGATGCCGCAGCCGCGCTGATGCGCCACCACATGCGCCAGCACGAAGAGCCGAAGCCGGGCTAGCGATCAGGCCGGCGTGTCGAAGTCCTTCGGGTCGAAGGCGCGATGCGTCGAGCAGAACTCGCAGGTGACGCCGATCTTGCCGTCGTCGCCGATCATGTCGGCGCGCTCCTGCGGCGAGAAGCGGCGCAGCATCGCCTCGATCTTCTCGCGCGAGCAACGGCACGCGTCGCGCACGGCCTGCGGCGAGAACACCCGCACGCCGCGCTCGTGGAAGAGCCGGTAAAGCAGGCGCTCCGACGACAGGGTCGGGTCGACGAGCTCGTGGTCCTCGACGGTCTCGGCGAGCGCCAGGGCCTCGCTCCAGGCATCGTCGATGTCGGACTCCTCGCGAGCCGGCGCGGACGGCGTGTAGCCGGCCGGCGGATCGCCGGGGTCGAAGTCGGCCTGGCGCTGGCGCTCGGGCGAATCCGGCAGGAATTGCACCATCAGGCCGCCGGCGCGCCACGCCGCGCCCTCGCCGGTGACGTTCTCCGCCACGGCGAGACGGACCAGCGTCGGGATCTGCTCCGACTGGCGGAAATACTGGTGCGCCGCCGCCTCGAGCCCCTGCCCGTCGAGCGCGACGATCCCTTGGTAGCGCGACGCCTCGCCGCCGCGCTCGATCGTGAACGCGAGATGGCCGCGCCCGAGCAGGTCCTCGCCGCGCGGCGCCGAGGCGATGCGATCGGCATCGAAGCGGGCGAAGGCGCGGACGCGATCCGGCGCATCGAAGTCGACGACGATCATGTCGATGAAGCCGTCGCTCTTCGTCTGCAGCTGGAAGCGCCCTTCCATGCGCAGCGCCGAACCGAGCAGCACGGTGAGCGCCGCCGCCTCGCCGACGAGGCGCGCCACCGGCGGCGGGTACTTGTGCTGCGTCAGGATATGGTCGACCGTGGGCCCGAGCCGCACCACGCGGCCGCGCACGTCGAGCGGCTCCACCGCGAAGGGCAGGATGCGATCGTCGAGCGGCTGGTCGGAGACCGTTCTCTCCTCGCTCAAGGGTCCGACCTCAGGCACCAGGCGAGGATAGCCTTCTGCGCATGCAGGCGGTTCTCCGCCTCGTCGAAGACGACCGACTGCGGCCCGTCGATGACCGCGTCGGTCACCTCCTCGCCGCGGTGCGCGGGCAGGCAGTGCATGAAGATCGCGTCGGGCGCCGCGAGCGCCATCAGCTCCTCGTTCACCTGGAACGGCCGCAGCAGCGTGTAGCGCGCGGTCTTCTCCTCGTCGCCCATCGACAGCCAGCAGTCGGTGACGACGCAATCGGCCCCGGCGACCGCGGCCTTGGGATCGCCGCCGATCTCGACGTCGGCGCCCTCGGCGCGCGCCCATTCGAGCACCTGCGGCGACAGCTCGAGACCCTTCGGCGAGGCGATCTTCAGTTTGAAGGCAAAGCGCTGCGCCGCATGCACCCAGCTTGCGAGCACGTTGTTGCCGTCGCCGACCCACGCCACCGTGCGGCCGGTGATCGGCCCGCGGTGCTCCTCGAAGGTGAGGATGTCGGCCATGATCTGGCAGGGATGCGAGCGCTTGGTCAGCGCGTTGATGATCGGCACGCTGGCATGCCGCGCGAGCTCGGCCATCGCCGAGTGGTCGAGGATGCGGATGCAGATGACCTCGACGAAGCGCGACAGCACGCGCGCCGTGTCGGCGATCGACTCGCCGCGCCCGAGCTGCATCTCCTTGCCGGTGAGCATGATCGTCTCGCCGCCGAGCTGGCGCATCGCGAGATCGAACGAGACGCGCGTGCGGGTCGACGGCTTCTCGAAGATCATCGCCAGCGTCTTGCCGGCGAGCGGCCGCTCGCCCGGCGGCCGGCCCTTGCGCCAGCCGGCCTTCATGGCGGCGGCGTGGTCGATGATCAGCCGCAGGTCGGCCGCAGGCACGTCGCAGAGGTCGAGGAAATGCCGGAGGCCGGTCAGCGTCTCGGGCGGCAGCGCGCGGGTCATTCGGCCGCGCCTCTCTGCAGCTCGGCCGGCGCCGAGATGCGGCGGCAGGCCGCCTCCAGCCGCGCGACGCCCTCGGCGATCTCGGCCTCGGAGATGACGAGCGGCGGCAGCAGGCGGACGACATTGTCGCCGGCGGGAATGACGATGACGTGCTCGTCGCGGCCGGCGGCGGCGAAGTCGGCCGGCGGCACGCGCAGGCGCAGGCCGAGCATCAGGCCTTCGCCGCGCACCTCGGCGACGACGTCGGGATAGGTGTCCTTCAAGGCCGCAAGCTTCTGCTTGAAGCGCAGGCCCTTGGCCGCGACATCGGCGATGAAGCCGTCGGCGAGCACGACGTCGAGCACCGCGTTGCCGACCGCCGTCGCCAGCGGGTTGCCGCCGTAGGTCGTGCCGTGCGTGCCGGCCGTCATGCCCTTGCCCGCCTCCTTCGTCGTGAGGAAGGCACCGAGCGGGAAGCCGCCGCCGATGCCCTTGGCGATCGCCATGATGTCGGGCGTGATGCCCGCATGCTCATAGGCAAAGAGCTTGCCGGTGCGCCCGACGCCCGACTGCACCTCGTCGACGACGAGCAGCAGCCCGTGCTGATCGCAGATCTCGCGCAGCTGGCGCAGGAAATGGTGGGGCGGCACACGGATGCCGCCTTCGCCCTGGATCGGCTCGACGAGGATGCCGGCGGTCTGCGGGCCGATCGCCGCCGTCACCGCCGCGATGTCGCCGTAGGGGACATGCTCGAAGCCGGGCGTCTTCTCGCCAAAGCCCTCGAGGTACTTGGCGTTGCCGCCGGCGGCGATCGTCGCCAGCGTGCGCCCGTGGAAGGCGCCCTCGAAGGCGATGAGATGGAAGCGCTCGGGCTGGCCTGAGACCGCGTGGTACTTGCGCGCCGTCTTGATCGCGCCTTCCAGCGCCTCGGCGCCGGAGTTCGTGAAGAAGACGTAGTCGGCGAAGGTCGCGTCGACGAGCCGCTGCCCGAGGCGCTCGGCCTGCGGGATCTGGAACAGGTTCGAGGTGTGCCAGAGCTGGCTCCCCTGCTCGGTGAGCGCCTTGACGAGATGGGGATGCGAGTAGCCGAGCGAGGCCACGGCGATGCCGCCGCCGAGATCGAGATAGCGCTCGCCCTCGGCCGTCTCGAGCCAGACGCCCTCGCCGCGCGCGAAGGCGAGCGGATAGCGGGCATAGGTCGGCAGCAGGGACGAGGTCACGTCGCTCTCCGCGTGCGGTGGCCGGGACGGGCCTTAGAAACGGAAAATGCCGCCTCACGGGCGGCATGGCTATAAGCGCTAATGTAGAAGCTCGCCCGACACCGGTCAATTGCAGCGCCGCTGCCGTATCCGCCACAAGATAGAGCATCTCGCGACCCACCCGTGTGCCGACGAAAATGCCACAGGCCTTGCGCTTTCGCCGGACCCGATCGGCCGCAAACGCAGGTCGATTCCGATTTGTTCGCGCTTTGAATCAGTCACGTTTCACGCAGCCAAGCGGGCGGCGCAACGCGCTGTTGAAAAACCGAATCAATGTCGTCGGACTCTTGCGCGAGATTCAACGGCTAGTGTAGCGTCCTCGTTGTCAGGCACGACATGTCGTGCGGCACCTTTTACTTGGAGCGTCTTGCGTCTGAACGCCACCGGTTTTGCCGGCGCGGCGTCACGCCCGGAATCCGTCTGTCTCGGACTGTCCGGCGTGGCCTTGCGACCCGTCAAACCCAAGCGTCGGACGCCGGACGAAACGCGGCGGACCAGAACGATGACGGACCAGAACGCAGCCAACGGGGCGGTCTTGCCCTGGAGCGAGGAACGGGTCGAGCTTCTGCGCAAGCTCTGGGAAGACGGCCTGAGCGCCAGCCGCATCGCGGCCGAGCTCGCGGGCGGCGTGACCCGGAATGCGGTGATCGGCAAGGTGCACCGTCTCGGCCTCTCCGGCCGGGTCAAGGCGCAGTCGACGGCGAGCACCGCGCGGGCGCGCCCCAAGACGCAGGGCCTCGTACGTCCGCAGGGCACTCCGCAGCGCCCGACGATGCCGCAGATGCGCGGCAACACCGCGCTCGCGATGCAGGCGCGGCCGATGCCGATGCCGGCGCGCGACGTCGGCGGCGACAACGTCGTCCCGCTGGCCGAGAACGTCACCATCATGGAGCTGCGCGAGTCCATGTGCCGCTGGCCCGTCGGCGATCCCGCCTCGGCCGAGTTCCGCTACTGCGGCGGCAAGGCGCCGATCGGCGAAGGCCCCTACTGCGCCTACCACAGCCGCATGGCCTACCAGCCGATGCAGGACCGCCGCCAGCGCCGCAGCGCCTGAAGCCAAAAGCCACATCCTTCTGCCGGCTGGGAGAAGGATGCGGGCTGGTTTCGCGACACCACGACCCGCGGTGTGTCGCTCCGCCCACACGCGCGGCAAATTACTGGCGCCACCTTAATTTGCGCGCAATATAATTGCATTATTCGTCGCATCGATTTTCGAGCCGCGAGGACGCTTTCGTGTACGAGTTGACCCTGCGCACGCCCGGCCTGACCTGGGTCCGTGCCGCAACGAACGTGACGGAGATGATGGCCATCCTGCAGGCCGCCCAGATGCCGGGCTGCAAGGTCGAGGTCAGCGACAAGAGCGGCGTCCGCGTCCCCTTCGATCTCCTCGTCGGCGGCACCGCCGCCGCGCCGACGACCGACGCGCTGGCCCTGGCCGCGTAACTTCGCCGGATTGCTCTCAAACCGGACGAGGCGTAACGCCTCGCCCATGACCAGGTCCGAAGCCGTCCGCGTTGCCCCCGGCGATCCCGCGCTCGCCGACGCGCTGCGACGCGAGGTGCAGGGCGAGGTCCTCTTCGGGCGCGCCGACCGCGGGCGCTTCTCCACCGACGCGTCGATCTACCAGATCGAGCCGCTCGGCGTCGTCGTGCCGAAGACCCGCGACGACCTGCAGGCGACGCTCGCCATCGCCCGCGACTTCGGCGTCCCCGTCCTGCCGCGCGGCGGCGGCACCAGCCAGTGCGGCCAGACCGTCAACCGCGCGATCGTCCTCGATTGCTCGAAGCACCTGCGCAGCGTCGTCGAGGTCGACGTCGCCGCCCGCGCGGCGCTGGTCGAGCCCGGCCTCGTGCTCGGCCACCTCAACGCGGCGCTGAAAAAGCACGGCCTGTTCTTCCCCGTCGATCCCTCGACCCACCAGCGCTGCACGATCGGCGGCATGGCCGGCAACAATTCCTGCGGCGCGAAGAGCATCCGCTACGGTTTGATGGCCGACAACGTGCTCGCGATCGACGCGCTGCTCGCCGACGGCGCCCGCCATCGCTTCGGCCCGGCGGACGCGACGCGCGAGCCCGCGGCCCTCATCGCGGCGCTGCGGGCGCTCGGCCGGCGCGAAGCCGACGAGATCGCGGCGCGCTTCCCGCGCCAGCTCCGCCGCGTCGGCGGCTACAACATCGACGCGCTGACGCCGCACGCGCAGGCCGCGGGCCGCGACAACCTCGCGCGCCTGGTCGTCGGCTCCGAGGGCACGCTGGCGATCTCCGAGCGGCTGCTGTTGCAGCTCGCGCCGATCAAGCCCAAAAAAGTCGTCGGCATCTGCCAGTTCCCGAGCTTCCGCGCCGCGATGGAGGCGACGCGCAACCTCGTGACGCTCGATCCCGAGGCCGTCGAGCTCGTCGACCGCACCATGATCGACCTCGGCCGCCGCATCGACATCTTTCGCCCGACGATCGAGCGCATGCTGCTCGGCGAGCCCGAGAGCCTGCTGCTCGTCGAGTTCCACGGCGGCGAGGAAGACGGCGACGCGCTGGCGAAGCACCTCGACAGGCTCGACGAGCTGATGGGCGACATCGGCCACCCCGGCGCCGTGGTGCGCGCGATCGATCCGCGCTTCCAAGCCGACATCGCCGAGGTGCGCGAGGCCGGGCTCAACATCATGATGTCGGAGAAGAGCGCCGGCAAGCCGATCTCCTTCATCGAGGATTGCGCCGTCGACCTCGACGATCTCGCCGACTACACCGAGCGCCTCAACGCCGTCTTCGAGCGGCACGGCACGCGCCCGACCTACTATGCGCACGCCTCCGTCGGCTGCCTGCACGTGCGGCCCGTTCTCGACATGAAGCGCCCCGCCGACGTACGGGCGATGCGCGCGATCGCGGAAGAATGCTTCGACCTCGTGCGCGCCTACAAAGGCAGCCACAGCGGCGAGCACGGCGACGGCATCGCGCGCAGCGAGTTCAACGAACCGATGTTCGGCGCCC
The DNA here is from genome assembly GCA_901457705.2 of Beijerinckiaceae bacterium RH AL1. Classification (NCBI taxonomy): domain Bacteria; kingdom Pseudomonadati; phylum Pseudomonadota; class Alphaproteobacteria; order Hyphomicrobiales; family Beijerinckiaceae; species Beijerinckiaceae bacterium RH AL1. The sequence continues at coordinate 3,483,981 of LR590083.2, forward strand.
GCATCGCGCGCGCCTTCGAGGAGGTGAAGGACGCGTTCGACCCCGCGGGCCTGCTGAACCCCGGCCGCGTGGTGCGGCCGCCCAGGTTCGACGACCGCACGCTGTTTCGTTACCCGCCAAACTATGCCGCGCTCGACGTGACGCCAGCGCTCGACTGGTCGGCGTGGCCCGGCCCGCAGGGCGGCCTGCTCGGTGCCGTCGAGATGTGCAACAACAACGGCACCTGCCGGAAATTCGACGCCGGCGCGATGTGCCCGTCCTACCGCATCACCCGCGACGAAAAGCACCTCACGCGCGGCCGCGCCAACACGCTGCGCCTCGCGCTCACCGGCCAGCTCGGGCCGGATGGTTTGCTCAGCGACGATGTCGCCGAGGCGCTGAAGCTCTGCGTGTCGTGCAAGGCGTGCCGGCGCGAATGCCCGACCGGCATCGACATGGCGCGCATGAAGATCGAGGCCAACGCCGCCCGCGCCGCAACGCACGGCATCGCGTGGCGCGAGCGCCTCGTCGCCGAGCTGCCGCGCACCGCGCCCTGGGCCGCCGCGATTGCGCCGCTCTCCAACCTTCGCAACGCGAGCCCGCTGCTGCGCCGGCTCGGCGAGCGCACGCTCGGGCTCGCGGCGTCGCGCCCCCTGCCCGCCTTCCGCCGCGACGCCTTCCGCGACACCGAGATCGACGCGCCGACGGGCGCCGCGGACGAGGTGATCCTGCTTGCCGACACGTTCAACCGCTGGTTCGAGCCCGAGAACCTGCGCGCCGGCGTGCGCGTGCTGCGCCGCCTGGGCCTGCGCCCGGTGACGCCGCGCGCCGGCCGCCCGCTCTGCTGCGGGCGCACCTATCTCGCGGCCGGCCTCGTCGACCGCGCGCGGGCCGAGGCGCGGCGCCTCCTCGCCGCGCTCGCCGGCGGCATCGCACCGATCGTCGGGCTCGAGCCCTCCTGTCTGATGACCCTGCGCGACGAGCTGTCCGCGCTGCTGCCGGCACCCGAGGCGGAGGCGCTGGCCCGCCGCGCGCGGCTGTTCGGCGAGTTGGTGGCGGAACACGCCGACGCGGCCAGGGGCCGCTTCGCCCACGCCGGCACCGCGCACGTGCACGGCCACTGCCACCAGAAGGCGTTCGGCGCCTTCCCCGCCGGCCTCGCCGCGCTGCGGCTGGTCGACGGGCTCGAGGTGAAGCCGATCGAGTCCTCCTGCTGCGGCATGGCCGGCGCCTTCGGCTACGGCGCCGAGACGCTCGAGGCCTCCAAGGCGATGGCCGAGCTGTCCCTGCTCCCGGCCGTGCGCGCCGCCGCCCCCGACGCCCTCATCGTCGCCGACGGCACCTCCTGCCGCCACCAGATCGCCGACCTCTCGGGCCGCGCGGCGCTGCACTCCGCCCGCGTGCTGGACATGGCGCGCTCCTAGGGCCGTCATTGCGAGCGGAGCGAAGCAACCCAGGGGCGGCAGCAGGCGTCCTTCGAGCCCTGCGGCCCCTGGGTTGCTTCGCCTTCGGCTTGCAATGACGGCTGCGGGCGCGCTCGTAGCGCCGCCGCCCTCCCTTCTCCCGCTTGCGGGAGAAGGTGGCCCGACGAAGTCGGGTCGGATGACGGAGGTTCCAGCACAAGCTCTTGCTCGAGAGCCCTTCGCCCGACACCCCTCATCCGACCCCGCTTCGCGGGGCCACCTTCTCCCGCAAGCGGGAGAAGGAGAGGCCCTCGACACCGCCGCCCCCCTCATCGTCGCCGACGGCACCTCCTGCCGCCACAGATCGCCGACCTCGCCGGCCGCCGCCCGCATGCTGGACATGGCGCGCTCATCGGGCCGTCATTGCGAGCGAAGCGAAGCAACCCAGGGGCGGCAGCAGACATCCTTCGCGCCCTGCGGCCCTGGGTTGCTTCGCCTTCGGCTCGCAATGACGGCGGCGCCGTCACCCCCTCGACACCGCCGCCCCCTCGTGGCACTTGGCCGGCCATGTCCGACCTCGCTGCCCTCGAAGCTGAAACGCTTGCCGCCATCGCCGCCGCCGCCGACGAAGCCGCGCTCGACCAGGCGCGCGTCGCCGCGCTCGGCAAGAAGGGCGCGATCTCGGCCCTCCTCGCCACGCTGGGCAAGATGGCGCCCGACGAGCGCAAGGCACGCGGCGCCGAGATCAACGCGCTGAAGGACAAGGCCGTCGCCGCCTTCGACGCCCGCCGCGAGACGCTGCGCGAGGCGGCGCTCGAGGCGCGCCTTGCCGCCGAGACCGTCGACGTCACCCTGCCCGTCCGCGCGGGCCCGCTCGAGACCGGCCGCATCCACCCCATCACGCAGGTGATGGACGAGCTGTCGGTGATCTTCGCCGACATGGGCTTCTCGATCGCCGAGGGGCCGGACATCGAGAGCGACGACTTTAACTTCACCAAGCTGAACTTCCCGCCGGACCACCCGGCGCGGGAGATGCACGACACGTTCTTCTTCCCCGCCGGCGCCGACGGCACGCGCAAGCTGCTCCGCACCCACACGAGCCCCGTGCAAGTGCGCACCATGCTCGCCAAGGCGCCGCCGATCCGCGTGATCTGCCCCGGGCGCACCTACCGCTGCGACTCCGACCAGACGCACACGCCGATGTTCCACCAGGTCGAGGGGCTGGTGATCGACCGCAGCGCCGACATGGGCAACCTGAAGTGGGTGCTGGAGGAGTTCCTGAAGGCGTTCTTCGAGGTCGAGAGCGTGAAAATGCGCTTCCGCCCGAGCTACTTCCCCTTCACCGAGCCCTCGATGGAGGTCGACATCCAGTGCGCCCGCCGCGACGGCGAGATCCGCTTCGGCGAGGGCGAGGACTGGCTCGAGATCCTGGGCTGCGGCATGGTGCACCCGAACGTGCTGCGCAACTGCGGGATCGACCCCGACGTCTACCAGGGCTTCGCCTGGGGCATGGGCATCGACCGCATCGCCATGCTGAAGTACGGCATGCCGGACCTGCGTGCCTTCTTCGAGAGCGACATCCGCTGGCTGCGGCACTACGGCTTCAGGCCGCTCGATATCCCGAGCCTGGTGGCCGGGCTGACCTAAGGCTTCACGTGTCGGGCATCGAGGCCGGATCGCGGGCGGCGTGGCGAATGCCGACGACGATCACCTCGTCGGCGGTCCATTCGTAGAAGATCAAGTACGGATACGGTGTCGCGCCGAGGCGGCGGAGCCGTTTGTTAGAGGTCCGGCGCCCAAGGCCGGGATTGCGCAGGATCGCGGCGAAGCTTGTTTGCAGGCGACGCTGCACGCGCCGCGAACCGCTCGGCGAATGCGCGGCGATATAATCCAGAATCTCGTCGAGTTCGGCAGCGGCACGCTGCGTGAGCCGCAGCTTCACAGCCCGTGCTTGGCCCAGATCGCCCGCACCTCGTCGTCGGAGGCGAATTCGCGCCGATCGGCCTGGGCGAGGGACTGCGCGAAAGAGGCGTCCTCCTCGGCCGTCAGCTGGACGGGCGCCTGCTCGTCGTCCATCCACTGCAGAATAAGACGCGCGACATCGTCCTGCGCCTCAGGCGGGAGCGCCTGCAGGCTGGCGACGGCGCGGTCGAGAAGCTCGGTCATGCGGGGAGCGTACATGGCCGGGCGGTGGAGTGGAAGCGGCCGCCCAGCGCGACCGCGGCTACTTTTTCGCGGCGGCGGCCTTGATGCGCTCTTCCGCCACGCGCGCCATCTCGATCCGCTCGGACGTCGGCGGCGAGCCGGCCGCTTCGTCGTCCGTGCCGAGCGGCGACGCGGCCGGCGCCGGCGCGCGGTCCTGCTCGGATTTGGAGGCGCCGTCGGAGCCGATCAGCTTTCTCAGCTGGTCCATCGTCGAAGGCTTATCGGTCGACATGCTCAAATCCTGAATTCGGCGGGTCCCGGCAGCATCGGCTGCGCGCGGCGACACAAACGTCGCTGCAGACGTGATAGGTCCTGCGTCATCTTGGCTGCACGGCACCATGCGCGAGTTGTCGCACGCCGGGTTTCTCGGAACCGGCACGGGGCGGCATCATTCGCCTTCAAACGAAGGCAGGAGCACCCCATGAACAAGATGTCAAAGATTAGTGCGATCACGGCCGCGCTTTTGACGGCCGCCGCGATGCCCGCCGTCGCGCAGACCGCGATGAAGATGGCGCCGGGCAGCGCCATGGCGGTGACGACGCCGGAGTTCGTCAAGATGGCCGCGCAGTCCGACGAGCTCGAGATCAAGGAAGGCAAGCTCGCCGAGAAGGTCGGCTCGCCTGCACTGCGCAAGTTCGGCATGATGATGGTTCGCGATCACACCAAGACCACCGAAGGCCTGCATGCCGCGCTGAAGAAGGCCGGGATGGCCGTGCCGCCGCCGCCCGCGATGACGGCGGAGCAGCAGGCCATGGCCGCCAAGCTCGAGGGTCTCAGCGGCAAGGCGTTCGACCGCGCCTATCTCGAGCAGGCCGTCGCCTCGCACAAGAAGGCGCTGGCGCTCCACGAGGCCTACGACACATCGGGCGACTCCGCCCCGATCGTCTCCGCCGCGAAGGAGGCCACCCCGATCGTCCGCGAGCACCTGCAGATGGCCAAGCGCCTTGCCGCCGGCAAGCCCGGCGCGATGTAGGCGTTTTGCGTGGTGTGAGCTGGAAGGGCCGTGCGGCGACGCGCGGCCCTTTTTGCCGTTTCTCGCTGCGCGTCGGTTCGCGACCCCTTCTCCCGCTTGGCGGGAGAAGGTGGCCTCGCGCAGCGAGGTCGGATGAGGGCGTTGCCGGGAAGGCCTCTAGTTGGGGGCCCAACTGGTGCGGATGCAGCCTGCCCCAGTGGCACAGCCTGTCCGGCACCGCCCTCATCCGACCCGACTTCGTCGGGCCACCTTCTCCCGTCGAGACGGGAGAAGGAGCGCGCAAGCCGCCCGAGAAGGGCCGTGCCGGTGACGCGCGGCCTTCTCGTTTTTGTCGGCTGGCAGGTTGGAGGAGTCGGCGGGTTCGCGACCCCTTCTCCCGCACGGCGGGAGAAGGTGGCCTCGCGCAGCGAGGTCGGATGAGGGCGATGCCGAAAGGGCTCGAGTTGGGGGCCCGACCGGTGCCGGATGCTTGCCTGGCCGAACGGCACGGCCTTTTCGGCACCGCCCTCATCCGACCCGACTTCGTCGGGCCACCTCTCCCGTCGAGACGGGAGAAGGAGCGCGGCCCCGGCCGCGAGCTCACACGCGGGCACCCCCCGCTCACATCACCAGCGCCACCTTGGCCGAGATCGCGGCGTCGCCCTCGCCGAGCCAGACTTCCTGGTAGTCGGCGGCGGGCGCTTCCTCGTAGCGGAGCGTGCGGCGCACTTTTGCCGCGCCCGGCGGCGGCGGCGCGGCACCTGAGCGGATGCGGAGCAGCTTGATGAGCGGGTTGATGCCCTGCGGCGCGGTGGCGACGAGGTCGAGCGGGCAGTTTGCCTCGGCCTCGACGTCGACGATGACGAGGAGGCGGTCGCCGCGGCGGCGACCCGGCTGCTTTTCGAGGATCGCGGTGAGGCTCCCCGGGACGACCGTGATGCCATGGTGCACCTGCACACCCATTCGGTCTCGACGGCGGCAGCAATATTGCCGCTGGCGCGAAGGCTAGCATTGCCGGCCTCGGGCGCTCCCTCGTCACATAGGTCTACGCCTTTCGCAGCGGGTCTGCCGGCCGGCGTCGCGGCGAGCCTCGCCGTGCCCATGCGACACCCACTGTCGGGAATTGGGCAGACATATTTTCGTGTGCCTACTATAGGCGCATCGCGCAGGTCTATTTCCGCAGCTCGCGCAGCTATGTGGAAAGACATGAGGCAATCGTGCGGCGCATGTAGGCAATGTCGTGGCGCGCCGCATCTCGGGAGAGGCACGACTGTAGCGGCGCCCGACGTGCCTCATCGCAGCGTTAACCGTCGATTAACCAATGCACGCTTTGTTGAGCGCATCGCTGCACGACGGCAGGCGGCAAAGGACATCGCATCATGGACATTTCGTTCGAGGATCTGGTTCGGGAACGCGCCTATCACCTCTGGATCGCCGGCGGCATGGCCGACGGCCACGAGCACGAGCACTGGGCGATGGCCGAGCAGGCCGTGAAGGCCGAGGCGCCGGTCGTCATCCTCACCCAGAAGGCCCCGGCAAAGCGCGCCGCCAAGCCTGTCGCCGCCAAGGTTGCGGCGAAGAAGCCGGCCGCCAAGGCTGCCGCCAAGTCCGCCGCAAAGTCCGCCAAGCCCGCTGCCAAGAAGGCCAAGGCCGAGGTCTCGGCGAGCCTCTGATCCGCGCGCGGGCGGCGATCGCCCGCGACACGTTCGGCTCGCTCTTCCCTCCCAACGCGAATCGATTGCAGCGCCGCGCCGGCCCGACTAACCTGGGCCGCGTGGCACGTGCGATCGTGCCGCGCGTGGGAGTATCGGCATGGCCGCGGGGCGAAGGTCACCGTCTGAGGTCGCGCAGGCGCTCGGCGAGAAGCGCCGGGCGCGCAGCCGCGGCGAGAGCCCCTGGCGCCGCGAGACGTTCACTCTGCCCCGCAGCGAAGCGCGCGCGGTGGCGCACGAGTGGTTCACGGCTTTTCCGAAAGCCGCCTACATGACCGAGATCGAGTCGTGGCGCGAGCTGTCGGACGGGCAGATCGAGTTCACGATCCGCCGCCTGCCGACAGCCGACTGACGCTTTACCTGCAGCGCTACCTGCCGCGCAGGAAGAAGAACCAGATCAGGATGATCACAGGGATCGGAATGCCGATCAGCCAAAGAAGAGTTCCGGTCAACATCGGCTATACCTCCCACTACATTTGTCACCGGCAACGGCGGCCATCCCGAACCGTTCCTCTTCCGCCGGCGAAGATGGTTTAGAGTCAGCGGGGCGGTCCTCCGCCGTTGAAGCGGATGTCGCGGCATGCGAAGCCCTGCGCCGTCGATAATGAAGCGCGCGGCCGCTCCTTCCCGCGATCTGCGGGAGATGGCTGCCTCGCGAAGCGGGGTCGAATGAGCGATTTGCCAAAAGGTCTCTGGTGACGGCGTTCGAGCGTTTCGCCCGACCTCCCTCATCCGGTGGCGCGACCCGCCGGTCCGCGCTTGCCTTGCTGGCCGCCCTCGCCGCGGCGCCGGCGCTCGCCGCCGATCCCTTCGCCAGCTTTCTCGAGTCGCTCTGGCCGCTCGCCAAGGCTGCGGGCGTGCGCCGCGAGACCTTCGAGAGCGCGATCGCCGGGCTGACGCCGGACCCGTCGGTGCCGCGCGCGTCGGGCGCCCAGCCCGAGTTCGAAAAGCCGCTGCAGACCTACTATGCGCAGGCGATCACGCCGGGCCGCCTCGCCAAGGGCCGCGCGCTCGCCGCGCAATACCAGGCGGAGCTGGCGGCGATCGAGCAGCGCTTCGGCGTGCCCGGCGAGATCTGCCTCGCGGCCTGGGGTATGGAGAGCGACTTCGGCCGCGCGCGCGGCGGCCACGACGTCGTGCGCACCCTGGCGACGCTCGCCTACACGCGGCCGGACCGCCCCGTCTTCCGCGACGAGCTCGTCGCGGCGCTGAAGATCATCGACAGGGGCGAGGTGGCGCGCGGCAACCTCGTCGGCTCATGGGCCGGCGCGATGGGCGATCCGCAGTTCCTGCCCTCCGCCTACTTGAAGTTCGCGGTGAGCGCCGGCGGTGGCGATGCTGCGCCCGACATCTGGACGAACGCGCCCGACATCCTCGCCTCGATCGCCAGCTTCCTGCACGGCAGCGGCTGGGCGGCGAACCAGCCGTGGATCGAGGACGTCGTGCTGCCGCAGGGCTTCGCCTTCCCGACGCTGCATGCCACCGCGGCGGAATGGGCCGCGCTCGGCCTGCGCCGCGGCGATGGCCGCGAGCCGGCGGGCGACGGCTCGGCAGCATTGTTCCTGCCGTCGGGCGCGGCGGGGCCGGCCTTCCTGCTGTTTGCAAATTACTTTGTCATCAAACAATACAACAACTCGGACTCCTACGCGCTGTCGTTCGGCTCGCTGGCGCAGCGGATCGCCGGCGGGGCGCCGCCGACCGTCCCGTGGCCGGCGAAGCCGATCAACCTGTCGCGCAAGGACAAGGCGTTCATCCAGTCGCGCCTCGCCGCGCTCGGCCTCTACGACGGCTCGCAGGACGGCAAGCTCGGGCCGAAGGCGCGCGACGCGATCCACGCCTACCAGAAGGCCGGCCTGCAGCCCGCCGACGGCTTCGCGACGCCGGCCGTGGTGGCGAGCCTCAGGGGACGCTAGCCGGCCCGCGCGTCGCCTGCACCCAGGCGCGGGCACGCGCGTCGGGGTCGGCGTCGAGCGTGATGTCGGTGACGACGGCGACGATGTCGGCGCCGGCGGCAAGCACGCCGGCGACGCGATCGAGCGAGATGCCGCCGATCGCGACGAGCGGAATGGCGCCGATCCGCGCCTTCCACGCGCCGATGCGCTCGAGGCCCTGCGGGGCGAAGCGCATCGCCTTGAGGCGCGTCGGGTAGATCGGGCCGAGCGCGATGTAGTCCGGCGCAAGCTCGAGCGCGCGCGCGAGCTCGGCCTCGTCGTGCGTCGAAACGCCGAGCCTGAGGCCGGCGGCACGGATCGCCGGGACGTCGGCGTCGTCGAGGTCTTCCTGGCCGAGGTGGACGAAGTCGCAGCCGAGGTCGATCGCCGCCTGCCAGTAGTCGTTGACGACGAGCTGCGCGCCGGCCGCCGCGCAGAGCGCCTTGGCCCGGGCGATCTCGTTGCGGGTTGCAGCGTCGCCGCGGTCCTTGACGCGCAGCTGGACGAGCCGCGCGCCCTGCGGCAGCAGGCGAGCGACCCAGTCGGCGGAATCGACGATGGGATAGAAGGGATCGAGCATGGCGGGGACGTGCGCCGGGCGCGGGCGCAGGTCAAGGCGCAGCGGGACGCCGCGCTGCGTCAGGCCGCCTCGTCCTCGTCGCCGTAGCCGAGGATATGCAGCGGCTCGGCCTCGAGGCCCTGGCCGCGCGCCCAGTGGACCAGCGCGTCGGCCTCGCCATGCGTCACGAGGAGCCGCGAGCAGCCGGTCTCGACGACGGTGGTGCACAGCGCCTCCCAGTCGGCGTGGTCGGAGACGACCAGCGGCAGCTCGATGCCCTTCTGCCGCGCCCGCGCGCGCACCCGCATCCAGCCCGACGCGAAGGCGACGACCGGATCGGGAAACTTGCGCGCCCACAGGTCCTGCAGCGCGCCGGGCGGGCAGATGACGATCTCGCCGCCGAGGCTGCCGCGGTCCTTCGGGCCGACCTTCTTGATCTCCCCGAGGTCGATCCCCTGCTCCTGGTAGAAGGTCGTGAGCTTCTCGATGGCGCCGTGGATCCAGATCGGGCGCTCGTAGCCGGCCTGGCGGAGCAGCGCCATCACGCGCTGCGCCTTGCCGAGCGAGTAGGCGCCGACGAGATGGGCGCGCTCGGGGAACAGGTCGCGCGAGGCCAAGAGCTTGGCGATCTCGAGGTCGGTGCGCGAGTGGCGGAACACCGGCAGGCCGAAGGTCGCCTCGGTGACGAAGACGTCGCAGGGCACGACCTCGAACGGCGCGCAGGTCGGGTCGGCCTCGCGCTTGTAGTCGCCGGAGACGACGATGGTGCAGCCGGGCAGCGCGATCCGCACCTGCGCCGAGCCGAGGCAGTGGCCGGCGGGGTGGAAGCTCACCTCGGCCGCGCCGAGCCTCGTGCTGCTGCCGGGCGTCACCGGCTGCTGGGTGCCGCAGAACTCGGCGCCATAGCGCACGGCCATGATGGCCAGCGTCTCCGGCGTCGCCAGCACGGTGCCGTGGCCGGCGCGGGCGTGGTCGGAGTGGCCGTGGGTGATCAGCGCGCGGGGGACGGGACGGACGGGATCGACGAAAAAATCGCCCGGGGGACAATAAAGTCCCTCGGGCGCGAGAACCAACCGACCTCTGAGATCTACCAAACCGGCTCAGTCGCCGCTGCAGACGACGCCGTTCGTCGGGTAGGACTTGCCGTCCGGGCCGATCATGCTGGTGACGCGGACGCAGTCCTCGGCCATGCCGGGCGCGGCCTTGGCGAGCTGCAGCGTCGGGCCGCCGGCGAGCGGGCGAAGGTTCTGCGCGATCTCGGCGCGATTGCCGGAGAACACGATCGGCGCCGCGACAGCTGCGCCAAGCGACGCGAACGCGATCGCGGCGACGGAGAGCTGCAAGGCGGTCTTGCGCATGCGCTTGCGGGTCTGAACCATGATGACCCCCCTACTAAAGGCGGAACCGAGCTCCGCGAAATGCCCCTACACCCCAGGTGCTTCGAGACAGAAACGAGCGGTGCGACAAAAAGTTCACGCGGTGTCAACCCGCGGCTCAAAAAAAGAAAGGCCCCGCCGAAGCGGGGCCTCCTTTCGCCGTTCGGGCGAGGCTCAGTAGCCGTAATAGCCGTAGTAGCAGCCCGGGTAGCTGCCGTAGTAACCGTAGCCGTAGCCGCAGCCCGGGTAGCCGTAGCCGTAGGCGGCGCCAGCGGCGAGACCACCGGCGATGAGGCCGGCGCCGAGGCCGAGCCCGTAGCCGCGGAAGCCCCGGCCGTAGCCGTAGCCGTATCGGCCGTAGCCGCCGCGGAAGCCGTAGCCGCGATAGCCGTAGCCACCACGGAAGCCGTACCCGCCACGGAAGCCGTAGCCGCCGCGGTAGCCACCGAAGCCGCCGCGATACCCGCCGAAGCCGCCGTGGAAGCCGCCATAGCCGAAGCCGCGGGCGTCCGCGGTCGTCGGCACCGTCGCAATGCCGGCGCCGAGCGTCAGCGCCGTCGCGGCGACCAACGCCGTCTTCTTGATCATGCCTGTCATTTAATTCTCCAATCAACCGGTCGTGTGCATGCAACTCGGGAGGCGGGGATTCGGTCCATCCCGGCCTCGTCTTACGACCGCGTCGAGCGGGGATATGGTGAGCAGGACCTTGCACCGGCAAGGGCGCTGCGGCTCACGAGCGCGCGAGCAACGATTTGAAATCAAACTTCATGGTCGTACGACTCCGACGATCTGCGACCTCTCGGCGCGGGAACCGAGCGCGGTGGCTCGCCGGGCGCCCGCGCGCTAGGCTAAAGGAGTGACGAAGTCCGACCCGCCCGCCGCCGCGCTGCCGGCCCGCTTCACCGCCTGGTTCGAGGCCCGGGGCTGGCAGCCGCGCGCCCACCAGCTGGCGCTGCTCGCCGCCGCGCAGGCCGGCGAGGACGCGCTGCTCATCGCCCCGACCGGCGCCGGCAAGACGCTCGCCGGGTTCCTCCCCAGCCTCGTCGACCTGACGGAGCGGCCGCGCAACCGGCGCGGTCTTCACACCCTCTACGTCTCGCCCCTCAAGGCGCTGGCCGTCGACGTCGAGCGCAATCTCGGACGTCCTGTCGCGGATCTGAGGCTCGGCGTCGCGATCGAGACGCGCACGGGCGACACCTCGGTGGCCAAGCGCAAGCGCCAGCGCGAGCGGCCGCCGGACATCCTGCTGACGACGCCCGAGCAGGTCGCCTTGCTGCTCGCCTCGCCCGATTCCTGGACGCTCTTCGCCGACCTGCGCCGCATCGTGTTCGACGAGTTGCACGCGATCGTCGCCGGCAAGCGCGGCGACCTGCTGTGCCTCGACCTCGCGCGGCTGCGGCGGATCGCGCCCATGATGCGGGCGACCGGCCTGTCGGCGACGGTGCGCGACCCCGCCGAGCTGCAGCGCTGGCTCGTCGGGCAGCCCGCTAGGGCGCGCCCCCTTCTCCCGCTTGCGGGAGAAAGTGGCCCCGCGAAGCGGGGACGGATGAGGGGAGGTGCCGCAGCGGCTGCGGTGTCGGAAAGCGATCCGACCGGCCGCGTCACCCAAGCGGCTCCCGCAGGGAGCAGGACGAGCCTAACCTCCACCCAGGCCCTCGCCCGCCTCGTCGTCGCGCCGCCGGGCGCGCCGGCCGACCTCACGATCCTCGACACCGAGCAACGCATGCCGTGGTCCGGCCATTCCGCCAGGCATGCGCTGGGCGAGGTCTACGCGGCGATCCGCGGCGCCGGCATGACGCTCATCTTCACCAACACCCGCTCCCAGGCCGAGTTCATCTTCCAGACGCTGTGGGCGATGAACGACGACAACCTCCCCATCGCCCTCCACCACGGCTCGCTCGACGCCTCGCAGCGCCGCCGCGTGGAAGAAGCGATGGCGGCGGGTCGCTTGAAAGCGGTCGTCTGCACCTCGACGCTCGACCTCGGCATCGACTGGGGCGACGTCGACCTCGTCATCAACATCGGCGCGCCGAAGGGCTCGTCGCGCCTGATGCAGCGCATCGGCCGCGCCAACCACCGGCTCGACGAGCCCTCGCGCGCGCTGCTCGTGCCCTCGAACCGCTTCGAGGTGCTGGAGTGCCGCGCCGCCGTCGATGCCGCCGCCATCGGCGCGCAGGACACGGCAGTCGCCCGCGCCGGCGCGCTCGACGTCATGTGCCAGCACATCCTCGGCATGGCCTGCGCCGGGCCGTTCGCGGCGGAGGAGCTCTACACCGAGATCACCTCCGCCGAGCCCTACCGGGAGGTTTCGCGCGAAACCTTCGACAAGGCGCTGGCCTTCGTCGCGCACGGCGGCTACGCGCTCGCCGGCTACGAGCGGTTCGCCAAGATCAAGGAGGTGACCGACGAGCACGGCGAGGTGCGCTGGCGCGTCGCCAACGGCCGCGTCGCGCAGGCCTATCGCATGAACGTCGGGACGATCGTCGAGGCGTCATCGCTCAAGGTGCGGCTCGTGCGCGGCAGGAAGGGCGCGGGCGACGGCGGCCAAGGAACGGGCGAAAACGCCAGCGAGGTCTACACCGGCCCGCTGCGGCGCGGCGGCCGCGTGCTCGGCGAGCTGGAGGAAGGCTTCCTCGAGACGCTGGCGCCGGGCGACACCTTCCTCTTCGGCGGCGAGGTTTTGGCGCTGCAGGCCATCGTCGAGAACGAGGCGCTGGTCTCCCGCGCGCGCTCCGACACGCCGCGCGTGCCGACCTATGCCGGCGGCAAGTTCCCGCTCTCGACCTATCTCGCCGAGGGCGTGCGCAACCTGCTCGCCGACCCCAACCACTGGGACAAGATGCCTATGCAGGTCGCCGAATGGCTCGAGCTGCAGCGCGAGCGCTCCGCCCTGCCCCCGCCCGGCGACCTCCTCGTCGAGACGTTTCCGCGCGGCAATCGCTTCTATCTCGTCTGCTACCCCTTCGAGGGGCGGCTCGCGCACCAGACGCTCGGCATGCTCTTGACGCGACGCATGGAGCGCGCGCATCTGCGCCCGCTCGGCTTCGTCGCCACCGACTACGTGATGGCGGTTTGGGGCAAAACCGACGTCGGCCTGCGCGCGCGCCAGGGCCTGGTGTCGATCGACGATCTCTTCTCGCAGGACATGCTCGGCGACGACCTCGAGGACTGGCTGCAGGAGAGCGCGCTGATGAAGCGCACCTTCCGCCAGAACGCGATCGTCTCCGGCCTCATCGAGCGCAACTTCCCCGGCAAGGAGAAGACCGGGCGCCAGATCACGGTCTCGACCGACCTGATCTACGACGTGCTGCGCCGGCACGAGCCCGACCACATCCTCCTGCAGGCCGCGCGCGCGGACGCCTCCACGGGCCTGCTCGACCTCGTGCGGCTGGCCGCGATGCTGTCGCGCGTAAAAGGCCGCATCCTGCACAAGGACCTGGATCGCATCTCGCCGCTCGCGGTACCGATCATGCTGGAAGTCGGCCGCGAGCCGATCCACGGCGAAGGCCGCGACGCGATCCTGGCCGAGGCCGAGGCCGAGCTGGTGCGGGAGGTGATGGGGTGAGGTGCGCGCTCCTTCTCCCGCTTGCGGGAGAAGGACCTCGCATGGCCTGGACGCTCCCGCGCGCTCCTTCTCCCGGCTCGACGGGAGAAGGTGGCCCGACGAAGTCGGGTCGGATGAGGGCGGTGCAGGATGGAGCGGGGTCGAAGGGCCGACTCGTGCGTTTGGGCGCACCAGAGAACGAGCCCTCTCCGGCCTCGCCCTCATCCGACCTCGCTGCGCGAGGCCACCTTCTCCCGCCATGCGGGAGAAGGAACTCGCATGGCCTGGACGCTTCCCGCGCGCTCCTTCTCCCGCTTGCGGGAGAAGGTGGCCCGACGAAGTCGGGTCGGATGAGGGATCGTGCCGCTTGGGGCTACGGGGGTGCGAGAGGCGGCATGTCCCCTCATCCGACCCCGCTTCGCGGGGCCACCTTCTCCCGCAAGCGGGAGAAGGAGGGTGCGTCGTCTCGCGGCCGCGCTTGCCGAAGCTGAGCGCATTCGGTATAAATACCTGTAGAGCCTGTCGCCTGACGCATCCTGACGCCAAAATGCGGGTCTCGCCACGAGTCGCGCACCCGGCCCCCACTCGGCGCGGGAGAACAACATCCTCCGGCCGCGCCAATCTTTGGAGCGTCCGCGCCCTTGCGACGGCTCGGCTTCGCGCCCTTCTAATCGTGAGGTCCCAGCCACCCCGGTCTCACCGCATGCCCTCACCCCGTCGCCTGCATCTCGGCGCCTTCATGCGGCCGATCTCGATCCACACCGGCGCGTGGCGCTACCCCGGCGCCTACCCGGATGCGAACTTCAACTTCGGCCACATCAGGCATTTCGCACAGCGGCTCGAGGCGGCGAAGTTCGATGCGTTCTTCATGGCGGACCATCTCGCGGTGCTCGACATGCCGGTCGAGGCGCTGAAGCGCAGCCACACCGTCACGTCGTTCGAGCCGTTCACGCTGCTGTCGGCGCTGGCGACGGTCACCGAGCGCATCGGCCTCGTCGCGACCGCCTCGACGACCTTCGACGAGCCCTACCATATCGCCCGGCGCTTCGCCTCGCTCGACCACATCTCCGGCGGCCGAGCCGGCTGGAACATCGTCACGACCGCAAACCCCGACGCGGCGCTGAACTTCGGCAAGACCGAGATGATGGACCACGACGCGCGCTACGTGCGGGCGCGCGAGTTCTACGACGTCGTCACCGGCCTGTGGGACTCGTTTGCCGACGACGCGTTCGTGCGCGACGTCGCGGCCGGCATCTACTTTGACCCCGAGAAGATGCACACGCTGGCGCACGAGGGGCCGAGCCTGCGCGTGCGCGGGCCGCTCAACATCGCGCGGCCGGTGCAGGGCTGGCCGGTCATCGTGCAGGCCGGCGCCTCCGAGCCCGGACGCCAGCTCGCCGCCGAGACGGCGGAGGTCATCTTCGCGGCGGAGTCGACGCTGGCCGGCGGGCGCGCCTTCTACGCCGACGTGAAGGGGCGCATGCGCGCCCTCGGCCGCGACCCGGATCACCTCAAGATCCTGCCCGCCGCCTTCGTCGTCGTCGGCGAGACCGACGAGGAGGCCCGCGCCAAGCGCGCGCATCTCGACAGCTTGGTGCACTACGACAGCGGCATCCATTCGCTGAACGGCATGCTCGGCACCGACGTGTCGTGCTACGACCCCGATGGTCCGCTCCCCGACATTCCGGAGACCAACGCCAGCCGCAGCGCCCGCGCCCGCATCCTCGAGGCGGCGCGCACGAAGAACCTCACCATCCGCGAGCTTGCGCAGAAGGCCGGCTCCTACGCCGGCCTCGCCTTCGTCGGCACGCCCGCCACGATCGCCGACGGCATGGCCGCCTGGCTGCACGAGGAGGCGAGCGACGGGTTCAACGTGATGTTCCCCTACCTGCCCGAAGGCCTCGACGACTTCGTCGACAAGGTCGTGCCGGAGCTGCAGCGGCGCGGCCTCTTCCGCACGGACTACGAGGGCACGACGCTGCGCGAGAACCTCGGCCTGCCGCGCCCTTTGAACAAGTTCTTCCCCTAGCCCGCGCTCCTTCTCCCGCTTGCGGGAGAAGGTGGCCCGACGAAGTCGGGTCGGATGAGGGCGGCGCAGGATGGAGCGAGGTCTGAGGGGGCGGCCGGGCGTGCGGGCGCGCCAGAGACCGAGCCCCCTCCGGCATCGCCCTTATCCGACCTCGCTGCGCGAGGCCACCTTCTCCCGCGGTGCGGGAGAAGGAGTGCCCTTACCGCCCGCCGTCGTAGCGGGCCCGGGCCGCGTCGATCGCGGGGCGGTTGGCTTGCGCCCACCGGCCCATCGCCTCGACGGGACCGCGCAGCGAGCGGCCGAGCTCGGTCAGCGCGTAGTCGACGCGCGGCGGGATGGTCGGGGTCACGGTGCGGGTCACCAGGCCGTCGCGCTCGAGGCCACGCAGCGTGTGGGTGAGCATGCGCTGCGAGATGCCGTCGACCATGCGCTTCAGCTCGCTGAAGCGGCGCGGGCCGGCGGCGAGCATCATGACGATGAGCACGCTCCACTTGTCGCCGATGCGGGTGAGCACGTCGTTGACGCCGTTGCAGCCGCGCCGGATCTCGCTCGGGTCCGCCGGCAGGGCAGCGCCGTGTGCCTCGGGCACATCGCTGTGCGTCGGTCCCAAGAATGTGCCGTCTTGCGCCAAATCTCGTTCGGTCACTTATTCTGCCTCGGTCACAAAAGCATACCGCCTCAAGGGTGGGATCGCCAGTGGCCCTCTTCAACGAGGCACATCATGAAGCTCCTGCACATCGATTCCAGCGTCCTCGGCGACATGTCGGTCAGCCGCCGGCTGTCGGCGGACGTCGTCGCGCGGCTGAAGGCCCTGCACCCCGACCTCGAGATCGTCCGCCGCGACCTCGCCGCCGACCCCGTGCCGCACATGAGCGCCGCCTATGTGGCGGCGACGCGCGGCCCGCAGGCGAGCGCGCCGCGGCCGGAGGCGCTCGCGGCCGACTTCGCGGTGCTCGACGCGTTCCTGGCGGCCGACATCGTCGTCATCGGCGCGCCGATGTACAACTTCGGCCTGCCCTCCAACCTCAAGGCCTGGATCGACCGGCTCGCCGTGCCGCAGAAGACCTTCGCCTATGTCGACGGCGCGCCGAAGGGCCTGTGCGGCGGCAAGCGGATCATCGTCGCCTCGTCGCGCGGCGGCATCTACACCGACGGCCCGTACGAGTCGGCCGACCACCAGGAGGCGTACCTGCGCGTGATGTTCGGGTTCCTCGGCATCACCGACATCGCCTTCGTGCGTGCCGAGGGCCTGTCCATGCCCGACAAGCGCGACGCGGCGATCGCCGCCGCCGAGGCCGAGGCCGCGCAGCTCGCGGCTTAACCGCCGCGCGACGCGGGGATCAGGCCAGCGCGCCCTCGGCCGGCTTGCCCATGGCGCGCGAGGCGAAGAGCACGATGACGGTGATCACCAGCGGCGCCGTCGCCTCGGCGAAGTAGCCGGCGGCGGCGAGGCCCGCGGCGCCGGCCACCGTGATCGACACGAAGGCCTCGGCGATGGTCGCGAACCGCGACGAGGTCTGGCGGCGGCGGAAGTTGGTGCGCTTGGCCTGGGCGCGGAAGAAGAACTGCACCGCGCAGGCGCCCGCCGCCGCCATCGCCGCGCCGGCCAGCGTGACGAGCGCGACGCGCGGCGCCGCCGGCACCAGCGCGACGGCTAGCGGCAGCACCGGCAGCGCGACGGCGGCCAGCACCGCCTCGACCTTCGCCCGCAGCACCGCGCGCGGCGCGATCGGCGCGGTGGCGACGAGATCGGGCGCATCCTCGCCCGAGAGCGCGAGCCAGGCGAGGCCGCCGGCGAGCTGTCCCGCCGCCATGACAAGCACCGGCGCCAGCACGACGAGCTGTTCCGCGCCGCTGCCGAAGTCGCGCCACAGCAGCACGGCCGGCGGCAGAAGGTAGAGGATCTGCATCAGGCTCTGCGACAGGAGCCAGGGGTCGCGCCACAGCAGCCGCCACTCCTTCATCCGCAGCGTCTGCGCCCGCGAGCGGCGGCGGAAGGCGCGGTCCCGGCCGACGGCGGCCGGCGCTTCCGAGAGGCCGGCGACCGTCATCGCGTCGTGCGCGAAGGCGGGCGCTGTGACCGCGATCGCCGCGGCGAGCAGCAGGGCGGCGGCGACGAGCAGCCAGGCGGTGGACGCCACGTCGCCGAGCGCTGCGCGCGCCGGCAGCCACAGCGGGCTTCCAAGATCGGGCGCGGCGGCGATGACGGCGGGCGAGGCGAGCAGCGTGCTGCGCGACAGGCTGCCGGCCGAGGCCACCGCGGCGATCTGGATGCCGACGACGAAGCCGGCGCCGATCACCGCCGCGGCGATCTGCGCGACGAGCCGCGTGCGCTTCGGCCCGACGAGGCGGAACATCAGCGCCGTCGTCGCCACCGCAGCGGCCGCCGCCGACACGCCCATCGCGATGACGACGACATAGGCGGAGAGCAAACGAGGCCCGACGAGGAACGCGGCGACGTCGACGACGGGCCCGATCAGCAGCGCCGCCATGATCGCCGCGGAGAGCGCGTTCGCGGCGATGCGCACCGCGAAGAGCCGCGCCGCCGGGGCCGGCGACGACAGGATGAGATCGAGGTCGGCCCGCGCGTAGAAGGAGCGCGTCACCGTCTCCATCGCCTGCGCCAGGAGCAGCATCCAGGCGAGCAGCGCCGAGCCGGTGAGCGCCACGAGAAAGGCCTTGTCGGGTGCGCGGATCAGCGCCTGCGCCGGCTCCAAAAGCTCGTAGGCGACGAGGTGCAGCACGACGACGAAGACCGCCACCGCGATCGCCGCCACGGGAAAGCGCCGCCGCCGGCCGCCCTGCAGCATCATGACCGCGTCGCGCCAGGCGAGGCGCAGCTCGTGGCGAGCGAAGAAGGCGAGGCTCATCGGCGGGTCCGGGTTTGGCGCGAGGATAACTGGGCCATGTTGATCCGCGGTGAACGAGCCGGGGCGCTTCGGCGTGCGTCAGCTCGACGCGTTCGAGAGGGACGCAGCGCCTTCACGGCCGGCGCGCTAAGCCGCCTCCACCAGCCCCAGAAAGATATCCTCGAGGCTCGCGTCGCCGCTCGCCGCCATGCGGGCGCGCAGCTCGGCGAGCGTGCCGTCCGCGATGAGGCGGCCCTCGGCGATGATGCCGATGCGCTCGGCCATGCGCTCGGCGACCTCGAGGATGTGGGTGGTCATCAAGACGGTGGCCCCGGCGCGCACGCGATCGAGCAGAATCGTCTTCACCTGGCGGGCGGAGCCGGCGTCGAGGCCGGTCAGCGGCTCGTCGAGGATGATGAGACGCGGGTCGTGCACCAGCGCGCCGGCGAGCGCCACCTTCTGGCGCATGCCCTTCGAGAAGCCGCCGCAGCGCTCGTTCGCGTGGGGGCTCAGGCCGAGCCGGTCGAGCAGCGCCTCGGCCGCCGCGGCCGCCGCCTGCGCCTCGACCTGCCACAGGCCGGCGACGAACTCGAGATACTCGCGCGGGGTCAGCTTGTCGTAGACGAGCGGCTCGTCGGGCACCCAGGCCGTGATGCGCTTGGCGCCGATGGGGTCCTTCAGCGCATCGATGCCGAAGATCGAGATCTCACCGGCATCCGGCCGCAGAAGCCCGGCCGTCATGCGCAGGCTCGTCGTCTTGCCGGCGCCGTTGGGCCCGAGCAGCGCATAGAACTCGCCGGGGTGCAGCGTAAGCTCGAGGCCCCGGACGGCCGGCTTGTCGTAGGCCTTCATCAGGCCGGTGATCTTGAGGGCGTCCATGGCGGGGGCTCGCGAAGGCTTGATCGAGCTTATCTCTGCCGGCTTGACGGGCGGTGAACGGCGCGGTCCGGTGGGTCGCTTTGAGAAAAAGGTCGCATGCCGATGCCGAGGATCCCAGGTCTGTCCGCCGCGCTCATGGGAGTCGCGCTGATCGCGGCGGTCCTCGCCGGGCCGGCCGCTGCCGAGACGGCCAACGACAAGATCAAGGCGCTGCACGATCTCATCATGAACCCGGACTCGCGGCTCAGCGCCAGCGACACGCTGACCAAGCTCGACCTCGTCGATGCCGCGCCGGGCTCGCGCGATGCCGGGCGCATCGATCACCTGCGCGCGGTGATCGAGGCCAAGGTCGGCCCCATCGACGATGCGATCCGCCACGGCGAGAACGCGCTGACGATCGACGCGGCGCAGCCCTTCCTCGAGCCGAAGGAGCGCATGCACCTCGAGTACGACGTCGGCAACCTCTATCTCGCCAAGCAGGACTGTCTCGACGCGATCCCGCACTACCGCAAGTCGATCGCCTTCATGACGACGGCGAACGGCGTCACGGAGGACCAGAAGCTCGGCACCGAGGAGCAGGTCGCCTATTGCCTGCACGAGGTGAAGGATTACGCCGCCGCACGCGACCTGAACCAGAAGGTGCTGGACGCCGGCGCCATCCTGCACGGCGCGCACTCGCCGCTGCTGATCGCCGGCCTCGTCAACCTCGCGCAGAACGAATACGCGCTCGGCGACCACGCCGCCGCCCGCGCCAGCCTCGAGCGCGTGCTCGACATCGCGACGACCGCCAACGACGCGGAGAAGGTGGACGTCAGCCTGTTCCAGCTCGGCGTCCTCGCCTTCGAGGACGGCCGCAAGGACGAGGCGGTGAAGCTGATGGAGCGCCGGCTCGAGCTCGCCAAGGCGATCGGCAACGCCGACCGCATCGCCGCCGCGCAGGCCGCGCTCGACGAGCTGCACAAGAAGCTGGGGAAGTGACGCGGTCCGGACGCGGTTGACGAATCGTCGTCCCGCGACATCCATATTCCGGACCCTCGCAACAGCGATCTATAAGAGACTTGTCGCGACCATGCCCCGCCCGTTCAAGCCGACAGAGCCGCTTGCCAGGTTCGTCGTTCAGGCGAAAAGCGCGTGCAGCCGAGAGAGCTTTCCGGCCCAGACCGCGCCGGATGCGCTGTCCAAGGTCGAGGAGCTCCTGGCCCAGGGCCGCGATGTCCAGGTCTTTTCCGAGCTGGACGGCCTGCTCACGCTGGACGCGCTGAGAGCGCTGGCGGGCGCCTCCTGAGAGGATCAGCCGCTGGCGCCGCCGGCTCGGGCCAAAAACGCCGCCGCTTGTCGCCGGTGCGTGCCGCGTGCACATCTGCCCTCGCATGAACCGCTTCGCGCACCTTCTCGACCGGCTCAGCTACGAGCCGGGGCGCAACAACAAGCTTCGCCTGATGACGGACTATTTCCGCTCGGTGGAGGACCCGGAGCGGGGCTACGCGCTCGCGGCGCTCACCGGGGCGCTGTCGTTCCAGCACGCCAAGCCCAACCTCATCCGGGCGCTCATCGCGACGCGGGTCGACCCCTACCTTTTCGGGCTCAGCTACGACTATGTCGGCGATCTCTCCGAGACCGTCGCGCTGCTGTGGCCGGCGCCGCCGCGCTTCCCTTCTCCCGCTGGCGGAAGAAGGTGGCCCCGCGAAGCGGGGTCGGATGAGGGGCCCTCCCGCCTCTCGGACGCCGATCCCGGCGAGCGGCACGACCCCTCATCCGACCCGACGTCGTCGGGCCATCGTCTCCCGCAAGCGGGAGACGGAGACGAGGCGCTCCACCTCTCCGACGTCGTCTTGACGCTCTCGACCTCCGGCAAGCTGGATTTGCCGCGGGTCATCGCAGGCTGGCTCGATGCGCTCGACGAGACGGGGCGCTGGGCGCTCCTGAAGCTCATCACCGGCTCGCTGCGCATCGGCGTCTCGGCGCGCCTCGCCAAGACGGCGGTGGCGGCGCTCGGCGGCAAGGCGGCGAACGAGATCGAGGAGGTCTGGCACGGCCTCGCGCCGCCCTACCTCGATCTCTTCGCCTGGGTCGAGGGCCGCGCCGACAAGCCGGATGCGATCGATCCCGCGCCGTTCCATCCCGCCATGCTCGCGCATCCGCTCGAGGCGCGCGACATGGACGTCGAGGACCCCGCGCTGTTTTCGGCGGAGTGGAAATGGGACGGCATCCGCGTGCAGGCGACGCGCGGGCTCGACGCCGAGGATCGCGCGGCGATCCGCCTCTACTCGCGCACCGGCGAGGATATTTCCGAGACCTTCCCCGACCTCACGCAGATGCTCGCCGACCTGCCGCACGCGCGCTTCTCGCTCGACGGCGAGCTGCTGGTGGTGCGCGGCGGGCTGGTGCAGCCGTTCGGCGTGCTGCAGCAGCGGCTGAACCGGCGCACCGTCTCGATGAAGCTGCTCGCCGACTTTCCCGCCGCGATCCGCGCCTACGACCTGCTGACGCTCGACGGCGAGGATCTGCGCCCGCTACCGTTCAAAGAGCGACGCGACAGGCTCGCGGCCTTCGTCGCGGAGGCCCGCCACGAGCGGCTCGATCTCTCGCCCATCGTTTCCTTCCAAACCTGGGACGATCTTGCGCGCGCGCGAAAAAATCCGGCGGGGGCCGGGGCGGGACCGGATGCCGAGGCGATCGAGGGACTGATGCTGAAGCGCGCCGACTCGCCCTACCTGCCCGGCCGTCCGAAGGGACTTTGGTACAAGTGGAAGCGCGACCCGTTCACGGTCGACGCTGTCATGATGTACGCGCAGCGCGGGCACGGCAAGCGCTCGTCGTTCTACTCCGACTACACGTTCGGTGTCTGGCGCGAGGATGCGGAGGGCGACGCGCTGGTGCCCGTCGGCAAGGCCTATTTCGGCTTCACCGACGAGGAGCTGGCGCAGCTCGATCGTTTCGTCCGCAACAACACGACGAACCGCTTCGGCCCGGTGCGCGAGGTGGTGCACGGCAAGGACGCGGGGCTCGTGCTCGAGATCGCCTTCGAGGGGCTGAACCGCTCGACGCGGCACAAGTCCGGCGTCGCCATGCGCTTTCCGCGCGTCGCGCGCATCCGCTGGGACAAGCCGGCGCGCGAGGCCGACCGCATCGAGACGCTCGAGGCGCTGCTCAGGGTGCCGGTGTAGGATAAAGCCGGGCCACGTCGAGCGCGAGCCCGGGCGGATCGAGATGGATCACGCCAGCCTCGTGGCTCGCCGCCTCGATACGATCGCCGACGCGGCGATGATGCACGACGACGCGGCCCGCCGGCACGACGATGAGGTAGTGCTGGATGCTCGGGTTGCGGAAGTAGCGCGAGAGCTTGACGAGAACGTCGATGCGCTGCGTCGAGGGCGAGGCGACCTCGATCACAATGAGCGGGTCGTCGATCAGCACCGCGTCGCCCGGCAGCGGCGCGCCGCAGCGCACGGTGACGTCGGGCTCGAAGACGTTGGCGTCGTCGACCTTGACCGCCATGCCGTCCGGAAACGCCTCGCACGGCAGGCCGGCGGCGGCGATCCCCTGCTCGAGCTCGCGCAGCGCGGCGTTCTTCACGCGGGCATGCTCGGCCCGCTCGGCGCCCATCGCGTGGACGCCGCCGTCGAGGAGCTCGTAGCGCGCGTCGCCGATCGCCGCCTCGCGCCAGGCGAGGAAGGCGGCTGCGTCGAGGTGCTGCTCGTGGCCCTGGAAGGTCATCGAGGCCAGCCTACCACGACTCGCTCAGCGCTTCCTCTTGCCCCGGGCCGCCGCCTTCGGCTTCGCGGCGGCACGCTTGCCTGTGGCGTGCGGCGGCGCACGCTTCGCCCCGCCCTTCGCGGCCTTCTTGCCGCTTTGCTTTGCCGGCTTCGCCTCGGGCTTCTTCGGCTCGGGCTTCTTCGGCTCGGCCTTTCGGGCCGGCTCCGGTTTCTTCTCCTCGGGCTTCGGCGCCGGCCTGGCCGGCGGCGGCAGGGCGCCGGCCGGCTTGGTCGGGTCGTCGCTGCCCTTCTGGCGCAGGCTCGGCATGTCCGGCAGCTTCGGCCCGGGCGGCGCGTCCTGTGCCCCGGCGAGGGCGGGCGCCAGCGCAAAGACCGCGGCGAGCAGGCCGCGGCGGAGCAGCTGCGCCATCAGGCCGCGCCCAGCCCCGGCGGGCGCGGGCCGCCCGTCGCCCAATCGACGAGCTGCACGGTGTGCACCACCGGCACGCCGACGGCGCTGGCGATCTGCACGATGCAGCCGATGTTGCCGGCGGCCACCACGTCGGGCCGCGTCGACACGATGTTTGCGGCCTTGCGCTGCTTCAGCCGCTCGGCGATCTCGGGCTGCAGCAGGTTGTAGGTGCCGGCCGAGCCGCAGCAGATGTGGCCTTCCGGTACCGGCGTCACCTCGAAGCCGGCGTCGGCGAGCACGTCCATCGGCGTCTTCGTCACCTTCTGCCCGTGTTGCAGCGAGCAGGCGGAATGGTAGGTGACGCGCAGCTTCGGCAGGTCGGCCTTGGGCGCGATCGGCAGCGCGGCCAGGATCTCGCTGACGTCGCGCGACATCGCCGACACCTCGGCCGCGTCGGCCGCAATGTCGGGGTCCTCGCGCAGCATGAAGCCGTAGTCCTTCAGCGTCGTGCCGCAGCCCGACGTGTTGATGACGACATGGTCGAGCCCGCGCGCCCGCTTCTCGGCCATGAAGGCGCGCACGTTGGCGGCCGCCATGGCGTGCGAGGCGTCCTCCTGGCCCATGTGGTGCTGCAATGCGCCGCAGCAGCCGACCCCCTTCACCACCACGACCTCCACCCCGAAGCGGGTGAGCAGGCGGATCGTCGCCTCGTTGATCGCAGGGTCGAGCACCTGCTGCGCGCAGCCCGTGAGCAGGCCGACGCGCATCGTCTTCGTGCCCGCGGCTTTGTGCACGGCCGGCAGGCCGCTGTTGCCGGGCGCCGGCAGCGAGGGCGGCGCCATCTTCAGCATGGCGCGGAACTGCTTCGGCAGCAGGCCGGCGAACGGCTTGGCGAGGCGCGCGCCCTGCAGCGCCAGCCGGAAGCGGGCGGGATAGGGCAGCACGAGCCCGAGCATCATGCGGGTCAGCCGGTCCATCAGCGGCCGCTTGTAGGTCTTGGCGATGTGCGCGCGGGCGTGATCGACGAGGTGCATGTAGTTCACGCCCGACGGGCAGGTCGTCATGCACGAGAGGCAGGAGAGGCAGCGGTCGATGTGCTTCACCGTCTCGGCATCGGCCGGCCGGTCGTTCTCCAGCATGTCCTTCATCAGGTAGATGCGCCCGCGCGGCGAATCGTTCTCGTCGCCGAGCAGCAGGAAGGTCGGGCAGGTGGCGGTGCAGAACCCGCAATGCACGCATTTGCGGATGACCTTCTCGCTGGAGGCGAAGGCCGGACGGTCGAGCAGGTCGGGGGCGAAGCTGGTCTGCATCTCTGGGTCTTGATCGGGGGCGGGCCGCGGCACGGTCTTGGCGCAACGCGCCGGGCGCATTAGGGATCAGCCCCAAGCCAATGCCGGGCGCGCGAGGTCGGCGCAAGTGCGGCGATGGACAGGCGCGCGAGGACGCTCGATCGATGACGGATGGTTTCAGCCTGGACGATCTCGCCGCGATCGTGCGCGACCGCACGACGGCGGAGGCCGCGACCTCCTACACCAAGTCGCTGCTCGACAAGGGGGCCTCGCGCTGCGCCAAGAAGTTCGGCGAGGAGGCCGTCGAGCTCGTGATCGCCGCCGCCGAAGGAGATAAGCCCTCGATCGTTGGCGAAACAGCCGACGTATTCTATCATCTCGTCGTCCTGCTCCAGGCGAGCGGGGTTGCTCTTGCCGATATCATGGCCGAGTTGCAACGGCGGACCGCCCAGTCCGGGCACGAAGAAAAGGCGTCGCGCTAGGGCGCGCAGAAGCTCGAGGCCCGAATGGACGATCGCGTCGAGCTCACGGTCCACTCGCCGTACCATCGCTTCGACAGGGCGCAGTGGGCCGTCCTGCGCGCCGACACGCCGCTCACGCTCTCGGCCGAGGACCTTGCCCGGCTGCGCTCGACCAACGAGCCGATCACGCTGGAGGAGGTCATCGAGATCTACCTGCCGCTGTCGCGCCTCCTCGCGCTCTACGTCGCGGCGACGCAGGGGCTGTTCAAGGCGACGCAGCGCTTCCTCGGCGCCGAGGACGGCAAGGTGCCCTACATCATCGGCGTCGCCGGCTCGGTGGCGGCGGGCAAGTCGACCTTCACCCGCGTCATGCGCGCGCTGCTGCAGCGCTGGCCCAACACCCCGCGCGTCGATCTCGTCACGACCGACGGCTTCCTGTTCCCCAACGCCGTGCTCGAGCGCGAGGGGCTGATGGGGCGAAAAGGCTTTCCCGAGAGCTACGACGGCCAGTCGCTGCTGCGCTTCATCTCCGACGTCAAGGCCGGCCGGCGCGAGGTCGCGGCGCCCGTCTACTCGCACCTGACCTACGACATCGTGCCCGACGAGCAGGTCGTGGTCGACCGCCCCGACATCCTGATCGTCGAAGGGCTGAACGTGCTCGCCCCCGGCCGCAAGCGGCGCGGCCGCTCGAAGCCGCCGGCCGCCTTCATCTCGGACTTCTTCGACTTCTCGATCTACCTCGACGCCGGCGAGGCCGACCTCGAGCACTGGTACGTCGAGCGCTTCATGCGCCTACGCGAGACCTCCTTCCGCGACCCGCGCTCCTACTTCCGAAAGTACGCCGACCTCGACGACGAGGCGGCGCTTGCGAAGGCAAAGGAAATCTGGCGCACGATCAACCTCGTGAACCTGCACGACAACGTCGCCCCGACCCGCCAGCGCGCCAACCTCGTGCTGAGCAAGGGCACCGACCATCGCATCGAGGCGGTGGCGCTGCGGAAGATCTAGGCGGTCGGGATTTCGGTCAACATCCGAGCACGGGATTGCCCAGCGCATGATGCAAAGCTGAACCCGCTAGGAGAGCCCTGCTTTATTGCCGTGCCTAGACCAAAGTCTAAAAGACATTTGCGAACGCGGCCCCAAATTCTCAATTGAGATAGAAAAAGCCGACCATCGCGGAAGTAATTCGCCTTTGTAGGCGTGTGCCAAAACAGATCCTAGCCGGAACATCACGCGAAAGAAGGCTTCCGATGCGTAAGGACCTGACGCCCGGCGGCACGGCCCCGGGGCCTGGCGACTCCAGAACTCGTCTTCGCCGGCGCGATCTGCTCCTCGGCACGTCGCTCTTCGCAGCCGCGACCGCCCTGCCGAGCACGTCTTCCGCACAGCCATCGCCTGTATCGGCGACGAAGCGCCCCAACATTCTCGTCATCATGGCGGACGACGTCGGCTGGTTCAACGTCGGCGCCTACAACAAGGGGATGATGCATTACAAGACGCCGAACATCGACCGGCTCGCGCAAGAGGGCGTTCTGTTCACCGACTATTACGGCGAGCAGAGCTGCACCGCGGGCCGCTCCGCGTTCATCACCGGCCAGAGCCCCTTCCGCACCGGCTTGACCAAGGTCGGGCTGCCGGGCTCGAAGACCGGCCTGCAGCCGCAGGATCCGACCATTGCCGAGATGCTGAAGCCGTTCGGCTATGCGACCGGCCAGTTCGGCAAGAACCATCTCGGCGACCGCGACGAGTTCCTGCCGACGGCGCACGGCTTCGACGAGTTCTTCGGCAATCTCTACCACCTCAACGCCGAGGAGGAGCCCGAGAACCCCGACTACCCGAAGAGCGTCGCGTTCAAGGAGCGCTTCGGGCCGCGCGGCGTGCTTCATTCCTACGCCGACGGCCGTATCGAGGATACCGGTCCGCTGACGATGAAGCGGATGGAGACGGTCGACGAGGAGTTCCTGTCGTCCTCCCTGCAATTCATCGATCGCGCGCACGCATCCGACACGCCGTTCTTCGTCTGGTTCAACTCGAGCCGGATGCACATCTTCACGCATCTGAAGCCCGCATCGGAGGGCAAGACCGGGCTCGGCGTCTACGCCGACGGCATGGTCGAGCACGACGGCCACGTCGGCCAGCTCCTGAAGAAGCTCGACGACCTCGGCATCGCCGACGACACGATCGTCCTCTACACGACCGATAACGGCGCCGAGACGTTCAGCTGGCCGGACGGGGGCACGACGCCGTTCCGGGGCGAGAAGAACACCAATTGGGAGGGCGGCTACCGCGTCCCGGCGCTGCTGCGCTGGCCTGGGACCGTCAGGCCGGGGACCGTCAGCAACGAGGTGACGTCCGCGTTGGATTGGTTTCCAACCTTCGTCGCGGCCGCGGGCGCGCCCGGCGTCAAGGAGAAGCTGCTCGCTGGATACGTTGCTGGCAACAAGACCTTCAAGGTGCACCTCGACGGCTACGACCTCACGTCGGCTCTGAAGGACGCCGCGACCGCATGGCCGCGCAAGGAATTCTTCTACTTCAGCGACGACGGCGACCTCGTCGGCCTGCGGTACCTGAGATGGAAGGCGGTGTTCGCCGAGCAGCGGGCGATCGGCTTCGACGTCTGGCAGGATCCGCTCATCCCGCTGCGTGTGCCGAAGCTGTTCGATCTCTGGGGCGATCCGTTCGAGCGCGCCGATCACGAGTCGAGCTACTACGCCGATTGGCGGGCCCGCCGCGTCTTCCTGCTCGTTCCGGCGCAAGCCTTCGTCGCGCAGTTCCTGCAGAGCTTCAAGGACTTCCCGCCGCGGCAGAAGCCCCCGAGCTTCAGCATCGACCAGGTCCTGCAGAAGCTGCAGGCGGCGCAGACGGAAGACTAGGCGAGATGTCGAGGCAGCCTGTTCATCGCGAGAACATGGCTGCCTGCGGATGCGGCGAGCGTGACCGCGTCGCCAACAGGGATATCACGCCCGCCGGTGCGCCGGTGTCGCGCGGCATGGTCTGGCTCGATGGCGCGACGTTCCGGATGGGATCGGACAGCCATTATCCGGAGGAAGCGCCCGCGCGCGATGTATCCGTCGCCGGCTTCTTCATCGACCGCGGGCCGGTGACCAACCGCGACTTCGCCGCCTTCGTCGCCGCCACCGGCCACCGCACCGTGGCCGAACGCCCGATCGACCCGCTCGCCTACCCCGATGCCGATCCGAGCAAGCTGAAGCCGGGATCGATGGTTTTTCATCAAACCCGCGGCCCCGTCGACCTCCGCGATGTCCGCAACTGGTGGGCCTGGCAGCCCGGCGCCTATTGGCGCCACCCGGAGGGTCGCAGAAGCACGGTCGGCGCGCGCCTCGATCACCCCGTCGTGCACGTCGCCTACGAGGATGCCGAGGCTTATGCAGCGTGGGCCGGCAAGGCCCTGCCCACCGAAGCGGAATGGGAGTTCGCGGCGCGAGGCGGCCTGGACGGCGCCGAGTTCACCTGGGGCGACACGTTCCAGCCGGGCGGCCGCGCCATGGCGAACACCTGGCAGGGCGCGTTTCCCTGGAAGCACCTGGCGAAGGACGGCCGCGGTCGCACCTCGCGCGTCGGCAGCTTCCCGGGCAACGGCTACGGCCTCCTCGACATGGTCGGCAACGTCTGGGAGTGGACCTGCGACTGGTACGCGCACGACAGCGCGTCGGACCCGCACAAGCCCTGCTGCGTGCCGGGCGCAAACGGGGCGGGGACGCGGGCCGGCAGCGACGACCCGCACCAGCCGGTCCGCATCCCCACCAAGGTGGTCAAAGGCGGCTCGTTCCTCTGCTCTCCGGATTATTGTCGACGCTACCGCCCCGCGGCACGGCATGCGCAGATGATCGACACGGGGATGAGCCACATCGGCTTCCGCTGCGTCTTGCGGCCCGCATGAGCGCCGTCGCCGTCGCGGCGATCGTCTTCGCCTGCGTCTTCGGCGGCGCCTTGGCGGGCTTCGCCCTCACCGCGATTCTCCCCGAGGATCATCTCAACGCCGCGTCCAAGGACGTGGTGAAGGTGGCGACCGCGATGATCGCCACGCTCGCCGCGCTGGTCATCGGCCTGCTCGTCGCATCGGCCAAGGGCTCGTTCGACGCCAAGGAGACCGAGTTCACGCAATTGGCGTCGCGCGTGATCCTGCTGGATCGTACGCTGGCCCAGTATGGGCCGGAGACCGGCGCAGCCCGCGGCGTGCTGCGCGCGGTGGCCGTAAATCGGCTCCATGCGATCTGGCCGGACGAAGGCGGCGTCGAGGACAAAGCCATCGGTAACAGCCTCGGCCGCCAGCCCGACGGCATCGAGGCCATGCAGGGGATGTTGCACCGCCTGGCGCCGCAGGGCGACGAACAACTCTACCTCAAGGCCAAGGCGCTCCAGACTGCCGACGAGATCGCGGCGGCGCGCTGGCTCCTGTTCGAGCAGGTCAGAGGCAGCCTGCAATGGCCCTTCCTCGCCATCGTGGTGTTCTGGCTCGCCATCATCTTCGCGAGCTTCGGGCTGTCTGCACCGCGCAACGCAACCGTGCTGGTCGCGCTGTTCGCCAGCGCTCTGTCGGTGGCGGCTGCGATGTTCCTGATCGTCCAGCTCGACCAGCCCTACGACGGTCTCGTCCGCATCTCGAGCGCGCCGCTGCGGCAAGCCATTGCAGTGCTCGGAAAGCCGTAGCGTGCAGCCCGCCTGGCGGTGCGCAGACGATAATCTTGCGTCGACATGAGCGCCGTCGCCGTCGCGGCGATCGCCACGCTCGCCGTGCTGGTGATCGGCCTGCTCGTCGCCGAAAACTCTACGCGAGCCCCAGCCAGCGACGCGCACGCGGCAGTCGCCGCAGCACGAGCTGCTCGGTGAGCAAGACGACGAGAAGCGATGCGCCGAACAAGGGCATGTACACGGCCAGAAGCACGATCGCGGCTACCAGGCCAAAGCCGAGACTTGGCCGCGGTAACGAGCGCGGCGCCCCGAGCAGGCCGATGGGACGGCGTCGCCACCACATGACCGCCCCCGATATCGCCAGAAGCGTGAGCAGCGACGCCGTGACCGTGCCCAGGATCTGGTTGGCCAAGCCGAAGAGCGCGCCCTCGTGGACGGCCACGCCGTAGCCAATGACGCGATCGATCCAACGGCGCTCAGCGAAGTCGGTCCGGCTCAAAACCGTCCCGGTGGTGCCGTCCACCTTAAGCTCGCTGCGCAGCGGTCGGTCGGCTGCATCCGACGCGACGTTCCATGGCCGACCGGCCTTCCGTGGTGGCGAGATCAGCACCGGCGGCGCGAATTTGAGATCCTTGACCGAAGCGATGACCCGAGCCAGCTCGCCTGGCCCAGGCGCCGGACCGGGCATCGCCATGCCGTGGCCGTCGTGATCGCCCAGCATCGGATCTGGCTTCGGCGGCTTGCCGCCGATCGTCCAGTCCACCGGGCCGTGGGATGTGCCGGTGAGCGTTCGGACCTCGGCGAGGTAGCTGCCCCACCCCTTGGCCCACGGCAGGCCTGTGAGGATGAGCCCGAGGGCGAGCAGCGACACCCAGATGCCGGACGTCGCGTGCAGGTCGCGCCAAAGGATGCGGGAGCTTGCCGTCATTCGCGGATAGAGAACGCCGGCAAGCCGTGATGCGCCTCGCGGCCACCAGAGGTAGAGCCCTGTGAGGATCATGACGATCGCCCAGCAGGCGGCCGTCTCGACGAGGTAGCTGCCGATGGCGCCGGCGAGCAGCTCGCCGTGCAGATGGAAGACGAGACGCAGCGGCCGCGACTCCTCCCTGACGACGTCGAGCACGGCGAGCGAGCGCGGATCGACCATCACCCGCCAGTCCTCTCCATCCCGCGCGACGAGGATGCGCACGGCTTGGTCCGACGCCTGCGGGAGCACGTAGCGATGCAGCGACCCGCCGGGCACTGCGGCAAGCGCGGCAGCGACCTGTGCATCGGGCGAAGCCACGGTCCCCTGCGTGGCAAGGTGGTCGTAGCCCCTGTCGAGCCATGCCTCGATCTGCGGGCGCCAGAGGTAGATCGAGCCCGTCAGCGACAGCCAGATCACGAAGGGGATGCAGAACAGCCCGGCGTAGAAATGCCAGCGCCAGACCGCATTGTACCAGCGCACGGTCCGCGGCTCAGAACTTGACACGGACGCCTCCATACAAGCTGGCGGGCGTGCCGGCGTAGATCGAGCCGCTCGTCGCGGCGACCATCGCCGCGCCGTTCTGCCGCCCTGTCGCCGCATCGATCGTATCGGTGACGTTGTTGGCCGAGGCCACGTAGGCCTGGTTGGTGATGTTGCGCGCCTCGACATAAGCCGAGAACGACTTGATCGCGCTGTCCTTCACCTCGCGCGCGTAATGCAGGTTGACGTTGACGAGGTCGTAGCCAGGCGCCTGCGCCAGGTTGGCGTTGTCGACGTAGAAGTCGCTCTGCTTGTTGTACTCGACATAGGCGCCAAGCCCCTTCAACGTTCCGTCCGGCACGTCGTAGCCGAGCCGCACGAGAAGCTCGTCCAAGGGCACGCCGGGGAGGCGATTGCCGGCGCGGTTGAAGACGCTCGTCATCGTGCCCGCGCTGAGCTGCTCGGAATACTGCGTGTAGATCTGGTTGTCGTAGGTGTAGGAGGCGGTGAGCAGCCAGCCGGGCGAGAACGCCCACTTGGCGAGAGCCTCGATGCCGCGGTGCTCGGAACGCGGCGCGTTGAACGTGTAGGTCATGAGGCCGGGACCGGCCGACTGATTGATGAGCTCGTCGTGGAAGAACTCGTAGAGGCCGTCGACGCTGAGCGACACTCGCTTCGTCGGATCGTAGCCGACTTGAAGATCGTAGCCGAGGTTCGTCTGCGGCTTCAGATCGGTGTTGTTGCCCGCAAGGCCGTTCGAGGTGACGAAGAGGTTCGACACCTGCGGCGTCCCGTAGCCGGTCGCGACGCGGCCGGTGACCGTCCATGTGTCGATCGGGCGGAAGATCAGCGAGGCTTCGGGTGCCGCATTGAGGAACTTGCGGTCGGCGTCGACGGGGGTCACCGCCGAGATCACGCGCGGCGCCGAATAGGTGAAGCTCGTCGACGCGCCCGACAGAAGGCTGCGCTCGACACCGACGCCGGCGACGAAGGTGAATCGCTCGTCGAGCCTCACCTCCTCGCGCAGGCGCGCGCCGTAGCTGCTCTGCGAGGTCGGGTTGATCTGGTAGAGGCCGCCGAGCGTGGCATTGCCCCCTGGCGCGACGTTGTAGGTGAAGGCCTGAGTGTTCAGCGTATCGCCGAAAATCGCCGCGTAGGTCGTGGCCGGGAGACCGAAGATCGGCATGTGCCCGACGATGTCGGAGATGACGTTGACCGAGGGATAGTCGCCGATCGCGCTCGTCGTGCCGGTCGGCTGGTTGATGTGGCGGTCGTCGGAGGTGACCTGCGTGCGCCAGGTCGCCGCCGTGCCGAAGTCGTGCTCGTAGCGCACACCGAGGATCGCGCGATTGTCGTTGCGTCCGAAGCCGGCATCGTTGGCGCTCTGCGGGACCCTCGTGCCGTTGAAGCCGTTCTGGTAGAGAGCAATGGTCTGGCAGCCCACGACCGTGCTCATTCCGGTGGCGCAGCCTCGCTGATAAGGGTTGAGAGCGAACTGGTTCAGCGACAATCGATTGGAGAGGTTCGCCTGCAGGTGGTTCTCGATGACCTTGAAGGTCAGCCGATCCTCGGGCGTGATCTGGTAGGTCAGCATCGCGTTCACGGTCTGCGTGCCGAAGGTGCTGTGGATCGTCTTCGAGCTCCCGACCACGTTGCTCGCAAAGACCGACGTCTCGACGTTGCCGCTCTTCTGCCCGTACAGCAGGTAGGTGTTGAGGTAGCCGTAGCTTCCGCCGTCGGCACCGACCTCGAGGCCGTCGATCGCGCCGCCGGGGTTGGTGTGGAAGTTGATCGCGCCGCCCGTGGCGTAATTGCCGTAGAGCGCCGAGCTGGGCCCCCGCACCACGTCGACCGCGCCATAGGCGTGCGGGTCGATGAGATCGCTGCGCGACAGGCCGTCCGGCTGCGTGACGGGGAACCCGTCATCGAAGATGACGATGTTGCGGATGCCGAAGCCGACCTTTGCGCCCGAGCCGCGGATCGAGATGCCGATGTCGCGCGGGCCGTTGCCCTGCTTCACCGAGATGCCGGGGCTGTCGACGAGCAGGTCGGCGACGCTGAAGGCGCGCGTGTCCTCGGTGCGGTCGGCACCGATGGTCGTCTGCACCTGGCCGGTCGGCGCTGCGGTGACGGACGTCGGGGTGGGCACGTTCGGCGCGCGGGTCGTCCGGGCAATCTCGATCTCGGGGAGCGAGATGGACTGGGCGCCGGCGGTTCGGCACGTGACGGCGAGCATGATTGCCGGCAGCACGGCGCAGGCGCGCGCGTGCCTTGGCCCGAAGGCTGAAGACGACATGGTCTAGGATCTCGATCTGAGCACAAGACGGTGCCGATGTCGGCACCGCGGCGATGGTCGCGTCAGACGAGTGCGGGAGGTCCCCGTGGACGATTGCCACGGGAGACGTCGTGCAGGCGGGGCGCGAGGTGCACCACCTGCCAGCGCATCGGGCTCGAGGCTGGATAGTCCAGGGCGACGTAGGCCGGCCGCCCATCGACCGGCGCGCAGCCGAGATAGACATGGCAGAGAACGCAGCAGTCGTGGCGGTGCGTATGATGGCTGGGCTTCGGACCGCCGTCCTTGGCGTGCGAGCAGATGACCGAGAACGGATCGACCTGGCGCTCCATCGACATCACGGCGAGCGGCGCGAGAAGCTGCGCCCACAACGCGAGCGCAAGCAAGATGGCGCCGAGGGCCGTATGTCGACGAATGCTCATGGACGGAGCGCGGAGAGTCGCATCGCTTGCCTGCTTAAGGCCAGTCCCCCTCGAAGGCACCGACCCGAACACAACTCCGTGAGGCCGTGGCGAAAATGCCTCGATAGCGCCGGCTGTCGTGCGCAGAACTCGTGCGATCGAAGGCGACACCTTCGGCCTCGAGCAGCTTGACGAGTTCATGCAGCATCGCGTTTGGCCGCGCGCCTGCAGTGCGAGGATCGGCATTCGCCAGCTATGCGATCAGTGACGGTGGAGGGCATCGCGGAAAGCGACGCACCGGACGCAATCGGTCATCGAGAGATCGAACCAAAGTATTAGGGGTCTCATCGCGCCCATCGACCGTTCGGTTGATGTCCGAGGCGGCCGAATAATTACTTTCGAGCTTACGTATAAAATTCAATATAGGAGTTGGCTTGATGCGTATCCGGCTTTTCGTGACCGCAACGGCGACAATGATTCTTGGCTGGCCGCTGGCGGCCCACGCCTCGTGCAAGGAGGGCATTTGCGTCAGCGGCCGTGACGAAGGCAACGTCCACATCATCGATTTTACGTCGAACTGGAAGAACATCACTCATTTCAACTTCAATGATGGCCACGGCCAGCGCGAGCTGGGCTCCAACGAACGCCAGGTGACGGTCCCGCTCAGCTCGTCCCGGCCGATCACGATCCACTACGGCTTCCAAGCCTGCGGCGGAGGCGGCTTTCTCCAGAAATCGGGCTGTACTCCCTGGGCCCAATTCGAGCACACGGCGCAATAACCGTCAGGCCGATCGGCGTCCCTTCGTTGGACGGACCTCGCTATCGCCGGTGACGGATAGCGGACATCTCTTCCGCGATCGGTTGCCGACGAGGGCTGTGCTCCAGCGAAGCGCCATGTTGAGTTTTCTTGAAGAAGCGCTTCTTCTTCGGAGCTATGAGCTCGATCCTCATCCCGCTGGGTGTTTTCTTCGTCGTGTTCGGCGGAGCGCTACTCGGGATCTTTTTGCGGCAAAGGCTGCCCGAGCCTCATCGGGACGGCGACACCAAGGAAGCGGTCCAGCTCGTGCTGGGCCCCATCGCGATGATGGCGGCACTCGTCTTGAGCTTGCTGATCTCCTCGAGCCACGGTCTCTTCGAGACGCAGCAGGGAGAAGTCCAGAAGCTCGCGGCGGATGTGATCTTGCTCGACGAAGCGCTCGGTCACTACGGCCCGGAAGCGGCGGCCATCCGGTCGGGCTTTCGCGACGATGTCGTCTCGGCCTCTCGGGCCATGTCGCCGAATGAAGGCTTTGGGTCGGCGAGCATCACGGTTGCCGGCGCCGACAATCAGAAGAAGCACCTCTTTGCGCAGGTGCTGGCGCTCGAGCCAAAGTCCGCGTTTCAGCGCTACGATCAAAGCAAGGCGCTCGATCTCATGAGCGAGATCGCGACGACCCGCTTGATCATCCATGAGCAAGCGAGCGCCTCTGTCCCGACGGCGCTCATTCTTGTCCTCACGGTATGGCTGACGTTGCTTTTCTTCGGCTTCGGTCTCGTCGCGCGCGTCAACGGAACCGTGCTCGCCTCGTTTGGCTTCGGAGCGTTTTCGGTCGCGACCGCGATCTTTCTCATCGTCGACATGGGTCACCCGTACCAGGGGCTCATCCACGTCTCCCGCGCCCCCATTCAGAACGCGCTTGATCAGATCGGCCGCTAGCGGGCGGACGTGTGGGATGGTGCCGCTGGCAAGCCGCCATCACACACCCAACCCGATCGCGTTCAAACCCTACGCCGCCGCGGCGTGGCGGGCGACGAGCGTGGCGTGGGCCCAGTCGAGCCAGGGGGTGAGCTTGGCGACGTCGGACGGCTCGACGGTCGGGCCGCACCAGATGCGCAGGCCCGTCGGCGCGTCGCGGTAGGCGGCGATGTCGAAGGCGACGCCTTCGGCCTCGAGCAGCTTGACGAGGTCCTTGCAGAACGCCGCGCCGCCGTCGTTCGCCAGCAGCTCGGGATCCACCACCTTGAGGCAGACGCCGGTGTTCGAGCGCGTCGCCGGATCCTCGGCCAGCACGTCGATCCACGGCGTGCGCGCGACCCAGTCGTAGAGCGCGCCGGCGCTGGCGTCGGCACGCGCGTGCAGCGCGTTGAGGCCGCCGATGCGCTTCGCCCAGAGCAGCGTGTCGATATAGTCCTCGACGCAGAGCATCGACGGCGTGTTGATCGTCGAGCCGTCGAAGAAGCTCGCGTTCACCTTGCCCTTGTCGGCGATGCGGAAGAGCTTTGGCATCGGACGATCGGGCACGAAGCGCTCGAGCCGCGCGATCGCGCGCGGGCCGACGATCAGCATGCCGTGCGCCGCCTCGCCGCCCATCGCCTTCTGCCAGGAGAAGGTGACGACATCGAGCTTCGCCCAGTCGACGGGCTGCGCGAAGAGCGCGGAGGTCGCGTCGCAGATGGTGAGGCCGGCGCGGTCCGCCGGGATCATGTCGGCGGACGGCAGGCGCACGCCCGACGTCGTGCCGTTCCAGGTGAAGACGACGTCGCGATCGAAGTCGATCTCGGCGAAATCGGGCAGCCGGCCGAACGGCGCGACGAACGCGCGCGCATCGTCGATCCTGAGCTCGCGGAGGACGTCGGTGACCCAGTCCTTGCCGAAGGATTCCCAGGCCGCCACGTCGACGCCGCGCTCGCCGACAAGGTTCCATAGCGCCATCTCGACCGCGCCGGTGTCGGAGCCGGGGGTGATCGCGATGAGATGCGTCGCCGGCACCTGCAGCACCTCGCGGGTGAGCGCCAAGGCCTCGCGCAGCTTGGCGAGGCCGGCCGGCGCGCGGTGCGAGCGCCCGAGCAGGGCGCTCTCGAGGGCCGCGGGGGTCCAGCCCGGGCGCTTGACGCAGGGGCCGGAGGAAAAGCGGGGGTCCGCCGGCCGCTCGGCCGGACGCGCGATCATCGTCATCTCAGTCATGGTGCCGGATGGCATGCCCTGATGCCGCAAATCCTGTCAATCGAGCTCGCTCGGCATCCCTGCGGCGCCCTTGATTGCGGCCGGGACGGCCCCACGTGGAATGCAACCCCCCTTTTTTCAAGAACAGAGAGGCCAAGGCCATGGCCGAAGCGAACACACCCGTCTGGCTCATCACCGGCTGCTCCACCGGCTTCGGCCGCGAGCTGGCCAAGGCCGTGCTGGCGCGCGGCTGGCGCGCCGTCGTCACCGCGCGCGACAAGGCGAAGGTCGAGGACCTCGCCGCCGGCGCCAAGGGCGAGGCGCTGCCGCTGGCGCTCGACGTCACCGAGCCCTCGCAGATCAAGGACGTCGTGGCCGCCGCCAAGCGCGCGTTCGGCCGCATCGACGTGCTCGTCAACAACGCCGGCTACGGCTACCAGGCCTCGGCGGAGGAAGGCGACGACCGCGAGATCCGCGCGATGTTTGACGCCAACGTCTTCGGCCTGTTCCAGATGACGCAGGCCGTGCTGCCGCTCATGCGACAGCAGCGCGACGGGCGCATCCTCAACATCAGCTCCGTCGCCGGCCGCATGGGCTTCGCCTCCTCGGGGTTCTATGCCGCCTCGAAGCACGCGGTGGAGGGCTGGGCCGATGCGCTCGGCAAGGAGGTCGAGCCGCTCGGCATCAAGGTCATCAACATCGAGCCGGGTCCCTTCCGCACGGATTGGGCGGGACGCTCGCTGAAGCAGACGCCGACGCGGATCAAGGACTACGAAGCGACCGTCGGCGCGCGGCTGACGGCGACGTCGGACTACTCCGGCACGCAGAAGGGCGACCCGGCGAAGGCCGCCCAGCTGATGATCGAGCTCGCCGGGATGGACAAGCCGCCGCGCCAGATCGTGCTCGGACAATGGGGCGTCGAGGCGGTGACCGAGGACCTGCGCGCCCGCTTAGCCGAGCTCGAGGCCTGGGCGGCGCGCGGCGCGGCCACCGACTTCGACGAGGGCTGAGCGGCAGCGCCGCTCAGTTTGGGGCGGCCTCCGCCGGCTCGGCCGGGGCGGCAACACGGATCGTCGCCATCATGCCTTTGTCCTCGTGCTCGAGGATATGGCAGTGGAAGACGAAGCGCCCGAGCTTCGGCCCGTCGAAGTCGATCTTGAGGAGCACACGCGTCTTCGGCGGCAGCGGGATGTTGTCCTGCAGCGCGCGCTGGTTGACCGGCCGCTCCGCCTTGCGGTCGCCGGCGCACTGGTCGACCGACGGCGTGTCCGGCCCCATGAAGTCCGCGTCGAGGGTCGCGAACTTCATCTGGTGGATGTGGAAGTTGTGGCATTCCGGCGCGTCGTTGATGACGAGCCAGTATTCCGTGACGCCATGCGTCGTCGTCACGTTGTCGACGTCCATCGCGAACGGGCGGTAGTACGCTTTGAACGCCGCCTCGGCTGCGGCCATGGCGGCTGCGTCGGTGTCGCCGAACGGCGCCACCGCCGCGTCCTGGCAGGCATCGCCCAGCTCGATATCGGCGATGTCCGGCGCCTTGCCGCTGTCGTCCTGCGGCTGCGCCGCCCCTTCCGTAACGAGCTGCGCGACGCGGACGGCGTGCCCCTTGTCGAGCGCATGGCTTCTCAGATCGAGAAGCTCGTCGTGGATGCCGAACACCTCGTCGTCCCCGAACGACTTGTTGTTGAGCCGGATCAGCCGCACCTGCGTCCCGTCGATCGAGAAGCTGCCGGGCCCGTGTCCGTAGTGCTTGCCGGCACACGGATCAGCCCCGCCGGGCGCAGGAGCCGGCGGGGTGGCGACTGCGGGCGCGCTCGTCGCCTTCGCCGCCGGTGCGAGGGCCGCGGCGGCCGGGCCAGCGGCGGCGATGACCCGCGGGTGGCGGACCTCCTGCGCGTCGTTCCGGGGCGCGCCCCATTCGACGCGAGCGAGATCGATGGCCGGCCAGAAATCGCCGTCCTGGTCCGTCGCGCCGGTGAGGACGCCGCGGGTGCGCAGCGTTGCGTGGATGGCGCCCTGCGGCGGCAGGCAGCCGGACCTCGGATCGGTCGCCGGCCGGTCGTCCTTGGCGCAGCGGCGAACCAGCACCTCGGTCCGCGCGCTCGGCATCAGCGTGATCTCGGTGACGCCGCGGCCTGAGGTCGAGAGACCCTTCGACGACGCATGCGCGCTGTCGTGCGGCGCCGCGACCGGCGCCGCCAGGGCCACGCCGTCGAGCGCCACGGGCTGCATGCTGAGCGCCGCACCGCTGTCGGACACGAGCTGCAGGCGATAGGTGACGTCGGCGCTCGTGTTGGCGAGGCGCCACAGCTCCATGTCGGCCTTCACCTCGATCTCCGGATAGACCTGGCCGGAGACCGGAAACACCCATCCCGACCGGGGCGCCGGCGCTTTGGGGTCCACAGGCGCCCAGCAGACGCCGCGGGCGCGCGGGGTGCCGGCCGGGAAGGCGATGTCGCCGTCGCTGCCGAGCGCCAACGTCCCGCACAGCGCCTTGCGGGCGTCGTTGGCGGTCCCGAACGGGTCGTCGGCGCCCGGCGCCGGCTTCATCGCGGGCCGGTGCGGGAAGGCGATGAGATCGAAGTGCGGCTTGGCTTTCGTCGAGTCGGCGCGCTCGCGCACCTGGATATCCTTCAGCGCGAGATAGCGCACCGCGAGCCCGTCGGGATCGTGTTCGACGCGATGCTCCAGCTCGCGCTCGCGCCGCTGCGCTTCCTGCGTGGCGCACGCGCCCGTGGGATCGTAGGGCGACGCCGTCACCCGGCAGTCGAAGGCGAGATAGTCCCAGATCGAACCGATCGCGAGCAGGCCGGAGAGACCGTTGGAGAGCTGCACTTCCGACTGGGTGTGCGGATGCGGATGGATCCAGAAGAGCCCGCTCGGATGATCCTTGGCGACGGCGTAGGAATAGAGCAGGTCGCCGGCAAACGTCAGGTCGCCCATCTCGGCAGGCAGGTGCGCGGTCTCAGCGCAAGCATCGCGAAGTCGACCGCCCGCCGGCTTGTGGTCCATCCCCGCCGGCATCGGCCCGTGCGCCGTGCTGGCCGCCAGCGGGTAGACGCAGTCGCCGAGGTGCGGCGCCTCATGGCCCGAGCCGAACCCGATCCCGGTCGGCGACACGATCAGCCCGTGGGTGTGGATGTTCGTCGCGTCGGGCATCGCCTTGCCGGGGTCGGCGAGGTCGGCCGCCTCGAGCGTCGTGAGATGGTTGCGCAGGCGCACCTCGACCGTCGTGCCGGGCGCGATGTCGAGGATGCGCGGCATCAGGCTGCGACGCTGCGGCACGGGCGCCGCGCCGGCCATCTCGAGATCGTAGGACGAGGCGCCCTCGACCCGCCCGAGGCCGGGGACCTCGACCCAGTCGGTGAAAGCGTCGAGCACGACAGACCCCTGCGGCCCGGCGACAGGCAGGATCGGCGGGTCGACGAACGGGACGTTGCCGTGCCGCGCGTCGTCGGCCAGCGCGGCACCGGTCCACAGGGCCAGGACAAAGGCCGCGGGCTTCGCCAAGCTTCGCATGCCGCACCCCTCCGCTGAAATTGCTCGACCAATGGGGGCGAGCCTAGCGGGGCGGTCTGCATGAGCCATCCCATACTTTTTGCGATCGGCCGTCCGGCGCCGGGCGCAATTCGATCGTTAGCTTGTCCAATCTTCCAGCTCGAGATCGGCCACCCGCGAGAACTCGCGCGTGTTCGCCGTCACCAGAGTGGCGCTGCGACAACGAGCCTGCGCGGCGATCAGCGTGTCGAAGGGTCCGATCGGCGTGCCCTTCCGCTGGAGGTCGGCGCGGATGTCGGCGGCGTGCTTGGCATCAGCTTCGGCGAATGGCAGCTGGATGATCGGCAGAGCGAGGAAATCTCTCAGACGACGCTCTGTGGCCGACCGCCGAACGCTCTTCGCCAGGCCGTACTCGAGCTCGAACAGAACGATCGCCGGCAGGGCAAGGTCGCCGAGCGCAACCAGCGCGTCGAAGCGCGCGGTGACCTTGGTCGCGCTGTCGTTCAGGACCGCGATGGCGACGTTTGTATCAAGGCAGCGCATCGAAAGGGTTCGGCTCGTCGTCGTCCGGCATCGGCGGCTGCTCGCGACCTTCCGGCATGAACGGGCCGTCCTCGGCGGCCGCACGTTTCAGCCGGGCAAGGATCGCCTCGATCTCCTGCCGGGAGGGTTGCGGCTTGATCGGCTCGAGCATCAGGCCGTCGCCGCTTCGTCGAATACGCACCTCATGGCCTGGCAGGCGA
This sequence comes from Beijerinckiaceae bacterium RH AL1, assembly GCA_901457705.2. Taxonomy (NCBI): domain Bacteria; kingdom Pseudomonadati; phylum Pseudomonadota; class Alphaproteobacteria; order Hyphomicrobiales; family Beijerinckiaceae; species Beijerinckiaceae bacterium RH AL1. The sequence goes on from LR590083.2 coordinate 3,525,214, forward strand.
AACCCCTCGGGCAGACGCACCACCTGGCGTTCGCCCTCCAGCTCGATCGATGCGGTTGCGGTATCGGGCATAGCGAGGCCCTCTCGTGTACGTTGCGCGGAAAATAGCACATCCCCTGGACCGCGCCCCGCTCCCCCGCTAGAACGCGCCCAACCTCCGACACCTCCACAACGACCAGCGAGCCCCAGACCCCCATGGCGCGGCAGTTCATCTATCACATGCAGGGCCTGACCAAGGTCTACCCGAACGGCAAGAAGGTGCTCGATAACGTGCACCTCGCCTTCTACCCCGACGCCAAGATCGGCGTGCTCGGCATCAACGGCTCGGGCAAGTCCACCCTGCTGAAGATCATGGCCGGCATGGACCACGAGTTCCAGGGCGAGGGCTTCGTCGCCGAGGGCGCCCGTGTGGGCTACCTGCCGCAGGAGCCGCCGCTGGTCGAGGGCTTGAACGTGCGAGAGAACGTCATGCTCGGCGTCAAGGCCAAGCAGGACATCCTCGATCGCTACAACGAGCTCGCCATGAACTACTCGGACGAGACGGCGGACGAGATGACCCGCCTGCAGGACGAGATCGAGGCGCAGAACCTGTGGGACCTCGACAGCCAGGTCGAGCAGGCGATGGACGCGCTCGGCTGCCCGCCCGACGACTGGTCGGTCGACAAGCTCTCCGGCGGCGAGAAGCGCCGCGTTGCCCTCTGCAAGCTGCTGCTCGAGAAGCCCGACCTGCTGCTGCTCGACGAGCCGACCAACCATCTCGACGCCGAGACGGTGAACTGGCTCGAGGGTCACCTGCGCGACTACCCCGGCGCGATCCTGATCGTCACCCACGACCGCTACTTCCTCGACAACGTGACGGGCTGGATCCTCGAGCTCGACCGCGGCCGCGGCATCCCCCACGAGGGCAACTACACCTCCTACTTGAAGCAGAAGGCCAAGCGCCTCGCGCAGGAGAAGAGCGAGGACGCCTCGCGCCAGAAGCAGATCGAGCAGGAAGCCGAGTGGATGGGGCAGAGCCCCAAGGCGCGCCAGGCGAAGTCGAAGGCGCGCATCCAGCGCTACCAGGACCTCGTCGAGAAGCAGGCCGACCGCATCCCGACCGCGACCCAGATCGTCATCCCCGTCGCCGAGCGGCTCGGCAACAACGTCGTCGAGTTCACCAACCTCTCGAAGAGCTTCGGCGACAAGCAGCTGATCGAGAACCTCACCTTCAAGCTGCCGCCGGGCGGCATCGTCGGGGTCATCGGCCCGAACGGCGCCGGCAAGACCACGCTGTTTCGCATGATCACCGGCCAGGAGAAGCCCGACAGCGGCACGATCGAGGTCGGCGAGTCGGTCAAGCTCGGCTACGTCGACCAGAGCCGCGACAAGCTCGACGGCGCGAAGAACGTGTGGGAGGAGATCTCCGACGGCCAGGACGTGATCTACCTGGGCAAGCGCGAGATCAACTCGCGCGCCTACACCGGCGCCTTCAACTTCAAGGGCCCCGACCAGCAGAAGAAGGTCGGCCAGCTCTCGGGCGGCGAGCGCAACCGCGTGCACCTCGCCAAGATGCTGAAGACCGGCGCCAACCTGCTGCTGCTCGACGAGCCGACCAACGACCTCGACGTCGAGACGCTGCGCGCGCTTGAGGACGCGCTCACCGATTACGCCGGCTGCGCCGTCATCATCAGCCACGATCGCTTCTTCCTCGACCGCATCGCCACCCACATGCTCGCCTTCGAGGGCGACGCGCATGTCGAGTGGTTCGAAGGCAACTTCGCCGACTACGAGGAGGACAAGAAGCGCCGCCTCGGCGTCGACGAGCTGATCCCGCACCGGATGAAGCACAAGAAGTTCGCGCGGTAGCGGGCAGGAGACCGCGATGCTCACGGACGACGACGACCTGACCGTTCTCTGTCCGAAGTGCCGCAACAAGACCTCGCGGTCGGTCGGCTGGTTCAAGGAGAACCTGACCTTCCGCTGCGATCACTGCCCCACCACGCTACGCTACGACCGCGACCTGCTGCGTCTCGACATCGACACCGCCGGCCACATGCCCGCCGCGATCGCCGGCGCCGTCACGGTCGTCGACGAGGGTTGATCGGTTCATTTGGAAGGTCGTCGGGCCGGGTCGGGCCTAGCTTGCCAGCAGCCGGGGTGCTTCAGTCGCCCCATGGTGAGGAGGCCGCAGGCCGTCTCGAACCACGAGTCGCCGCCGCGCTCGTGCCCGCTGGAGCCTCCTGGTTCGAGACGCGCCTGACGGCGCTCCTCACCAAGAGGGATTGAAGCCGCCTCTCGAAACGGCCGGTCCGGCAATGCGCCGAGGCTGGGAAGCTAGGCGGGGCTGCCCGGCCACGCCCCTTCGCGCTGCCGGGGTGCTTCAGTCGCCTCATGGTGAGGAGGCCGCAGGCCGTCTCGAACCACGAGGCGCCGCCGCGATCGTGCCCGCTGGAGCCTCCTGGTTCGAGACGCGCCTGACGGCGCTCCTCACCATGAGGGATGGGGCACTGGCTCTTTCCTCGTGATCGACCGCTGGCACAGGTAGCCCCTGTTTCTTTGTTCGGCCGAGAGGGCTGTTTCTTCGTCCCGGCCTGCGATTGCTAGGGCGCCGCGCGCAGCGGCGGTCGAGCCTGACCGGAGGTCACCGCCGGAGGCGGCGCGAAGCGGGCTCGAGGGCTGCGAGCACGGTGCGACCCTTGCGGCAGGCCCGGGACCGCGACGCCCAACCTGCGAGCGCAGCGTGACGCCGGGCTCGCCGCCCTCAAGCATGGCCTCGGTCGCGGGAGCGGCGGCGAGGTCCGTCGGCGGCCATGCTTGACCGCGGCTGCGCCCGGCGTCCCTTGGGCGTCAGGTCGGGACGAAGAGACGGTCGTTTGCCGTCGAACCAAGAGACGGGGCTCGGGCGACAGGGTCGGGCCCCTTTTCCGGCGCCCGGGCGCTCCAGTCGCCTCATGGTGAGGAGGCCGCATACCGTCTCGAACCACGAGGCGCCGCCGCGATCGTGCCCGCTGGAGCCTCCTGGTTCGAGACGCGCCTGACGGCGCTCCTCACCATGAGGGGTGCAGGCCGCCCCTTAATACGGCTCGTCGCGGGTGCCGCCGCAGGCGCGCTGCTCCAGGCAGACGCAGCGGGCGCCGGTCTCGTTGCAGGCGGGCTTGCGGTCGGGCGCGCAGGCATAGGTCTGGCCGTCGGCGCCGGTCATCGGGCCGCCGCAGGCGCCGAGCGAGTGCGGCGGCGAGGGGTCGTTGGATTGGGCGGCGACAGGTGAGGCGCCCGACAGCAGAGCGAGGAGGCAGAGGACGGCACAGCGGGCGGCCATCAGCAGCGGTCGACGGCAGCGCGCGTCGGCCGGCCTGTCGCACTCCGACCGCACGGTCACGCCCCTACTCGGCCGCAGCGAGGGCGCCGTCCTCGGCGGCGGCGGAGCGCAGGTCGAGGCTCTCGACGGCCTTCAGGAGCTCGCGCAAGGCGGGCGCACCGTCGCCGAGCGCGGCGTCGATCTGCGCGTTGACGGCCTGCCAGCTGGCCTTGGCCTGCAGGAAGAACGCCGTGCCCGCCTCGGTGAGCGCGACGATGCGGCAGCGGCCGTCGCGCGCGTCGCGGTGGACGGCGACGAGGCCGCGGGCGATCGGCTCCTTCAGCGTGTAGTGGAGCATCGCGCGGTCCATCACCATGCACTCGGCGAGGCCGGGGATCGTGGCCGGGCCGAGACGGTGCAGCTTGGCCATCGTGGCGAACTGGTCGATCGTCAGGCCGAAAGGAGCGAAGGCGCGCGCGTAGTGGCGGGCGATGTGGCGCTCCGCCTGGCGGATCGCGGTGCAGGTGCAGAGCTCGGCGGCCGCGCTCATGCGGCGGTCCTTTCCGTCGGGCAGCGTGCCTCGACACCTTTAACGATAGGCGCGCGACTGGAGGCGCGCAAGGCTGCGCGAAACGGCGCCCGGGTCAGTTTCCGAGCTGGAAGCGCGGATCGACCGACTGGAATATGAACGTCGGGCCATTCCGCGGCGGGGGCGGCGGAACGTCGGCGGCCTCGGCTGCTTGCGGCGGCGCAGCCGCGACAGGCGGGGGAGCTGCTACCGGCGGTGAAGGAGCGGCCGCAACCGGTGCCTCGACGGGAGCTGCAACCGGGGCAGACGGCGCTTGCGCGGCGGGCGCGGGCACAGCGGGCGAGGCAGCAGCCGACACACTAGGCGGCGCCGTGACGCCCGGCGCCCGGCGCGCGACCCGCGGCTTGCGGCGCGCCCGCGGGGCCACCGGCGCGTCGGCCACCCCCGCCGCGGCGACGGGCGGCGGCACCGGCACGCCCGCGGCCGGCGCCGTTGCAGGCGGCGTCGGCGCGACCTTGTGGCCGAGCACGCCCATGTCGCAGAGCAGGCCGCCGCAGCTCTGGTCGGCCGGGATCTCCTGCGCCAGCGCGGCGCCCGTGAGCAGCGCCAGCGCCGGCAGCGCGGAGACGAGCCGAGGGAAGGGACGCATCGCTGTCTCCTGTCGAAGCGCGGCAAAAGCAACCGATCGCGGCGGCCCTGTCAATCAGGGACGAGCGGCGGAGGTGTCGCGGGCCATGGCCCAGCGCCGCCGCAGCCCGATCACCGCGCCGGGCCCCAGCGCGAGCGGCGGCGTCTGCGCCACGACGCAGCAGCGGGCGGCGGCGGCGCGGGCGCATGCTCCGGCCGCCAGTCGGCGACGGCGACCTCGAGGCGCGGCGGCCTGCGGCGGTGGCGCGCCGGCACCAGCGTCACGTCGATCGCCGCATAGGCCAGCGCCTCGGGCCGCGAGACCGTGCCGAGGCTCGCGCCCTTGCGCAGCATCGCGGCGAAGATCGCGTTCTGGCCGCCGTCGGCATAGGTCGTGCGCACCGCCGCCGCGCCGTCGGCGACGAGCTGCGCGATCTTCGCCTGCTCGGCGGCGTGGAAGGCCTTGGCCGCCGCTTCCTTCGCCGGATCGGGCGAGGGCGCGAAGGCATAGCGGCCGGCCACCACGCTCCAGCGCAGGATCTCGCCGGTCGACTCGAAGCGGTCCGAGCCCTCCTTGAGCTGGCGCCAGAAATCGATGGCGGGATCGGCGCGGTAGAGCGCCATGTTCTTCGCGCTCATGTGGAAGGGGTAGGCCTGCAGCTGGAAGGCCGGCTGGCCGCCGGCCAGCGCGTCGCGGGCGATGGCGTAGAGCTCGCCGACAACGGCGTCGGTCATCGCAAAGCAGCCCATCGACGAGCAGGTGCCGTGCACCATGACGGCCGAGCCCTCGTAGCCGTGCGCCCTGTCGTAGGCGTTGGGGAAGCCGGTGTCGAAGGACAGGTAGTAGTGCGAGTTCGGGTTCATCTGGGTCTTCGGGATGTCGTAGACCCCCTCCGGCGTCTGCCGGTCGCCCGGGTACATCTTCGGGCCGAGCTGGCCCGACCAGCGGCAGATCGGGAACGTCTTGATGTAGACGAAGCGGCCCTGCGCGTTGCGCTTCCACACCTCGATCTCGGCTTCCTTCTTGTAGCTGCGCAAGACGAGGGGCGCGGCGGCGTTGGTGCCCTTGGCGGCCATCAGCGCCAGCGTCGCGGCGGGGATCGGCGCCAGCGCCTTGTCCGGCGCGGCGGCGGCCGGCGCATACACAACCGCGGCGGCCAGGCCGGCCGCCGCGAGTGCCAAGATCGTACGACTTCGTCGCGCCCGCCTCATGCGCGATCCCCTAGCACGCGAAGCTGGTCCGGAGCGTGGCGCGCCGGCGGCCGCCGCGCGCCTGCCCGCGTCAGGCGCCGGCCGGCACGATGCCGTTGTTGGCCTTCGGGATCGCCGCCAGCACGTCCTTGTCGAGCCCGAGGTGCTGCGCGACGAGCTCCGGCGGGATCGCGGCGAGCCAGTTGTTGAGCGACACGTCGGCGTAGTGCGGCGCCTTGAACATCTCGAGGAAGACGAGGTCATCGCTGCCGGTGTTCTCGATGTAGTGCGGCAGCGTGACGGGGATGTAGCCGACGTCGCCTGCGGCAAAATCTATCGTCCGCGCGTCGGAATGGTTGGCGAACAGCGTCATGCGGCCCTTGCCCTTGATGTAGTACTGCCACTCGGCGGCATTGGGATGCCAGTGCAGCTCGCGCATCGCGCCGGGCTTTACCGTGACGTGGGCCATCGCCATCGTCTTCGAGATCGGGAAGGTCGAGGAGTCGACGATGCGGATCGTGCCTGACGCATCCTGCTTGGCCGGCTTCTGGTCCATCATCGCGAAGGCGAACTCGATGTTTGATGTCGAACCATTCACGGCGGCCGCGTCCTGCGCGAGCGGCGGCGGCACCGGCGCCGGGAAGATGTAGCGCCCTTCCGGCGGGATCTGCTCGAAGGCGTGGAGCTTGTCGGGCGTGGTGCCGAAGTTCTTCGCCACGACCTCGCGCGGCGTGTGGATCAGCCAGTCGGTGAGGAGCGTGGTGCCTTCCTCAGAAAACTTGCCGTCGTCGAACACGAGCAGGAACTCGGTGCCGTCAGACTCCAAACCTTGGATCGAGTGCGGCAGGCCGGGCGGGAAGTACCAGAGGTCGCCGGCCTTGACGTCCTTCACGTAAGGGCGGCCCTGATAGTCGATCGCGGTGATGCGCGCGCTGCCGGTGAGCACGAGCGCCCACTCCGCCGCATCGTGCCAGTGCAGCTCGCGCACGCCGCCGGCATCGAGCCGCATGTTGACGCCGGCGATCGCCTTCGACAGCGGGAAGTCGGTGACGTTGACCTGCCGCGCCCAGCCGCCCTGCTGCACGCGCCGATGCGAGAGCGAGAACGAGTGCCAGAATTCCGGCACGCCGCCATGGTCGGTCGGCGGCGGCGTGACGCTGTCCTTGTTCAGGGCGTCGAGGGCCGTGTTCTTCGGGCCGGGATCGGTGAGCGTGCTCTCGCCGCGCTTGGTGTCGGCGTAGGACTGCGCATGCGCCGCGGTCGCCGCCAGGCCGAACGCGGCGGCGCCGGCGCCGATGAGGCCGCGCCGCGACATCGGCGAGATCATCGCCGTCCCGGCGATCGGGCGCTCCGTGCTCGGGGCATCGTTCGTGTCTGGCATATCCGGTCCTCTCGATGAGCTCCGCGTCGGATCGGCCACGTCGTCCGCCGCGTCCGCGGCTTCCGCACCGGCATCTCGTCGCGCGTCGTCTGCGTGTGCGGTGAGCTAGGCCTGACGAGGCTCGCGCCAAGCCCGGACGCGCCGCCGCGTGACAGCCCTGCGCGGAACGCAGGGACATGTCGCAACCGGAGGATGGAAAAGGTTCGCGTCTGCGCCTGCTCATATGCAAATCGCCGCGGTGGGCGTCACCGCGGCGATCCAAAGCATTCTTCCGTTGCGGCGTACGGCTAGCGCGCGTCGGCGCCGCGGGCGTGCAGCTCGCCGAGGTGGCGCTCGACGATCGCGTGCGTCTCGGCGGCGAAGGCCTTCAGGTCGGGGTTGGTGCCGCCCTTGGCTTCCTTGGCGAAGGCGGCGCCGTCGGCGTCGTGGATCTTGATCATGTCGGCGACATAGGCCTTGTCGAAGGCCGCTCCCGACAGCGCCTTCATCTTGTCGAGCCGGGCCTGGAACTCGTCGTTGAGCTTGTCGGGGAACGGCAGCCCGGCGCCGGTGACGATGCCCTTCAGCTTGGCGCCGACGAGGTCGTGGTCGTGCGCCTCGGTGTTGCCCTGGTCCTTGATGTCCTGGACGCTGCCCTTGTCCTCGGCGAGCTTGCCCAGGGCCACCTCGTACATGCCGCCCTGCGAGACTTTCGCGACGAACGCCTTGTCGGCGTCCGACATCGGGGCGCCCGCGGCATGGCCGGCGACGCCGAGAGCGCGAGAAGCGAGGCGCCGAGGGTCGCGGCGGCGAGGGTGGGATGCATGAGGTTCGGTCTCCGTGTTGCGTTGCACAACCGGGGCCGACGCTGATGGATGCATCACGGATTGGTGTCAGCTTGCGCGCGAGCAATTTGGGCACTGCGCACGCGGTTTGCACGCCGATTTGGGCGGCATATGATGAGCATAGTGCGCGGGGAGAAGAGCCGATGACCAAGCTGATGCTTGAAGCGATCGAGGCGCTACGCCAGCTGCCGGCGGCGCAGCAGGACGAGGTCGCGCGGGCGGTGCTCCACCTCACCGACACCGAGCGTTGGCTGCGCGACGAGGTTATTTCCGGCCATGCGGAATACCTCGCAGATCCGAGCAAAGCCGTGCCGGCCGAAGACATCCTTGCGCATATTGGGGCAAGGCCCCAAACCATCGCCGAGCGCTGAGGATTTGGCGATGCGCGTCGCCTTCACGCCGCTCGCCGAACGCCAACTTCAAGCCCTGCACCGCTACATCGCAGAGCGATCCGGTATCGATCGCGCCGACGACTATGTCGGCCGGATCGTCACCTTCTGCCAAAACCTTGGCACATTCCCGATACGCGGAAGATCGCGGGACGATCTCCTGCCTGGGCTTAGGACGATCGGCTTCGAGCGACGGGCGACCATTGCATTCATGGTCGAGCTGATCGAGGGGATCTACTACGGCGGCCAGGACTACGAAGCGACCTTCGCCGTATGACCTCTCACGCCGCCTTGCGCTTCGGCTGCACCTCGGCGGAATAGTCCTCGATCATCTGCCGCGAGATCGCGCCCGGCGTGAACCGGTAGGGCCCGATCTCGGCGACCGGCGTCACCTCGGCGCCGGTGCCGCAGATGAAGCACTCGTCGAAGCTCGAGAGCTCGTCGGGCAGGATGCGGCGCTCGACGACCTCGAGGCCGCGGCGCCTGGCGAGGTCGATCACCGTGCGGCGGGTGATCCCGTCGAGGAAGCAGTCGGCGATCGGCGTGTGGATCGCGCCGTCCTTCGTGAAGAAGACGTTGGCGCCGGTGCACTCGGCGACGCGGTCCTGCCAGTCGAGCATCAGCGCGTCGGCGCAGCCTTTGCGCTCGGCGACGTGCTTGGAGATCGTGCAGATCATGTAGAGGCCGACCGCCTTGGCGTGCGACGGCGCGGTGCGCGGGTCGGGCCGGCGATAGTCGGCGATGTCGAGCTTGATGCCGTTCATCTTGGTCGCGATGTCGAACATCGACGGCCAGTCCCAGGCGGCGACCGCGACGTGGATGGTCGCGTGCTGCGCCGCCACCGCCATCATCTCGCTGCCGCGCCAGGCGATCGGGCGGATGTAGCAGTCGGCATGGCCGTTGGCGGCGACGACCTCGCGCTTGATGCGGTCGAGCTCATCGACGGTGTAGGGAATCTGGAAGTCGAGCAGGCGGCCCGAATTCAGGAAGCGCTCGGAATGCTCGCGCGACTTGAAGATCTCGCCGCCGTAGGCGCGCTCGCCCTCGAAGACGGCGGAGCCGTAGTGCAGGCCGTGCGAGAGCACGTGCAGCTTGGCGTCGGCCCACGGCACCATCTCGCCGTCCATGAAGATGACGCCGTCGCGCTTGTCGAAAGGTAACACGGCCATGGGGCTCTCTCCCTTCTTCGGGCGCTCGCGGCGCACCAGTCGCGGCGGTCGTTGAAGCGCTTGTGCGCGGGGTCGTCGAGGGGTAGCGTCCGCCCGAAATTAAGTCAACAATGCTGACTTATATAGGCGAGCCTTCATCGCAATGCCCAGCGCCACTGCCGACCTCGCGAGCGCGGAACCGGACCGCGCCCCGCTTTATCATCTCACCGAGCTCATGTTCTTCGCCTATCGCGATTTCGTGCGCGACGCGGACCTGATCCTCGCCGGCGACGGCTTCGGGCGCGCGCATCACCGCGTGCTGCATTTCGCGACGCGACGGCCGGGCCTCACCATCGCCGAGCTGCTCGACATCCTGCAGATCACCAAGCAGAGCCTCAACCGGGTGCTGAAGGACCTCGTCGACCGCGGCTACGTGACGAACAGCCTCGGCGAGACGGACCGGCGCCAGCGCGTGCTCGCCGCGACCCCGCGCGGCGCCGCGCTGATCGAGGAGATCGCGCTCGTGCAGTCGGCCCGCTTCACCCGCGCCTTCGCGCGGCTCGGCGGCGACGCAGAGGCGCAGGCGGTGGCCTTCCTCACCGCGATGATGGACGCGCCGGCCGAGCCGCGCGGCAAGGCGGCGATCCGCGTCGTCGAGAAGTAGCGCGGCTACTCGCCCTCCGCATTGCGGGCCATGAAGTCGGCGGCCGTGCCGTCCTTCGGATCGACGAAGGTGATGTCGGTCGGTGCCCGGCGCGGCGCGTCGATCGAGAGCACCGTGAACGGCTCCTCGAGGAGACGCGGGATGGCGTGCACCGTCCGGCGATCGAAGACGAGGAGTTGGCCCGGTCCGACCTCGGCCTCGTCGGCCGGGTCGCCGAGCCAGAACCTGGCGCGCCCCGAGAGCACGTAGAGGAACTCGTCGCAGGTTTCGTGGTAATGCGCCGGAACCGGCTTCAGCACGCGGAACACCCGCGCCGATGCCGTCGCGCGGTCGGCGATGTAATGGTCGACGATCATCGCCTTGGCATCGGCGGGAAGCGCCGCGGCCAGGGCCATGACGTCGAAGCGGCCGGATGTCGTCGTCTCGCTCATCGCTGTCTCCTGCGGGAGCGGCAAGATAGCAGCCGGCCTCCGCCTTGCCACCCGCCGCGCGGGATTGCATGGTCGGGGCGCCATGAGCACGCCCCTCGACGACCAGGCGCGCGAGGCGCTGCGCGCAGCCGCCAGCATCCGCAGCCTCAACCAGCGCTCGCTCGACGTGTTCCGACGGATCGTGGAGAGCTATCTCGCGACCGGCGAGCCGCTCGGCTCGCGCAACCTGTCGCGGCTGTTGCCGACGCCGCTGTCGCCGGCCTCGGTGCGCAACGTCATGCAGGCGCTGGAGGAGAGCGGGCTCATCTTCGCGCCGCACACCAGCGCCGGGCGCCTGCCGACGGAGAGCGGCCTGCGCTTCTTCGTCGACGCGCTGCTCGAGATCGGCGACATCGACGCCGAGGAGCGCCGCCAGATCGAGGCGCAGCTCGGCTTCGGGCGCGACCAGAGGGGCCCCGACCAGAGCTTCGAGGCTGTGCTGACCGAAGCGACGACCATGCTCTCCGGCCTCTCCCGCGGCGCCGGCGTCGTGGTGACGACGAAGGACAATGCGCGCCTCAAGCACATCGAGTTCCTGCGACTCGAGCCCGAGCGCGCGCTGGCGGTGCTCGTCGGCGAGGACGGCTCGGTCGAGAACCGCGTGCTGCCGATCGCCGCCGGCCTGCCGGCGTCCGCCCTCGTCGAGGCCGGCAACTACTTGAACGCCCGCATCCGCGGCCGCACGCTCGCCGAGGTGCGGGGCGAGATCGAGACGGCGCGCGGCGCCGCCGAGGCCGAGCTCGGGGCGCTCACCGCCAAGCTCGTCGACCAGGGCCTCGCCTCCTGGGCCGCCGGGCACGGCCAGCCGCAGCTCATCGTGCGCGGCCAGGCGAACCTGCTCGACAACGTCAACGCGGCCGAGGACCTCGAGCGCATCCGCCTGCTCTTCGCCGACCTCGAGACCAAGAAGGACGTCGTCGACCTGCTGTCGCGCGCCGAGACCGGCGAAGGCGTGCGCATCTTCATCGGCTCGGAGAACAAGCTGTTCTCGCTCTCCGGCTCGTCGATGATCGCCGCCCCGTTCCGCGACGGCCAGCAGCGCATCGTCGGCGTGCTCGGCGTCATCGGGCCGACGCGGCTCAACTACGCGCGCATCGTGCCGATGGTCGACTACACCTCGAAGCTGCTCGCGCAGATGATGTCGCGGGGGTGAGGCCTCGTCAGCCGCGCGACGTCGGACTCGTGTTGCCAGGGTCGGGCGCGAGGCTCGTCTCCGCGCCGGCAAGCGCGGCATCGAGGAGCTTGAGCGTGACCTTGGCCAGCGCCTCGGAGACGGGCGGGATTGGTTTGAAGTAGGTCGAATCGTTGCGGGCGGCGTGGATCTGGCTCATAGCTTGGGCTGCACCTTTGATCGAGCCTTTCGTCAGCTCGACGATGCTGAGCTGCAGCGCAACGGAGCGATGCCCCTCGCCGCCGGTCCTGACGCCGCGGTCTGTCAGGAACGCCATCGCCAGCGCATGCAGCGCCTCGTAGGCCAGCGTGAAGCGGCCGAGGGGCGTCTGCGCCTTCGCGGCGTCGTCACGGTACTGACGCGCGTTCGCCAGATATTGTCGAATGGCCGGCTCGTCGCGGACCGCGTCCTTGAGCGCGCCGATCCGCTTCAGGTTCTCGATCTGCTCCTCAACGGCCATCGCCGATCACCGTGATCGTCGGGCCCCGCAGGATCGCGTCGCCGACCGCGCCCTGCTTCCATGCCGACCATTCCGCGGCATCGACGAGGTTCACGTGGATCTCGCGACCCAGCTCCTTGCCGGCCTCGGCGAGCAGCGCGCTGACCTCGAAGAAATCGAGGTCGCCGACGACGAGCAGGTCGATGTCGCTTTTTCCGTTCGCCGTCCCGCTCGCCATCGAGCCGAACACGAAGGCCGTCTCGATCCTGTCTCGCACGGGCTCGAGAGCCTCGCGCAGCCGATCCGCGAGGCCGAACGTCTTCAGGCTCAGCGACCGCAGCTCCGGGTAGATCGGGTGCGACGTGTCGGCCGTGAACAGCCGCTGGTTGCCGGCGCGCCGCTCCGTGACCACGCCCGACTTGCTCAGCGCCTCGACGATCTTCTGGGTGCCGCCGCGGCCCCCGCCAGCGGCCCGGATCAAGTCCGAGAGGCTGTAGCTCCGCTCGGGATGCAGAAGCAGCGGTGCCAGCACGCGCTGCATGCCTCGCGGCATCAGGAAATCCAGCGTGGTCATAGATCGTACCTTATCGAGGTATGATCGTACCCATGTCTGGTACGATTGTCCAACGTGGATGACTTGAGAAAGGAGGGAAGCAGTGGTGACGACCAGCGACCAAATGGTCGGGCAGCCGGCGGTCTCCAGCCGGACTCTTTCCTCTGGCGTGCTGCGCGCGTCCGTGATGTGAGTCGCCGCGATGCCGCTGCCAGAGGCGATCGAACCCGCGGCCGAGACGCCGCAGCCCGACTCCCCCGCGGTCCCGATCCGGGCGGGAGAGCGGTGGCTTGCGCCCTGGCGCGACGACACGTTCCGGCGCCGCACCTGGCACGCGGTGACGGCGGCGGTGATCTGCGTCCTCTATGCCGCCCTGCTATTCTACCTGCTCTATCGCGACGCGCATCAGCCGATCGAGACGGCGAAGCTCGAGGAGGTGCAAGTCGAGATCGTCAAGCCGCCGCCGCCCCCGCCGCCGCCGCCTCAGCAACAGCAGCCGAAACCGCCGCCGCAGGCGCAGAAGGAGATCGAGAAGCCGGCCTCGAGCGCGCCGCGCGCGCCGTCGGAGGAGAAGATCGAGACCGAGCGCCTCGACGACAAGACGAGCGCGCCGAAGGCCGTGACGCCGCCGCAGGAGGGCGAGAAGGCGCCGCCGCCGCAGCCCGCCGCCGCGCCGGCCGAGGCGGATGCGCACGACGACACGCAGGCCGACGCCAAGGAGGACGTGCTCAAGAAGGATGCCGAGGCGCTCGAGAAGGCCGCGCCGACGCCGCCCAAGAAGCCGGAGAAGCTCGCCAAGGCGCCGCCGAAGGCCAAGCAGCGGCGCGAGCAGACGGCGCTGCAGCGGCTCAACGGCAAGTCCGACCTGCCGGAGTACAAGCTGGCGCGCCCGACCAAGAAGGCGCCGGTCACCGGCGGCACCGAGGACAACCGCTACCTCGCCGTCGTCTTCGGCAAGATCATGCAGCACTACCGCGGCGTCAATCTCGGGCCCGACGCCGAGGACACGACCTGCACCGTCGCCTTCAACGTCGACGACGACGGCACCATCCTGGCGATGCAGATCGTCAAGAGCAGCGGCGACGAGGAGCTCGACGAGGCGGCGGTGTCGGCGGTGTCGCACGCCTCGCCGCTGCCGCCGCTGCCGCCCGGCGCGCCGCACGGCCTCATCGCCCGCATCGGCCCGCACGGCCCGACGATGCGCATGGGGCGCAGCGAGCGGGAGTAGCCGTCTCTCAGTGCACCGTCGGCGTGAGGTCGCGCCAGCCGTTGGCGGCGGCGACGCGGTCGATCATCTCGGCCTTGCGCGCCTCGGCATCGGCGAGGCGGCCGTCGAGCTCCTCGCCCGAAGACTTCGAGGCGCCGGCCCAGACCGTACCGCCGATCATCGCCGTCACCGCGGCGATCAGGATCGTCGGCGCGCGCAAGGCCGGCAGGCCGGCCGACAGCAGTAGGACGAGGGCGCCCGCAATGATCGCAGCGCGCGACGCGGCGACCGCCCGGCGGCAGCCGGCGCGCCGGTCGACGAGGTCGGCGATCTCCTCGTCGATGGCGTCGAAGGCCGCATCCGGATCGAGCCGCGCGTCAGTCATCGAGGCCTCGATATCACGGACGGTCGACCCGGTATTTCCGCTGGTAGGTCGACGGCACGAGATGCTGGTGGCGGTGGTGGCGATAGATGCGCGGGTTGCCTTGCGAGAATGCGCCGGTCGTCTGCGGATAGGGATCGTCGAGGAGCCGCTGCGGGCCGCCGAGCCCGCCGGGCTCGGGATCGAGAGGCGCGGCGCCCGGCACCAGGCTGGGATAGGGCGTGGGGATCAGCGACTGCGCCGCGTCGGCCGGCGAGGCCATCAGGAGGGCGAGCCCGGCGAGCGCGACGGCGCGCATCAGTGCTGCTCGACGCCGTAGTTGCGCTGGAAGGTCGAGGGCACGCGCTGCTGCGGGCCGCCCATGGTCGCGGTCGGCGGGTTGCCCTGCGACGGGCCGGTGGCCTGCGGATACGGGGTCGGCTGCAGGCTCTGCGACGGCGCGGTGCCCGGCGTCGAAGGATTGAGCGGCGCCGCGCCCGTCGCCTGGCTCGGATAGGGCGACGGCACGAGGCTTTGGGCGGCGACCGCCGGGAGCGGCACGGCGAGGGCGATTGCGAGGAGCAGCGAAACGGACATGCGGGTCATCGCCCGCATATGGGCGCGGCGCGCCCCTCCGCCCAGACCGCCCCAGAGCCGCTCACGCCGCAATTGACCAGCCGTCCGCCAGCGCTTAGCAGGTGCAGCATGATACAGGACGAAGGCTGGGCCGAGCCAAAGGTGACGGCCGTTCTGGTGCTCGCCGACGGCACCGTGCTCGAGGGCGAAGGTTTTGGCGCGACGGGCATCGCCGTCGGCGAGGTTTGCTTCAACACCGCCATGACGGGCTACGAGGAGATCCTCACCGATCCCTCCTACACGAAGCAGATCCTCACGTTCACGTTCCCGCACATCGGCAACGTCGGCACCAACGAGGAAGACATCGAGTCGCTCAACCTCGCGGCCTCGACGGGCGCGATCGGCTGCGTCGTGCACGCGCGGGTGACCGGCCCCTCGAACCACCGCGCCACGCTGCACTTCGACGCCTGGCTGAAGCGGCGCGGCATCATCGGCCTCGCCGGCATCGACACGCGCGCGCTGACCGCGCTGGTGCGCGACAAGGGCATGCCCAACGCCGTCATCGCGCATGCCGAGGACGGCGTCTTCGACATCCCCGCGCTGAAGGCGCAGGCGGCGGCCTGGTCGGGCGTCGTCGGCCTCGACCTCGTGCCGGACGTGACGACGACGCAGCGCCTCGACTGGGACGAGAGCGTGTGGACGCTCGAGAACGGCTACGGCAAGCTCGACGCGCCGCGCTACAAGGTCGTCGCCGTCGACTACGGCATCAAGCGCAACATCCTGCGCCTGCTGACGGAGGCGGGCTGCGCGGTGACCGTCGTGCCGTCGACGGCGAGCGCCGAGGAGATCCTGGCGCTGAAGCCGGACGGCGTCTTCCTCTCCAACGGCCCCGGCGACCCCGCCGCGACCGGCGAGTACGCCGTGCCGGTGATCAAGGAGATCCTGGACAAGAAGGTGCCGACCTTCGGCATCTGCCTCGGCCACCAGCTGATGGCGCTGGCGATCGGCGGCACCACGACGAAGATGCATCAGGGCCACCACGGCGCCAACCACCCGGTGATGGACTTCACCACCGACAAGGTGGAGATCGTCTCCATGAACCACGGCTTCGCCGTCGACGCCGGCTCCTTGCCCGACACCGCGCGCGAGACGCACCGCAGCCTGTTCGACGGCTCGAACGCCGGCTTCGAGCTCACCGACCGGCCCGCCTTCTCGGTGCAGCACCATCCCGAAGCCTCGCCGGGGCCGAAGGACAGCCACTACCTCTTCACGCGCTTCACCGAGCTCATGGACAGGACCAAAGGCACACCCGGGAACTGAAGCGGAATCGAGCGTCTCCCTTCACACGCCCGACGGATTGGACTAGGGAGGGCGCTCGATTTTCGCGGTTCCGCGGGCGTGGCGCAGACGGGCGCCGCCGCTGGGCACGTTTACAAACATCGGGGTTGCATGGCCTTCTGGCTTCGCCGAAGGTCCGGCCCCCGGCACGACGAGCGGGAGTAGTCGGTGGACACCAAGGACGAGGCGACCGTTGCAGCCGGTCAGAACGCGCCGATCGACCGGGAAGATCTCGTCAACAAGATCATCGACACGATCGTCACCGAGGGGATGATCGACCGCGACAAGGTCACGCCCGACGCGACGATCGAGAGCCTCGACCTGAAGTCCATCGACATCGTCATGATCCTCACCGCGATCGAGGACAAGTTCGACGTATATATCCCGATGGACGGCCCGTTCCACGACGCCAAGAACGTCAAGGACCTGATCGAGGCCATCGCGAACTACATCATCAAGGAAAAACAGGCGCCTGATGCCAGCAGATAAACGCGTCGTCGTCACCGGGGTCGGCGCGGTCAGCGCCGCCGGCGTCGGTGCCGAGACGCTGTGGACCGCGGCGCGCGACGGACGCTCCTGCATCACGCCGCCGGTGTTCCCCTACGAGTACCGCGGCCGCATCAAGATCGCGGCGCAGGTGCAGGGGTTCGTGGCGACCGATCACCTCGAGCGCGACGTGCTGCCGCTCTGCGATCCGGTGAGCATGTATCTGCTCGTCGCCGCCGACGAGGCGATCGCCCAGGCCGGCTACGACCGCGCGACGCGGTTCGGCCCGCGCGGCGCGACGATCATCGGCACCGGCATCGGTGGCATGATCACGATCGAGGAGGGCATCCACAAGGCCCTCGTCCTCGGCGGCCGGCCGCACCCGCTGATGGTGCCGAAGCTCATCCCGAGCGCCTGCCCCGCCAACGTGTCGATCCGCTACGGCCTCGAGGGCCCGAGCTTCGCCGTCGTCTCGGCGTGCTCGTCGGCGACGCAGGCCATCGGCATCGGCATGCAGATGATCCGCGGCGGGGTGGTCGACGTCGCGGTCGTCGGCGGCACCGAGGATCACATCACCAACAACGCGATGCTCGCGTGGGAAGCGCTGCGCGTGATGACGCCGGACTTCTGCCGCCCGTTCTCGAAGGGCCGCAACGGCATGGTGCTCGGCGCCGGCGCCGGCGTCGTCGTGCTCGAGTCCGAGGATCACGCCAAGGCGCGCGGCGGCAAGGTGCTCGCCTACCTCGACGGCTACGGCACGACGACCGACGCCAAGGACATGGTGTCGCCCGACCTCGAGGGCGCGGCGCGCGCGATGGCCTTGGCGCTCGCGGATGCCGACGCGAAGCCCGACGACATCGACTACGTCAACGCACACGGCACGGCGACGATCGTCAACGACTCGACGGAGTCCGCGGCCCTGCACAAGATCTTCGGCGAGCGCGGCGCGCACGTCCCGGTCTCCTCGACGAAGCCGATCCACGGCCACGGGCTCGGCGCGGCGGGCGTGCTCGAGTTCGTCGTCAGCATGGGCGCCATCCGCGAGCAGATCGCGCCGCCGACCATCAACTTCCTCGAGCCCGACGAGAAGTGCCCGGTCGACGCGATCCCGAACGAGGCGCGCCCGCTGCGCATCCGCACCGTGATGAGCAACTCCTTCGCCTTCGGCGGCATCAACGCCGTGCTCGTCATCCGGGCGCCGGAGGCGGCTTGAGCAGCGTCGAGATCGGCACCTTCGCGGTGTCGGCGGCGGCGGCCGAGGTGGCGGCGTTCCGCAAGGCGGCGCGGCTCGACGAGAGTGACGCGCTGCCCTTCACCTGGCCGATCCGCTGGATGGCGCGCTCCGACATCCGCGCCGCGCTGACCGCGCTGGTGCCGGAGCCCGACATCGTGCCGTTCCACGAATCGCAGACCTTCGACTACGCCGCGCCGCTGCGCGCCGGCGCGACCTACGCGCTCGCCGTGACCGCGCGCCGCGAGAGCGCGCCCGACCGGCTCGTCGCCGAAGGCGTGCTGAGCGCCGACGGCGCCCGCGTGGCGACGATCGAGACGGTGCTGCGGCTCTTCTCGACGACGGGGGCGCAAGATGCCTGAGCTGTCGTCGGCCGAGTGCGCGGCCCTCCCTTCTCCCGCTCGCGGGAGAAGGTGGCCCGACGCAGTCGGGACGGATGAGGGGCGCTCCCGCCTCTCCCCCGATCCCGCCGCAAGCGGCACATCCCCTCATCCGACCCCGCTGCGCGGGGCCACCTTCTCCCGCAGGCGGGAGAAGGGCGAGCACGCGCCATGAGCGCGCCGATCGCCCGCGGCGACCAGCTCGCGCCGCGCAGCTACGGCCCGTTCGAGGCCGCAGACCTTGAGGCCTATGCCGCGGCCTCGCTCGACGACAACCCGCTGCATCTCGACCCGGCGATCGCCGCCAAGGCGGGCCTCGCCGCGCCGCCGATCCACGGCATGCTGATCATGGCCTGCCTCGAGCCCTACGTCCGCGCCTGGCGCCCGGACGCGAGCGTCGCGAAGATCGCCGCCAAGTTCGTCGAGCCGGTGCTCGCCGACGAGACCTTCGAGATCACCGGCAAGGTCGTGCAGGCGGCGCCCGGCGCGCCGGCCGTGCTGCGGCTCACCGCCAGGCGCGGCACCACGCTCGTCTGCCTCGCCGAGGCCTTCGTCGCAGTGCCCCCGGCGTGAGGCACGCGCCGCGCTCGGTCCTGGTCACCGGAGCCTCGAGCGGGATCGGCCGCGCGCTGGCCCTCGCCTATGCCGCGCCGGGCATCCACCTCGCGCTGATCGGCCGCGACGCCGCCCGCCTCGAGGCCACCGCCGCGGCCGCGCGCGCGAAGGGCGCAAGCGTCGAGGCCGGCACGGTCGACGTCCGCGACCGCGCCGTGATGGCCGCCTGGATCGCCGCCGCCGACGCGCGCCGCCCGCTCGAGCTTGCGATCGCCAACGCCGGCATCACCACCGGGCTCGGCCCCGGCGAGCTCGCGGAGGAGCCGGAGGCCGTGCGCGCGATCATCGCGACGAACCTCGTCGGCGTGCTCAACACGGCGGAGCCGCTGATTGCCCCGATGGTCGCGCGCGGGCGCGGCCAGCTCGCCTTCGTCGGCTCGATCGCCGGGCTCCACGGCCTGCCCTACTCGCCGGCCTACTGCCTCACCAAGTCGGCCGTGCACGCCTGGGCGGAGTCGATCCGCCCGCGGCTGGAGGCGAAGGGCGTGATCGTCAGCCTGATCGTCGCCGGCTTCGTGAAGACGCCGCTGAACGACTCGATCACCGCCGCCAAGCCCGGCGAGCTGACCGACGCGCAGGCCGCCGCGCTGATCAAGCGCCGGCTCGCCAAGGGCCACGCGACGATCGCCTTTCCCTGGTGGCTCTACGCCGGCGCGGTGCTGGGCCGCTTCCTGCCGGCGCGGGTGTACGGCTTGATCATGCGCAACATCCCCGCAAGCGTGCCGCACACGCGCGAGCGCGCGGAGGGTTGACTCTCCGCCCCAAAATCCGCCCGCTTTCCGGCGCCTGATGCGGCCCAGATCGTTGATGCCGGACCTGCCCCGATGATGTCGCCCCGCCTCCTCGTCGCCGCGCTGCTCTTTGCGCCGCTCGCGGCCCTGCCGGCCGCCGCGCAGGACTACGGGCGCGACCCGCCCGCCTACGGCCAGGACGGCGGCGCCGGGGGCTACGAGCAGCCCGATGCCGGAGGCGGCGGCTACGATCGTGGTGGCGGGGGCTACGGCGGCCAGACCGACGCGGCCGGCCTCGGCGTGCGCGTCGGCAAGCTCGAGGGCCGCATCCGCGAGATGACCGGCCAGATCGAGGAGCTGCAGAACGCCAACCGCAAGCTCGTCGAGCAGCTGCAAAAATTCCAGGCCGATGTCGACGACCGGCTGACGGCCGCCCGCGGCAAGCGCAGCGAGGCGGTCGTCCCGCCGGACCGCAGTGCCGACCGTGCCGCCGCGGCCGACGAGGCGCCGAAGCCGGCGCGCAAGAGCCGCGACCAGGCGTTCGATCCCGACGCCGCGCCGAAGTCCGACCCCGGCCAGCCGAAGCCGCTCGGCTCGCCGGCCTCGGCGCAGCACGACGATCCCGGCGGCGCGCCGATGGACCTCGCCGGCGGCCGCTTCCGCCAGCCCTCGAGCGGCGACGACACGTTCGCCCCGACCCTGCGCCTGCCGCCGCGCAGCGCACCGACCGAAACCGCCAGCGCCGCGAGCCCTGCCGCGGCGACCGGCGCCGCGACCCCCGCGACGCCGCGCGAGGCCTACGACGCCGCGCTCGGCCTCTATCGCGACAAGCAGTACGACGAGGCCGAGAAGAGCTTCTCCGCCTTCCTGCAGAAGAACCCGAAGAGCCGGCTCGCCGCCGATGCCACCTACTATCTCGGCGAGAGCTTCGCCCAGCGCGGCCGCTCGCGCGAGGCGGCCGAGCAGTACCTCAAGGTGTCGACCGACTACTCGAGCTCGACCCGCGCGCCGGACGCCATGCTGCATCTCGGCATCTCGCTACGCTCGCTCGGCGCCAAGGAGCAGGCCTGCGCCACCTTCGCCGAGGTGACGCGCAAGTACCCGAACGCCCCCGCCTACGTGAAGAGCGGCGCCGAGCGCGAGTCGAAGCGCGCGCAGTGCGGGTAGGCTCTGCCTTGCCTTCTCCCGCCTGCGGGAGAAGGTGGCCCCGCGCAGCGGGGTCGGATGAGGGGAGACGCCGCCTCTCGGATGGTGTGGGATGAGGCGGCAACGCCCCTCATCCGACTCGACTGCGTCGGGCCACCTTCTCCCGCAGGCGACCATGCGGGTAGGCTCTGCCGTCCCTTCTCCCGCTTGCGGAGAAGGTGGCCCCGCGCAGCGGGGTCGGATGAGGGGAGCTGCCGCCTCTCGGACGGTTGGGGATGAGGCGGCAACGCCCCTCATCCGACCCGACTTCGTCGGGCCACCTTCTCCCGCAAGCGGGAGAAGGGGTGGCTGCGGCGTTTGCGGGCCTCGAGGCCGCGCCGGCCCTGCTGCTCGCCGTCTCCGGGGGTCCGGACTCGATGGCGCTGATGTGGCTCGCCGCCCGCTGGGCCGCGGCGCTGCCCCACGCCCCGAAGCTCCACGTCGCCACGGTCGACCACGGGCTGCGGCCCGAGTCCGCCGCCGAGGCCGGGCTCGTCGCGGCGGCGGCCGGCACGCTCGGCCTGCCGCACGCGACGCTGGCCTGGACCGGCGACAAGCCGCGCACCCGCATCCAGGAGCGGGCCCGGGCGGCGCGCTACGCGCTGCTCGCCGCCTATGCGCGGGCCGTCGGCGCGCCAAAAATCCTGACGGCGCATCACGCCGACGACCAGGCGGAGACGGTGCTGATGCGCCTGACGCGCGGCAGCGGCATCGGCGGCCTCGCCGGCATGCGGCGCGAGACGCCCCTCGAGCCGGATGTCGCGCTGGTGCGCCCGCTGCTCGACGTGCCGAAGGACGCGCTCGTCGCGCTCTGCGCCGCGGCGGGCCTCGCCACGGTGGACGACCCCTCGAACCGCGATCCCGCCTACGCCCGCGCCCGGCTGCGGGGCCGGCGCGCCGAGCTCGCCGGTCTCGGGCTCGACCCGCCCGCCCTGCTGCGGCTTGCCCGCCGCGCCGCGCGCGCCGACGACGCGCTCGAGGCCGAGGCGGCCCGCGTCGCGGCCGCGCTGCCGTCAGAAGGCGACGCGCTGCAGCTCGCGGGCAGCGACCTGCAGCCGGAAATCCTGCTGCGCCTGCTCCGCCGCAAGATCGAAGCCATCGCCCCAGGCAGGCTGCGGCTGGAGCGGCTCGAGCGCCTCACCGAGGCCCTCGCCGCCGCGCTGGCGGACGGCCGGCCGCATCGCGCCACCCTCGGCGGCGCGCGGATCGTGCTCGGCGCCGATGCGTCGC
Source organism: Beijerinckiaceae bacterium RH AL1 (assembly GCA_901457705.2). Lineage (NCBI taxonomy): Bacteria > Pseudomonadati > Pseudomonadota > Alphaproteobacteria > Hyphomicrobiales > Beijerinckiaceae > Beijerinckiaceae bacterium RH AL1. The sequence goes on from LR590083.2 coordinate 3,547,219, forward strand.
TCGCCGTGACGCCGGCTCCGGCACGGCGCGTGCACCGGGCGGCGCAAGGCGACCCTTCACGCGCCGCGCAGAGGGCCGGAGGCGCGGGTTAAGGCCATATCGACGCGGCGCCGCTGCTCTCTTGGCATTGCACAAGGCGCGGCTTACATTCGACAAGTTAGCGAAGCACAACAGATGTTGCCGCTTCAACGCTCCACGAGGCTCTCTCGACCGGCAGCAGGTCCTGCCATCCTTCTCCTCCGCACCGGGGCCGTCGCCCGGGGCTCCCTGGGTCGCTCATGAATCCCAATTTCCGCAACTTTGCCCTCTGGGTCATCATCTTCCTGCTCGTCGTCGCGCTGGTGATGCTGTTCAACAACCCAGGGCAGAAGACGAACCCGCAGGAGATCACGTTCTCCGAGCTGTTGAAGAACGTCGACTCGAGCCGCGTGCGCGACGTGACGATCTCGGGTCCCGAGATCACCGGCCACTTCACCGACAACCGGCTGTTCACGACCTACGCGCCGAGCGACCCGACGCTCGTCGAGAAGCTCTACAACAAGAACGTCGCGATCGCCGCCAAGGCGCCGTCCGACGGCAACTCCTGGCTGATCACGCTGCTCGTCAACGGGCTGCCGCTGCTCGCCTTCCTGGCGCTGTGGATCTTCGTCTCGCGCCAGATGCAGGGGGCCGGCGGGAAAGCCATGGGCTTCGGCAAGTCGAAGGCCAAGCTCCTCACCGAGGCGCACGGCCGCGTGACGTTCGAGGACGTCGCCGGCGTCGACGAGGCCAAGGAGGACCTGCAGGAGATCGTCGAGTTTCTCCGCGATCCCCAAAAATTCCAGCGGCTCGGCGGCCGCATCCCGCGCGGAGTGCTGCTGGTCGGGCCTCCCGGCACCGGCAAGACGCTGCTCGCGCGCGCCATCGCCGGCGAAGCCAACGTGCCGTTCTTCACGATCTCGGGCTCCGACTTCGTCGAGATGTTCGTCGGCGTCGGCGCGAGCCGCGTGCGCGACATGTTCGAGCAGGCGAAGAAGAACGCGCCCTGCATCATCTTCATCGACGAGATCGACGCGGTCGGCCGCCATCGTGGCGCCGGCCTCGGCGGCGGCAACGACGAGCGCGAGCAGACGCTGAACCAGCTGCTCGTCGAGATGGACGGCTTCGAGGCGAACGAGGGCATCATCCTCATCGCCGCGACGAACCGCCCCGACGTGCTCGATCCCGCGCTGCTGCGTCCCGGCCGCTTCGATCGCCAGATCGTCGTGCCGAACCCCGACGTCATCGGCCGCGAGCGCATCCTCAAGGTGCACGTGCGCAAGGTGCCGCTGTCGCCCGACGTCGACCTGAAGGTCGTCGCCCGCGGCACGCCGGGCTTCTCCGGCGCCGACCTCATGAACCTCGTCAACGAGGCGGCGCTGATGGCGGCGCGGCGCGGCAAGCGCATCGTCACCATGGTCGAATTCGAGGATTCCAAGGACAAAATCATGATGGGTGCGGAGCGCCGCACACTGGTCATGACCGAGCAGGAAAAGAAGCTCACCGCCTACCACGAGGGCGGCCATGCGCTCGTCGCGCTGAACGTGCCGGCGACCGACCCCGTCCACAAGGCGACGATCATCCCGCGCGGCCGTGCGCTCGGCATGGTCATGCAGCTCCCCGAGCGCGACAAGCTCTCGATGAGCTACGAGCAGATGACCTCGCGCCTCGCCGTGCTGATGGGCGGCCGCGTCTCCGAGGAGATCATCTTCGGCAAGGACAAGGTGACGTCGGGCGCCCAGTCCGACATCGAGCAGGCGACGAAGCTCGCCCGCGCGATGGTGACCCGCTGGGGCTTCTCCGACGACCTCGGCACCGTGATGTACGGCGAGAACCAGGAGGAGGTGTTCCTCGGCTACTCGATGGGCCGGCAGAACACGCTCTCCGAGGAGACGTCGCGCAAGATCGACGCCGAGGTGCGCCGCCTGGTCGAGATGGGCCTCGCCGAGGCGACGCGCATCATCACGACCAAGCGCAACGACCTCGAGACGCTCGCCAAGGGCCTGATGGAGTACGAGACGCTCTCCGGCGACGAGATCATCGGCCTGCTGAACGGCAAGACGCCGGTGCGCGATACCGGCGACGACTCGACCCCGCCGCCGCGCGGCTCGACCGTGCCGGCGACCGGCACCAGCCGCCCCAAGCCCGGCCCCGAGCCGGGCGGCCTCGAGCCGCAGCCGTCCTGAACGATCTTGAACCCGGCCTCGCGCCGGGTTCTTCTTATGGGAGCCGCGCGGGAGCCAACGTTTGACGCCGTCGTGTGATGAGAAGCCCGCCGCGACATCCCTTCTCCCGCTTGCGGGAGAAGGTGGCCCGACGAAGTCGGGTCGGATGAGGGGCGGTTCCGCTGCGTGGAAGCAGGGCGCCCTTCGCCCAACCTCCCTCATCAGACCCCGCTTCGCGGGGCCACCTTCTCCCGCAAGCGGGAGAAGGACGCGCGTGATCTTCGTCCTCGCCGCCCTGCTCCTGCCGCTGCCCGCGCTGGCGGAGGAGCCGCCGATCCTCGGCCAGGGCGCGCGCAACCTGCCCGTCATCGCCCGCCACGGCATGGTGGTGGCGCAGGAGGGCACGGCCGCCCGCGTCGGGCTCGAGATCCTGAAGAAGGGCGGCAATGCCGTCGACGCCGCCGTCGCGACCGCCCTGGCGCTGGCCGTCACCCTGCCCCGCGCCGGCAACCTCGGCGGCGGCGGCTTCATGCTGGTGCACCTCGCCCGCGAGAACAAGACCGTCGCGATCGACTATCGCGAGACTGCGCCGGCCGCGACGAAGCCCGACGTGTTCCTCGATGCCGCGGGCGACGCGGTGGCGCGGCTGTCGCGCGACACCGGGCTCGCCGTCGGGACGCCGGGCACCGTCGCCGGCCTCGCGCTGGCGCTCGAAAAATACGGCTCGCACAAGTTCACCTTCGCCGACCTCGTCGCGCCCGCCGAAAAGCTGGCGCACGACGGCATCCCGGTCGAGGACGACCTCGCGGACTCGCTCGCCAAGCAGACGCGGCTGAAGCGCTGGCCGTCGTCGGCGGCGATCTTCCTGCATCCGGACGGCTCGCCGCTCGGCCACGGCGAGATTTTGCGCCAAACCGATCTCGCCGACACGCTCGCGTCGATCGCGAAGGACGGCCCGAAGGGCTTCTACGAAGGCCCTGTCGCGCAAAAGATCGTCGCCGCGGTGAAGGCCGCCGGCGGCGCGATAACGGCGGACGACCTCGCCGGCTACCGCGCGATCGAGCGCGCGCCGATCGAGGGCACCTACCGCGGCCACCGCGTCGTCTCGATGCCGCCGCCGTCCTCCGGCGGCGTCCACGTCATCGAGCTCTTGAACATCCTCGAGGGCCTGCCGCTGGCGCGCCAGGGCGCGCTGTCGGCGAAGACGATCCACGACATGGCCGAGGCGGAGAAGCTCGCCTACGCCGACCGCGCCGAGTATCTCGCCGATCCCGCTTTCGTCGACGTTCCGGTGAAGGGGCTGATCTCGAAGTCCTATGCGGAAAAGCTCCGCGGCCTCATCGACCCTGCCCGCGCCAAGCCCGCGACCGAGATCGCGGCGATCGACCCGGCGCCCTACGAGAGCGAGCAGACCACGCACTTCTCGGTGGTCGATGCCGACGGCAACGCGGTCGCCAACACGTACACGCTGAACCTCTCCTTCGGCGTCGGCCTCGTCGCCGACGGCACCGGCGTGCTTCTGAACGACGAGCTCGACGACTTCGCCGCCAAGCCCGGCGTGCCCAACGCCTTCGGCCTCACCGGCGGCAAGGCGAACGCGCCCGGCCCGCGCAAGCGTCCGCTCTCCTCGATGACGCCGACCTTGATGTTTGCGGACGGCAAGCTCGAGCTCGTCACCGGCTCGCCCGGCGGCTCGACGATCATCACCACCGTGCTGCAGCTCATCCTCGATCGCGTCGACTTCAAGCTCAACATCGCCGCCGCGACAGAGCTGCCGCGCGTGCACGACCAGCTCCTGCCCGATCAGCTGTTCGTCGAGCCGGGGCTGTCGCCCGACACGCTGCGCCTGCTGCAGGCCATGGGCTACACGCTGCATCCCCGCGACGCGTGGGGCTCGGCCTCGTCGATCGCCGTCGAGGACGGCCTGCTCGCCGGCGCCGCCGACACGCGCCAGCGCGGCACCCTCGCGGTGGGCTATTGAGCGTTTCGCCGAGCCTCGTCGCGGCGCTCCTCCTCGTCCTCGCCGGCTCGGCGATCCAGGTCGCGGTCGGCGCCGGGCTCAGCGTCGTCTGCGGCGCCTTCATGCTGCTCTGGCTCGGGCCGAAGACCGGCGTCCCGGTCCTCCTCGGCCTCAACTTGCTCGTCTCGGTCGTCGCCACCGTCGTCGACGCTCGCGCCGTGCTGTGGCGCGACGCGCTCTTCGCCGCCGTGGCGACGCTCGCCGGGTGCTTCGTCGCCTCGCGGATCCCCGGCCTGTCGGACGCGGCGCTGAAGCTCATCACCGCGATCGTCCTGCTCGTCGTGGCGCTGCCGCGGCCGCCCTCGCCCGAGTCCTCGCCGAGCCCCGCGGCGGGCTCGGCCGGGATCGCCCTCGCCGGCCTCGTCACCGGCGCGGTCACGGTGTGGACGGCGACGCCCGGCCCGATCATCCCGATGGCGCTGGCGCGCGTCGGCCGCTCCGGCGCCGACATCCGCCGCACGATGCAGCCGATCTCGATCGTCGGCTACGGCGCGGCGCTCCTCTGGGTGGGCTGGCCCACGCGCGGCACGCTAGGCGAGGGCTCGTTCGCGGGGCTCGTCAGCGCCACGCTCGTCGGCATCGCCGCCGGCTTCGGGCTCCGCGCCTGGATCTCGCCGCCGCGTGTGATCCTGCTCGTGCGCGTCACCGCCGGCGTCGCGGCGATCCTGCTCGTCGCCTCGGTGCTGCGCGGCGCGATCGGATGATAAGCAGGCCGCCCCACACCCGCGAGGACCCCGCTTGACCCTTCTCCGCCTTCTCGTCGCCTGGGCTGCCGTCGCCGCCGCCTTCGCGCTGCCGGCGATGTTCGCGGGCCTCGGCGCCTGGCAGGACGCGCTGCTGTTCGCATGCCTGCTCGCGATCATGCTGTGGTCGGCCTTCGGCGTCACCGCGGAGGCCGAGCATCTCGCGGAGATGCTGGGCGAGCCCTACGGCACGCTCATCCTCACGCTCGCCATCGTGCTCATCGAGGTCGCGCTGATCGCCGCCGTCATGCTCGGCGGCGAGGGACAGCACCAGGCCGCGGCGACGCTGGGGCGCGACACGATGTTCGCGGTCGTGATGAGCGTGATGAACGGCATCGTCGGCCTCGGCCTGCTCGTCGGCGGCCTGCGCCACGGCGCGCAGCGCTACAACATGCAGGGCGCCGCCGCCTATCTCGCGACGATCATCCCGCTCTCGGTGATCGCCTTCATCCTGCCCTCCTTCACCCGCTCCACGCCGGGCGGCACGCTCACCCATGGCCAGGAGATCGCCTTCTCGGTCTTCTGCCTCGCACTCTACGCGACCTTCCTCGTCGTGCAGACGGCGCGCCACACCGGCTTCTTCCTCGAGCCGCCGGCCGCGAGCGACACCGACCCCGCCTTCGCCGAAGGCCCGCACGACCGCAAGGGCCGCGAGGCTCTGGCACGTCACGCCGTCCTGCTCGTCGTCTCGATCCTGCCGATCGTGTTGCTCTCGAAGAAGCTCGCGCTGCTGCTCGACCGCGGGCTGGCGAGCGCCGGCCTGCCGGAGGCGCTGGGCGGCCTCGTCGTCGCGCTCATCGTGCTCGCGCCGGAAGGCATCACCGCGCTGCGCGCCGTCTCCGGCAACCGTCTGCAGCGCGGCATCAATCTCTGCCTCGGCGCCGCCGCCTCGACGATCGGCCTCACCGTGCCCGCCATCGTCGCCGTCAGCGTCGTCACCGGCAGCGACATCGTGCTCGGCCTGCCGCCGGCCGAGATGGTGCTGCTGGCGATGACGCTGGTGCTCGCCACGCTCACCTTCTCCGGCGCACGCACGACGATCCTCGAGGGCGCGATGCACCTCGTCGTGTTCTTCGTCTACGTGACGCTCATCTTCCAGCCGTAGGCGCGCCTCACGCGCTCGCGGCCCGGCGCAGCGTGAAGAGCGTCAGCTCGGAAGGGCGGCCGAGCCGCACCGCGAAGCCCGGCCACAGCGCGGTGCCGTTGTTGACGTAGAGCGTCATCCCGTCGACGTCGTAGCGGCCGGAGACGAAGCCGGCATTGGCGCGCGCGGCGATCCGATCGATGCCGACGATGAGCCCGCCGTGCGTGTGCCCGGAGAGCTGCAGCGCGACGCCGCGCGCCGCGGCAAGCCGCGCTTCGCCGGGCTGATGGTTCATCAAGATGAGCGGATGGCCCTTCGGCGCGGCGTCGAGCGTCGCTGCGATGTCCGGCGCGAGATGGCGGCGACGCACGGAGCGGTCGCTGACGCCGACGACGACGAGCTTGCCGCCGTCGCGCTCGAGCACGAGGTGATCGTTCTCGAGCGCGTGCAGGCCCAGCGCCGCATGCTGCGCCATCCACGCCGCGTAGCCGAAGATCGTTTCGTGGTTGCCGGAGACGACGTGGACGCCGTCGGGCGCCCGCAGGTCGCGCAGCGCGGGAATGTCGTCGCGCCGCGCCGCGATCGTGCCGTCGATGAGATCGCCGGTGATGAGGATGATGTCGGCGCCGAGCGCATTCGCGCGCGCGACCATCGCCCGCGCCCACGCGCCGGGAAACAGGCGGCTGAGGTGGAGGTCGGTGAGCTGCAGGATCGTGTAGCCGTCGAAGGCGTGCGGCAGCCCGCGGATGGCGACCTCGACGTCGCGCCGCGGCGGCACGCGCACCGCCTGCTGCACGCCGATCGCCCCCGCCACGGCGGCGACGCCGGCCATCGCATAGCGGACGCCGTCCGGCACGTCAGGCCAGCTGCCGTGCGCGAGCAGCCCGAGCAGAAGGCCGCCGTCGAGCAGGAGCTGCAGCACGGTGAGCACGAAGAGCGCGCCGAGCGCCCAGTTGAAGAGGAGGATCAGCGGCCGCGGAAACTCCGGCGCGAACACCGAGCCCGAGGAGAGCTTGCACCACTGGTGATACTGCGAGGCGATGAGCACGACCGCCGCCGCGGCGATCTTGGCAGAGAGGGGAAGGTGGAGCGGCCAGATGAAGCGGGCCGCGATGAAGAGATAAACCAGGCCGAAGATGAGCAGGCGGATCGGTCCTCTCCAAAGCACACGCGCGAAGGTGCGGCGCGAGACCTAAGTGGCCGCTCGATGCGGCTCAGGCAAGGCGGGGCTTGCTGGCGCCAAATCTGGGTTGAAAACCATCGGGGATGCCGCCTAAGCTTGCGGCGTCGATGGAAGTCTCCATGCGTGCGTTCGTTCTTGCGTTACTTATTTGCCTGCTCACGCTCCCCGCAAGGGGCGAGACGCTTCGTCTCGACGGCGATCAGTTTTGGGTGGGACTAGCCAGCGGCGCCACCAAGGACGAGGCGATCGGCCTGGCGCGGACCTTCAGAATCTCGCCGCTGATGGTCGTGACCTCGGCGAACGGCTGGTACGCCGCGGTGAGCGGGCCCTACCACGTTCCGGCGGGGACGGGCTTCGCCATTCACGACCGAGCACAAGTCGCATCGGTGCTCTGAGAAGTGAGCGCCGAAAATGACCGAGGACGAAATCCTTCAGGACATGCGGCTCATTTTCGAGGCCGACAAAATAGCCGGGAGCCGACTGGCTGGCGGGCAGGCAACGGGCCTGACGCTCTCGTGATGACGCTCCCTCTGGACGTTCTGTCTCAGACGATTGGGACAGCGTGGTTGTTGTTTCGGGCGGTTCAACGAAAGCCCGAAATGGACGCCAGCATATCGCTTATAACGACTCTTCAGGGACGTGACCTACGGACCTGGAGAATGGACTGGCGGCCTATCCACCCGCATACCAATACCTGCGGGCCGAAGGACCTTAGAGGTCTCACCTCCTACACCGGCATCCACGACTTCCGTGCAACGCCAAGCTTGGACTTCTCAGGATGCAGGCAGAAAACCTTCCCCTCTGTATACCAGTTGACGATGATCCTCACGACTTCGATGCGTTTGTGAGGTATGCTTTTCGCCAGCTCCGGGTCTCACCGACCGAGCCAATACCGAGTCCGCCATGGTCAGCGACGCTATTCTAAGGAACGACATAGGCGCTCTCCGCCAAATTGCCGATGAAGTGGCCAGGGGCTTGGCTTACGCCAAGACCATCGGCGGGGATGTCTACGTACAAACCCCCGTCGCCTCGCCGACCGGCCGAAATGTCGGCATCAAGCTGCTCGGCGGTCCCTTGGAGTTCACGATCACAGACGACGGATTTGCGATGCGCGAAGCAGAACTCATGGGCGCAGAGGATATTTGCCGGCGCGAAGCGAAGAAGGTCGCCAAAGAGTTGGATCTCAGTTTCAACGAGTGGGAATTGTTTGAGACAAAAGCTCCGGCAGATCGTTTGGTGGGCCTCTCATCGCTCGTTGCGAATGCGGTGGCTTTGGCTCTCATCCGAACCAACGAAAAATTTGCAGAAAGGTTTGAGACCCGCCGAAAGGAAGAATTGGCAGTACGCCTCGGGCGCATTTTTGGAGAGCGTAACGTCGTCAAGAATGCGGACTTTAGCGGAGCGGCACGCGCATGGACATTCGACGCACGGGTCGATTTGCCTAGCGGGCGTCCCGGCCTCTTCTCCATTGTCACGCCGGCACCTGTGTCGGTGGCCTTCGCTTATTTTAAATTAGACGATGTATCTCGTCTGGATAAGCCGCCGTTCCTCGCCGCGGTTCTTGAAGGAAACGTAGATGCTGGCGACAAAGCACTTTTGGGGCGCGCCGCGCGCAAGCTGTACCTCGTAACGGACGCGGACGACTCCTTTAGGGCCGCAGCTTAACTGAAACTGCAGACGAGCGCCCGTTTAGCAACGCCTACCGAGCGGCAGCGCGCCGAGGTCGAAACGGTGGCCTTTAAGCACAGCGCCGACCTCGAATTTAACGAGCATCACGGGAAGTGGTGACATTGCCAAGCCTGGCGCGAGCCACCCCTCCAACACCCGCCCCCACCCATCTCGACGAGCGCCGACACGAAAACATCACGTCGGCGAGCGCCGACTTTGGTCCTCGTCGAGGTCGGCGGGCGCCGACAAAGGCGCCTTTCGGAGACGGCGAGCGCCGACTTTGGCGAGGCTGGGGGTCGGCGCCCGGCGACAATCGCGAGGCGACGCCTGTCGGATGCGGCGCCCTCGACGGCGCGGCCCTTTTCGGCTATTCTACCGCTCGATCGATCGCTGCGACAAGCTTGCCGGTGGGCGGCGGCCGCGTGAAGCTTGACCGCGTTCCGCACACTCGCGAAGCATGATTCGCCGCGAACGGCGCGGCTTTGGGATTCGACCATGACGCTGAAGACCCCGCTGCTCGTCCTCGCCGCCACGCTGGCCCTCGCGCTGCCCGTCCGCGCCCAGGCGCCTGCGCCCGCGCCCGCCATGAAGGCCGCGCCCTCGATGTCGATGTCGATGAAGGCGGCGCCGAAGGGCCCGCTGCTCGACCTCAACACCGCCTCGGAGGACGAGCTGAAGGCGCTGAAGGGCGTCGGCGACGCGCGCGCCAAGAAGATCATCGCCGGCCGCCCGTGGAAGGGCAAGGACGACCTCGTCGCCAAGGGCATCCTGCCGCAGAAGACCTACGACGGCATCAAGGACAAGATCATCGCCAAGCAGAAGTAGCGGCGACCCTCCCCCGTGATGCGGGGAGGCCTAGCCGTCGGCGAAGCCGGCCACGACCTCGAGCACCTTGTCCCCGTAGCTCGCGATCTTGGCCGGCCCGACGCCGTGGATGCGCGACAGGTCGAAGGCGTCGCGCGGCCGGGCGGCGGCGATGGCGCGCAGCGTGCGGTCGTTGAAGACGACGTAGGGCGGCACCTTCTGCGCCCGGGCGACCTCGGTCCGCCACGCCTTCAGCCGGGCGAAGAGGCGCAGGTCGTCGGTGGTGAGGTGGGCCTCGTCGGCGTCGGCCGGCGCCGCGCCGCGCGGGGACGGCGCATCGGCCTCGGCGACGCCGCGCAGGGCGGCGCGCGCCGCGCGGCCCTTGCGGGTCTCGGGCTCGGCGGCGACGAGCTCGAGCGGCGCGTCGCTCTTCAGCACGCGCGCGCCCGGCCTCGGTGACGAGCCAGCGGCCGCCGTCCTCAGCATCCTGGGCGATGAGGCCGGCGGCCTGGATCTGCCGGAACACGCTGCGCCACTCGGCGGCGGTGAACTCGCCGCCGACGCCGAAGGTCGGCAGGTCGTCGTGGCCGTGGCGCGAGATCGCCTCGGTCGCCTTGCCGATCAACAGGTTGGCGAGGTGGCCGGGGTAGAAGCGGCCGGCCGTGCGCAGCACCGCCGACATCGCCTTCTGTGCCGCGACCTTGCCGTCGAACATCGCGTGGGCGCCGTCGCACATGTCGCAGAAGCCGCAGGGCGGCCCTTCCTCGCCGAAGGCGGCGAGCAGGGTCTGGCGGCGGCAGCGCGGCGTCTCGCAGAGCGCCAGCAGGGCCGAGAGCCGGCGGCGCTCGACCGCCTTATGGGCGGGGCCGGCGTCGGAGAGGGCGATCTGGCGCTCGCGCAGGCGCACGTCGCCCTCGCCCCACAGCATCAGCGTGTTCGAGCGCTGCCCGTCGCGGCCGGCGCGGCCGATCTCCTGGTAGTAGCCCTCGACCGAGCCCGGCAGGTCGGCGTGGCAGACGAAGCGCACGTCGGGCTTGTCGATGCCCATGCCGAAAGCGATCGTCGCGACGACCACCACGCCCTCGTGGCGCAGGAACTCGTCCTGGTGGGCGTGGCGGAGGGCAGGCTCCATGCCGGCGTGGTAGGGCAGCGCCCAGATGCCGTCCTTGGCCAGCCGCTCGGCGAGCTTTTCCACGCCCTTGCGCGAGGCCGCGTAGACGATGCCCGCCTGCCCCTTGTGCGCCTTGAGGAAGGTGCGGATCTGCGCGAGCGCGTCGCTCTTGCGGGCGATGGAAAGATGCAGGTTCGGCCGGTCGAACGAGCGCACGAAGCGCCGCGGCGCCCGCCGGAACAGCTTTGCGACGATCTCTTCCCGCGTCGCGTGGTCGGCCGAGGCGGTGACCGCGAGGATCGCGGGATCGCCCAGCGCGTCCGCGGCGGCGCGCAGCTCCATGTACTCGGGACGGAAATCGTGGCCCCACTGCGAGACGCAGTGCGCCTCGTCGATCGCCAGCCGGTCGCATCCCGCCTCGCGCAGGAGCCCGATGGTGCCGGGCCGCAGCAGTCGCTCCGGCGAGACGTAGACGAGCCGCAGCGCGCGCCGGCGTAGCGCGGCCTCGACATCGGCCGCCTCGGCGCCGGTGTTGCCCGAGTGCAGGGCGCCCGCCGCGACGCCCCGGCCCTGCAGCGCGCCGACCTGGTCGCGCATCAGGGCGATGAGCGGCGAGACGACGACGGTGAGCTTCTGCCCGACGACGGCGGGGAGCTGGTAGCAGAGCGACTTGCCCGCCCCCGTCGGCATGACGGCGAGCACGTCCTCGCCGGCGAGCACCGCCGCCACCACGTCGGCCTGGCCGGGCTTCAGCTCGGCGAAGCCGAAGACGCGGTGCAGCGCATCGAGCGCATGCGCGGGCACGGCCTCCATGCTCAGGCCGCGCGGCCGTGGCGATGGCGGCCGGCCTCGAGGTCGATCAGCCAGCGCTTGGCCGCAAGGCCGCCGGCGAAGCCCTGCAGAGCCCCGGTGCTGCCGACGAGGCGGTGGCACGGCACGATGATGGACAGCGGATTCCTGCCGTTGGCCGCCCCGACGGCCCGCGATGCCGCCGGGCAGCCGAGGCCCGCCGCGATGGCGCCGTAGGTGCTGGTCGTCCCGTAGGGGATGTCGATGAGTGCCTGCCAGACGCGGCGCTGGAACGACGTGCCGCGCAGGTCGAGGGGGACCGTGAAGCGCTCCAGCGTGCCCTCGAGGTAGGCGGCGAGCTGCCGCCCCGCCTCGATGAGGAGGGAATCGGCGGGCGCCGCGGGGATGGCGTCGAGCGGCGCGAGGCCGACGCGGCTGCCGTCCTCGCCCTCCCAGAGCACCGCCGCGAGCCCCGCCGGAGACGCGACCAGGGCGAGGGTGCAGAGCGGCGACGGCAGGACAGTCCTGACGAGATCCGTCCCGTAGAGATTCATGGGATGTCCACGTTGACCCAACGTCAATTTTCGTCGGCTAGGCTCGACATACACGGTTTCGCAAGGTTGCGCGGCAAAGCTCTGACGGCAGCGAGCAGGAACATATGGACTACCCCCTTCCCCTCGGAACAGGTTCTCGCGTCGGGCGCATCTCCTCGGTGCGCGGGTCGCGCGCGACGATAGACCTCGAGGTCTCCGACGGCGAGCGCGTCACGGTCGGCGCCTTCCTGGCGATCGAGGCCGGCGTCGCGCGGCCGGTCGGCATGATCACCGAGATCGCGAGCATCCCCGCGCTCGATCGGGGCGCCGCCTCCCGCGTGACCGCGACCGTCGATCTCGTAGGGGAAATCGTCGTCGGGCCCGACGGCCATCCCCTGTTCCGCCGCGGTCTCGCGGCCTATCCCAACATCGGGGATGCGGCGTCGATCCTGCCGCGCGACGGCATCGGGCTCATCTACGGTCGCCGCGCCGAGCGCTCGATGTCGATCGGCCAGCTCTACCACGATCCCACGATCGAGGCGCACGTCGACGTCGACGCGCTCCTCAACCGCCATTTCGCGGTCATCGGCTCGACCGGCGTCGGCAAGTCGAGCGGCGTCGCCGTGATGCTGCGCGAGATCCTGGCCGTGCGCCCGGACCTGCGCATGTTCGTGCTCGACAGCCACAACGAGTACGGCCGCTGCTTCGGCGATCTGGCCAATGTCGTGAACCCGCGCGCCTCGAAGCTGCCGTTCTGGCTGTTCAACTTCGAGGAAGTCGTCGATGTCATCTACGGCGGCCGGCCGGGCGTCGACGACGAGCTCGAGATCCTCGCCGAGCTCATCCCGATCGCCAAGAGCCAGTACCTTCAGTACAAGAACACCGATCGCCTCTCGCTGAAGCGCTTCGACGTGCGCTCGACCGGCTTCACGGTCGACACCCCGGTCCCCTACCTGCTGCAGGACCTCATCTCGCTGATCGACGAGCGGATGGGCAAGCTCGAGAACCGCTCGAGCCGGATGAACTACCATCGCCTGATCGCCCGCATCGAGACGATCCGCAACGACCCGCGCTACGACTTCATGTTCGAGAACGCCAACGTCGGCGGCGACACGATGGCGGAGCTTTTGAACCAGCTGTTCCGCATCGACATGCAGGGCAAGCCGCTGACCGTGATGCAGCTCGCCGGGCTGCCGGTCGAGGTGATGGACGCGGTCGTCTCCGTGCTCTGCCGTCTCGCCTTCGACTTCGGGCTGTGGAGCGACGGGGCGATCCCACTGCTGTTCGTCTGCGAGGAGGCGCATCGCTACGCCTCGATGGACCATTCGATCGGCTTCGCGCCGACGCGCCGCGCGATCTCGCGCATCGCCAAGGAAGGCCGCAAGTACGGGGTCTTCCTCGGCCTTGTCTCGCAGCGGCCGGCCGAGCTCGACCCGACCATCATCTCGCAGTGCGCGACGCTGTTCGCCATGCGCATGGCCAACGACCGCGACCAGGCGCTGCTGCGCTCGGCGGTCAGCGACGATACGGCCGACCTCCTCGACTTCATCCCGACGCTGGCCACCCGCGAGGTCATCGGGATCGGGGAAGCGGTGCCGCTGCCGACCCGCATGACCTTCCGCACGCTGCCCGAGCACCTGCTGCCGCGCAGCGAGGCGATCGGCACCTGGTCGACCGACGGCGAGAACCGGGTCGGGCTCGACTTCGTGCAGGAGGTCGTCGACCGCTGGCGGCGCGCGGCGACCGACCGCAAGCCGCGGCAGGAGGACGTCACCATCGCCCCCGCGACGGCGCCCGAGCCGGGCGCGATGCAGAGCGCCAGCGCGCGCCTGGACCAGGCCAAGTACCAGCTGCTGCGGCGCTAGCCGATGACCCCCGGGGGCGCCGATCAGGCGAACGAGCCGAGACGCGGCGACATCATCGCGCGCGTCCTCGAGAAGCTGCCGCTCGGCCTGGCGATCCACGATCGCGCGGCGGGGACGAGCCTGTTCGCGAACGCTGCCGCGCATGCCTTCGCCAAGTCGCAGGAGGGCGACGGCGAGCATCGCGACGTCGAGGCCGTGCGCCACGTCGTCGAGGTCGCAGGACGCAGCTACGACGTCCTCTGCCTCACCGACATGACGGAGCGCCGCCGCGTCGAGGACGAGCTCGCCAAGCGCGCCTTCTTCGACGACCTGACCGGCCTGCCGAAGACCAACCTGATGCAGCAGACGGTCAACGCGATGATCGCCGAGGGCGCGCCGCCCTTCGCGCTATCGTTCATCGACGTCGACAACTTCAAGTTCATCAACGACTACTACGGCCACGGCGTCGGCGACCAGCTCCTGGTCAAGATCGCCAAGCGAATCTCGGAGAACTCGCGCAACACCGATCTGCTGGCGCGGGTCGGCGGCGACGAGTTCGTGCTGCTGACGGCGCCGCTCTCCACGCCGGACGAGGTCGGGCCCGAGGTCGAGCGACTCTCCGCACGGTTCCGCGAGCCGTTCTTCATCGACGGGTTCGAGATCTTCGCCTCGGCCTCGATCGGCGTCAGCCTCTATCCCGCGCACGGGCAAAGCTACGAGATCCTGCGCGCCGCCGCCGACAGCGCGATGTATCGCGTCAAGGAATCGGCGAAGGGCGGCATCCGCCTCTTCGATGCCAACCTCTCCGAGGCGGCGACGGCCCGCATGGAGGTCGAGCAGCGCCTTCGCCTGGCGATCCGCGACCGCTCGTTCCTCTGCGCCTTCCAGCCGAAGGTGGACTTCCGCACCGACGAGATCGTCGGTCTCGAGGTGCTGCTGCGCTGGCGCGACGAGAACGGGACGATCCGCGCGCCCGGCGACTTCATCAAGCTGGCGATCGAGCTCGGCCTGATGGACGAGATCTCGATGATCCTGCTCGACCAGGTGGTCGAGCAGATCGACGAGATCAACGACGCCTTCGGCGCCAATGCCTCGATCAGCCTCAACGTGGCGGCGAGGCAGGCGACCGATCTCGCCTTCATGCAGACGCTCGTCGCGCGGCTGGTCCAGACGGGCTACCCCAGCCGCTTCGTCGTCGAGCTGACCGAGGAGGCCTTCCTCTCGAAGGGCGAGTTCCAGAGCCACATCCTACCGATGCTGCGCGAGCACGGCATCGGCGTGTCGATCGACGACTTCGGCGTCGGCTATTCCTCGCTGTCGATGCTCGCCGAGATCACGGCGGACGAGCTCAAGGTCGACCGCTCGTTCATCACCGGCATCCACGCCAAGCCGCGCAACCAGACGATTCTCAAGGTGATCGAGCTGCTCGGCAGCGCGCTCGGGCTCCGGATCGTCGTCGAGGGCGTGGAGACCTACGAGGAGCTGGCCTACCTGCAAGCCGCGACCCGCATCACGGTCGCGCAGGGCTACTATTTCGCCAAGCCGATGTTCCTCACCGAGCCGTCGCGCCCGAGCACCGAGGCGCCGTCGCGCGGCGGCCGCAGCCAGCGCGGCAATGCGCGCGGCAGCCACGGGCGCTACTGAGCCGCCCCGTGTCCCAAAGAAAAAGGGCATCGAGCGGTCAAGCCGTGATGCCCTGAAGAATTCTGGAGCGCGTCGGCCTTAAGCCGCGACGGCTGCGAAGATGGCGTCGATCTTGGCCTTCAGCGTCGCCGCATTAAACGGCTTGACGATGTAGTGGCTCACGCCGGCGCGGCGGGCGGCGACAACGTTGTCGGTCTTCGATTCCGCGGTCACCATGATGAACGGAATGTCCGACGCGCCGCGCATCTCGCGCACCTTCTGGAGCAGCTGGAAGCCGGTCATCGGCTCCATGTTCCAGTCCGAGATGATGAGGCCGTAGGACTTCTCGCGGATCTTGCGCAGGGCCTCCTCGCCGTTGGCGGCATCGTCGACGTTCTCAAAACCGATTTGCTTCAAAAGATTGCGGATGATGCGAACCATCGTCTGGTAATCGTCGACGACCAGGATCGGCATCGATGTATCGGCAGTCATGGCTTGGCTCCCGTGGTCCATCGCCGGTCACGTGCACGACCGAGCCGCCCAAACGCGCCCCCGTCGTTCGTGACACTTAAGCGCCAACGCACTTGCGAATTCCTTAAGCCGATCGGTAAAAAATCCCCGCGACGACAACGCTGCGTCACCCGCGGGCCCCGCCTTGCCGATATGCTTGACGGGGGGTATCCGCCATTGCAGGGTCCGCCCGCTTCGCCGACCCCTGCTTCCCCAGCCACCCGGTTCGATTTGGCCGACAACGCACCAGCGCGGCGCTTCGTCGTCGCCATCGATCCCGAAAAGCCGCCGGTGGGGCTCGAGCATCCTGTGCTCGCGATCGGCAACTTCGACGGCATCCATCGCGGCCACAAGGCGGTCATCGCCCGCGCCAAGGCGCGGGCCGACGCGCTTGGATGCCCGTGCGCGGCCGTCACCTTCGAGCCGCATCCGAGCGACCATTTCGGCGGCCCCGGCACGATCTTCCGGCTCACCACCGCAGACGACAAGGCGCGCCTCCTCGAGACGCTCGGCATCGACGGGATGGTGCTGCTTACCTTCGACAAGGCGATGGCGATGATGCCGGCCGAGACCTTCGTCGAGGACATCCTCGTCCGCCGGCTCGGCGCCCGCGCGGTCGTCGCCGGCTACGACTTCCACTTCGGCAAGGCGCGCACCGGCACGCCGGCGTATCTCGAAGACGCGGGCCGGCGCCACGGCTTCGATGTCGAGATCGTGCCGAAGGTGGAGTCTGACGGCGACGGCCCGATCGTCGTGGCCTCCTCGACGGCAACGCGGCTGGCCCTCGAGGCGGGTGACATCGCGCGGGCCACGGCGCTGCTCGGCCACCCCTATGCGATCACCGGCGTCGTCGGCGGCGGCCAGAAGCTCGGCCGCACGCTCGGCTTCCCGACGGCGAACCTCGTCGCCGACCCAAGCTGTCGCCTGCGGCACGGCATCTATGCGGTGCGCGCGACGCTCGACGGCACGACCTACGACGGGGTGGCGAGCTGGGGCCGCCGACCGACCGTCGAGGTCGACGGCCTGCCGCTGCTCGAGGTCTTCCTGTTCGATTTCTCCGGCGACCTTTACGGCCGCACCATGCAGGTCGACTTCGTCGCCTTCCTGCGCGGCGAGGCGAAGTTCGACTCGCTCGAGGCGATGATCGCGCAGATGCACGCCGACGTCGACGACGCGATGGCGGCACTCGCCGCCGACCGGCCCGCGTAGGAGCCTACTCGGCGCCGCCGAGCGTCGTGATCACGGCGTCGAGCTCGCCGCGCAGCTTGGCGATCTCCCGCTCGGTCATCTGCAGCTGGCGCACGATCTCGCAGCGGACGCCGAGCGCCCGCTCGCGCAGGGCCGCGCCCTCGGGCGTGAGCGAGATCTCGACCTCGCGCTCGTCCCGGAGCCGGCGCTTGCGCTGCACGAGACCCGAGGCCTCGAGCCGCTTGAGGACCGGCGTGAGAGTGCCCGAGTCGAGGTTCAGGCGCTCGCCGATCTCGCTCACCTTGAGCGCATCGGTGCGCCACAGCACGATCATGATGAGGTATTGCGGATAGGTCAGGCCGAGCCCCTCGAGGAGAGGGCGGTAGGCCTTCTTGATCGCATGCGCCGCGGCATACAGCGCGAAGCAAAGCTGGTTGTCGAGATCGAGCGGATCGTCGAGCACAGTGTCGTCGGCCGCCAACTGGTCCATCATGCCACCATGCCCAGCCGTGTCCGACTGGCTTGCGAGCGACCGCAAGATGACGGCCGGATGTGCCGACGCTACCGGGAAACGCCCGCAAATCCAATAGGCTCGCTCAGCCTAGGTCTATGGGGGGCTAGCGCGGCAGGACGGTTTCGCCCATCAGCGCCTTGTCGACGGCATGCGCGGCCTGGCGGCCCTCGCGGATCGCCCAGACCACGAGCGACTGGCCGCGCCGCATGTCGCCGCAGGCGAACACCTTGTCGACGGAGGAGGCGTAAGCCCGCTGGTCGGCGACGACGTTGCCGCGCTTGTCCAAGGCGACGCCGAGGCCGGCGAGCAGCCCCTCCGAGACCGGCGAGACAAAGCCCATCGCCAGCAGCACGAGGTCGGCGCGCAGCTCGAAGTCCGAGCCCTCGATCTCGTTCATCTTGCCGTCGACGCGGACGCAGCGCAGCTTCTTGACGTTGCCCTCGGGAGTCCCGTGGAACTCCTTGGTCATGACCGCGAAGTCGCGATTGGCGCCCTCCTCCTGTGAGGACGAGGTGCGCAGCTTCAACGGCCAGTCCGGCCAGGTCAGAAGCTTGTTCTCCTTCACCGGCGGCTCCGGCATCACCTCGAGCTGCACGACGGAAAGCGCGCCCTGGCGGATCGAGGTGCCGATGCAGTCCGAGCCCGTGTCGCCGCCGCCGATGACGACGACGTGCTTGCCGGTCGCCAGGATCGGGTCGTTCGACTGGAAGGCCTCCTGGCTGACCCGGCGGTTCTGCTGGGGCAGGAAGTCCATCGCGAAGTGAATGCCGTGCAGGTCGCGGCCGGGGATCGGCAGGTCGCGCGGCTTCTCGGCGCCGCCGGCGAGCACGACGGCGTCGTAGTTGGCGACGAGCCCGTCGGGGCTCACGTCATTGCCGACATGGACGTTGCAGTGGAACTTCACGCCCTCGGCTTCCATCTGGCTGACCCGACGGTCGATGAGGTGCTTCTCCATCTTGAAGTCGGGGATGCCGTAGCGCAGCAGGCCGCCGGGCTTGGCGTGCTTCTCGTAGACGTGAACCTCATGCCCGGCGCGCGCGAGCTGCTGCGCGCAGGCGAGGCCGGCCGGGCCCGAGCCGATGACCGCGACCGTCTTCCCCGTCCTGCGGCCGAACACCTCGGGCTTGACCCAGCCGTTGGCGAAGGCGCGATCGACGATCGAGCACTCGATCGACTTGATGGTCACCGGCTGCTCGGTGAGGTTCAGCGTGCAGGATGCTTCGCAGGGCGCCGGGCAGATACGGCCGGTGAACTCGGGGAAGTTGTTGGTCGAGTGGAGGTTGCGCGAGGCCTCCTCCCATTCGCCGCGGTAGACGAGGTCATTGAAGTCCGGGATCTGGTTGTTCACCGGACAGCCGTTGTGACAGTAGGGGATGCCGCAATCCATGCAGCGGGCGCCCTGGTCGCGCACCGCCTCCTCGGACAGCGGGATCATGAACTCCTTATAGTTGCGGATGCGGTCGGCCGCCGGCAGGTAGCGCCGGTCGCGACGATCGATCTCGAGGAAGCCCGTGACCTTGCCCATACGTTCCTGCCCGCCCCAATGGCCTTCTGCGTGATGCCGTGACCGGCGCCCGTTAGGCGCCGACCGTCTCCAGGACCTGCGCCTCGGTCGTGGCGAGCTTTTCCATCGCCTGGCGATACTCGACCGGCATCACCTTCTTGAACTTCGCCTGCGAGACACGCCAATCGTCGAGCAGGCCCTGCCCGAGCGTCGAGCCGGTATAGGCGACGTGCTTCTCGACGAGATGACGCAGCCGCGCGGCGTCGAACTTTGTCAGGTCGCCGACGATCTTCAGCTTGCCCTGCGCGAAGGCCTCACGCGTCTGGTGATACATCGCCTCGTGCTCGTGCTCGTCGTCGACGATCGGCTCGAGCTCGACCATCGCCATGTTCGAGCGGCTCTCGAGCGTGTCGTCGGGGTCGTAGATGTAGGCGACGCCGCCCGACATGCCGGCCGCGACGTTGCGGCCGGTCTCGCCGAGCACGACGACGACGCCGCCGGTCATGTACTCGAGGCAATGGTCGCCGGTGCCCTCGACCACCGAGACGGCGCCCGAGTTGCGCACGCCGAAGCGCTCGCCGGCGACGCCGCGGAAGTAGGTCTCGCCGTCGGTGGCACCATAGAGCGCGGTGTTGCCCACGATGATCGACTTCTCCGGCACGATGCCGGAGCCGGGATGCGGGCGCACCACGATGCGGCCGCCCGACAGGCCCTTGGCGACGTAGTCGTTCGCCTCGCCCTCGAGCTCGAGCGTCACGCCCTTGGCGAGGAACGCGCCGAAGCTCTGCCCGGCGGTGCCGGTCAGCTTGACGATGATCGTGTCGTCGGGCAGCCCCGTCTCGCCATGCGCGAGCGCGATCTTGCCGGACAGCATCGCGCCGGTCGTGCGGTCGACGTTGACGATCCTGTCCTCGATCACGACCTTCTCGCCGCGCTCGATCGCCGGCATGGCCTTCTCGATCAGCCGGCGGTCGAGCACCTTCTCGAGCTTGTGGTCCTGGAACTGCGAATGGAAGATCGAGTCGCCCTCGGTCGCCTGCGGCTTCATGAACAGCTTCGAGAAGTCGAGGCCCTTGGCCTTCCAGTGCTCGACGACCTTGGCACGGTCGAGCATCTGCATCTGGCCGATCATCTCGTCGACCTTGCGGTAGCCCATCGCGGCCATCAGCTCGCGCACTTCCTCCGCGACAAAGAAGAAGAAGTTGATGACGTGCTCGGGCGTGCCGACGAAGCGCTTGCGCAGCACAGGATCCTGCGTCGCGACGCCGACCGGGCAGGTGTTCAGGTGGCACTTGCGCATCATGATGCAGCCGGCGGCGATCAGCGGCGCGGTGGCGAAGCCGAACTCGTCGGCCCCGAGCAGCGCGCCGACGACGACGTCGCGGCCGGTGCGCAGGCCGCCGTCGACCTGCACCGCGATGCGCGAGCGCAACCGGTTGAGCACCAACGTCTGGTGCGTCTCGGCAAGCCCGATCTCCCACGGGCTGCCGGCATACTTGATCGAGGTCAGCGGCGAGGCGCCGGTCCCGCCCTCGAAGCCGGAGATCGTGACGTGGTCGGCGCGCCCCTTGGAGACGCCCGCGGCGACGGTGCCGACGCCGATCTCTGAGACGAGCTTCACGGAGACCGCCGCGGCGGGGTTCACGTTCTTCAGGTCGTAGATGAGCTGCGCCAGATCCTCGATCGAGTAGATGTCGTGGTGCGGCGGCGGCGAGATCAGGCCGACGCCCGGCGTCGAGTGCCGGACCTTGGCGATCACCGCATCGACCTTGTGGCCGGGCAGCTGGCCGCCCTCGCCGGGCTTCGCGCCCTGCGCCATCTTGATCTGCAGCATGTCGGCGTTGACAAGATACTCCGCCGTGACGCCGAAGCGGCCCGAGGCGACCTGCTTGATCGCCGAGCGCATGGAATCGCCGTTCGGCAGCGGCTTGAAGCGGTCGGACTCCTCGCCGCCCTCGCCGGTGTTCGACTTGCCGCCGATGCGGTTCATGGCGATCGCCAGCGTCGTGTGCGCCTCGCGCGAGATCGAGCCGAAGCTCATCGCGCCGGTCGCGAAGCGCTTCACGATGGCGACCGCGGGCTCGACCTCGTCGAGCGGCACGGGCTGGCGCCCATCCTCCTCGGCGGTCTTGATCCGGAACAGCCCGCGGATTGTCAGCAGCTGGTCGTCCTGCTCGTTGAGGAGCTTGGCGTAGGCGCGATACTTCTCGAGCGCGTTGGCGCCCTGCTCGCTGCGCACGGCATGCTGCAGCAGCGACACCGACTGCGCCGTCCACGAATGCGCCTCGCCGCGCACGCGCACCTGGTAGTTGCCGCCGACGTCGAGCGCCGACTTGTAGATCGGCGAGTCGCCGAACGCGTCGCGGTGGCGCGACGCGCTTTCCCGCGCGACCTCGGCGAGGCCGACGCCGCCGATGCGGCTCGCGGTGCCGGTGAAGTACTGCTTCACGAAGTCGTCGGCGAGGCCGACGGCGTCGAAGATCTGCGCGCCGCAATAGGACTGGTAGGTCGAGATGCCCATCTTGGACATGACCTTGAGCAGGCCCTTGCCGATCGCCTTGATGTACTGCGCGATCGCCTTCTCGGTGTTGATCGACTCCGGGAACGCCTTGCCCATCGAGGCCAGCGTCTCGAAGGCGAGGTACGGGTTGATCGCCTCGGCGCCGTAGCCGGCGAGCAGCGCGAAGTGATGCACCTCGCGCGCCTCGCCGGTCTCGACGACGAGACCGACCGACGTGCGCAGGCCGGTGCGGATCAGGTGATGATGCACCGCCGCCGTCGCCAGCAGCGCCGGGATCGGAATGCGGTCGGCACCGACGAGGCGATCCGACAGGATGATGATGTTGTAGCCGCCCGAGACCGCCTGGTCGGCGCGCGTGCAGAGGCGATCGAGCGCCGCCGCCATGCCTTCCGCGCCCGACTGCGAGGCGTAGGTCATGTCGAGCGTCTTGGTGTCGAAGGAATCCTCCATCGTCCCGATCGAGCGGATCTTCTCGAGATCCTCGTTGGTCAGGATCGGCTGGCGGACCTCGAGCCGCTTCTTCTTCGAGTTGCCCTTGTGATCGAGGATGTTCGGCCGCGGCCCGATGAACGACACGAGGCTCATTACGAGCTCCTCGCGGATCGGGTCGATCGGCGGGTTCGTCACCTGCGCGAAGTTCTGCTGGAAGTAGGTGTAGAGCAGCTTCGACTTCGACGAGATCGCCGAGATCGGCGTGTCCGTGCCCATCGAGCCCGTCGCCTCGGCGCCGGTCACCGCCATCGGGGCCATGAGGAGGTTCAGGTCCTCCTGCGTGTAGCCGAAGGCCTGCTGGCGATCGATCAGCGAGACGTCGCCGCGCGTGACGCGCGCCTCGACGCTGTTCAGCTCCTCGAGCTGCAGCTGCGTGCGGTCGACCCACTTCTTGTAGGGGTGGAGCGCCGCGATCTCCTTCTTGATGTCGGCATCGGAAATGATGCAGCCCTTCTCGAGGTCGACGAGCAGCATCTTGCCCGGCTGCAGGCGCCACTTCTGGACGATGTCCTCCTCGGGGATCGGCAGCACGCCGGCCTCCGACGCCATGACGACGAGGCCGTCCTTGGTGACGAGGTAGCGCGCCGGCCGCAGGCCGTTGCGGTCGAGCGTCGCGCCGATCTGGCGGCCGTCGGTAAAGGCGACGGCGGCGGGGCCGTCCCACGGCTCCATCATCGAGGCGTGGTACTCGTAGAAGCGCTTGCGATCCTCGTCCATCAGCGGGTTGCCGGCCCACGCCTCGGGGATGAGCATCATCATCGCGTGGGTCAGCGAGTAGCCGCCCATCACCAGGAACTCGAGCGCGTTGTCGAAGCAGGCGGTGTCCGACTGCCCCTCGTAGGAGATCGGCCACAGCTTCTCGATGTCCTCGCCGAAGAGGTCGGACGAGACCGAGGCCTGGCGCGCCGCCATCCAGTTCACGTTGCCGCGCAGCGTGTTGATCTCGCCGTTGTGCGCGACGTAGCGATAGGGATGCGCGAGCTGCCAGGACGGGAAGGTGTTGGTCGAGAACCGCTGATGGACGAGCGCCAGCGCGGTCTTCATCCCGGGCTCGCGCAGATCGGCGAAATAGTCGCCGAGCTGGCCGGCGAGCAGCAGCCCCTTGTAGACGATCGTCCGCGACGACATCGACACGTTGTAGTAGCCGGCAAAGCGCGGGTCCTTGCAGGCGAAGACGGCGTTCGACATCTGCTTGCGCAGGATGAACAGCCGGCGCTCGAAGACGTCCTGGTCGGTGTGGGTCGGGCCGCGGCCGATGAACAGCTGCCGGGTGATCGGCTCGGTCGGCTTGACACTCTCGCCGAGCTTCGAGGGATCGACCGGCACGTCGCGCCAGCCGAGCAGGCGGAAGCCCTCGGCGGCGATCGTCTCCTCGACGATGGCCTTGATGTCCTCGGCGGCGCCGGCGTCCTTCGGGATGAACATCACGCCGATGGCGTACTCGCCCGGCGCAGGCAGCTTGAAGCCGAGACGCTCCGCCTTCTCGGCGAAGAACTCGTGCGGGATCTGCAGCAGCATGCCGCAGCCGTCGCCGGCCTTCGGATCGGCGCCGACGGCGCCGCGATGATCGAGGTTGAGCAGGATCTGCAGACCCTTCTCGACGATCTCGTGCGAGGCTTCGTTGTGCATGTTGGCGATGAAGCCGACGCCGCAGGAATCGTGCTCCTTCGACGGGTCGTAGAGCCCCTGGGCTTCCGGCACGCCGGGATCGCGATAGACGATGTCGCGGCGCACGGCCGGATCATGGGGCGCGCGCGCTTTCGGCGAGGCCGCGATCTTGCCGCGCGGTTCCGCGCGGCCGTCGTCGTTGATCCACGTGTGCTCGAGCGAGCCTTGAACCTTCATCCGTCTACCCCAACCCGGCGCAAAACGCAGCGAGAGCGAAGACAAAGATTGGTCAGCAATCCTGTCCTATCTCGGCGACGTTTGGCAGAAACGGCTTGACCTTACAAGCGGTCTAAGGAGCCGCTTTGCAAGCATGGTGCCGATCAGATGCGAGCCGCCCGCGCAAGTCAACACGGGCCGGCGTAAAGCGGCTTGCGGCGCAGGCCCCCTGCGGCGATAAGAGCGCCCATGGAACCGCTGAAAGTCGTCGCCGGCGTCGACACCGACCTGCAGGTGGTGATGAACGCCCTCGGCCGCGACGCGCGTGCCGCGGCGCGCCAGCTCGCGCTCGCGTCGGACGCAGCCCGGTCGCAGGCGCTGCGGGTCGCCGCGGCCACCGTGCGCGAGCGCGCAGCCGACATCCTGAAGGCCAACGCGCGCGACGTCGCCGAGGCGCGCCAGCGCGGCACCACCCCGGCCTTCATCGATCGCCTCGTGCTCGACGAGGGGCGCATCGAGGCCGTGGCCCGCGGCCTCGATGCGATCGCCGCCCTGCCCGACCCCATCGATCGCGTGCTCGACACGTTCAAGCGGCCGAACGGTCTCGTCATCGAGCGCGTCTCCGTGCCGCTCGGCGTCATCGGCATCATCTACGAGAGCCGCCCGGCGGTGACGGCCGATGCCGGCGCGCTTTGCCTCAAGTCCGGCAATGCCGCGATCCTGCGCGGCGGCTCGGAGAGCTTCCATTCCGCCAGCCTGATCCACGCCTGCCTCGTCGAGGGCCTGCGGACGGCCGGCTTGCCGGAGGCGGCGATCACGCTGGTGCCGGTCCGCGACCGTGCCGCCGTCGGCATGATGCTGTCGGGCCTCGACGGCGCCATCGACATCATCGTGCCGCGTGGCGGCCGCAGCCTGGTCGAACGCGTTCAGTCCGAGGCGCGCGTGCCGGTCTTCGCGCATCTCGAAGGCGTCAACCACGTCTACGTCGAGAAAACCGCGCAGCGCACCAAGGCGATGGCGATCGTCCGCAACGCCAAGCTTCGCCGGACCTCGGTCTGCGGCGCCGCCGAGACGCTGCTTGTCGACCGCGCCTCGCCGCTGCACCGCGACCTCGTGATGATGATGCTCGACGCAGGCTGCGAGATCCGCGGCGACGCCGCCACCGCGCGCATCGACCCGCGGGTCGTGCCGGCGACCAAGGCCGACTGGTCCGCCGAGTATCTCGACGCGATCCTCGCCGTGAAGCTCGTCGACGGCGTCGACGAGGCGATCGCCCATATCGAGCGCTACGGCACCCGCCACACCGACTGCATCGTCACCGAGAGCCAAAGCGCTGCCGATACGTTCCTGCGCGTGGTCGACAGCGCGATCGTGATGCACAACGCCTCCACTCAGTTCGCCGACGGCGGCGAGTTCGGCTTCGGCGGCGAGATCGGCATCGCGACGGGTCGCCTCCACGCGCGCGGCCCTGTCGGCGTCGAGCAGCTCGCCACCTTCAAGTACCGAGTGCACGGCAACGGCCAGATCCGACCCTGAGCCGTTAGGCGCGACTGCGTCGAAGGGCTTCGCCGGCCTGCCGCCGGTGGCCCGCGGCCAGCGCATCGGCCTCTTCGGCGGCAGCTTCAATCCGCCGCACGAGGGGCACCGCGCCGCGAGCCTGATCGCGCTTCGTCGGCTCGGGCTCGATTGGGTGTGGTGGCTCGTCTCGCCCGGCAATCCTTTGAAGGACACGAGCGGCCTGCCGTCCGTCGAGGCGCGCATCGCCGCCGCCTGCGTCGCCGCCGCGCATCCGCGCATTGTCGTCTCGGGCTACGAGCAGACGCTCGGCTCGCCCTTCACCTGCGACACGGTCGCGGTGCTGCGCCGGCGCCTGCCGGACGTGCATTTCGTGCTGCTGATGGGCGCGGATTCCTTCGCAACCCTGCACCTTTGGAAGCGCTGGCGGCTCATCGTCGACACCATGCCGATCGGCGTCGTCGACCGCCCGGGATCGACGCTGCGCGCCGCCCAGGGCCATGCTGCCGCCGCGCTCATCGGCCGTCGGCTCGACGAGATCGACGCCATGCGGCTCCCCACCTCGCCGCCGCCGGCCTACGTGATCCTCCATGACAAGCGCTCGTCGCTATCCTCGACCGCGCTGCGCGAGGGCGAGGCGACGAACGGCGAGGATCGATAGGCCTCGCGAGACCTATTTAAGGGCGCAGGAGGTCCTGATGCCGTACCTGCAGCTCGATACCCCGTTCACACATTCCGTCGATGCGAAGCGCCATCTCGCCAAGCGCCTCGGCGAGATCTACTCGGTCGAGATGGCGTCGAACGTGAACCGCCTGACCGTCGCCATCCGCGAGCTCGGCGAGGGCGGCTGCTGGCGCTGCGGCGACGGCGAGCCCTACCCCGCCGGCATCCTGATGTGCGACATCCGCATCGGCCGCAGCGCGGAAAAGCGCGAGGCGCTGGCCTGGAAGCTCGTCGCGGCCTGCCAGGAGATCCTTGGCTTCACCAAGGACAACCTCAATCTCGAGTTCACGCAGCACGCCGGCGACGAGATGTTCCACACCCGCTACGGCGGCCTCAGCGACGAGTGGCGTGAGGGCGAGCCCGATGCGTTCGACACGCTGGCACCGTCACCGGATAGGTAGGCGCCGCTTTCAGCGGAGCCGCCCTTTCGACGCCAGCCTGAGAGACAGCCGCACCGCAACCACCTTCCTCGTTCTTGTCAAAACCTGCATATGCAGATAACTTGCTCGCGGAGGTGTTCATGGCTCTTCTCGACGATCATCCGACCGTTCGCGCCGTCCGCGCGCGCCCCGCGGCGACGGCGCCCGCGAGCATCGACGCCGATCGCCTTCTGCGCATCTGTCGCGAGGCCGGCGCCGACGATGTCGGCTTCGTCTCGATCGACCGCGACGAGGTCGCCTCGGAACGCCCGCACGCCCTGGCCGCGCTCGTCGGCACGCGCACCTTCGTCTCGATCGTGACGCGGCTGCATCGCGAGGACATCCGCACGCCGATGCGCTCGGTCGGCAACCTCGAATTCCACCGCTCCTATCATCACGTGAACGACGTCGCGCACGCGATCGCCACGGCGCTCGAGCGCGAAGGCATCCGCGCGCTCAATCCCTCCGCCGGCTTTCCGATGGAGATGGACCGCTTCCCCGGCCGCATCTGGGTCGTCTCGCACAAGCCGATCGCCGTCGCCGCGGGCCTCGGCCAGGTCGGCATCCACCGCAATGTCATCCACCCAAGGTTCGGCAGCTTCATCGCGCTCGGGACGATCCTCGTCGCGGCCGATGTCGACGCTGAGACGCACCCCGTCGCGTTCAACCCCTGCCTCGAATGCAAGCTTTGCGTCGCGGCCTGCCCCGTCGGCGCGATCGAGCCGGACGGCTATTTCAACTTCTCCGCCTGCGCGACGCACAATTATCGCGAGTTCATGGGCGGCTTCAGCGACTGGACCGAGACGATCGCCGACGCCAAGGACGGGCTCGCCCTGCAGAAGAGCCTGCCGCCCTCCGAGCAGGCATCGATGTGGCAGAGCCTGTCGTTCGGCGCGAACTACAAGGCGGCCTATTGCATCGCCGTCTGTCCCGCCGGCGAGGACGTCATCGGCCCCTATCTCGAGGACAAAGGCGGCTTCAAGCGCGACGTCCTCAAGCCGCTGACCGACAAGCTCGAGCCCGTCTACGTCGTCGCCGGCACCGACGCCGAGGCACACGTGGAGAAGCGCTTCCCGCACAAGACGCGCAGGCGCGTGCGCCCGACCTTGCGGGCGCAGAGCGTCCCCGGCTTTCTCATGGGGATCAAGCTGACCTTCCAGCGCGCCAAGGCCGCCGATCTGTCGGCCACCTATCACTTCGTCTTCACCGGCAAGGAGGCGCAGGACGCGACGATCCGCATCCACGCGCGCGATCTCACCGTGACGCCGGGGCTCGTCGGCACGCCGGACCTCGTCGTGCGCGTCGACAGCACCGCTTGGCTGCAGTTCGTGCGCAAGGAGCGCGGGATCGCCGGCCTTCTCGCGACCCGCAAGCTACGCCTGAAAGGCTCGCCGAAGCTGCTGCTCGCCTTCGGCCGGTGCTTCCCTTAAGGCTCGATCGCATGTCGGCGAAACCGCACGCGGCGCTCGAGATCGGCGGCCGCGACATCCGCGAGGTCAGCGGCTGCAGCTGCCTGCGCCTGCGCAAGGCGGCGCGAAAGGCGACGCAGCTCTACGAGGAAAGCCTCAAGCCTGCCGCCGTGACGATCGGCCAGTTCGGTGTGCTCGCCAACCTTTTCGGCAGCGCCGCCATGGGCGAGGCCGGCTGTGCCATGGGGATGCTGGCGGACCGCGTCGGCGTCGATCCGACGACGCTGAAGCGCACGCTGGCACCGCTTCTCGCCAGCGGACTTGTTGCCACGTGCGCCGGACCGGACCGACGCATCCGCCTCGTCCGCCTGACCGATGCCGGTCGTGCCAAGCTCGATATCGCAGTCCCGCTATGGGCGGCGGCGCAGGCCCGGCTCGAGGCGGCGCTCGGCGACGCTGCGAGGCGTGATCTCGATCGCGTCGTCGCAGCCGCTTACGACAAGATGACCGGCGCCCCGCCGTCCGTCGCGACGTGAGACGGAGGGGCCGTAAAGCCCCTCCGGTTCGACTTCACCGACGTCAGTGCAGCGCGCGCGAGCCCGGCTCGGACGGCGTCGTCCCCGCAAGGGCCGCATTCGGGATATCGCCGATGATCAGCCCGTCCGGGCCGACCCCGATCGTCACCTCGGAGCCGTCGCGGATCTCGCCGGCAAGCAGCTTCTCGGCAAGCGGGTCCTGCAGCGCCTTCTGAATCACCCGCTTCAGCGGCCGCGCCCCGTAGGCCGGGTCGTAGCCCTTCTCGGCGAGCCAGTCGCGGGCGGCCGGCGACAGATCGAGCACGATCTTGCGATCCTCAAGAAGCTTCGCGAGCCGCGCCAGCTGGATGTCGACGATCGCGCCCATGTCCTGCCGCCGCAGGCGGTGGAACAGGATGATCTCGTCGACGCGGTTCAGGAACTCCGGCCGGAAGTGCGCGCGAACGGCGGCCATCACCTCCTCGCGCACCGCCGCCGAATCCTCGCCGTCCTTCTGCAGGACGAGATAGTCGGCACCGAGGTTCGAGGTCATCACGATCAGCACGTTGCGGAAGTCGACCGTGCGGCCCTGCCCGTCGGTGAGGCGTCCATCGTCCAGAACCTGGAGAAGAACGTTGAACACGTCGGGATGCGCCTTCTCGATCTCGTCGAACAGCACGACCTGGTAGGGCCGCCGCCGCACCGCCTCGGTCAGCGCACCGCCTTCCTCGTAGCCGACGTAGCCGGGCGGCGCGCCGATCAGCCGGGCCACGGAGTGCTTCTCCATGTACTCGGACATGTCGATGCGCACCATCGCGGTCTCGTCGTCGAAGAGGAACGACGCCAGCGCCTTTGTCAGCTCGGTCTTGCCGACGCCCGTCGGCCCGAGGAACATGAACGAGCCGATCGGCCGGTTAGGGTCCTGCAGGCCGGCGCGTGCACGGCGCACGGCGGTCGCCACCGCGTGCACGGCCTCAGGCTGGCCGACGACCCGCTGGCTGATGACGTCCTCCATGCGCAGGAGCTTGTCGCGCTCGCCCTCCAGCATCTTGTCGACCGGCACGCCGGTCCAGCGCGAGACGACGCCGGCGATCATGTCCGGCGTCACCGCCTCGTGCACCAGCACCTCGTTGGCCTTGGCCTCGACCTCCTGCAGCTTCTTCTCGAGCTCGGGGATGACGCCGTAGGTCAGCTCGCCGGCGCGCTGGTACTCGCCGCGGCGCTGGGCCCGCGCCAGCTCGTTGCGGGCTTCGTCGAGCTGCTCCTTCAGCTTCTGCGCCTCGCCGAGCTTCGACTTCTCGGCCTGCCAGCGCTGGGTCAGCGCGGCCGACTGCTCCTCGAGATTGGCGAGATCGGCCTCGAGCTTGGCGAGCCGCCCCTTCGAGGCTTCGTCGGTCTCCTTTTTCAGCGCCTCCTGCTCGATGCGCAGCTGCAGGATGCGCCGGTCCAGCTCGTCCAGCTCCTCGGGCTTCGAGTCCACCTGCATGCGCAGGCGCGACGCCGCCTCGTCGACGAGGTCGATCGCCTTGTCGGGCAGGAAGCGGTCGGCAATGTAGCGGTTCGACAGCGTCGCGGCAGCGACGATCGCGGCGTCCGTGATGCGGACACCGTGATGCACCTCGTACTTCTCCTTCAGCCCGCGCAGGATGGAGATCGTGTCCGCCACCGTCGGCTCGGAGACGAAGACGGGCTGGAAGCGCCGCGCCAGCGCCGCGTCCTTCTCGACGTGCTTGCGATACTCGTCGAGCGTGGTCGCGCCGACGCAATGCAGCTCGCCGCGCGCCAGCGCCGGCTTCAGGAGGTTCGACGCGTCCATCGCGCCGTCCGCCTTGCCCGCACCGACGAGCGTGTGCATCTCGTCGATGAACAGGATGATGCCGCCAGCCGCCGCCGTCACCTCGTTGAGCACGCCCTTCAGCCGCTCCTCGAACTCGCCGCGATACTTCGCGCCGGCAATCAGCGAGCCCATGTCGAGCGCCAGCAGGCGCTTGTCTTTCAGGCTCTCCGGCACGTCGCCGTTGACGATGCGCAAGGCGAGGCCTTCGGCGATCGCCGTCTTGCCGACGCCGGGCTCGCCGATCAGCACGGGATTGTTCTTGGTGCGCCGCGACAGCACCTGCACGGTGCGGCGGATCTCCTCGTCGCGGCCGATGACCGGGTCGAGCTTGCCCTTGCGCGCCGCCTCGGTGAGGTCGCGCGAATACTTCTTCAAGGCGTCGTAGGCGTTCTCGGCGGATGCGTTGTCGGCAGTGCGACCCTTGCGCAGGTCCTCGATCGCCGCGCTCAGCGTCTGCGGCGTTACGCCGGCGTTCGCCAGGATCTTTCCGGACTCGGTCTGCTTGTCCATCGCGAGGGCGAGCAGAAGCCGCTCGACGGTGACGAAGGAGTCACCGGCCTTCTGGGCGATCTGCTCGGACTGATCGAGGACGCGCGCGGTGGCCGGCGCGAGATAGACGTTGCCGGCGCCGGGTCCCTGCACCTTGGGCAGCTTGGCGAGCGCCACCTCGACCTGCTGCAAGGCGTCGCGCGAGCGGCCGCCTGCCTTGTCGATCAGACCGGCGGCGAGACCTTCCGGGTCGTCGAGCAGCACCTTGAGGATATGCTCTGGCGTGAACTGCTGGTTGCCCTCGCGCATCGCGAGGGTCTGCGCGCTCTGGATGAATCCGCGCGCGCGCTCGGTGTATTTCTCGATGTTCAAAGTCGTACCTCCTGTCGCGTCACGCCCCGAAGCGACGCCACGCGAGATTGGATTGGCCCCGCTTGGCGGCGGCCTTTTCGAGAAATGGGGTGCGGCAAGCGGGCCGTTAAGAGGCCGAAGACACGAATGTTCGGGGCTGACGAACGCGCCCGTCCTTTTCCCGCTTGCGGGAGAAAGTGGCCCCGCGAAGCGGGGTCGGATGAGGGGAGCTTCCGCTTGGGCGAGAGCGGCCGCGGAAAGGCGCAGCGCATCTCTTCGTGATTGCGCGAGGTGGCGACGCCCCTCATCCGACCCGACTTCGTCGGGCCACCTTCTCCCGCAAGCGGGAGAAGGGAAGCGCCTACACCACGATGTTGACGATGCGGCCGGGGACGACGATCAGCTTCTTCGCCGGCTTGCCGTCGAGCGCGCGCTGGACGGCATCGAGCGCGAGCGCCGCCGCCTCGACCTGCGCCTTCGTCGCGTCGCGGGGCACGACGACCTCCGCGCGCTTCTTGCCGTTGACCTGCACCGGCAGCGTCAGCGTGTCCTCGACGACGAGGTCGGGATCGCCGACCGGCCAAGCCGCCTCGGCGACGAGGCCGTCGCGCCCGATCGCCTGCCAGCAGCTCTCGGCGAGATGCGGCATCATCGGCGCGATGAGCTGGACCAGGACGTCCGCCGCCTCGCGGAAGGCGAAGCGCAGGTCGTCGCCGATCTCCGGCGTCTCGACGGCGCCGATGGCGGCGGAAAGCTTGTTGACGAGATCGTAGATGCGGGCGAGCGCGGTGTTGAAGTGCAGCGCCTCGATGTCCTCGCCGACCTTGAGCAGCGCGCCGTGCGTCGCCTTGCGTACCTCGGCCGCCGGGCCGCCCATCTCCGCCGGCCCCGCCGTTCCGGGGTTCGCCGCGACGCCGGCCAGCTCGTGCACGAGGCGCCACACGCGCTGCTGGAACTTGGCCGCGCCCTGCACGCCCTGCTCGGTCCACTGCACGTCGCGCTCGGGCGGCGAGTCGGAGAGCATGAACCAGCGCGCGGTGTCGGCGCCGAAGCTCGCGATGATCTCGTCGGGGTCGACGACGTTCTTCTTCGACTTCGACATCTTCTCGACCGCGCCGATCGTCACCGGCGTGTCGTCGGACACGCGGACGGCGACACGCGCGTCGGCCGGCCCCTCGAAGCGGACGTCCGCCGGCAACACCCAGTTGCCCTTGGCGTCGCGGTAGGTCTCGTGCGTGACCATGCCCTGCGTGAAGAGGCCGGCGAACGGCTCGCCGACGCCCTCGGCATGGCCGGTCGCCGCCATCGCGCGGGTGAAGAAGCGCGAGTAGAGCAGGTGCAGGATCGCGTGCTCGATGCCGCCGATGTACTGGTCCACCGCCATGAAGCGCTTGACGGCGGCGGGATCGGTCGGCGCCTCGGCGTCCCACGGATCGGTGAAGCGCAAAAAATACCAGGACGAGTCGACGAACGTGTCCATCGTGTCCGTCTCGCGCTTGGCCGGGCCGCCGCATTGCGGGCAGGCCACGTCGCGCCAAGTCGGATGGCGATCGAGCGGGTTGCCGGGCTGGTCGAAGGTCACGTCCTCGGGCAGCGTGACGGGGAGGTCGGCGACCGGTACCGGGACCACGCCGCAGGCCGGGCAATGCAGGATCGGGATCGGGCAGCCCCAGTAGCGCTGGCGCGAGACGCCCCAGTCGCGCAGCCGATAGTTCACCTGCCGCTTGCCGACCGGGGCGCCGAGCAACGTCTCGTTCTCAAGCCGCCGGGCGACCTCCTCCTTGGCCTGCGGGATCTCCATGCCGTCGAGAAAGTGGGAGTTGATGAGCGTGCCGTCGCCGTCGTAGGCGACGTCCTCGATCGTGAAGTTCGCGGGGTCGACGCCGGGCGGGCAGACCACCGGCGTCGCGCCGAGCCCGTAGGCGCGGGAAAAGTCGAGATCGCGCTGGTCGTGCGCGGGGCAGCCGAAGATCGCGCCGGTGCCGTAGTCCATCAGCACGAAGTTCGCGACATAGACCGGGAGCTGCC
Organism: Beijerinckiaceae bacterium RH AL1; assembly: GCA_901457705.2. NCBI lineage: Bacteria > Pseudomonadati > Pseudomonadota > Alphaproteobacteria > Hyphomicrobiales > Beijerinckiaceae > Beijerinckiaceae bacterium RH AL1. Next base: position 3,580,643 of record LR590083.2, read on the forward strand.
AGGTCTTGTCGAAGGGATGCACGACCTTGAGCCCGGTGTCGTAGCCGCGCTTCTCCGCCGTCTCGATCACCGCGACGGACGTGCCGACGGCGCGGCACTCCTGGATGAACGCGGCGAGCTTGGTGTCGCCTTCCGCCGCCGCCAGCGCCAGCGGATGATCGGCGGCGATCGCCAGGAACTTGGCCCCGAACAGCGTGTCCGGCCGCGTCGTGTAGACCTCGATCTCGCGGGTGGCGAAGGCCTCTTGCTCCAGGGCGAAGCGCACCTTCAGGCCCTCGGAGCGGCCGATCCAGTTGCGCTGCATCAGCTTGACCTTCTCCGGCCAGCGATCGAGCGTGTCGAGGCCGGCGATCAGGTCATCGGCGAAGCGCCCGATGCGGAAGAACCACTGGGTGAGCTCGCGCTGCTCCACCGGCGCGCCAGAGCGCCAGCCACGCCCGTCGATGACCTGCTCGTTGGCGAGCACGGTCATGTCGACGGGGTCCCAGTTCACCTTGGCCTGCTTGCGGTCGACGAGGCCGGCAGCGAGGAAGTCGAGGAACAGCCGCTGCTGGTGCTTGTAGTAGGAGGGGTCGCAGGTCGCGATCTCGCGCGACCAGTCGAGCGACAGGCCCATGCTTTTGAGCTGGGCGCGCATCGTGTCGATGTTCTTGTACGTCCAGGTCGCCGGGTGGCTGCGATTGTCGCGCGCGGCGTTCTCGGCCGGCATGCCGAACGCGTCCCAGCCCATAGGGTGCAGCACGTCGAAGCCCTTGGCCCGCTTGTAGCGCGCCACCACGTCGCCCATCGCGTAGTTGCGCACGTGCCCCATGTGAATGCGCCCCGAGGGATAGGGGAACATCTCGAGCACGTAGTACTTCGGCTTGGCGTTCGTCGAGCCTGCGGCGCTTTCCGGGGCCGCGCCGGTGCGGAAGATGCCGCGCTCGTCCCAGATCTTCTGCCAGTGCGGTTCGGTCTCGCGGGCGTTGTAGCGCTCGATGGTCATGCTGCTCGGTGTCGGTGCGGCTGTGCTGGAGGGGCGCAGACAGCACGGTTTTCCGACCTGAGCAACCGAGGCGGCCCCCGGGCCGCCTCGTAGCTTACAGAGGAAGAGCGACCAGACCGCCTCTTTACTTCTTCGCCTTCGCCTGCAGCCGGAAGATCACGACGGATCGGCCCGTCACGTCGTAGTCCTGGCCGGGCTTGAACGAGGTGCCCTCCTCGGCCTCGGGCTGGTTGGTGTCGAGCAGCCGCACCCACTTCTCCGCCCCGGCCATCTTGATCAGCTTGAAGCGGACGACGTCGTGATAGGCGTTGAAGCAGAGGAGCAGCGTGGTGTCGCTGCCGCGCTTCTTGATGCCGGTGGGCTGGGCGCGCCCGTCGAGCAGCACGGCAAGCGAATGCGCGTTGCCGTCCGACCAGTCGGCGTCCTGCATCTCCTTGCCGTCGGGGCGCATCCAGGTGACGTCCTTGACATCGAGCTCCTCGTTGTAGTGCCCGGTGAGGAAGCGCTCGCGGCGCAGGATCGGATAGTCGTGACGCAGCTGCGCGAGCTTCTGCGTGAAGGCGTAGAGAGCGTTGCCCGGCTTTTCCGGCTCGTCGGGGGCGGAGAGCAGGCTCCAGTCGACCCAGCCGATCGCATTGTCCTGGCAGTAGGCGTTGTTGTTGCCGTGCTGCGTGCGGCCGAACTCGTCGCCGGCGAGCAGCATCGGCAGCCCCTGGCTGACGAAGAGCGTCGTCAGGATGTTGCGCTTCTGGCGCTCGCGCAGCTCCAGGATCGCGGGATCGTCCGTCTCGCCCTCGACACCGCAGTTCCACGAGCGGTTGTGCGAGTGGCCGTCGCGATTGTTCTCGCCGTTCGCCTCGTTGTGCTTGTCGTTGTAGCTGACGAGGTCGTTGAGCGTAAAACCATCGTGCGCGGTGACGAAGTTCACCGACGCCCAGGTTTTCCGCCCGCGATAGGCGAAGCATTCGGCCGAGGCGGTGAGGCGCTTGGCGAGATTGGGCAAGGCGTGCTGGCCGCCGACCCAAAATTCGCGGACATCGTCGCGGTACCTGTCGTTCCACTCGGCCCAGCCGGGCGGAAAGCCGCCGACCTGGTAGCCGCCGGGGCCGCAGTCCCACGGCTCGGCGATGAGCTTCACCTGGCTCAACACCGGGTCCTGCCGACAGGAATCGAGGAAGCCGCCGCCCTGGTCGAACCCGTAGTCCTCGCGGCCGAGGATGGTGCCGAGGTCGAAGCGGAAGCCGTCGACATGCATCTCCTCGACCCAGTAGCGCAGCGAATCCGTCACCATCTGCAAAACGCGCGGGTGCGAGAGGTTCACCGTGTTCCCGGTGCCGGTGTCGTTGATGTAGTAGCGCGGCGTGTCCTTCAGCAGGCGATAGTACGAGGCGTTGTCGATGCCCTTGAACGAGAAGGTCGGCCCGAGCTCGTTGCCCTCCGCGGTGTGATTGTAGACGACGTCGAGGATCACCTCGAGCCCATTGGCGTGGAGGTGCGAGACCATCTCCTTGAACTCGGAGAACGCGAAGTCGTAGACGCTCGCGAACCGCCGGTCCGGCGCGAAGAAGCCGAGCGAGTTGTAGCCCCAGTAGTTCGTCAGCCCCTTCCGCAGGAGGTGGTCGTCGTTGATGAACATGTGCACCGGCATCAGCTCGACAGCGGTGACGCCAAGCGACTTGATGTGACGGATGACATCCGGCTGGATCAGCCCGCGGAACGTGCCGCGCAGGCGATCCGGCACGCGGGGATGCAGCTTGGTGAAGCCGCGCACGTGCATCTCGTAGATCAGCGACTGGTCGAATGGCGTGCGCAGCGGCTCGTCGCGACCCCAGGTGAAGGCGGATCGATGACGCGCGCCTTCGGCATGTACTTGGCGCTGTCGCGGGTATCGAACGTGGTGTCGTCGCCCGACTCCATAACGTAGCCGAAGACGGCGGGGTGCCAGGTCAGCTGGCCCTCGATCGCCTTCGCATAGGGGTCGAGCACGAGCTTGTTTGGGTTGAAGCGGTGGCCCTGCTCCGGCTCGTAGGGACCGTAGACGCGATACGAGTAAATCGTGCCGGGGCGCGCGTCGGGGAGGTAGCCGTGCCAGACCTCGTCGGTGAACTCGGGCAGCTCGATGCGCTCGCGTTCTTTTTCGGAGAAGTGGTCGAACAGGCAGAGCTCGACCTTGGTGGCGTGCGCGGAAAACAACGCGAAGTTGACCCCGCGTCCGTCCCAGGTTGCGCCGAGTGGATAGGGTCGGCCCTCCAGCACGCGGCTGCGATGGACATGGGTCGTCGGAGCTGAGGAGGTCAAACGCGTGGGGTCCCCGTTGAAGCCGGCAAACTAGGCTGTTGCGAGCATCGTTCCAGCCTGTCTCCGCTGGACGCAGACAGATCGTCACCCCATGTGGCGGGCTCGCCTCATGCCGGGAGAGAAACGTGTCGGACGTGCCGCAGCCCGATGAAGAGACCTTGGCTTTCGCCGCCCGCGTCTTCGATCTCGCGCGCCATGGCGAGCCGGAGGAGATGGCCGGTCTGCTCGCCAACGGCCTGCCCCCGGACATGCGCAACGACAAGGGCGACAGCCTGCTGATGCTCGCCGCCTACAACGGCAACGCGCCCATGGTCTACGCCTTGCTCCGGCATGGCGCCCAGCCCGACCGCATGAACGACAGCGGCCAGACCCCGCTGATGGGCGTCTGCTTCAAGGGCGAGACGGCGATCGCGCGGATGCTGCTTGCGCAAGGCGCCGCGGCCGATGGCCCGGAAGGCAGCGACCGCTCGCCGCTTATGACCGCCGCGATGTTCGACAGGGTCGAGATCGTCGAGCTGCTGCTGGCGAACGGCGCCGACCCCGCGCGGAAGGACGGCAGCGGCCTGTCGGCCGCCGATCTCGCACGCTCGATGGGCGCCAAGCGCGTCCTCGCGTTGCTCGAGAAGGCTTGAGCTCAGCCGGCGGGCGCCGCCTCGCGGGCCGCCTGCGTGCTGACGCTGCGCTGGCGCGCCCAAACGAGCAGGCATAGCAGGGTCACCGGGATGCCGATCGTCGAGCTGGCCGTGAAGAAGGCCGGGAAGCCGATCGCCTTGACCGCGTCGCCCGAGAAGCCGCCGAAGAATTTTCCGAGCAGCGCATAGAGCGACGAGAGCAGCGCATATTGGCTCGCCGCGAAGGCCGGCGTCGTCAGCGACGACATGTAGGCGATGAGCGCGGCGCCGGCGAAGCTGCCGGCGAAGCTCTCGACCGAGACGGCCAGCGCCAGAAGCGGCAGGCTCTTGCCCGACGCCGCGAGCAGCGCGAGCGCGAGATGCGACGACGAGGCCGCGATGCCGCCGACAATGAGGGCCGGCATCAGGCCGAAGCGGGTGATCGTGAAGCCGCCGGCGAAGGCGCCGGCGATGCCGATCCAGATCGCATAGAACTTGGTCATCGTCGCGATCTCGCTCTTCGAGAAGCCGAGCTTGATGTAGAGCGGGTTGGCCATAACGCCGGTGAGGAAGTCCGGCAGGCGGTAGAGCGCGACGAGGAGGAGCATGGCGACAAGGAGCCAGCCGAAGCGCAGTGCCAGCTCGACGATCGGCGCGATGTAGCTGCGCATGGCCGGCTTCGCCAGAAGCTCCTCCGCCATGATGCTTAAGAAGACCGCCAGAGCCGTCATCACAAGCGCAAGGGCCCACGGATTCAGCCAGCCGATGATCTTCAACGTGCTGAACAGCATCGCGCACAGGACGAAAACGCCGATCCGGAAGCCGCGAACGATGGCTGGCGTCGGCACGAAGTCGTGAACGGCGCGCTCGGCCTTGTCGCGCGTCGGCTGCGGCGAGGAAGCAAAGCAGGCGACGATGCCGACCGGCACCAGGCACGCCATTGACAGATAGGCCGTGCGCCAGCCCGCGAAGTCGGCGATGTAGAGCGTAAGCGCGCCCGCACAGAGCAGGCCGAGCCGATAACCGAAGTTCGAGGTCGCGGCCATGACGCCTTGCGCCTCCGGCGGTGCAGCGTCGATGCGCCAGCCGTCGATAGCGATGTCCTGCGTCGCCGCGCAGAAGGCGGTGAAGGTTGCGATGACGATGAGGAAGGCGAAGCCGTGGGTGGGGTCGGCGAAGGCCTGTCCTACAAGGCCCGCTGCAATGCCGAGCTGAGCGACGAGCATCCAGGCACGCCGCCGCCCGAGCAGCCGCGAGAGACCCGGCACATCGAACTCATCGATCACGGGCGACCAAAGGAACTTCGTGGAATAGCAGAGCCCGACCCAGCTCGCATGGCCGACCGTCTCGATCGGAACCTTGGCCTCTGTAAGCCGCACCAGCTGCGTCCCGAGCACGAGCAGGAACGGCAGCCCCGACGAGAAGCCGAGCGCCAGCATGAGCGCGAGCGTCCTGTCGGAGAGGATGGCCTTGAGGCTTGGGCGATTCATCTCGGCCTGATATCGCACGCCCGCTCGGCTTCGTCACAGCGCTTCGCCGACGATAGCCGCCCGCATGCACAGAGGAGACCGCATGACCCGTGCCCTGAAGCTTGCGATCGGCCTCGGCGTGCTCGTCGTGGTCCTCGTCGCCGGGATCTACGGGTATCGCGCGGTGATGCTGTCGGAGGGCCGCACGCCGGAGGGCTACCAGCTGCTCACGTCGATGCCGGGCGCCGCGAGCTTCGCGCCGGAGCATCCGCCGGCCGTGCCGGTGCTCGAGAACGAGTCGCCCGACAAGCTCGCCGTCGACTTCGGCTATCGCGTCGCCGGCATCTCGTACTCGTACTCGCTGTCGCTCGACTTCCAGCCTAACGGCGACCAGGGCAAAGCGAAGGTCGTCGCCCGCCATTCGAGCCGTGAGGGCAGCGTCGAATCCTCGGCCACGCGCTTCTGGGACGCGCCGCGCCAAGCGTACGCCGTTGCCCTGCAGGACACGTTCGACATCGACCCGGCCGTGCCCTCGCTCTGCATCAAGGCGGTGATCGGCCCGGAGCGCGCGCGTTACGACCTTTCGCACGCCTCGATCTGCGTCGCGCAGCGGGACGGCAAGGGGAACTGCCACCCCGAGACGCTCGCCTGCGGCTTGATTCGCCAGCGTTCGTAAGACCTTGCAGGGTTGCGCCGATCGTTTTCACCCGGCGTTCACGCTAAAATCGCGCGGCGGCAAGAAATGTGGCCCGCAGGAGGCGCCGTTAACTCGTTAAGCCGCGCTCGCGCCCCCGTTAACCAATGTCAGCTCGAGCAATATCAAGCGCTTAGCCCACATCCGACGCCCACGGGTTGGTTAATCCGAAACGCGAGAATTCGACGGATTTTCTTGCGCCGCCGCTGACGCGCCAAACCGCACTCTTGCCCCATCGAAACGGGGCTGTCCTCAAGTGCGTACCGGCGTCTTCAAGACCATCGTCATCGCGGCCTGCCTGATCCTCGGGCTTCTCGCGGCGCGCAATGCGGACGCGCAGGACCTCAAGCTTGCCGACATGCAGGCGAGCTGGGCGCCGATCGGCGAGACGACCCGCGTCCCCTACGGCTGGGCCGACCTCTGCGGCCGCCAGCCGCAGGAGTGCCAGGTCGACGTGCTCGACCCGGTCGACCTGCGCTTGACCGAGAAGACCGCCAAGATCCTCGAGGCGATCAATGCCAAGGTGAACGCGGAGATCACGCCCGTGTCGAACTATGCCCACTGGGGCACCGTGCTCGACCACTGGGACTACCCCACCGACAGCAAGGGCGACTGCAAGATCTACGCGCTGTGGAAGCGCAAGCTGCTCATCGACATCGGCTTTCCGCGCCAGGCGCTGCTGATGACCATCGTCCGCGATCTCGACGGCAACGGCCATACGATCCTCACTGTCAAGACCGACCACGGCGACTTCGTGCTCGACAACATGGTCGGCGACATCCGCCCCTGGGACGCCACCGGCTACACCTACGTGAAGCGCCAGTCGCAGTCCGACCCCAACGTGTGGGTCTCGATCCTGCCGCCCGCGAACCGCGCCGTCGCCGGCCTCTCCAGCGAGCGCGGCGTCAACTGACGCGGCCGGCGGCCCAAGGGCGCCGCGGCCCCGTTAACTCTCCCTTAACCAATCGATTGACCCCGCCCCCCATTTGACACGAAACTGCCTTGGTCAGACGGGGGTCGGGTGCATGTTGAAGCTGGTGGCGAAGCTCTGCATCGTCGCGACCATCGTTCTGATCGCGCTGCCGGCCGATGCCGCCAAGGCGCACCGGCAGCCGCACGCCCCGATCATGCCGGTCGACGCGATCGGCGAGATGCTCGACCCCGCCCATTTCGCTCCCGTCGGCACGATCACCCGCGTGCCTTACGGCTGGGCCGACTTCTGCTCGCGCCGCCCGGAAGAGTGCCGCGTCGACGTCGCCGAGCCGGTCGACGTGCGGCTGACCCCCGCGGTCATGGACACGCTGGAAGACGTGAACGCCCGCGCCAATGCCGAGATCGAGCCGGTCTCGAACCTCGACCACTGGGGCACGCTGCTCGACCACTGGGACTACCCGGTCGACGGCAAGGGCGATTGCAAGATCTACGCGCTGTGGAAGCGCCGCCTGCTGCTCGACATGGGCTTCCCGCGCCAGGCGCTGCTGATGACCATCGTCCGCGACCTCGAGGGCAACGGCCACACCATCCTCACGGTGAAGACCGACAAGGGCGACCTGATCCTCGACAACATGGTCGCCGAGATCCGCTACTGGGACGAGACCGGCTACAAGTTCGTCAAGCGCCAGTCGCAGGCCGACCCGAACGTGTGGGTGTCGGTCGGCCCCGCCACGATGCCGACGACGACCGCCGGGGTGAACTGAGCGCCTTGCCGCGAGCCCGCCTTTTTGCCATGCCACCGCCCTGCCATGCAGGGAGGGCGCGAGCGGCGGGCTTTGGACGATAACAGGATCAACGTCGCCATCTGCCTCGACGCGCGCATGCTCGACGCGGCCATCGTGCTCGCCGCCTCGATCAAGGCGCATGCCCGCGCGGCGCGCCCGGTACGCCTCTACGCGCTGACCGACTTCACGTCGCCCGACCTCGCCGAGGTCGCGGCCAAGATGAACGACGAGACCTTCGAGCTCATCCCGACGCCCTGCACCAACGTGCACGGGCACTTCCCGATCCGCGACCACATCACCGCCGGCACCTACCTGCGGTTCCTGCTGCCGGAGCTGCTGCCGGACGTCGACAAGATCATCTATCTCGACGTGGACATCGTCGTGCACCGCGACCTCGAGGCGCTCTACGACACGCCGCTCGAAGGTCACCCGCTCGCGGCAATGCCGGACTGGCCGATGCTGGTCGGCACGCTGACCTGGCCGACCTTCTTCATCCCCTACGGCAAGGAGAAGCTGCGCTTCGCCGCCTACGTGAAGAAGGTGCTGGGCCTGGAGTGCGAGGGCACCACCAACTACTTCAATTGCGGCGTGATGGTCTTCGATCTCGCCTACTGGCGCGCGCACGACATCGCGGGGCGCACCGTCGCCTATCTGACGGCGCATCCCGAGCTCTATTACATGGACCAGGACGCACTGAACTACATCTGCGGCGGCAAGTACGCGCGGCTCGACCAGCGCTACAACTCGTTTGCCAACTGCTCCTTCCCGGCGATCGTCAACGTGCTGGTGCGCTTCACCAAGGCGGGCCGCCGCTGGGAGGCGCTGCGCACGGTGTGGCGGCGCGACCCCTGGGTGATCCACTACGCCGGCGCCAACAAGCCCTGGACGCCTGGCGACGCGCGCACGCCGCGCGATGCGCTCTGGTGGCACTATGCGGCGATGTCGCCCATGCGCGACCGCATCCTCGCGAGCTATGCCGCAAAGGAGACCGCGCAGCAGCGCCGCCGCAGCAAGGTGCCCGCCGCCCTGCGCAGCGCGGCGGGTGCGACGTGAGCATGGCCACTCCGTCCGGCTCTCGTCCTGCCTGGCTCGGCATCCCGGTCGCGCCGCTGGCCCTCGGGGTCTCCGGGCTGATCCCGTTCTGGGGTCTCGCGCTCGCGCTGCTGATCTACTCGGCGCTCGGGCGCGAGACCGATCGCATCGTCTTCGCGCTCGCGGCCTATGCGGCGATCATCATCTCGTTTCTCGGCGGCATCCGCTGGGGCCTCGCCGTCGCCGCCAAGGCCGAGGACGTCAAGCCCTATGCGATCTCCGTCGTGCCCTCGCTCGTCGCCTGGGCCGCGCTGGCCGCGCCGGGCCACTGGCGCTTCGTGATCCTCGGCCTCGTCGCGCTGGCGCTCGGGCCGCTCGACCTCGAGCTCGTCCGCTCCGGCCAGGCGCCGGCCTGGTTCGGGCGGCTGAGAATGATCCTGTCGACCGGGGCCGGCATCGCGCTGCTGATGGCGGCGTTCGGCTGAGGCGCTCCCGCTTGCGACGCTGCGCATCATCGCGCAAGGTCGCGACGCAGCCTGCAGCCTTCCTGAACGAGACGTGATGCCCGTCGCCTTCCCCTTCTCCGCGATCACCGGCCAAGCCGAGATGAAGCTCGGCATCCTGATCGCAGCCGTCGACCCGGCGATCGGCGGCGTGCTGATCCTCGGCGACCGCGGCGCCGGCAAGTCGACCGCCATCCGCGCGCTGGCGTCGCTGCTGCCGTCGATGCGGGCGGTCGTCGGCTGCCGCTACGCCTGCGACCCCGGTAACGAAGGCGCGCTCTGCGAGGAGTGCCGCGCCCGCAAGGCCGGATCTCTGAAATCCCACCAGGTGCCCGTGCCCGTCGTCGACCTGCCGCTCGGCGCGACGGAGGATCGGGTCGTCGGCGCGCTCGATCTCGAGAAGGCGCTGACGCAGGGCGTGAAGGCGTTCGAGACCGGCCTGCTGGCGCGGGCCAACCGCGGCTTCCTCTACATCGACGAGGTCAACCTGCTCGAGGACCATCTCGTCGACCTGCTGCTCGATGTCGCGCAATCCGGCGAGAACGTCGTCGAGCGCGAGGGTCTCTCCGTGCGCCACCCCGCGCGCTTCGTCCTCGTCGGCACCGGCAACCCCGAGGAAGGCGAGCTGCGGCCGCAATTGCTCGACCGCTTTGGTCTCGCGGTCGAGGTGCGCACCCCGCAGGTGCTCGCCGAGCGCATCGAGGTGATCCGCCGCCGCGACGCATTCGATCGGGACCCAACCAAGTTCGTCGAGAGCTTCGCCAAGGAGGAGGCCAAGATCCGCAAGCAGATTCTCGCCGCGCGCAAGGACATCGCCGACATCAAGGTGCCAGACGCGGTGCTGGAGCAGGCGACGAAGCTCTGCCTGGCGCTCGGCACCGACGGGCTGCGCGGCGAGCTGACGCTCATGCGCGCCGCCCGCGCCGCCGCTGCGCTCGCCGGCAAGAGCAAGGCCGGGCTCGACGACCTCCGCCAGGTCGCCCCGCTCGCGCTGCGCCACCGCCTGCGCCGCAACCCGCTCGACGACACCGGCTCCACGGCGCGCATCGAGCGTGCGCTCGGCGAGGTGTTCGGCCCAGCGACGGTGGCCGCCTGATGGACAGCCAGGTCTTCGAGCACGCCGCCGTCGCGGCGCCGCACAGCGCGGCCGCCGAGGCCGGCCGTGACATCCTCGCCGCCGGCGGCAACGCAATCGAGGCGATGATCGCCATGGCGGCGACGATCGCCGTCGTCTACCCACACATGAACGCGATCGGCGGCGACGGCTTCTGGCTCATCCGCGAGGCGTCGGGCCGCGTGCGCTACATCGAGGCCTGCGGCCCGGCCGGCGCCCGCGCGACGCCGGAGCGCTATCGCAAGCTCGGCCACGACACGATCCCGGCCCGCGGCCCGCTCGCCGCCGTCACCATCCCCGGAACGGTCGGCGGTTGGGCGCTGGCACGTGAGATCGCGCAAGCCGGCGGCGCCAGGCTGCCGCTTCCCGACCTGCTCGCCCCCGCGATCCGCCATGCCGGCGGCTACGCCGTGTCGGCGTCCGAGGAGCGCACCGTGCCCTTCGAGGTCGAGGCGCTTCATCAGGCGCCTGGCTTCGCGTCGACCTACCTCGTCGACGGCAAGACGCCGAAGGCCGGCACGATCCGCCGCCCAGAGAAGCTCGCCGCGACGCTGGAGCATCTCGCCCAAGCCGGCCTCGACGACTTCTATCGCGGCGACATCGGCCGCGAGCTTGCCGCCGACATGGACCGCATCGAGGCTGGCGGCACGCGTGCCGATCTCGAGGCCTACCGTGCCGTGCTGCGCGAGCCGCTGGTGCTGAAGCTCGCCGGGCGCACGCACTACAACGCGCCGCCGCCGACCCAGGGGCTGGCGAGCCTCATCATCCTCGGCATCTACGACCGACTCGGGCCGCAGCGGCCCGAGAGCTTCGGGCACATCCACGGGCTGATCGAGGCCTCGAAGCGCGGGCTGGCGATCCGCGACGCCGTCTGCACCGACTACGAGAAGCTGCGCCACGTGCCGGCCGACTTCCTGACGCCGCAAGCCCTGCAGCGCGAGGCCGATGCCATCGACATGCGGCGCGCCGGGCCCTGGCCGGTGAAGCCGGCCAACGGCGACACCATCTGGATGGGCGCGATCGACCGCCAGGGCTGCGCCGTCTCGTTCATCCAGTCGATCTACTGGGAATATGGCTCGGGCTGCGTGCTGCCGGCGACCGGCGTGCTGCTGCAGAACCGCGGCGTCTCCTTCTCGCTCGATCCCGGCGCGGTGAATCCGCTGGCGCCCGGGCGGCGTCCGTTCCACACGCTCAACCCGCCGCTCGCCGTCTTCGACGACGGCCGCATCGTCTCCTACGGCGCGATGGGCGGCGACGGGCAGCCGCAGTTCCAGGCGCAGGTGTTCACCCGCCTGCTCGCCGGCGAGAGCGTGGCTTCGGCGCTCGACAAGCCGCGCTTCCTCTACGGGCGCGCCTGGGGGACGCAAAGCACGAGCCTCAAGCTCGAGCCGCGCTTCGACGACGAGGTGCTGCGCGACCTACGCCGCGCCGGCCACGAGATCGAGCTGGCGCCGGCGCCCTACCTCGACGGCTTCGGCCATGCCGGCGCGCTGATCCGGTCTCCCGGCGGCCGCCGCATCGAGGCCGGGCACGATCCGCGCTCGGACGGCGGCGCGGCGGGGCTTTAGCGCGGGTCCTCAGGGCAGCGCGTAGCCGACCGTCGCCTGCCCTGTCAGCCGGCTCTCGTCGTCCTGCCACAGCCGCACCTCGCAGAAGGCGAGGCGTCGCCCGAGCTTGAGCAGCCGCGCGTCGGCGAACACCGGCTCGCGGCGGCAGGCGCGCAAAAAGTTCATCGTCAGCGTGTTGGTCACCGCCATGGCGACCGGCCCGATGTGCGCGAGCACGACCGCATAGCCCGCGACGTCGACGAGCCCCATCAGCACGGGGCCCGAGACGATATCGCCAGGCCGCGTCATGTCGGGCGTCGGCAGAAGCCGCATCCGGACGTGGCCGGGCGCGACCGAGACGATGTCGCCGAACGCCCTTCGGGCGGCGGCGGACGGGAAGGCCTCGTCCAAGAAAGCAGAGAGCTCGACGAGGTCCATGCGCAGGGGAAGGTCCATGCCCCAGCACTATCAAAATCTGGGGCGCGCGACGACGAGCGCATCGACCGGTACGAGGTCCTGGGGGTCGGCTCAGAACCTGTACCAGGCGGCGACGAGCGGCCCCGTCTCGCGCACGATGTTGCGCCCGGAAAACGTCCGAAGCCCCCCGATCTGCACCGACCAGGTCCGCGAAATATCGTAGACGAGCGAGGCCTGCAGCTTGCTGTAGTCGGTGCGCGGCACGAGCGGGCCGGCCGGCGGCGCGAAGCTCGAGAAGTCCTGCAGCAGGACGAGCAGCGTGGGCCTTACCCTGACGCCGAGCGTGGCATCGACGCGCATCTCGGTCGGCAGCGGGCCGGCGCGAAGCCGCGCGCCCGGGTCGATGTCGACGAACGAGGGCAGGCCGAAGATGCTGAAGCTGCGCCCGATCATCAGGCGCAGGTCGCTCGCGAAGCTGCGTGCTCCGCCGTCCGCGATCATCTCGGCACCGCTCTGGTTGGCGGTCGCCGGCTGCACCAGAGCCTGGACGGCAATGATCGTGCTGGGCGCGCGGAATAACGCAAGGCGACCGCCGAAGGCGCTGGTGTCGGAGCCGGTCACGCTGTTGGTCGCGGGCCCGTCGCTGCTGTGGGCGAGGGTGGGCGCAAGCACGAGATCGAAAGATCCGGTGACGCCGTATTCGAGATAGCCGCTCGCTTCGACCTTGCTGAACGACGGCGTCGGCACCGCGTGGCCCCAGGGATCGAAGCGTCGGGTCGCCTCTGTGTAGCCCACACCGGCGATGAACTGCCCGGTGCCCGGGTCGAGCATGAATGCGCCGGCCGCCGCCGCCCGCGGGGCGGCGGCGAGCGCGAGGAAAAGCATGAGGCCGAGAGCGATACGCACAGGAACGGGACGCGACACGGTCGGGCAATCCCGTCATCGAATCCACACAACCCCCGCAATTTACAGCACGCACAAGTTGTGGCTGGGGACGAACCGCGGCGGCCGGCGCGTTTACCCTGTCCTGTGGTGTGCACGTCACGAATCGCCTTCGAAACGGGCGCTTAACCATAAACGCATCGTTTCAATCGAAGCCGGCGTCGCAACGCTTCGCTAAGGTTGACGAACACTGTCGCTTAACCAGCACGGGCTACTCCGGACTGCAGTTTGTTCGCGTTCGGAGACAAGGCCATGCGCCTCCATTTCAAGTTTTCTGCTGCCAAGCTCGCCATCGTCGCCTGCGTCGGCCTTGCCATCGCGGGCTGCGCGAAGACCCCGGGCGAGGAAGGCCTGGCCGGTCTCGCCAGCGGCGGCCGCGGTGCCGGCTACGGCAGCGGCGAGGGGTACGGCAGCGGCGGCCGGGTCGCCGGAAGCGCCCTGCCGGGTAGCGCGCAGGAGTTCGCGCAGACCGCCGGCGACCGCGTGTTCTTCGAGTCCGATTCGACCGACTTGACCGCGAAGGCACAGGCGACGCTGGATCGCCAGGTGGCCTGGCTGCAGCGCTACGACCGCCCCTTCATCGTCGAGGGCCACGCCGACGAGCGCGGCACGCGCGAGTACAATTTCGCGCTCGGCGAGCGCCGCGCCGCGACCGTCAAGCAGTACATGATCGCCCGCGGCATCGCCGCCTCGCGCATCCGCACGATCTCGTACGGCAAGGAGCGCCCGGTCGCGGTGTGCAACGACATCTCGTGCTGGTCGCAGAACCGCCGCGCCGTCACCAACGTCGGCGAAGGCAGCCAGAGCTGATCTTGCAGGTGTGACGCCAAGGGCAGGCCCGACGAGAATCGCCGCGAGGCGACGTCGGGCCGCTCGTCTTGCTTGCGCGGCCCCTCTATAGTCTCGCCGATTGCGTCCAGCGGACGCAGACGGGGGATCTTATGAAGCGCCTCACCTTGGCCGTCCTTGCCCTGCTTGGCGGCGGCGTGCTCGCCAGTGCCGCCCGGGCCGACCAGCCGCTGGCCGGCGCGAGCCTCTTCGCGGTCTCGCACGGCCAGCCCTTCTGCGCGACCCGCGCCGAGCTGCAGGCCCTGCTCGACGCGCAGATCGCCGAGGCGCCGATCGGCCTCGTGCCCGGCTGCCGCTATGTCGAGGACAATTCCATCGTGGTGATCGGCGAGGATTACCGCGGCGGTCGCTACATGCACATGGTGCGGGCGCGCGCCAACGTCCTGTTCGGCCAGATCGAAGGCTACACCTTCTCGGCAGGCTTGAATGCCTACCCGCAGCGCTCAGAGCCCGCGCACCTCAACCCGTTCTGGTAGGGCGCATCCGCGACCGCCCGATCGCCCGGGGTTGAACCCGCGTCCCGCTTCGCTCATTGCCGTGCAACGCTTTAGAACGCCTGCACGCAACGCGCGGAGATCCACATGAACATCGGTTTCATCGGGCTCGGTTCCATGGGGACCGGCATCGCGGCCAACCTCGTCAAGGCCGGGCACGACGTCACCGTCTGGAACCGCAGCCCCGGCAAGGCCGAAGAGCTCAAGGCAGCCGGAGCCCGGGAAGCGACCTCGCCGGCTGAGGCCGCCTCCGACGCCGCCATCGTCTTCAGCATGCTGTCCGACGATGCCGCGCTGCTCTCGGTGCTGCGCGGCGAGGAAGGCCTGATGAAGGGCCTGCCCGAGCGCTCGCTGCACGTCTCGCTGTCGACCATCGCCGTCGCCACCGCCGACCGCGTCGCCGCCGAGCACGAGGCGCACGGCCAGCGCTTCATGGCGGCGCCGGTCTTCGGGCGGCCGGACGCGGCGGCCGCCGGCAAGCTGTGGATCGTCGCGGCCGGCAAGGCGGCGGACATCGACGAGGCGCAGCCCGTGCTCGACGCCATCGGCCAGCGCACCTTCCGCGTCGGCGAGACGCCGTCGGCCGCGAACCTCGTGAAGCTCTGCGGCAACTTCACCATCCTCGCGGCGGTCGAGACCATGGCCGAAGCCATGGCGCTCGCCGAGAAGGGCGGCGTCTCGAAGGCGGCGCTCCACGAGGTGTTCACGAGCACGCTGTTCGACGCGCCGGTCTACAAGAACTACGGCAAGATGATCGTCGAGGGTCGCTACCGGCCCGCCGGCTTCAAGGCGCCGCTCGGCCTGAAGGACATGCGGCTCGTCGGCGAGTCGGCGGAGAAGCACCGCGTCGCGATGCCGGTCTTGAGCGTGCTGCGCAACCACCTGCTCGAGACCATCGCCAAGGAGGGCGAGGACATCGACTGGTCGGGCATCGGACTGACGGTCGGGAAGAATGCCGGGCTGAAATAAGCTCGGCACCGCAGGCACTTAGACTTTGGTAGCTCAGCCGAGCGTCTAGATTGTCTTCGGGGTTCCGGCTCCCTAGGTGTGCGATCCCGCCGACCGATGTTAGTTCCGGCGGAGAGTTGGGCCGCACGCCATGTCCCTCGAGCTCGATACCACCTCTTCGATCTTCGACCGCAACGAGCTTCGTACGCTCCGCGCCTCCTACGTCCGCGCGCTCGGCCAGCTCGAGGTCGATCGCCTGATGGACGCGGCCGCGCGGGACGAGCTCGCGAAGCTCGTGTTTCACCTCGGGCGCGACCGCGTGCTGGAGGGCACCGGCCTTCGCTACAAGGACGCCGCCGAGGGCATCGCCGACGAGGCCAGCGCCTTCCTGCAGGATACGCGCAAGGTCGCGATCTGCGCCTGAGGCGCCGCGACCTCACATCAAAAGCAGGGTCGCTCCGATCCAGATCACGTTCGTCACCAGGAAGGTGATGACGGTGTAGCCCATCACGCGCTGGATCCCGATGCCGGCGATCGCGACCACCGGTAGGGCGAAGAACGGCTGCAGCATGTAGGCGACGCTCTCCCCCGCCGCGACGGCGATGGCGACCGCCGCCGGCGAGGCGCCGAGCTGCACGGCCGCCGGCACCACGAACGGTCCCTGCACCGCCCAGTGGCCGCCGCCGGACGGCACCAGCATGGTGATGAACAGCGAGGCGATGTAGCTCCAGAACGGCAACGTGTGCGCCGAGGCGACCGCGACGAACGCCTTCGAGATGACGCCTGCGAGGCCGGTGGCGGTCAGGATCCCCATGATGCCGCCGTAGATCGGGTACTGCAGGATCATCGAGCCGACCTGGCTCGCCGCGGCATCGATCGCCTTGACGTAGGCGACCGGCGACGCATGCAGCGCGAGGCCCGCCATCAGGAACACGAAGATCACCAGGTTGATGTCGATCGAGGGCCCCTTGGTGATCCAGATGAAGGCGACGTAGGCGAAGCCGGCGAGCGACATGGCCCAGGCGAGGCCGGGCCAGCGGTCGGCGCGGCGCGCCGGCGCATCGCTGCCGCCCCGATCGGGCTTGCCGGCCACTGCGGCCTCCGGTCCCGGCTCGATGGCGACGACGTCCTCGTCGCGCGGCTTGATGGCGATGAACAGGATCGGCACGACAATGACGACGAGCAGCGTCGGCACGACGTTCCAGGCGCGGAAAACCATGTCGCCGAACGGCGTGACATGACCCGTCACCTTCTCGATGATGTTGAGGTCCGATCCCTTCGTCGCCTGCGTCAGCGCGATCGAGGACGAGAAGCCGGTGGCCCAGACCATCCAGCCGGAATAGGCGGCGGCGACGATCCAGCCGAAGTCGATCCGCATGCGCCGCGCCATCTCGCGCGAGACCATGGCCGCGATGACGAGACCGAAGCCCCAGTTCAGGAACGCGGCCAGAGCGCAGGTGAGGAAGGTGAGGACGACCGCCTGGTTCGGCGTCTTGGCGATCGACACGAGGGCGACGATGCCGCGCTTGATCGGCGGCGCGTTCGCGAGCGCATGGCCGGCGACGAGGATCAGGATCATCTGGAACGCGAAGGTCAGGATCTTGAAGATGCCGGCGTACCAGGAGGTAATGATGACGTCAGGCTTGCCGTTCGGCGCCAGCAGGAAGGCGGCGAGCGCTGTCGCCAGCGTCAGCGCGATGGCGATGACGAACGGGTCGGGCATCCAGCGCTCGAAGAGCGTGACGCAGAACGCGACGAACCCGCGTTTCGGCCGCTCACGGCCTGTCTCGGCGACGGCGGTCATCAGTTCGCTCCCCTCGATCGTCGCCGCGATTGGAGCAGGCCGCGATCCTTGTTTCAAGGGCGCTTGGGCTCGTCCGGTCGGGGTAGCGCGTCGGCCCTGGGATGCGCCGTGGTGGCGATACCCGCTGGTCGGCTCGCGTGCTTCGCCTTACAAACACCTCGTTTCGGCCCGCCGTGGTGAGTGCATGAGCCTCGTCACCCTGCCCTTCTTGCGTGGCGTGCCCCGCATCGCGTGGCGCGAGACGAGCAGCCGTGTCTTCTCAATCCTCCCGAAGGGCCTCTACGCGCGCTCGATCCTCATCGTCATCCTGCCGATGGTGATCCTGCAGAGCGTGCTCACCTTCATCTTCCTCGAGCGCCACTGGGCGCTGGTCACCAACCGGCTCTCGACCGTCCTGACGCAGGACCTTGCCGCGATCATCGATCTCTACAAGGCCTACCCGCAGGACGCCGACACGGCGACGCTGACCCGCATCGCGTCCGAGAAGATGAAGATCGACATCGAGTTCCTGCCCAAGGGCCCGCTGCCGCCCGCGCTGCCGAAGCCGTTCTTCTCGATCGTCGACGACGCGCTCGGCAACGAGATCCGCAAGCAGATCGGCCTGCCCTTCTGGCTCGACACGGTCGGCCGCTCGAACCTCATCGAGATCCGCATCCAGCTCCCCAACGCGATCTTGCGCGCGGTCGCCTACCGGAGCGCGGCCTACGCCTCCAACTCCTACATCTTCATCCTTTGGATGGTCGGCACGTCCTTCGTGCTGATCGTCGTGGCGATCGCGTTCCTGCGCACGCAGATCCGGCCGATCCTGCGCCTGTCGCGCGCCGCCGAGGCCTTCGGCAAGGGCCGCGAGATCGACTTCCGTCCGCGCGGCGCGCGCGAGGTCCGTCAGGCCGGCTACGCCTTCATCGCGATGAAGCGGCGCATCGAGCGCGCGATCGAGCAGCGCACGGCGATGCTCAACGGCGTGAGCCACGACCTGCGCACCGTCATCACGCGCTTCAAGCTCTCGCTCGCCCTGATGGGCGACAGCGAAGACTCTGAGGACATGAAGAAGGACGTCGAGGAGATGCAGCGCATGCTGGAGGGCTATCTCGCCTTCGCACGCGGCGACGCCTCCGAGCCTGCCGTCGCCATCGACATGAGCGAGTTCATCGACGATGCGCGCGCCGATGCCGAGCGCGAGGGCGGCAACGTGCGCGCGACCTGGCAAGGCGACCCTGTCGTGCGCGTGCGGCCGGATTCGTTCAAGCGCTGCGTCGGGAACCTCATCGGCAACGCCATGCGCTACGCCGAGGCCGTCGTGGTCGAAGGCATCAACGACGGCCGCTTTCTGACGATCAACGTCGACGACGACGGCCCCGGCATCCCGCCCGAGAACCGCGCCGACGTCTTCCGACCCTTCGTGCGGCTCGACCAGGCGCGCAACCAGGACGAGGGCGGCACCGGCCTCGGCCTGTCGATCGCCCGCGGCATCGCCCGGTCGCACGGCGGCGACATCTCGTTGTCGGAGAGCCCCATGGGCGGCCTGCGCGCGACGGTCCGGGTCCCCGTCTAGAGTCCGCCCGTACGTCGACAAGCTTGACCGGGGTCGTACGACCATCCCGCCGGGAACGGGCTTGGAGCGCGGCCGTTCGCCGCGGGCATCACGGAACGGGAGAACTTAGATGCTCAGCAAAATCTCAACCGCGCTTTTCGTGGCCGTGACGGCTGCGTCCATCGCGCCGCTCGCCGCGAACGCCCAGGGCACCGTCCGCGGCGCAGAGGAAGGCATCCACGAGGGCGATCGCGCCGCTGGCCCGGTTGGCGGCATCGTCGGTGGCGCCGTCGGCGCTGCGGTCGGGACGGTCGGTGGCGTCCTCGGCGTCGAGGATCGTCCGCGTTTCCGCAGCTACGTCGAGGAGGAGCACGTCCGCAACTACGACTATGCCGAGCCGGTCCGCGCCGGCGTCGTGTTGCCGGAAGACTATACCTACCAAGAGGTGCCGGAGCGCTTCCACGTTCGCCCCGGCTACCGCTACGTCGTGATCAACCATCGCCCAGTGATCGTCGAGCCGCGCACGCGCCGGGTCGTCGAGGTGATCGAGTAGCCAGATCCGTCTGACGACTTCCGGAAGCGGCGGCCCCAGGGCCGCCGTTTTCGCGTCTACGCCGCCTTGCGGTCGCCGCTCATCGCATCGCGGACATTGGCCAGGATTTCGTACGAGCGCCGCCGCGCGCCCTGGTCGTAGATCTGCGCGGTGACGATCAGCTCGTCGGCCTGGGTCTGCTCCAGCAGCGTCTCGACCCCTAGCCGCACGCGATCCGCCCCGCCAACGATGGCATAGCGCAAGGCATGGTCGATGCCGGCCCGCTCGCGGGGATCGCCTACGGCGGCGAGGTCGTCGACCGGCGGCTTCAGCTTGCCCGGCGTTCCGCGCCGCAGCGCGACGAAAGCCTGCTGCGTCGAGGTGAAGAGCCGTCGCGCCTCCGCGTCGGTATCGGCCGCAACGACCCCGACGCCGACCATGGCGTACGGCTTGTCATGGGTCGCCGACGGCTTGAAGTTGCTGCGGTAGAGGTACAGCGCATCGCCGAGCGCGTCGGGCGCGAAATGCGCCGCGAAGGCGAAGGGAAGGCCAAGCATCGCCGCGAGCTCGGCCGAGTAGGTCGACGAGCCGAGCAGGTAGATCGGCACGCGGGACCCCGCGCCTGGCACGGCCTGGATGCGCTGCCCCTCCTGCGGCCGGTCGAGGAAGAACTGCAGCTCCTGCACATCCCGCGGAAAGCGGTCGGCGTCCTCCGGCCGGCGGCGCAACGCGCGCAGCACCATGCCGTCGCCGCCGGGCGCCCGGCCGAGACCGAGATCGATGCGGCCGGGATAAAGTGCGTCCAGCGTGCCGAACTGCTCGGCGACGACCATCGGCGGATGGTTCGGCAGCATGATGCCGCCCGACCCCACGCGGATCGTTGAGGTGGCGCCGGCGACATGACCGATCACGACCGCCGTCGCCGCCGAGGCGATGCCCGCGATGTTGTGGTGCTCGGCGAGCCAGTAGCGGTGATAGCCGAGCGCCTCGACGTGGCGGGCGAGGGCGACGCTGTGCTGCAGCGCCTCGCGCGGCGTCTCGCCTTCGAGGATGGGGGAGAGGTCGAGGACGGAGAACGGGATCATGCAGTATCAGGTGGGAGCGCGATGCGCGCACCGCCAGCATGCCCGAAGACGCGCGCCGCGCATAGCTTGGTGAGGCACCGGTGTCCGCCAAGCGGGGCTCAAGGGTTGCGGGAGCGCCCCCGTGAGGGCCGTCATCAACCGGGCTTCCCTAGAAAAAAACCGATCTCGTCTGACGCCGCGCCAGCAGGCGACAAGCGCGGCGGACCTGGGCTAAGAGGGCCGCGCCACCCCGAGCCAGAGACTGCCTTGCCCTCCGCCGAACCCACCGTCACCCCGGACCTCGTCGCCGCGCATGGTCTGAAGCCCGACGAGCACGAGCGCCTGCGGACGCTCATCGGTCGCGAGCCGACCTTCACCGAGCTCGGCATCTTCTCGGCGATGTGGAACGAGCACTGCTCCTACAAGTCCTCGCGCCTGCATCTGCGCACGCTGCCGACCAAGGCGCCGTGGGTGATCCAGGGGCCCGGCGAGAACGCCGGGGTCATCGACATCGGCGATGGCGACGCCTGCGTGTTCAAGATGGAGAGCCACAACCACCCCTCCTACATCGAGCCCTACCAGGGCGCGGCGACCGGGGTCGGCGGCATCCTGCGCGACGTCTTCACCATGGGCGCGCGGCCGATCGCCTGCCTCAACCTGCTGCGCTTCGGCGATCCCTCGCACCCGAAGACAAAGCACCTGGTGGCCGGCGTCGTCGCCGGCATCGGCGGCTACGGCAATTCCTTCGGCGTGCCGACGGTCGGCGGCTCGACGGAGTTCCACACCCGCTATAACGGCAACATCCTCGTCAACGCGATGGCGGTCGGGCTCGCGCGCGCCGACGAGATCTTCTACGCGAAGGCGACCGGCGTCGGGAACCCCATCGTCTATCTCGGCTCGAAGACCGGCCGCGACGGCATCCACGGCGCCACCATGGCTTCGGCCAGCTTCGAGGCGGATGCCGAGGAGAAGCGCCCGACCGTGCAGGTCGGCGACCCCTTCGCGGAGAAGCTGCTGCTGGAGGCCTGCCTCGAGCTCATGAAGACCGGCGCCGTCGTCGCGATCCAGGACATGGGCGCCGCCGGCCTCACCTCGTCGGCCGTCGAGATGGGCGCGAAAGGCGACCTCGGCATCGAGCTCGACCTCGACTCCGTGCCCTGCCGCGAGGCGGGCATGACCGCCTACGAGATGATGCTGTCGGAGAGCCAGGAGCGCATGCTCATGGTGCTGCATCCGGAGAAGCGCGCGGCCGCAGAGGCGGTCTTCCGCAAGTGGGGCCTCGACTTCGCGGTCATCGGCAAGACCACGGACACGCTCCGCTTCGTCGTGAAGCACGGCGGCGAGGTGAAGGCCGACCTGCCTATCAAGGAGCTCGGCGACCAGGCCCCGCTCTACGACCGTCCGCACGTGGCGACGCCGAAGCTCGCTGTCGTCGATCCCGCGTCCGTGACGCCGCCGATGGACGCCGCGGCCGCGCTCCTCAAGCTGATGGCGGTGCCGGACATCACCTCCAAGCGCTGGGTATGGGAGCAGTACGATCACCTCATACTCGGCAACAGCATTCGCCGCCCCGGCGGCGACGCGGCCATCGTGCGCATCGGCGACGGCCCCAAGGGCCTCGCGCTGACCACCGACGTGACGCAGCGCTACTGCGAGGCCGACCCGTTCGAGGGCGGCAAGCAGGCGGTGGCGGAGGCCTGGCGCAACATCACCGCGACCGGCGCCCTGCCCCGCGCGGTGACCGACAACCTCAACTTCGGCAATCCGGAGAAGCCCGAGGTAATGGGCCAGTTCGTCGGCTGCGTGCAGGGCATCGGCGAGGCTTGCCGCGCGCTCGACTTCCCGATCGTCTCCGGCAACGTCTCGCTCTACAACGAGAGTGCCGGCCGCGGCATCCTGCCGACGCCGTCGATCGGCGGTGTCGGCGTGATCGCCGACGTCGCCGCCGCGGCCACCATCGGCTTCGTCGCCGAGGGCGAGGCGATCCTCCTCGTCGGCGCAACGACGGGCTGGCTCGGCCAGTCGATCTACCTGCGCGAAATCTGCGGCCGGGAGGCCGGCGCGCCGCCGCCGGTCGACCTCGCGGCGGAGAAAGCCAACGGCGACTTCGTGCGCAACCTCATCGTCGCGGGGACGGTCCGCGTCTGCCACGACGTCGCCGACGGCGGCCTCGCCGTGGCGCTCGCGGAGATGGCGCTCGCCGGCAACATCGGCGCGACGATCGGCGGCCCGGGCGAAGCGCCAGCCCCGGCCTGGCTCTTCGGCGAGGACCAGGCCCGCTACATCGTCGCCGTGCCGGACGCCGAGGTCCTCGCGGTGCTCGCCGAGGCCGAGGCCGCCGGCGTGCCCTGCGCGCGCATCGGCACGACGGGTGGCGCTTCCCTTGTGCTCGGCGAGGCGGTGGTGCCGCTCGACACGCTGCGCCGAGCGCACGAAGGGTGGCTACCAAGCTACATGAGCTGAACGCGGAGCGATCCCATGCGGCTTGCGGCGGTGTTGCTCGTCGTCCTCGTCCTCGCCGTTCTCGCCGAGGTCCTGCCGCTCGTGCCCGTGCCGACGCCGCGGCCGCCGGACTATGGCCAGGCGTCGTCCTGGCTCTGCCGGCCGGACCGGCCCGACATCTGCGCCAAGGCGACCACGGCAACGGTCTTCGATGCGGGTGGCAGCACGCACACCGTGACCTATGCGCCCGACCCGGCGGCGAAGATCGACTGCTTCTACGTCTACCCCACGGTGTCGCGCGCTCTCGGCGACAACGCGCCGATCGCCGCCACCGCCGACGAGATCGTCGCCGCGCGCAACCAGTTCGCGCGGTTCGCCTCGGTCTGCCGGACCTTCGCGCCGCTCTATCGCCAGGTGACGCGCAAGGGCTTGCCGAAGGTCATCGACCACACGGACTTCGCCGTTGGCCCCCGCATTCCCGCCTATGCCGACGTCCGTGCGGCCTGGAAGAGCTACCTCGCAAACGACAACGCGGGGCGCGGTTTCGTGCTGATCGGCCACAGCCAGGGCGCGAAGATGCTGGCGCGGCTGATCGCCGACGAGATCGACGGCAAGCCGGTGCAGGCGCGCTTCGTCAGCGCGATCATCCCCGGCACCCAAGTCGATGTGCCCGAGGGCAAGCTGGTCGGCGGCTCGTTCGCGCACGTGCCGCTGTGCACGCGCTCCGGCGAGACGGGCTGCGTCATCGCCTACTCGACCTACCCCGCCGACCGTCCGCTGGCGCCCGACACGCGCTTCGGCCGCGCGCTGCGGGAGGGCACCACCTTCGCCTGCGTCGACCCGGCCGCCATCGCCGGCGTGACGAGCCTCCAGGCCGAGCTGCCGCTGCACGGCGAGCGGCGCGCGCGGCTCGGCACCGACTTCGCCGAGCTGCCGGGGCTGATCAGCTCGCAGTGCACCACCGGCGGATCGTTCTCGGTGCTGGCGATCTCGGTGAAGCCGAGCACGCAGGCCGGCGAGACCGACGTCGCGATGATCGACAAGCTCGCCGAGTATTCGCCGCCCTGGGGCCTGCACGGGCTCGACATCAACCTTGCCGAGGGCACGCTGGTCGAGATCGTGCGCCGGCAGGCGGCGGCCTACGCCGAGAAGAAGTAGCGAGGGACACAGCGCGGGCGTGACAGGCGCTCAAGCTCGCGCCCGATGACGTGCTACCTCAGCCACCCCGGCACGCTGTCGGCCGCGATCAGCTCGTCGAAGGTCGGCCGCCTGCGGATCACCGCGTAATCGGCTCCGCTGACCAGCACCTCGGGCACGAGCAGCCGGCTGTTGTAGGTGCACGCCTGCACCGCCCCGTAGGCGCCGGCCGACATCACGGCGAGCAGGTCGCCCGGCTCGGGCTGCGGCAGCGCTCGCCCCTGCGCGAGATAGTCGCCCGTCTCGCAGACCGGGCCGACGACGTCGGCGACGATCTCATGGCGGCCGGTCGCGCGCACCGGCACGATCTCGTGGTGCGCCTCGTAGAGGGTCGGGCGGATCAGGTCGTTCATCGCCGCGTCGACGACCACGAACGCCTTCGCCTCGCCCTGCTTCACCAGGATCACGCGGGTGACGAGGATCCCCGCGTTGCCGACGATCAGCCGGCCCGGCTCGAAGACGAAGCGCACGGGCAGGTGCCCGAGCCGGTTCCGCACGATGTCGGCGTAGCGGTCGGGATGGTAGGTCTCGAAGTCCTCGCCAGCGCGATAGGGAATGCCGAGACCGCCGCCGAGGTCGACGTGGTCGATGCGGTGGCCGTCGTCCGCCAGCTCGCCGAGGAAGCGCGCGAGGATCGCGAAGGCGTTGTCGAACGGCGCGAGATCGGTGATCTGCGAGCCGATGTGCATGTCGACGCCGGTGACCGCGATCCCGGGCAGCTTCGCCGCCTCGCGATAGACCGCGCGGGCGCGCGAGATCGGGATGCCGAACTTGGTCTCCGCCTTGCCGGTGGCGATCTTGGCGTGGGTCCGCGCGTCGACGTCGGGGTTCACGCGCAGGCCGATGCGCGCCGTTCGTCCCTTTGCCGCAGCGATCGCCGAGATCATCGCGAGCTCGGGCTCCGACTCGACGTTGAAGCCGAAGATGTCCTCGTCGAGCGCCAGCGCGATTTCCGCCTCGCTCTTGCCGACGCCGGAGAATGTGATCTTCGAGCCCGGCACGCCGGCGGCGCGGGCGCGGCGCAGCTCGCCCTCCGAGACGACGTCCATGCCGGCACCCTCGTGCGCCAGCAGGGTCAGCACGGCCTGGTTGGAGTTGGCCTTCATGGCGAAGCAGACCATCGCGTCGAGCCCGTGAAAGGCCTCGGTGAAGACGCGGTAGTGGCGGCGCAGGGTCGCGGCCGAATAGCAGTAGAACGGCGTGCCGACCTCGGCGGCGATGCGCTCGAGGTCGACGTCCTCCGCGTGGAGGACGCCGTCGCGTGGGGCGAAATGGTGCATGGCGAGAAGCTTTAGTGGCTACCGGCGCAGGTCGGCAACTGCCGACGCGGCTCTAGAGAAGCGGATCGAGGAAGAAGCCGGTCTTCGCCTGCGGCGGCGCGTTGATCGGGCGCGGCACGACGCCCTCGGCGGCGGGGGTCGCCGCCTTTGCCGCCGCGGCGGCCGCCTGTTTCTGGGCGGGCGTGGGGACGTTGCCGCTGTTCGGCGGCTGGATCACGCCGGGATGATCCTCGTTGCCGAGGACGCGGCTCTCGATGGCGGCGCTCTGCGCGGCGGATTCCGGCGGCGCGCCGGGCGGCAGCTCGAGCGGGCCCTTGCGCCCGCAGCCGGCGAGCGCCAGCAGGGCGAGCAGCGCGACGGCAAGGGAAAGCGTTGGACGCAAGGCGAATTCTCCGATCGTCCTCGGGTATAGAGGAAACCCCGCCCGAGGCGAAGATGCGACAGGACGATGCTGGCCGAGCGTGACGAAGATATCCTGAACGCCGACACGATCGCCGCGCGCCTGCTCTACCGGGACGGCCTGATGCTCGTCCTCGACAAGCCCGCCGGCATCGCCGTGCATCGCGGGCCGAAAGGCGGCGACAACCTCGAGGCACATTTTTCGGGCCTGCGCTTCGGGCTGCCGCGCGACCCCGCGCTGGCGCACCGTCTCGATCGCGATACCTCCGGCTGCCTGGTGCTCGGTCGCCATCGCAAAGCGCTGGAGAAGCTCGGGCTGCTGTTCAAGCAGGGCCGGATCGCTAAGACCTACTGGGCCGTCGTCGAGGGTGCGCCCGAGGAGGACGAGGGCCTGATCGACCTGCCGCTGGCGCGCCGCGACGCGACGCGCGGCTGGTGGATGAAGGTCGAGGATGGCGGCCTGCCGTCGCAGACGCGCTGGCGCGTGCTCGCCCGCGGCGACGGCCGTGCGGCGCTGGCGCTGTCGCCGCTCACCGGCCGCACGCACCAGCTGCGCGTGCACTGCGCCGCCATGGGCTGGCCGATACTGGGTGATCCGATCTACGGGACCGCCGGTCCGCCGCTGCACCTGCATGCGCGCCGCGTCGCGGTGCCGCTCGCCAAGACCAAGCCGCCGATCGAGGTCGAGGCGCCGCTGCCGCCGCACATGTGGGAGGCGTGGAAGCGGCTCGGCCTGCCGGACGAGCCGGCGCCCAGGGCGAGCGGCCTCGGCTCGCCTGACGACGGATGGCGCAACGCCGAGGCGCCGGCCGACGTTTGAGCGATCAGCAGCGAAGGAGATCGCATCATGCCCGCCACCTCGAAGGCGCAGCAGAGAGCCGCTGGCGCGGCCCTTTCGGCGAAGCGCGGCGAGACCAAGAAGAAGGACTTGAAGGGCGCCTTGAAGTCGATGGTCGAGTCGATGACAGAGAAGCAGCTCGAGGACCTCGCCGCGACCAAGCTGAAGGGCAAGCCCGAACGGAAGAGCTAGAGCCCCGACTTGGCGGCCGCGAGGATGGCGCCGGGCTTCTCCGGCGTGCCGGCCTGCAGCAGCACGACGTAGCCCTCGTCGTCGGCCTTCAGCTCGACGAGGTCGAAGCTCTCCGGCTTTCCCGACCAGTCGCCGATCTTCTGCAGCGCGCGGACGGCATTGGTGTAGGTGACGCTCTGCCCGGAGTTGGCGCCGCGGTCGATGTCCACCGTCTTCTGGCGCGCGACGCGCAGGATCAGGATGCTCGCGGGCCCCGTCTCGGCAGATGCCGCGCCGACGGCGATATGCAGCCTGCCGCCTGACTCCGTAAGGTCGAGCGGGATCCGCATCACGCTGTCGTCGGCAGCCAGCGTCTCGGCCGCATGCTGGATCGCCGCACGATCCGCGCCGGCCTCGGCCTGCACGCCGTCGACGATCACCTGCGGGGTGAACACCCGGCGATCGCCGCGCGCCGCCGCGTAGGCATGCTGGCGCCGCGTGAACTCCTGCTCGGCCAGCGTGTCGCGCCAGCCCGCGAAGTCCCAGGTGTTGACCGAATAGGATAGCGCGATGGTCTTCGGCTCGCGGGCGAGATCGGTGATGAGGCGATCGGCGGGCGGGCAGCGCGGGCAGCCCTGGCTCGTGAACAGCTCGAGCACCCGCATCCCGCTCGACGCGTCGGCGCGACCGGCATCACAGGGCGCCAGCGCGGCGACCGCAAGCCCGAGGGCGACAGCGAAGCGAGATCGGCGGTCGGGCGCCACGTCCGTCCTCCTTGCGTTCCCGATCTCCGAAGAGCAGCACGGGCACCGGGCTAGCACCAGTCACATGCAGGTGACGCGCGGCGAACGAAAGCGTTGCCGCCACGTCGGCCCGAGGGAGGACGTCGAGATGGACGCGCGATCAAATAGCTGGGAGCCGACGAGCGTGCGCAGCGCCGCGACGACCTATCCCGTGCCGCTGACGCAATAAGGCTTCAGCTGCCGAAGCCGAGGCGCGCGAGCAGCGTGCGCGACCGGCGCGCCCGCGTGATCCCGAAGTCGGCGGCGATCTGCTCCGCCGCGTCGATCCCGGCGGGCAGGAAGAAGGGCGCCGGCGGCGCATCCTCGTCGACAGGCATGCCGTGGCCGAGC
This sequence comes from Beijerinckiaceae bacterium RH AL1, assembly GCA_901457705.2. Taxonomy (NCBI): domain Bacteria; kingdom Pseudomonadati; phylum Pseudomonadota; class Alphaproteobacteria; order Hyphomicrobiales; family Beijerinckiaceae; species Beijerinckiaceae bacterium RH AL1. The sequence continues at coordinate 3,608,658 of LR590083.2, forward strand.
GCCGGCACGCTGTACTCGATGACGCAAGGGCGCTTGGCCCCGTCGCGCCACATCCGCCGCGTCGTCGCGCCGATCTCGTCCTCGAGCGGCACCTGCGACGACACGCCGTGGACGTTGGTCCACTGCTTGGCGAGCTCGCCGGCGTTGATCGGCTTCACCACGGTGTCGGCGGTGCCCTGCCAGATGGCGACCGTCGGCCAGCGCACCGGCGCCGGCGCGGCGACCCGCACCGCGTCGCCCCAGATCCGCGGCTCGCGCGTGCGCCCGACGAACATGCAATCGAAGGCTTCCGCCGCGCTGCTGGCAGCTCCGTAGGGCAGGCCCGCCACGATCGCGCCGCCGGCGAAGAGCTCAGGGTAGGTGGCGAGCAGCGCGCAGGCCATCGAGCCGCCGGCCGAGAGCCCGGTGACGTAGACCCGCCGCGCATCGCTGCGACAGGCGGCGATGGTGTGCGCGATCATCTGGCGGATCGACTCGACCTCGCCTTCGCCGCGCCGGATGTCGTGCGGCTCGAACCAGGAGAAGCAGGTCTTGCGGTTGTTCGTCGCGCGCTGCTCCGGCAGCAGCAGGGCGAACCCGTTCGCCTCGGCCAGGCGGCGCCAGCCCGATCCCTCGGCGAAGCCCGCGGCGGTCTGGGTGCAGCCGTGCAGCGCGACGACCAGCGGCTTGCCCGGCCCGTCCGGCGGCACGAGCCGCAGGCGCAGGTTGCCGGGGTTCGAGCCGAAGCTTTCGACATCGCGCAGAGCGCCGACGCGGGCACCCCCCGCGGCACCGTCACCGTCACCGTACCGAAGCTCGTCCCTGCAAGTGTCCATCAAAGCGCTATCAACAGCCTCATCATCTTCGGACAACGCCCAGTCCGAATGTTGCGTTGCAACATAAATCGCTCCGCATGAAAAGCGATTTCGAACGATCGGTATGGTTTCGCCTGTCGACCGGACGCCGATCCGCCGCGCCGGCGTCCGATCTCCCGCCGGCACCCACAGGATTCCTACGGCGCGCCCCGGTGCGCCCACTCGAATTCCTACGCACTGCACAACGATATTCGGCGGCATCGCGCGGCGAAACGGCCGCGCTCGCACCGGTGCTCGTCCATGCTCGATCTCATCTTCCTCGCCAGCGGGATCCTCTTCCTCGTGATGCTGGCGGCCTACGCCGACGCCTGCGACCGGCTCTGAAGGCACCGATCATGACCTTCGACTATCTCCTCGGCGCGATCGTGACCGCCGGCATCCTTTTCTACCTCCTCTACGCGCTGATCCGCGCCGAGCGCTTCTAGGAGGCGGCGATGAACACATCCGGACTGGACACTTCAGGCATGACCTTCAACGGCTGGGCGCAGATCGTCCTCTTCGCGCTCGTCATCATCGCGCTAACACGGCCGCTCGGCGGCTACATGACGCGCGTCTTCACCGGCGAGCGCACCTTCCTCTCGCCCGTTCTGCGGCCGATCGAGACCGCGTTCTACCGGCTGGCCGGCATCGACGCCCGCCAGGAACAGCACTGGCTCGGCTACATGATGGCGATCGTGCTGTTCCACATCGGCGGCTTCGTCATCCTGTACGCGTTGCTGCGCCTGCAGGACCTGCTGCCCTTCAACCCCGCCGGCCAGAGCGCGGTGGCGCCCGACCTCGCCTTCAACACGGCGGCGAGCTTTATCACCAACACCAACTGGCAGAACTACGGGGGCGAATCGACGCTCTCGTATCTCTCCCAGATGCTCGGCCTCACGCACCAGAACTTCCTCTCGGCGGCCACCGGCATCGCGATCGCCGTCGCGCTGATCCGCGGCTTCTCCCGCGCCTCGGCGCGCACCGTCGGCTCGTTCTGGGTCGATGTCACGCGCTGCACGCTCTACGTGCTCCTGCCGATCTGCATCCCCTACGCACTCTTCCTCGTCTGGCAGGGAATGCCGCAGACGCTCGGCGCCTACGTCGACGCGACCACGCTGGAAGGTGCGAAGCAAACCATCGCCGTCGGCCCCGTCGCGAGCCAGGTGGCGATCAAGATGCTCGGCACCAACGGCGGCGGCTTCTTCAACGCCAACGCCGCACATCCCTTCGAGAACCCGACCGCGATCTCGAACTTCGTGCAGATCATCTCGATCTTCGCGCTCGGCGCGGCGCTCACCAACGTGTTCGGCCGCATGGTCGGCAACGAGCGCCAGGGCTGGGCGGTCTTCTCGGCGATGGGCGTGCTGTTCCTCGCCGGCGTCGCCGTCCTCTACTGGGCGGAGGCGGCAGGCAACCCGCTCGTCCATGCGCTCGGCATCGAGGGCGGCAACTGGGAGGGCAAGGAGCTGCGCTTCGGCCTCGCCGGCGCGTCGCTTTTCGCCACCGTGACCACGGACGCCTCTTGCGGCGCGGTCAACGCGATGCACGACAGTCTCACCGCGCTCGGCGGCATGATCCCGCTCATCAACATGCAGCTCGGCGAGATCATATTCGGCGGCGTCGGCTCGGGCCTCTACGGCATGATCGTCTTCGTCATCATTGCGATCTTCGTCGCCGGCCTGATGGTCGGGCGCACGCCGGAATATCTCGGCAAGAAGATCGAGGCGAAGGAGGTGAAGATGGCGATGCTCGCGATCCTCTGCCTGCCCTTCGTGATGCTCGGCGGCACGGCGATGGCGCTCGGCGTGCCCTCCGCGGTCGCGGCGATGAACAACGCCGGCCCGCACGGCTTCTCCGAGGTGCTCTACGCCTACACGTCGGTCGCCGCCAACAACGGCTCGGCCTTCGCCGGGCTCTCGGGCAACACGCTCTTCTACAACACGTCGCTCGGCTTCGGCATGCTGATTGGACGCTTCTTTGTGATCGTCCCGGCGCTCGCCATCGCCGGCTCGCTCGCCGCCAAGAAGACGGTCCCGGCTTCCGTCGGCACGTTCCCGACGACGGGCGCGCTGTTCGTCGGCCTGCTGGTCGGCGTGATCCTGATCGTTGGCGGCCTCACCTTCTTCCCCGCCCTCGCGCTTGGGCCGATCGTCGAGCATCTCGCGATCGCCGCCGGCCAGATGTTCTGACGGCCAGCCGCAGCCTCTTCCTTCTCCCGCTTGCGGGAGAAGGATTGGACCAAGCCAACACCGCAGGTACGAACGATGTCCCGCCAGTCCTCTTCCATCTTCGATCCCAAGCTTCTCGTCCCGGCGATCGGCGGCGCGTTCCGCAAGCTCGACCCGCGCGTGCTGTGGACGAACCCCGTGATGTTCGTCGTCGAGATCGTCGCCGCACTCGTCACCGTGCTGTTCATGCGCGACGTCGTCATCGGCGCGCCGAACCTCGCCTTCTCCGGCCAGATCATCCTGTGGCTGTGGTTCACCGTTCTCTTCGCGAACTTTGCCGAGGCGGTGGCCGAAGGTCGCGGCAAGGCGCAGGCCGACTTCCTTCGCAAGACGCGGACCGAGACGCAGGCCAAGCGCCTCAAGGGCGACAGCAAAAGCGACTACGAGCTCGTGCCAGGCACCGCGCTCAAGGTCGGCGACATCGTGCTCGTCGAGGCCGGCGACATCATCCCGTCGGACGGCGAGGTGATCGAGGGCATCGCGTCGATCGACGAGTCGGCGATCACCGGCGAGTCCGCCCCCGTGATCCGCGAGTCCGGCGGCGACCGCTCGGCCGTCACCGGCGGCACGCACGTCCTGTCGGACCATATCCGTGTGCGCATCACCGCCGCCGCCGGCTCGACCTTCCTCGATCGCATGATCGCGCTCGTCGAGGGCGCTGCGCGCCAGAAGACGCCGAACGAGATCGCGCTCAACATCCTGCTTGCCGGCATGACGATCATCTTCGTCTTCGCGACGGCGACGATCCCGAGCTACGTCGCCTATGCGTCGGGCCACATTGCCGTGCTGGTCATCGTCGCGCTCTTCGTCACGCTGATCCCGACGACGATCGGCGCGCTGCTGTCGGCGATCGGGATCGCCGGCATGGACCGGCTGGTCCGCTTCAATGTGCTCGCCATGTCCGGCCGCGCCGTCGAGGCGGCGGGCGACGTCGACACGCTGCTGCTCGACAAGACCGGCACGATCACGCTCGGCAACCGCCAGGCCACCGCCTTCCGCCCCGTGAAGGGCGTCGGCGAGCAGGAGCTCGCGGACGCGGCCCAGCTCGCCTCGCTCGCCGACGAGACGCCGGAAGGCCGCTCGATCGTTGTGCTCGCCAAGGAGAAGTACGGCATCCGCGAGCGCGACATGGGCGCGCTCAACGCGACCTTCGTGCCCTTCACCGCGCAGACCCGCATGAGCGGCATCGACGGTGACGGCGTGTCGATCCGCAAAGGCGCGGTGGAGTCGATCCTCGCCTTCGTCGGCGCCAAGGCCGAGGACGGCGCGCCGAGCGGCGTGATGGTCGCCGACCGCACCAGCCCCGCCGCGACGCGCGAGATCCAGGCGATCGCCGAGGAGATCGCCAAGCAGGGCGGCACGCCGCTCGCCGTCGCCCGCGACGGGCGCCTGCTCGGTGTCATCCACCTGAAGGACATCGTGAAGGGCGGCATCCGCGAGCGCTTCGTCGAGCTGCGCCGCATGGGCATCCGCACGGTGATGATCACCGGCGACAACCCGATGACGGCGGCGGCCATCGCGGCCGAGGCCGGCGTCGACGACTTCCTCGCCCAGGCGACGCCCGAGGACAAGCTGAAGCTCATCAAGGACGAGCAGGCCAAGGGCAAGCTCGTCGCGATGTGCGGCGACGGCACCAACGACGCGCCGGCGCTCGCCCAGGCCGACGTCGGCGTCGCGATGAACACAGGAACGGTGGCGGCGCGCGAGGCCGGCAACATGATCGACCTCGACTCCGACCCGACCAAGCTCATCGAGATCGTCGAGATCGGCAAGCAGCTGCTCATGACCCGCGGCGCGCTGACGACCTTCTCGATCGCCAACGACGTCGCGAAGTACTTCGCGATCATCCCGGCGATGTTCCTCGCCTTCTATCCGCAGCTCCAGGCGCTGAACGTCATGCGGCTGCACTCGCCGGAGAGCGCGATCCTGTCGGCGATCATCTTCAACGCGCTGATCATCGTCGCGCTGATCCCGCTCGCCCTGAAGGGCGTCAAGTATCGCGCCGTCGGCGCCGCCGCGCTCCTGCAGCGCAACCTGCTCGTCTACGGTCTCGGCGGCATCGTGCTGCCGTTCGTCGGCATCAAGGCGATCGACCTAGGCGTCGCCGCCCTGCATCTGGTTTGAGGTCGCATCATGCTCACGCAACTCCGCCCCGCCCTGGTCCTCATCGTCCTCCTGACGCTGCTCACCGGCCTCGGCTATCCCCTCGCGATCACCGGCATTGCCGAAGTGCTGTTCCCGCGCCAGGCGCAGGGCAGCCTCGTCGAGAAGGACGGCAACGTCGTCGGCTCGGCGCTCATCGCCCAGGCGTTCACGAGCGACAAGTACTTCCATCCGCGTCCCTCCGCGACGGTCGCGCCGGATCCGAAGGACGCCACGAAGACCGTGCCGGCGCCGTTCAACGCGCAGAATTCCGGCGCCTCGAACTACGGGCCGAGCAGCAAGGCGATGATCGACCGCATCAAGGGCGACGCCGACAAGCTGAAGGCGGAGAACCCCGGCACGCCGGTGCCGCAGGACCTCGTCACCACCTCGGCCTCGGGCCTCGACCCCGACATCTCGCCGGAAGCGGCGGCATTCCAGGTGCCGCGCGTCGCCAAGGCGCGGAACCTCTCGCCCGACAAGGTGCGCGCGCTTGTCGACGCGCACACCGAGCGCCGCGAGCTCGGGTTGTTCGGCGAGCCGCGCGTCAACGTGCTCGAGCTGAACATGGCGCTGGACAACGGAGCCTAGTCCGGGCTCCCTCCGCTCGCCTGCGGAGGAGATGGCCCGACGACGTCGGGTCGCATGAGGGGAGTCTCCGCTTGCAGGCGGCATGAGAGATGAGGCAAGACCCCCTCATCCGACCCCGCTCAACGGGAACGCCTTCTCCCGCAAGCGGGAGATGGATGGGCGATCAGCGAATGACCAACGACGTCGCGGTCAAGACACCAACCCGCCCCGGCCGCCTGAAGATCTTCCTCGGCGCGGCGCCGGGCGTCGGCAAGACCTACGAGATGCTCACGTCGGCGCGCCAGCGCCAGCGCGAGGGGGTCGATGTCGTCGTGGGCGTGGTCGAGACGCACGGCCGCGCCGAGACGCAGGCGCTCGTCGAAGGCCTCGAGGTGATCCCGCGCCGTCGCATGGAGTACAAGGGCCGCGTGGTCGAGGAAATGGACCTCGATGCCGTGCTGGCGCGCCGCCCGCAGCTCGTCCTCGTCGACGAGCTCGCCCACACCAACGGGCCGGAGAGCCGCCACCCCAAGCGCTTCCTCGACGTCGAGGAGATCCTCGCCGCCGGCATTGACGTCTACTCGACGCTCAACATCCAGCACGTCGAGAGCCTGAACACGGTCGTCGCGCAGATCACCCGGATCCGCGTGCGCGAGACGGTGCCGGACTCGATCCTCGACCGCGCCGACGACATCGAGGCGATCGACCTCGCGCCCGACGACCTCATCCAGCGGCTGAAGGAGGGCAAGGTCTACCTGCCCAAGCAGGCCGAGCGGGCGCTGAAGAACTTCTTCTCGCCCGGCAATCTCACGGCGCTGCGCGAGCTCACCCTGCGGCGCACCGCGCAGCGCGTCGACGAGCAATTGCTGACGCATATGCAGGCGCACGCGATCCGCGGGCCCTGGGCGGCCGGCGAGCGCGTCCTCGTCTGCATCAGCGAGGACCCGCGCGCCGCCGCGCTGGTGCGCTTTGCCAAGCGCATCGCCGATCGCCTGCATGCGCCTTGGACGGCGATCACCATCGAGACCGGCCGCAGCCTATCGCTCACCGAGGCGCAGCGCGACCGCATCGCCGAGACGCTGCGCCTCGCCGAGCGCCTCGGCGCGGAGACGATCACGCTTCCCTCCGCCGAACGGCACATCGCCGACGACATCGTCGCCTACGCGCAGGAAAACAATTTTACGCAGATCGTCGTCGGCAAGACCAAGCGCTCGCGCTGGTTCGAGCTGTTGCACGGCTCGGTGGTTCGCGACCTCGTCGTGAGTGCCGGCAACATCTCGGTCCACGTCATCGCCGGCGAGGCCTTGGCCGAAACGGACGAGCCCGCCTCGCGGCCGACGCACGAGCGCGAGCCGGTCGCGTTGTCGCCCTATGCTGCCGCGCTCGGCATGGTCGCGGCCGCGCTCGGCGTCGCGAAGGCAATCGAGCCGACGTTCGGGCTCAACAACGTCGACCTCGTCTTCCTCACCGCGATCGTCGGGGTCGCCGTCACCTTCGGGCTCTATCCGTCGCTGTTCGCCGTCCTCCTCGCGACGGCGGCCTACAATTTCTTCTTCCTGCCGCCGCTCTACACCTTCACCATCGCCGATCCGACAAACGTCGCGGCGCTGTTCTTCTTCACGCTCGTCGCGATCCTCGTGTCGAACCTCGCGGCGCGCACGCGCGCGCAGGCCAAGGTCGCGCAGGCCCGCGCCCGCGTCACCGAGGCGTTGTATTCCTTCGCGCGCAAGCTCGGCGGCTGCGTCTCGATCGACGAGGTCTTGTGGGCAACGGCCTACCAGATGGCCTCGATGCTGAGCCTCAACGTGGTGCTACTGATGCCGGAGGCCGACAAGCTCGAGGTCAAGGCCGGCTATCCGCCCGAGGACATGCTCGATTCAGCCGACCTCGCGGCGGCGCAATGGGCCTGGAGCAACAACCGTCCCGCCGGCCGCGGCGCCGACACGCTGCCCGGCGCCAAGCGGCTGTTCCTGCCGATGCGCACGGGACGCGGGCCCGTCGCGGTCGTCGGGCTCGATTCCGAGAAGGCCGGCACGCTTCTGAGCCCCGAGCAGCGCCGGCTGCTCGACGCGCTCTCCGACCAGAGCGCCTTGGCGATCGAGCGCGTCGGCCTCGCCGAGGACGTCGACCGGGCCCGCCTGCTCGCCGAGACCGACCGTCTGCGCTCGTCGCTGCTGACCTCGATCTCGCACGACCTCAAGACGCCGCTCGCCTCGATCCTCGGTGCGGCCTCGACGCTGCGCGATCTCTCCGCCGCGCTCGACGAAGGCGGCAAGGAGGAGCTGCTCGGCACGATCATCGAGGAGTCGGAGCGGCTCAATCGTTTTATCGCCAACCTCCTCGACATGACGCGGCTCGAGTCCGGCGCCGTCATGCCGAACCTCGCGGTGCACGATCTCGATGAGCTTGTCGGCGCGACGCTGCGCCGGGCCGCCAAGATCCTCGCGCATCACACGATCGACCTGCGGCTGCGCGACGACACGCCGATGCTGCGCGTCGATGCCGTGCTGTTCGAGCAGGTCCTGTTCAATCTCCTCGACAATGCCGCCAAGCATGCGCCCTTCGGCTCGACGGTGTCGATCCAGTCCTGGCGCGACGGCGACAGCATCAGCCTGCAGGTGCTGGACGAAGGCGAGGGCCTGCCGCCCTCCGACGTCGAGCGCATCTTCGAAAAATTCTACCGCGCGCGGAAAGGCGACCGCGTGCGGGCGGGGACCGGGCTTGGGCTCGCGATCGCCCGCGGCTTCGTCGAGTCGATGGACGGCACGCTTGTCGCGGGCAACCGCTCGGACCGGCAAGGCGCCGTCTTCACGATCCGCCTGCCGGTGCCGGCGAAAACCGCGCCGCTGGAGAGCGTGGCGTGAGCGCCCTCGATGTCAAGATCCTCGTCGTGGACGACGAGCCGCCGATCCGGCGGCTCCTGCGCACCGGGCTCGGCACGCAGGGCTACGACGTCATCGAGGCGCCGACGGGCCAGGCGGCGCTCGACGCGCTCGCCGAGAAGCCGGACCTGATGATCCTCGACCTCGGCCTGCCCGACCTGCAGGGCCACGAGGTGCTGCGCGTCCTGCGCGAGCGCGGCGCCACGCTCCCCGTCGTCGTGCTCTCGAGCCGCGACGACGAGACCGGCAAGGTCAAGGCCTTCGACCTTGGCGCCGACGACTACGTCACGAAGCCGTTCGGGATGAACGAGCTCTTGGCGCGCGTCCGGGTCGCGCTGCGCCATCGCCTGCAGGAACAGGGCGAGCGGCCGCTGTTCCAGGTCGACGGGCTCGCGGTCGATCTCGTGCGTCGGCACGTGCGGGTCGACGGGCAGGAGGTCAAGCTCTCGCCCAAGGAATACGAGCTGCTGCGCCTGCTCGTGCAGCACGCCGGCAAGGTGCTCTCCCATGCCTACCTGCTCAAGGAGGTCTGGGGACCGAGCACGGATCCGCAGTATCTGCGCGTATACATCCGCCAGATCCGTCAAAAGATCGAGGCGCACCCCGAGCAGCCCGCCTATATTTTGACCGAGACAGGCGTCGGCTACCGCTTGCGCGCGCCGGAGTGAGGCGCGAGAAGGACCCGCGATGGATCTCGCCCAACTGATCGAGCCGTCCGCTGCCTCGTGGACCTCCGCTATGCGGACAAGTCCGCCTGCCTCGGCGACCTCGCCAAGCGTGCCGCCACCGCTCTCGGCATCGAGGCCGGGCCCGTGGCGGAGGCGCTGCGCGCCCGCGAGGCGTTGGGCTCTACGGGCCTCGGCAACGGCATCGCCGTGCCGCACGCGCGCCTGGCGAACGTCACCGCCCCCTACGTGCTGGTCGCGCGGCTGCGCGAGCCGATCCCGTTCGAGGCCGTCGACGACAAGCCCGTCGACGTCATCTGCCTCGCGCTCCTGCCGGCGGCGAAGACCGGCGAGCAATTGCCTGTCCTCGCCTGCATCGCGCGGCGGCTTCGCGAAGGCACGGCGCTCGCCGCGGCGCGACGGGCGCGCGACGTGAAGGGCATGTTCGCGGCGCTGACGGCGCCGGCCTGACCCAATTCGGGGTGGGCTGAATCCGCCCGGATTTGCTAAGTCCCCGCTATGGCCCGCAAGTCCTCTCCCCCTGCCGATCCCGCCGCCGAATATGCCGCGCTGACGGCCGAGCTGGCCGAGCACGATCGGCGCTACTACACCGAGGACGCGCCGACGATCTCGGACGGCGAGTACGACAAGCTGCGCCGCCGGCTCGAGGCGCTGGAGGCCGAGCATCCCGAGTTCGTCACCGCGGCGTCGCCGTCGAAAAAGGTCGGCGCCGCACCGAGCGAGAAGTTCGCCAAGGTCAAGCACAAGGTCGCCATGCTCTCGCTCGGCAACATCTTCGCCGATGCCGAGGTCGAGGAGTTCTGCACGCGCGTCCGCCGCTTCCTCGGCCTGAAGCCGGAGGACGCGCTGGCGGTGACCGCCGAGCCGAAAATCGATGGTCTCTCCTGCTCGCTGCGATACGAGGACGGCGTGCTTGTCCAGGCCGCGACGCGCGGCGACGGCCAGGAGGGCGAGGACGTCACCGTCAACGTCAAGACGATCGGCGAAATTCCCCACGAGCTGATGGGCAAGCCGCCCGGCATCCTCGACATCCGCGGCGAGATCTACATGACGAAGGATGGCTTCGCCGGCGTCAACAAGCGCCAGGCGGAGGCGGGCAAGCCGCTCTTCGCCAACCCGCGCAACTCGGCGGCCGGCTCGCTGCGCCAGCTCGATCCGACGATCACCGCCGCGCGGCCGCTGCGCTTCTTCGCCTATGCCTGGGGCGAGGCGACGAAGCCGCCGGCCGACACGCAGATGGGCATGGTGAAGGCGTTCAAGGCATTCGGCCTGCCGACCAACCCGATGACGGTGTTGTGCCAAACGCCCGAAGAGATGCTGGCGCAGTACCGCAAGATCGAGGCGGAGCGCGCCACGCTGCCCTACGACATCGACGGCGTGGTCTACAAGGTCGACTCGATCGCGCTGCAGCAGCGGCTCGGCTTCGTCTCGCGCACGCCGCGCTGGGCGGTCGCGCACAAGTTCCCGGCCGAGCGCGCGACCACCGAGCTCTTGAAGATCGAGATCCAGGTCGGCCGCACCGGCTCGCTGACGCCGGTGGCCCGGCTGAAGCCCGTCACCGTCGGAGGGGTCGTCGTCACCAACGCGACGCTGCACAACGCCGACGAGATCGAGCGGCTCGGCGTGCGCGAGGGCGATACGGTCCGCATCCAGCGCGCCGGCGACGTCATCCCGCAGATCGTCGAGGTGGTCGGCGATCATCCGCGCGGCGCGAAGCCCTACGTATTCCCGACGAAGTGCCCGGTGTGCGACTCCGACGTCGTGCAGGAAATCGATCCGAAGACGGGGCGGCAGGATGTCGTGCGCCGCTGCAGCGGCGCGCTCGTCTGCCCGGCGCAGGCCAAGGAGCGGCTCAAGCATTTCTGCGCCCGCGACGCGATGGACATCGAAGGGCTCGGCGACAAGCAGATCGAGGCCTTCTACGACGAGGGGCTGATCAAGACGCCGGCCGACATCTTCAAGCTCGCCGCGCACGAGACGGCGCTGCTCAATCGCGAAGGCTACGGCGAGACGTCGGTCAGAAACCTCCTCGCCTCGATCGACGCGCGGCGCAAGCCCGAGGTGAACCGGCTGCTCGCCGCGCTCGGCATCCGCCATGTCGGCCGCATCAACGCGACGAAGCTCGCACGCCACTACGGGACCTTCGAGGCGATCCGCGAGGCCGCAAAGGCGGCGGCCGCGCCGGACTCGGAGGGGCGTGCCGAGCTGATCTCGATCGACGGGCTCGGCGCCGTCGCCGCCGAGGCGCTGGCCGATTTCTTCGCCGAGAAGGGCAACGACGACGCCGTCGCCGAGCTGCTTGCGCAGGTCGAGCCCGTCGAGCTGCCGCCCGTCGCCACCACGAGCCCGATCGCCGGCAAGACGGTCGTCTTCACCGGGTCGCTCGAGAGGATGACGCGCGACGAGGCCAAGGCGCAGGCGGAGCGGTTGGGCGCCAAAGTATCCGGCTCGGTCTCGGCAAAGACCGACATCGTCGTCGCGGGGCCTGGCGCCGGGTCGAAGCTGAAGAAAGCCGCCGAGCTGGGGCTCGAGGTCCTCTCCGAGGACGACTGGCTGGCGAGGATCAAGGATTGAGGCTGAGCACCGATCCGGCCACCTTCCGCCGGAGCCTCAACCTCTGGCCGCCGCTGCTCTTCGCCGGCATCGTCGTCGACACGGTCAGCGCGGACTTCCGGGCGATCGACGTGTCGCTGCGGTCGCGCTGGTACAATCGCACGCCGAGCGGTGCGCACTTCGGCGGCAGCCTGTTCGCGATGACCGACCCGTTCTACGCGCTGATGCTGCGGCAGGCGCTGGGCCGCGGCTACACGATCTGGGACCAGGCCGGCGCGATCCGCTTCGTCTCGCCGGCGCGGGGCACGGTCATCGCGCGCTACCGGCTCGACGAGGCGACGATCGAGAGCGTGCGCGCCATCACCGCCACCGGGGCCAAGGCGCAGCCGGAGTTTTCGGTCGAGATCCACGACACGGCCGGCAAGCTCGTCGCGACCGTCGAGAAGACGGTCTATGTGCGCGCGGCGCGGACGAGCTGACGCTCGCGATACGCCGACCGCCTACTTCAGAAGCGCCAGCGCCTCGCGCTTGAAGTCGTCGGCCACCTCGCCGTCCTTCAGCGCAAACGCCACGTTGGCGAGCAGGAAGCCGAGCTTCGAGCCGCAGTCGTGCGTCTTGCCGTCGAAGCGCACGCCGTGGAAGGCCTGGGTCTCGGAGAGCTTCTTCATGCCGTCGGTCAGCTGGATCTCGCCGCCAGCGCCCTTGCCGATCGTCTCGAGGATCGCGAAGATCTCGGGCCCCAGCACGTAGCGGCCTGAGATGATCGAGGTCGAGGGCGCCTCGCCCTTCGGCGGCTTTTCGACCATGCCGGTGATCTCGAACGTGTCGCCGCGGTCCTCGCCGATCGAGAGGATGCCGTACTTGTGCGTCTCCTCCTCCGGCACCTCTTCGGCGGCGATGACGTTGCCGCCGTGCGCCTCGTAGGCGGCGATGCATTGCGCGAGGCAGCGCGAGCCCTTCGCGCCGGGCAGCGTGATCATGTCGGGCAGGATGACCGCGAACGGCTCGTCGCCGACGATCTCGCGCGCGCACCACACCGCGTGGCCCAGGCCAAGCGGCGCCTGCTGACGGGTGAAGCTGGTCGTGCCGGCGCCGGGCAGCTGCTTCTTGAGCAGCTCCTGCTGCGGCACCTTGTTGCGCGCCTTCAGCGTCTCCTCGAGCTCGAAGGCGATGTCGAAATAGTCCTCGATGACCGCCTTGCCGCGGCCGGTGACGAAGATGAAGTGCTCGATCCCGGCTTCCTTGGCCTCGTCGACGCAATGCTGCAGCACCGGCGCGTCGACGACGGTGAGCATCTCCTTCGGCACGGCCTTGGTGGCGGGCAGGAAGCGCGTGCCGAGCCCCGCGACGGGAAAGACGGCCTTGCGAATCTTCGTCTGGGTCATCGAGCGGTCCCGGTTCGGCGAAGCATGGTTCGCAGCGAATGGCAGATTAGCTTGCGGGCGTCCAGCGGAGCCGCAACGGGGATCGCGGGTCTTGGCAGCACCTGCATCGGTCGAGGTCCGCGGCGACGGCGGACTCGCTCGTCAGTACCGCGCGACGACCGGAGCAGGTGCGATGGTCTCGAACCTGTAGCTGACGCCGCCCTGGACCCGCTGCATGGTCTCGTGGCGCGTGACGCGCAACCCGTTGGGGACCTCGAGGTACGAACCGAAATCGCTGTAGCGATATTCGGCGCGGGCTGACCAGTTGTTGGTGAAGGCGTACTCCACACCGCCGCCGACGGTATAGCCAACGCGCGTCCGGGTGAACGTCGCCAAGGCCGGATTGTGGAAGTCGTCCTGGAACGTCGCGAAGGCGGCACCGCCCGTCGCGTAGAAGAGGACACGGTCGTAGGCGAATCCGACGCGGCCGCGCACCGACCCTTGCACGTCGCTCTTCATCGTCGTGACGGCGTTGATCCCATAGGTGTCGTGGTAGGTGCTCCCGTCGGCGTCGCCCTCGATGCCGAGCACGAGACCACCGGCTCCGAGACCGGGACCGCCGAAGCCCGGGATGCCCGCGAAATTGTAGCCGACGTGACCGCCGCCGATGAACCCGTCGGGATGCGAAACGCGACCGCCCGGTGCATTCAATTGATTGACGGCATGGTCTTCGCCGAAGGCGTAGCCGGCCTGGCCGCCGATATAGAAACCGGCCCAGGAGAAGGCCGGGATCGGCGGCGGAATATAGACGGGAGGCGCACGCCGCGTCGGCAGATCCGCCGCTAGCGCCGGCGCCGTCAGCGCCGAAAGCCCGATCGTCACAAGGGCAAATGCCGTCCAAACACGCTTCGTCATCGCCGACTGCCCAGCCAAGTTAAGCCGTAATGACGATAGGCGGCAGCAGCAGAGCTTTACGAATAACAAGCTGGAGAGGCAGAGATTTTCGTTGAGCGCGATGTATTTCTGCCACCGTCGCGTTACAGGCCGGCGGCCTTGCGGATGGCGGTCAGGTCTTCGACGAACCGCGCATACTCCTTCGCCTTCGCCGCCTCGTCGGGCAGGCGCAGCAGGTAGGATGGGTGCACGGTGACGAAGACCGGCGCATCGTTGCCCTGCGGGATCGGCTTGCCGCGCTCGGCACCGATACGCACGGTGCGGCCGAGCAGCGCCTTGCCGGCCGAGGCGCCGAGCGCGACAATGATCTTCGGCTCAAGGAAGCTCTTCTCCAGATCGAGCCAGTAGCGGCAGGCCTCGATCTCGCGCGTCTCGGGCGTCTTGTGCAGGCGAAACTTGCCGCGCGGCTCGTACTTGAAGTGCTTCACGGCATTCGTGACGTAGGCCTTGTCGCGCTCGATGCCGGCCTCGCGCAGCGCCTTGTCGAGCACCTGCCCCGCCGGCCCGACGAACGGCTTGCCGGCAAGATCCTCCTTGTCGCCAGGCTGTTCGCCGACGAAGATGATCTCCGCCGTCTGCGGCCCGACTCCGAAGACCGTCTGCGTCGCCGGCCCGTGCAAGTCGCAGCGCGTGCAGCGCGCCGCCGCGGCACGCGCCTCGTCGAGGCTTTGCGGCATGCTGCCCTGGTCGAGTTCGCCCTGCACCGCCTCTCCCTCTCCGCGCTTATCCTCGCTCGCCTGCCGTGCGAGTGCGGTGGCAAGGCGCGAGGGAGCGGTCGGTTCCGCGGCGAGCATCTCCTGCTCCCGCGTCGCGGCGTCGCGGATCAAGCCGTCGATCAGCTGCGCCTCGGGCAGGTTCTTCCAATACTTCTTCGGCATCTCCTTCTGCATCGCGTCGATCTTCAGCCGCGCGGGATTGAAGATCGATGCGTAGTAGGTGCGCCAGTAGGCTTCGAGCCTGTCGTCGGTCGGCACCTGGCTCTTGTCGGCGCCGGGGCCGTAGCTGAGCGTCTCGAGGTCCCAGAACGCCGAGCGATGCGGGGTGAGGATCGACCAGCGCATGCCGGTGAAGCGGCGCACGAAGAAGTCGCCCGTTGCCTCGACGATGTAGTGGTCGGGCTCGAACCAGGCGATGTAGGCGGCCTCGCCGTCGTCCGCCTGCACCTCCCGGAAGCGCACGAAGGCGTGCATCTTGTGGATGTCGCGATGGATCGCCTTGGCCATCGCGCGCGCGGCATGCACGTCGGCATCGCTGGCGTCCTCGAGGAGATGCGGCGTCGCGCGCAGCCGCCACAGAAGCCGGTAGAGCAACGCGAACCGCTCGGGATCGGCGTGAAGCACGACCTCCTTAGCGAGCGAAACGAAGCTCTTCGGCACGTTGAACTGCGGCGCCTCGATGGGCGGCAGGTCGGCGAGATCGTCGGTCGCGAGCAGGTCGCCGGCCTCGCCCGAGACGCGCCAGACGATGCGGTCCGGCCCGACACCGGCGAGCACCGCCGCCCGCGCCGCCTTGCGCCAGCCGTCGAAGTCGGTCTGCGAGGCGAGTGTGACGCTGTGCATGAGGCCGCGGGTTCGAGGACGCCCGGCAGTGAAGAGGATATCCGCCGCCGGGACAAGCCGCGCCGCGAGGCGGCCGTCTCAGTTTGCGGGTGGCTTAAGCGAACGTCACGCGCGCATCGATCTTGCCGCGGTGCCGCGTCATCTCAAACGAGGCGACGGCCGTCGCGAGATGGCCGGCCACGGCTGCTGCGAGCTGCTTCACGAGATCCGCGGCCTGCACGATCCGGGCGGGATAGAGCGGCGCCTGGGTGCCGGCGGGCACAAGGTCGCGGAAGGCGAGCGCGCCAATGCGATCCGCCGTCACCTCGCGCACGCCCATCGCGAGGGCGGCGGCCAGCTCGGCGGGAGAGCTGGCGCCGGGCGAGAAGTCCGTCACGACGATCGCGTCGTCCTCGAGCTCGCGCTCGATGCGAACCCAAAAGCGACGGTCGTGGGTCGAGGCGACGGTGACCGCGAAGTCGTCGCCGCCGCTGACGAGGTCGCGCGCGGGATCGGCGACGGGCGCCTCGACGGCGAAAAGGCTGCGGATGCGTTCCATGGCGACGGCTCTCGAACGATCGTCGCGCGACAGCGACCAGAGCCGTTTACTATGTTTCTTGCCGGTTTCAACGAGACGTCAGCAGGGCATCCCCAGCCCGTTCGTTACCTCGAGGGTGCCGCCGCCCGGCGGCCTCGCGCGACGACCGGCCCCCGGTTGAAGGCGTCGAGCATGTCGGTGAGCCCGGACTCGCGCAGAAGCTCGATCGTCTCGAGGACGGTGGCGATATCGTTGCGGCCGAAGGCGACGAGCTCTCCCGCGCGCGGCTCGCATAGGGCGGCATCGCGCGGCACCGGTGTCGGAAAGGCGATGACGTGGCTCATGATCCCCCGCGCACCGCACTCGTGGCGCGGGAGGATCATGACGCGGCTCGCTTAACGAAGCGTCGCCGCCAGCCTCAAATCATGTACTGGCCGCCGTTGACGCTCAGCGTCGAGCCGGTGATGAAGCTCGCCTCCTCGGAGGCCAGGAAGAGCACGCAGCGCGCGATCTCCTCCGGCTCGCCAAGGCGACCGACCGGGATCAGCGGCAAGATCTTGGAGTTCAGCACCTCTGCGGGCACCGCCTTGACCATCTCGGTGGCGATATAGCCCGGCGCGATGACGTTGACGGTCACGTTCTTCGACGCGTTCTCTTGCGCCAGCGCCTTGGTGAAGCCGATGTCGCCGGACTTCGCCGCCGCATAGTTCGCCTGGCCGAACTGGCCCTTCTGGCCGTTGATCGACGAGATGTTGATGATGCGCCCGAAGCCGCGCGTGCGCATGCCCTCGATCACCGGCCGGGTCATGTTGAAGAGCGAGTTCAGGTTGGTGTTGATCACCGCGTACCACTGCTCGGGCTTCATCTTGTGGAACGGGGCGTCCTTGGTGATGCCGGCGTTGTTGACGAGGATGTCGACTGGTCCGAGGTCCTCCTCGACCTTCTTGAGACCCGCCGCGCAGGACTCGAAGTCCGAGACGTCCCACTTGTAGACGGGGATGCCGGTCTCGTTCTTGAAAGCGGCCGCGGCTTCGTCGTTGCCGGCGTAGGTCGCGGCAACCGTATAGCCTGCGCCCTTGAGGGCCTTGCTCACCGCCGCGCCGATTCCGCGCGACCCACCGCTCACGACCGCAACTCGTGCCATTACCGCTTCCTTCCCTCAAAGGCGCCGGGCTCGTTGGCCGGTCCTAAGAAGCGATATGCCCGGCGCGGGGCGCCGGGCAAGCCTAGTCGAGGGTCGTATGCGGATCAGACGAGGGGTTAGCGCTCGACGGTGAGGGCGATGCCCATGCCGCCGCCGATGCAGAGCGTGGCGAGGCCCTTTTTCGCGTCACGACGCTGCATCTCGTGCAGCAGCGTGACCAGGATGCGGGCGCCGGACGCGCCGATCGGATGGCCGATGGCGATCGCGCCGCCGTTGACGTTCACGATCTCCGGATCCCAGCCCATGTCCTTGTTGACCGAGAGCGCCTGCGCGGCGAAGGCCTCGTTGGCCTCGACGAGGTCGATGTCCTTGACCTTCCAGCCGGCCTTCTCCAGCGCCTTGCGCGAGGCCGGGATCGGCCCCGTGCCCATGACCGCCGGATCGACGCCGGCCGTCGCCCAGGAGGCGATGCGGGCGAGCGGCGTGAGGCCGCGCTTCTCGGCTTCCTTGGCGCTCATCAGCACCAGGGCGGCCGCACCGTCGTTGAGGCCCGACGCATTGCCGGCCGTCACGGTGCCTTCCTTGGAGAAGGCCGGCTTCAGCTTGGCGAAGTTCTCGAACACCGCGTTGTGGCGGATGTACTCGTCCTCGTCGACTACGGTGTCGCCCTTCTTGCCCTTCACGGTGAAGGCGATGATCTCGTCCTTGAACTTGCCGGCCTTCTGCGCCGCCTCGGCCTTGTTCTGCGAGCCGAGCGCGAACTTGTCCTGCTCCTCGCGCGAGATCTGCCAGCGGGTGGCGATGTTCTCGGCAGTCGTGCCCATGTGGTAGCCGTGGAAGGCGTCCATCAGGCCGTCCTTGATCATCGTGTCGATGAGCTTGGTGTCGCCCATCTTGGTGCCAGCACGCAGGTACTGGGCGTGCGGCGAGAGCGACATGCTCTCCTGGCCGCCGGCGACGATGATCGACGCGTCGCCGTTGGCGATCTGCTGCTGGCCGAGCGCCACGGCGCGCAGGCCCGAGCCGCACACCTGGTTGAGGCTCCACGCCGTCTTCTCCTGCGGCACGCCCGCCGCCATCGCGGCCTGGCGCGCGGGATTCTGGCCCTGCGCGGCAGTCAGCACCTGGCCGAGGATGACCTCGTCGACCTCGGCGCCGTCGAGCTTGGCGCGCTCGACCACGTTCTTGATCACGGTGGCGCCGAGCTCGTGGGCAGGAGTCGCGCCGAACGCGCCGTTGAACGATCCGACCGCGGTGCGGCCTGCAGCGACGATGACGACATCAGTTGACATGGAGGCATCTCCCTTCGCGGCGGCCGGCGCCTAGGGCCGGTCGTCCTTTTTGCACTGCGGTAACCATTACCAGCGTGAGACATCGGGTTGAAGCGGCGAACGACAACCCGACCCTCGGTCACATGACAGAGTGCGCTGCAGCAGTTTCCGTCTTTTGGTCGGGCATCGCAGCGCCTATGGTCGCGGCCCGCGGTTGCCCGCGCAACGACCGGATGCGCTTGAAATCCGGCTATTTTCCCTGGATTGCGAGCGATGGAAGCCGAGAAGACGCCCGTCACGATCAAGAAGTACGCGAACCGCCGGCTCTACAACACCGGCACCAGCGCCTACGTGACGCTCGAGGACCTCGCGGCGATGGTCAAGAAGGGCGACGACTTCGTCGTCTACGATGCCAAGACCGGGGAGGACATCACCCGCTCGGTGCTGACCCAGATCATCTTCGAGCAGGAATCGAAGGGCGGCCAGGGGCTGCTGCCGATCACCTTCCTGCGCCAGCTCATCCGCTTCTACGGCGACTCCATGCAGATGATGGTCCCGAGCTACCTCGAGTTCTCGCTCGACAAGCTCACGCAGGAGAAGGGCGGCCTCGCCGAGCAATATTCCGCGATGTTCGCGGCGAACCCGCTGGCCTCGGCGGCGCGGCCGTTCGTCGGGCAGATCGAGGAGCAGACGCGGCAGAACATGGCGATGTTCCGCCAGGCCTTGTCGATGTTCACGCCCTTTTCCGGCGCGTCGAGCAACGGCAGCGCCAGGGCTGCCGCGCCGCCGTCGCACCCCGCGGAGCCGCCGCCCGGCGAGAACGGCAAGGGCTCCGAGTTCGACGAGATGCGGCGCCAGATCGAGGCGCTGCAGCGCCGGATGGACGACATCTCGTCGAAGTAGACCCGTCCTATTCCTTGGGCATCAGGTTCGACGCCACGAGCTTCGCGTGGTCGGCGACGGTCTGGCGCGCATAGGCCATCGCGAACTGCGCCAGCGCGTCGTCGAGCGCGTCCGAGGCGCCGACGTAGCCGGCGATCATCGCCGGATCGCCGGTGCGGGCGTGCGCCCGGGCGAGCGTGCGGCCGCAGAGCGTCGCGTAAGCCGGGAGCGCCTTGGTCTCCATGATGCCGCCGATCGCCGCCAGCCGACGATTTTTCAGGTGGCGGACGTAGAACTGGCGCCCGGTCTCGTCCTGGGTCCACCCGAGGAACGGGTCGGCCGCGGCCTGCATCGCGCGCTGGCCGTCGACGACGCGCTTGCCCTGGTGGCTCGCCTTCAGGGCGCCGGGCGCGAAGGCGGCGACGGCGGAGACGTCGGCCTGCTTCACCTGCAAGATCATCTGCTCCTTGTCGGCCGTCGCCCACAGCCCGACAGCGCAATATGTGCCGACCGAGCCGACACCGACCACCTTGAAGGCGACGTCGACGAGCGCATAGTTGCGCAACAGCATCGCGCACTCGGGCAGCAGCGTCGCCTCGTAGATGCGGCGGCTGTCGGGTTTCAGCACCGTCTTCACCTTCGTGCCGTCGGGGAGGACGTGGAAGACCTTGCCCGGCTCGTCCTCGAAGGCCAGCCCGTGCTCGGCGATGTCGGGCGCCTCGTCAGAGTCCTTGCCCTTCTTCTCCGCCTTCAAGAGCTTCTCGAGCAGCGACGTCTTCAGCGTGTCGTCGAGGTCATGGAGCTGATCCTCGAGGTCCATGCGCGTTTCCCAGACCTCGAGCGGGCTCTTGCCGGCGAGATCGAGCATGAAATCGCGATAGGCCTTCGACGTCGCCTGGGCGAGCGCCTGCGCCCGCTTCTCGGGCAGGCCAGCCGCGGCGGCGGCGACCGCCACCGAGGCGACGAGCCGCTTCAGGTCGACGATGAAGTCGACGCCGGGGTGCGTCTCGTCGAAGTCGTTGATGTCGAACAGCACGGCGCCCTCGGGCGAGGCGAAGACGCCGAAGTTCATGAGGTGGCAGTCGCCGCAGACCTGCACCGGCAGCCCGATGCGCGGCATCGGCAGCAGGTCGTGCGCCATCACGGCCGCTGCGCCGCGATAGAAGGCGAACGGGTTTACGCCCATGCGCTTGTAGCGCTCCGGCACCAGGGACGGGACGCGGTGGACGTCGCCTGCCGTGAGAAGGGGCAGCGGATCGCGGTTGGTGTCGACGGTGAACTGGGCGTGCGACTCGCGCGGCACCACGGTGCGCATGCCGCGCCCCTCGGCAAAGCGCTCGTCGCGCGTCTTGAGGCCCTTCTCGTTCGTCGTGCTGCTCAAGCGCGTTGCTCCTCTTCCGGGCATCGATACGCGGTCCGGCCCATGCAATTGTCAATTTCGATTTCGGAGGACGCGATCACCGTCGCGTGGCCTAAATCTAGACGCCGGACGGCCAGCGGAGGGATCGATGCAGGACACGGTCAAGCTCAGCGACGTCGCCTTCACCGCGTCGGTCAAGGCCGAGCAGGAGCGGCACGGCTCGCGCCGCGCGTACGAGAAGATGGACTTTCGCAGCGGCGCCCGGTCGCTCGAGCCGTTCCTCGCCGAGGTCGACACCGCCTATCTCGCCACCGCGACGAAGGACGGCCAGCCCTACGCGCAGCACCGCGGCGGCCGACCCGGCTTCATCAAGGTGATCGACGACGAGACGATCGGCTTCGCCGACTTCGAAGGCAACAGGCAGTACGTGACGACCGGCAATCTCGCCGAGAACGAAAGTGCGTTCCTCTTCCTGATGGATTACGCCCACAGGCGCCGGGTGAAGATCTGGGGCCGGGCTCGCATGACCGAGGACCCTGAGGTCGTCTCGCGCCTCATCGACCCCAGCTATCCGGCATCGGCCGAGCGCGCGCTGCTCTTCACCGTGACGGCGTTCGACATCAACTGCCCACAGCACATCCCGCAGAAGCTCGACGCTCAGCTCGTCAGGCAGGCGATCGCGGCGCGCGATGCCCGCATCGAGGCGCTGGAGGCCGAGCTTGCAGCGCTCAGGGGTGCCCCGGCTCCGGCGGGAGGGGCGGGGGCGGCGTGAGGCTCGCCTGATGCTCGAGTCCTCGCGTCGCCGCGGTCTTCGAGGCAGCCGGCTTGGCCGGCACGGTCTGGGCGAGGATGTTGGGCGACGAGATCAGGCTGGCGCGCTCGATCTCGCGGAAGGTCGCGCGGTCGCCGTTGCGGATATCGCGGCTCTGCTCGAGCTTGACGAAGTCGTTGCGGCGATAGGGGAAGCGGTTGCCGCCGTGGAAGACCTTGAACCCGGCCTTGGTCATCACCGCGTCGCCGCGGCGCAGCGTGAAGTCGTGCAGCAGAGACTTGATCCTGTTGCCCTCCTGAGGATGGCACGAGCACGAGCTCGATAGGACTGTCGTGTAATGGAAGGCGTAGGGCAGCTCGGAGTAGTTCTTGTCGGTGCCGACGCGGACGGCATCGTCCATCGAGTCGGATCCCGACGGCACGATATAGAGCGCGGTCGCCGCGCCAGGGCATTCCGAGCGGCAGGTCGCTTCGTGCGCGGCCCTGTCATCCTCGCCATGGTAGGCGCCGACCGGGAACGCAAAGCCGTCGCAGAGACGCACGCACATCGAGCGGCGGCCCAGCTCGACCGGGCCGTCGGTTGTCGCCAGCGAATGAGCACGCTCGACCGATCGCATGAACTTCGCGGGCTCGGCCTTGGCATGACGATGGACGCGGTGGCGCGGCGCTAGCCAGCCGCTCGCGGCCTGGCGCTGCGGTTGCGCCTGCTCGACGGGCTGGGTGAGGCCGAAGATCCCGCCGGCGCCGAACCAGTCGTCGGCGATGCCGTCCCGGTCGCTGACGACGATGGTCGAGAACGAGACGGCGGCGATGAGAAAGCCCGCGGTGACCGCGAGACGGAACCTGTTTGCAGGTGATGCGATCGTGCTTGCGAGACGGGAGACGAAGGGGCTGCGCATGCTCTTCTCCGCCGGACACTCAAAAACCGCGCGACCGGTAAACCACAGTCAAGACGTGATGAGCAACATCTCAGTGGCGAAAGTACGGTCGATGGTAAAGAGCGCTCCTGACGCGCTTGCGACAAACGGATGGCGGTAAGAGCATGGTGAAGGACACGAAGCTCGCAGCGTATACATCTCGACGCGACTTCCAGAAGACCGCCGAGCCGAAAGGCGATGCTCCGGTCCGCAAGTCCGACGTGCTGCGCTTCGTCGTCCAACGGCACGACGCCACTCGCCTGCACTACGATCTGCGGCTCGAGCTCGACGGGGTCTTCAAGTCCTGGGCGGTGACCAAGGGACCATCGCTCAACCCCGCCGACAAGCGGCTCGCCGTCGAGGTCGAGGATCATCCGCTGGGCTACGGCGACTTCGAGGGCACGATCCCGCATGGCGAGTACGGCGGCGGCACGGTGCAGCTGTTTGACCGCGGCGCCTGGGAGCCGGAGAACGGCGACCCGGCGAAGGCGCTCGCCGCCGGCGAGCTGAAGTTCGCGCTGGCCGGCGAGCGGTTGAAGGGCAGCTTCGTGCTGGTCCGCCTCAAGCACGACCGAACGCGCGGCAAGCGCACCAACTGGCTGCTCATCAAGCATCGCGACGACTACGCCAACGACGAGGACGAGGGCGGCGGCATCCTCACAATCGACCGCTCGGTGGCCTCGGGCCGCGCGATGAAGACGATCGCCGCCGGCAAGGGCAAGGCGCCAACTCCCTTCATGCTGGGCAAGGACAAGGCGCCGCCGGCCGACGCGGTGTGGGACTCGTCTGAAGGCCGCGCCGAGGAAGAGCGTGCCAAGCGAGAGACCACGAAAGGCGGCAGCGCGCCGAAACCTCAGTCGCCGAAGCAGAAGCTCGCCGCGTCGCCGAAAAAATCGAGCCCGCGCAAGGCCGCGGAAACGACGATGCCCGACTTCGTCGCCCCGCAGCTCTGCGCCGCGGTGGCGAAGCCGCCGGGCGCGGGCCGATGGCTGCACGAGATCAAGTTCGACGGCTACCGCATGCAGCTGCGTGTCGAAGGGTCCCGGGGCGCCTTGCGCACGCGCACCGGCCTCGACTGGAGCGACAAGTTCCCGGCGATCGTCAAGGCCGCGCGCGGCTTGCCCGACGCCATCCTCGACGGCGAGGTCGTCGCGCTCGATGGCGAGGGACGGCCCGACTTTTCCGCCCTGCAGGCGGCGCTCGCCGCCGGCAAGACCGAGGCGCTCGTCTATTTCGCCTTCGACCTGATCTTCCTGGAGGGCGCCGACCTGCGCGAGCAGCCGCTCGCCGAGCGCAAGGCGGCGCTCGAAGCGCTGCTGGCGCGCCGCCGCACGGGCAAGGCGCAGATCCGCTATGTCGAGCACTTCGACAGCAAGGGTCCCGAGCTGTTTGCATCGGCGCGCGACATGGGGCTCGAGGGCATCGTCTCGAAGCGCACCGACGCCCGCTACCGGTCCGGACGAACGGACTCCTGGACGAAGGCGAAGTGCCGGGCGGGACACGAGGTCGTCCTCGGCGGCTGGACCGACACCGGCGGCAAGTTCCGCTCGCTCGTCGGCGGCGTGTTCCGCGACGGCAAGCTCGCCTACGTCGGACGCATCGGGACGGGCTTCTCGCAGACGACGATCGAGCGGCTGATGCCGAAGCTGAAGGCGCACGCCCGCCAGACGAGCCCGTTTTTAGGCGCCAACGCGCCGCCGCGCGCGAAGACGATGCACTGGCTCGAGCCCAAGCTCGTCGCGGAGATCGAGTTCGCGGGCTGGTCCTCGGACGGCCACGTGCGGCAGGCCGCCTTCAAGGGGCTGCGCGCCGACAAGCCGGCGGCCGAGGTCGCGGCCGAGGCGCCTGCCGTATCCGCGGCGGCGACCGCGCCGCCCGCCGGACGGGGCACGAGCAAGGCTCCGGCGAAGGGCGGCAGGGGCAAGGTGGTCGTGATGGGGGTCACGCTCTCGCACCCCGACAAGGCGCTGTGGCCCGATGCCGGCGACGCCACGCCGGTCACCAAGCGCGATCTCGCGACCTATCTCGAGGCGGTCGGCGACTGGATGCTCCCGCATCTCGAAGGGCGGCCGTGCTCGATCATCCGTGCGCCGGACGGCATCGCGGGACAGACCTTCTTCCAGCGCCACGCGATGGCCGGCGGCTCCGATCTCTTCGAGACCGTCAAGGTGCTCGGCGACCACGAGCCCTACCTCATGATCGACAGCGTCGAGGCTCTCGCCGCGGTCGCCCAGATGGGCGGCCTAGAGCTGCATCCGGCGAACGGCGTGCCCGGCGACCCGCTGGAACCGGGTCGGCTCGTCTTCGATCTCGATCCGGCCCCGGACGTCGCCTTCGCCGAGGTCGTCGACGCGGCAAAGGACCTGCGCGAGCGGCTGAACGCCTGCGGCCTCGAGGCCTTCTGCAAGACGACCGGCGGCAAAGGGCTGCACGTCGTGACGCCGATCATCGCCAAGGACATCGACTGGGAGGCCGCCAAGGGATTCGCGCACGACCTGTGCGTGGCCCTCGAGCGCGACGCGCCGACCCGCTTTCTCACCAAGGCGTCGAAGGCGGCGCGCAAGGGCCGTATCTACCTCGACTACCTGCGCAACGACCGGATCGCGACCGCCGTCGCCGTGCTGTCGCCGCGCGCCCGGCCGCATGCGCCGGTGTCGATGCCGCTGACCTGGGCGCAAGTGCGCGCCGATCTCGACCCGGCCCGATACACCGTCCGGAGCGTGCCGGCGCTCCTGAAGCGCTCAAAGGCCTGGGCCGGCTATGCCGAGGCGAGCCGGCCGCTCGCCGAGGCGATCGAGAGGCTAAAGCGCTGAAGCCCGAGCCGCTATGTCAAATGCCGTACGACCTTCAGCATCAAGGGGTTGGCTTGCTTAAGCGCAGCCTTTGCGCCCTACTGCCGGTTCCTGCCTGGGGTGGAGCGTGTCATGGAACTGATCATCGTCATCGTCGTCCTGCTGCTCCTGTTCGGCGGCGGCGGGTTCTACGGCTATCGCGGCGGCGCGTTCTCGGGCCCCGGCCCCGGCATCGTCGGCCTCATCGTGCTGATCATCCTGATCGTGCTGGTAGTCCGCCTGCTCGGCGGCGCGGTCTAGCCGCACCTGCCCGAAAGCCTCGCGGCGGCCTTTTTTCAGGCCGCCGTGACGCTCAGACGAAGGCCCAGCCGACGTACTTGTCGATGTCGATATCGACCTGGCGCACCAGGTTGGTCGCCACCGTGCGCTCGCGGTAGCGACCCTGGTCGTAGGCGAACCAGGCGATCTGGCTGAGCGAGGCGATGTTCCGCTTGGCCCAAGCCTTCATGTCCTCGGGCTCGATCTCCCGTAGTTTAAAATAATTCAAAAAACCTTTTCGAGTGACGATGACTTGAATGGTGTGCGCTTCGAACGGAAGCGCCAAGACCACTCCTTTAGAATTATTCTCGAATACGAAGAAATCCGGCCTTTTCACGCGCCTGCTTTAGCGCCGGTATTTGCCGAGCGCTACGGGAAAGTCGGGAAAATTCACCGGGACGGGCGCGTCATTCGCCGGCGACTGGCGCGAGCTGCGGCATCCGCCACGACTGGTGCGCGAAGAGCTGCGAAGCGACGACGGGGCGCCCGTAGAGGTAGCCCTGGCCGCTCGGGCAGCCCATCCGCGTGAGCTCGGTCGCTTGCTCCGAGGTCTCGATCCCCTCCGCGACGATGTCGAAGCCGAGCTCGTGCCCGACGCTCAGAATCGCGCCGACGATCGCGCGGTCGTGCGCGTCGCGTGCGGTCAGGCCGTGCACGAAGCCCACGTCGATCTTGATCGTCGAGACCGGCAGCCGCTTCAGGGTGCTCAGCGAGGCATAGCCGGTGCCGAAGTCGTCGAGCGCGATGCCGACGCCGAGGTCGCGGAGGTCGCGCAGCAAGGCGACGACGGTATCGTCATCCTGATTGGCGATGCTCTCGCGCACCTCGAGCTCGAGCTCGCCGGGCCGGATGCCGTAGGTCTTGATGAGATCGGCGATGACCGTCCGCAGGCCGCCGTAGCGCAGCTGCGCCCCGAACAGGTTCACGCTGATCCTCAGAGGCGGCATGCTTGCGGCGCGCCAGCGCGCGATTTGCTGGCACGCCTGGTCGAGCGTCCACCAGCCGGCATGCAACGCAATCATGCTGTCGTCCATGACCGGGATGAAGGCGCCGGGCGTCAGCAGCCCGCGCTTGGGATGGCGCCAGCGCATCAAGGCCTCGGCGCCGATCATCGCGCCGGTCGCGAGCGCGACCTGCGGCTGGTAGAACAGCTCGAACTCGCCGGCGTCGAGCCCTTTGCGGATCTCGTCGCGGAGCGCGCGCCGGGCCGCGCTCGCCCTCTGCATCGAGCGCTCGAAGAGCCGGAAGCGCTTTCCGTGGCTGCCCTTGGCCGCCTGCAGCGCCAAGTCCGCCGCGGCGACGAGGTCCTCGGCCGACGTCGCGTGATCGGGCGCCATGGCGGCGCCGATCGAGGGGCCGACGACCAGCGTGTGGGTGTCGATCTCGAACGGCTCCGCGAGCGCGACCTCAAGGTCGCTGGCGCATTCGCGCGCCTTGATCGGGTCGTGCTCGGGCAGCATGACGGCGAAGGTCTGCCCGTTCCAGCGCGCGAGCTTGGCGCCATACGGAACGATGCCGACCAGGCGGATCGCGATCGACTGGATCAGCGCGTCGCCGATCGCGTGGCCGAGCCCGTCGTTGATGCTCTGCAGCCCATCGATCTCGGCCAGCATGGCGGTGGCGACGCCGCCGTGCTCGAGCTGGGCGGTGAGCTTGCGCAGGAAGCCGGAGGACCGGGCAAGCCCGGTCAACGGGTCGTAGTAGGCGAGCCGGCTCAGGCTCTCCTCGCGCTGCTTCCGCTCGGTGATGTCGCGCATCGTTGCGCTGAACTTGAGCCCGCTGTCGGACCGCCAGACCGCCAGCGAAAGGTCGATCGGCACCTCGACCCCGTCCTTGCGGATCGCCACGCTCTCGAAGATCTTGCCGGAGAGCTTAGACGGTGCGCCGCCGGCGACGCGGCCCATGCCGCTGCGGTGCGCCGCGATGAAGCGCTGCGGCACGATGACGGCGACGTTCTTGCCGATCAGCTCGTCCGGCCCGTATCCGAGCAGCTGCTCGGCCGCGGGGTTGTGGTAGACGATCGAGCCAGACGCGTTGGTGCAGATCAGCGCCGCGCCGACGCTGCGGGCGATGCCCTGCAGGATGTCGTTCAGCATCCGCGCCCGCCGGCTCTCGATCTCGCTCATGGCCAGATCGGCGCAATCCTTCAGGATCTGCTTCTCCAGCGGCGACAGGGGGCGCCGCGGCTTGGTGTCGATGAGGCAGAAGGCACCGATGCGCAGGCCGTCCGACGAGCACATCGGTGCACCCGCATAGAAGATGATGCGTTCCTGGCGGACCGACGCGAAGTGGCGGAAGCGCTCGTCCTCGCGCGCGTCCGGCACGACCAGCACCTCGTCGGAGAGGATCGTGCGGCCGCCGAAGGATTCCTCGCGCGGCACCGACGTCAGATCGACGCCGACGGAGGTCTCGAAGCGCAGGTCGTCGCTGCCGACGATCGTGACCGCGGCGCCGGGCATGTCGAAGAGGCGGGCGGCCAGCGTGACGATGCGATGCAGCGCCGCCGCACGGACGGAGCCTTCCGTCAGGAGGCGCTTGGCGAGCCCTGCCCGGCGACGCTCCAAGATGTCCCCGTCTTCGTCCAGCATCGTCCACGCTATCTGCGCTGCGGTCTGGGCTACTTACCACCTCAAATCTTAAAAAGACGTAGGCTCGATTGTGGAGACGTGGGATGCCTGACGCAACGTAAGCCTTCTACTTCGGTTTCGACTGTATAAATCCAGTCAATACATGATGTTGGCCGGGCCGAAGGCCGCCGGCAGCAGCTCGTCGAGCGTCAACGTCGCGCGAATGCCGGCCGGCCCGGCGATATGGACGCGCATCGACCCCGCCGCCAGCTCGCGCAGGCGCTGGCGGCAGGCGCCGCAGGGCGTGACGAGCGCCTCGCCGTCGCCGATGACGAGCGCCTCGACGATGCGGTGCTCGCCCGCCGTCACCATCGCCGCGATGGCCCCTGCCTCGGCGCAGGTGCCGACGGGATAGGCCGCGTTCTCGACATTGGCGCCCGCGAAGATGGCCCCGCTCGCCGCGCGCACCGCCGCGCCGACGGCGAAGCGCGAGTACGGCGCGTAGGCGTTGGCCTGGGCGGCGCGCGCGGCGGCGAGCAGGTCGTCGCTCACGCCGCTGCCCGCGCAAGCTGGCCAACCGCGCGCAATGTGCCTAGAAGGGCCGCCTCTCCGACCGAGACCGCGCCCCGCGGTCGCCACGCCCGCCCGCTCATGAAATTCACGCTGTCCTGGCTCAAAGACCACCTCAAGACGGAGGCCGACCTCCAAACGATCGTCGACACCCTGACCCGGATCGGCCTCGAGGTCGAGCATGTCACGGATCCCGCCGCGGCCTTGGCCGGCTTCGTGGTCGCCTCGGTGATCGAGGCGAAGCAGCATCCGAATGCCGACCGGCTGCGGGTCTGCAGCGTCGACGCTGGCGGCGGCGCACCGGTCCAGGTGGTCTGCGGCGCGCCCAACGCCCGCACCGGCATGCGCGCGGTGTTCTCGCCCGTCGGCACCTTCATCCCCGGCAAGGGGATCACCCTGGCTGCTGGCGTCATCCGCGGCGTCGAGTCGAACGGCATGCTGTGCTCCGGCGCCGAGCTCGAGCTTTCAGAGGACCATGACGGCATCCTCGACCTGCCGGCCGACGCCCCGGTCGGCGTGCTTTACGCGCAGTATGCCGGGCTCGACGACCCGATCATCGAGATCAACCTGACGCCGAACCGGCCCGACGCCATGGGCGTCGCGGGGATCGCCCGCGACCTCGCCGCCGCCGGCCTCGGCCGCGTGACGACGCCGCCCGTCGCGCCGATCGTCGGCGAGGGCGCATGCCCGACCCAGGTTCATATCGAGCTGGACGACCCCGCGCTGGCGCCAGCCTTCGCGCTGCGCCGCGTCTCCGGCATGCGCAACGGCCCGTCGCCGGCCTGGCTGCAGGCGCGGCTGCGGGCGATCGGCCTGCGTCCGATCAACACGCTCGTCGACATCACCAACCTGCTCGCCTTCGACCGGGCCCGGCCGCTGCATGTCTTCGACGCCGCGAAGGTAAAAGGCGCACTGGTCGTCCGCCGCGGGCGGCCGGGCGAAAGCCTGCTCGCGCTCGACGGCAAGACCTACAAGCTCGACGAGACGATGATCGTCATCGCCGACGACACCGGCCCCGTCTCGCTGGCCGGCATCATGGGCGGCGAGGCCACCGGCTGCGACGAGACGACCACGGACGTGCTCATCGAGTCCGCTCTCTGGAGCCCGTCGCGCATCGCCGCGACGGGCCGCAAGCTCGGCATCGTCTCCGACGCCCGCTACCGCTTCGAGCGCGGCATCGATCCCGCCTTCTGCGTCCCCGGCGTCGAC
This sequence comes from Beijerinckiaceae bacterium RH AL1, assembly GCA_901457705.2. Lineage (NCBI taxonomy): Bacteria > Pseudomonadati > Pseudomonadota > Alphaproteobacteria > Hyphomicrobiales > Beijerinckiaceae > Beijerinckiaceae bacterium RH AL1. Next base: position 3,638,747 of record LR590083.2, read on the forward strand.
CTCGCGACCAAGCTCGTCCTCGAGCTGTGTGGCGGCACGGCCTCCAAGATGACGATCGCCGGCGCGGTGCCGGAGCCCGACACGCGCATCCTGTTCCCGGAGAGCGAGGTGCGGCGTCTGACCGGCCTCGAGCTGTCGCCGGAGGAGATCGCCCGCACCCTGGAGGCCCTCGGCTTCACGCTGGCGCGCTCGGCCGGCAACGCCGACACGCTTGCCGTCAAGGTGCCGTCGTGGCGCCCCGACATCGAGGGCAAGGCCGACCTCGTCGAGGAGGTCGTCCGCATCGCCGGCCTCGAGCGCGTCGCGCCGCGTCCGCTGCCGCGCGCCACTGACGCCATCGCCACCGCCATCCTGACGCCGCTGCAGCGTCGCACCCGCCAGGCCAAGCGCGCGCTTGCCGCGAGCGGGCTCGTCGAGGCGGTGACGTGGTCGTTCGTCTCCGAGCGCCAGGCCGAGCTGTTCGCCGACGGCCGCGCGCTGCTGCCGCTTGCCAACCCTATCGCCGCCGACCTCTCGCACATGCGCCCGAGCCTGCTGCCGGGCCTCGTCGCCGCGCTGGGCCGCAACGCCGCGCGGGGCCATGGCGATCTCGCGCTCTTCGAGGTCGGGCAGATCTTCCGCGGCATGGGCGAAGGCGACCAGCGCGTCGCCGCGACGGCGGTGCGCGGCGGGACGGCGCGCCCGACCGGCCCCGGCCGCCACTGGTCCGGGGCGGCGGCCAAGGTCGACGTCTTCGCCGCCAAGGCGGACGCGCTGGCGATCCTGGCCGCGCTCGGCGTGCCGACCGGCGGCCTGCAGCTGGTGACGGGCGCCTCCGCCGCCTTCCATCCCGGCCGCTCCGCGGTGCTCCGCTTCGGCCCGAAGAACGTGATCGGCCAGTTCGGCGAGCTGCATCCGCGCGTCCTCGCCGCGCTCGATGTCGATGGACCGATCGTCGGCTTCGAGCTGATCCTCGATGACATCCCGGCGCCGAAATCGAAGCCTACCAAGGCTAAAGCGCGGCTCGACCTGCCGGACTTCATGCCGCTGGCGCGCGACTTCGCCTTCATCGTCGATGCGGGACTCGAGGCGGGCGAGATCGTGAAGGCGGTCGCCGGCGCCGAGCGGACGCTGATCGGCGAAGTCGTCATCTTCGACGTGTATACCGGCACCGGCGTGCCGGAGGGCAAGAAGTCGGTCGCGGTGACGGCGGTGCTGCAGCCGCGCGAAAAGACGCTCACCGACGCCGAGATCGAGGCTGTCGCGAGCAAGATCGTTGCCGACGTCGGCCGCAAGACCGGCGCGGTCCTGAGAGGATAAGGAACGTGCGACATTCCCCTACCCGGCTGGCGGCGCTCGCCCTCTGCCTCGCCGCCACGTCGCTCCCGGCGTCGCTGGCGCTCGCGCAGGCGCGGATCGAGGACTGCGAGAAGATCCAGGCCGCCGACGCCTACAACCAGTGCCTCGCCAAGTTCGGCCCGACCTCCAAGGTGAAGAGCGTCGAGCCGGTGCGGCCGGGCGACGTCAAGGATAGCGGCGCCGAGGCCGCCGCCGGTGCGTCTGCGTCGGGACCGTCGCGCCATGGCCGGCATGCGTATCGCGGTCGCAGCCGCGGCCGCGTCTACGGCCACCGGACGTCGCGCCGGCACTCCGGGGGTCGCGCGTCGGGCCATCGCAAGCGCGCGACGTTCGACATCAAGCAGGAATAGCCGACCGGTCCCGGACAGCCTGGGACAAGGCAGGTCTGGTGAACTCGACGCGGATCGAAGGAGACGCGTCTTGGGCTTTCTCGTAGGTATCGTCATCGCGATGGGCTGCATGCTCGGCGGCTTCGCGGCGGAAGGCGGCCAGCTCCACGTCATCTGGCAGCCCTACGAGTTCGTCATCATCGGCGGCTCGGCGCTCGGCACCTTCGTGGTCGCCAACCCGCTCTCCATCATCAAGGACGCCGGCAAGGCCTGCCTGGAGGCGGTCAAGGGCGCCTCGCCGAAGGAGCGCGACTACCTCGATCTGCTCGGCCTCCTCTACGTGCTGATGCGCGAGCTGCGCGGCAACGCCCGCAACGAGCTCGAGGAGCAGATCGACAACCCGGCGGAATCGGAGATCTTCAAACGATTTCCGAAGGTGCTCGCCGACAAGGAGATGACGAGCTTCATCTGCGACTACGTCCGCCTCATCCTCATCGGCAACGCCCGCACGCACGAGATCGAGGCGCTGATGGACGAGGAGATCGAGACCATCAAGCGCGACAAGCTCAAGGCCTACCAGGCCGTGACCGTCGTCTCCGACGGGCTTCCCGCGCTCGGCATCGTCGCCGCCGTCCTCGGCATCATCAAGGCGATGGGCGCGCTCGACCAGTCGCCCGAGCTGCTCGGCGAGCTGATCGGTGCGGCGCTGGTCGGCACCTTCGGCGGCATCTTCATGTCCTACGGCCTCGCCGGCCCGCTGGCGCAGAAGATCAAGTCGACGCGCGAGAAGCGCTGCCGGCTCTACATCATCATCAAGCAGTCGCTGCTCGCCTTCATGAACGGCGCCATGCCGCTGATCGCGCTCGAGCACGGCCGCAAGACGATCTCGGCGCACGACCGCCCGACGATCGACGCGGTCGAGAACGAGACGATGGCCGGCGGCAAGACCGAGGCGGCGGCGGCCTGATGTTCCCGCTCGCCCAGCAGACGAAAGGCCTCTCGAGCGCGCGCCCCGGCGGCCTCGCCGAGCGCGCCCCGGGCCTGAAGGAAGCCGTCGAGCGGCTCGTCGCGCAGATCGTCAAGAACCTGCAGACCATGGCCGGCACGACGACGACGATCGAGGGGGCGATGGCCGGCGGCGCGATGGAGCCGCTGCGCGACGTCGTCGCGGCGCATCCCGCGGACGCCGTCGCGGGGCTCATCGAATGCGGCGAGCTCGGCACCAAGCTGCTCGTCACGCTGAACGGCCGCCTCGTGCACTCGATCGTCGAGCTGCTTGCCGGCGGCAACGGCGCCGAGGCGGCGCCCGAGGTGCCGCGACCGGCAACGGCGATCGACCACCAGTTCGCGCTGATCCTCGTCACGCTCGCCGCCGCCGCGGTGCAGAGCGAATGGGCCGACCTCGGGTTCGGCCCGGCCCGCGCCGCAAAGATCGACGGCGCGCTCGTCGCCGACCTCGTCGGCTCGCGCATCGCCGAGGTCGCCGTCGTGCGCGTCACCATCGGCGCCTTCGGCCAGCACGGCACGCTGCGGCTCGTGCTGCCGCCGGCGGCGCTCGAGCGCTTCCGCCGCGACGAGATCGCCGCGCAGGCTCGCGCCGACGATCCGACCTGGAGCGGCCTCCTGCAGCGCGAGATCGGCCGCGCGAGCATCAAGCTCGACGCCTACCTCGACGCCAAGGCGATCCCGCTCTCGAGCCTCGCCGCCCTGAGCGTTGGCCAGGTGCTCGCGCTGCCGGGCGACGCGCGAAGCCGCGTCTCGCTCGTCTGCGACGGGCAGACCTACTACCGCGGCGAGGTCGGCCAGGACGACGGCCATTACTCGCTGCGCATCGAGGACATCGTGACCGAGACCGCCGCCACGCGCGACCTCGGCAACCGCCGCCACCCCCTCAACGACCTGATCAGAGCCTGATAATGGCCACGACCGCACCCACCGAGCCGAAGCCCGCCGCACCCGCCGAGAGCGGCGCCCCCAAGGGGCCGCACCTCGACTCGATCCTGCAGATTCCCGTCGCCGTCCAGGTCTTCCTCGGCTCGGCCTCTATGCCGATCGCCGACCTGATGAAGCTCGGACGCGGCGCCATCGTCGCGCTCGACCACGCGATCTCCGACCCCGTCGACGTCGTCGTCAACGGCCGCATCATCGCCCGCGGCGAGCTGGTCGCGATGGACGACGACCCCTCGCGGATCGGCGTCAAGCTCACCGAGATCATCGGCCGCCCGGACGCCGCCTGACGCCATGGCGAGCGACGCGACCTACGAGACCGTCTACCCCGCCCTGAAGGGCCCGCAGAAGGTCGCCGCGCTGCTGCTCGTGATGGGCAAGCCGCTGGCCTCCCGCCTGCTCGGCCATTTCGACGCCGGCGAGCTCAAGGTCATCACGCGCGCCGCCGCCCAGCTCGGCTCGGTGCCGATCGAGGTGCTCGAGGAGCTGGTCGAGGAGTTCGCGAGCGAGTTCTCGAACGGCGCCGAGCTCTCCGGCAACGTCGACCGCGCCGAAAACCTGCTCGCCGGCGTGCTGCCGCCGGACCAGGTCGCCGACATCATGTCGGAGGTCCGCGGCGCCTCGAACGGCTCGATCTGGCAGAAGATCGCCGCGCTGCCGGCGCCCGTCCTCACCGACTATCTCGCCAAGCAGCACCCGCAGGTGGCTGCGCTGGCTCTCTCGAAACTTGGGGCCAACGTCGCCGCCTCGATCATGGAGCTGCTGCCGCGCGAGCGCCGCAACGAGGTGACGCGGCGCCTCCTCGTGCTCGCGCCCGTCGCCGATGCGGCGCTGCGGGTGATCGAGACCCGGATCAACCAGGATCTCATCTTGAACCCGCCGGCACCGCCCGGCGCGCAGACCGCGCGGATGGCCGAGATCATCAACAAGATGGCGCCAGAGCACGTCGAGGACGTGCTTCAGGCGCTCGCCGCCGAGCGCCCGGAAGACGCCGAAGCGTTGCGCGCCAAGCTGTTCTCCTTCGACGACCTGATCGGGCTGCCGCAGAAGAGCCGGCAGGCTCTGTTCGAGAAGGTGGCGAGCGACAAGATCGTCGTCGCGCTCTCGGGCAAGGATCCCGAGTTCATCGCCAACGTCTTGTCCTCGCTCACGGCCCGCGCGCGGCGCCTCGTCGAGAACGAGCTCGCCGGGGCGGGCGCGGCACCGACCCGCGACGTCGCGGCCGCGCGCCGTCTCATCACCGACACGCTGCTGGCGATGGCCGAGCGCGGCGAGGTCGAGCTGCGTGAGGTCGTCGACTGATGGCCGAGTCGGAGAGCGGCGAAAAGACGGAAGAAGGCTCCGAAAAGAAGACTCGGGAGGCGATCGAGCGCGGCAACGTGCCGTTCTCGCGCGAAGCCTCGGTCTTCCTGTCGCTCGGCGCCATGCTCGCGGTCTCCTCGCTGATGCTGCGATCGAGCGTGCCGGCGCTCGCCGACGCGCTCGCCCATCTCTTCGCCAACCCGACCCGCGACCCGTTCGCGACGACGGCGGACACGCTGGCGATCTTCCGCTACGCGGCGGAGGCCTCGATGGGCTTCCTCCTGCCGATCCTCATGATCCTCATGGCGGCCGGCATCGTCGCCGGCTTCGCGCAGGGCGTTCCGCATCTCTCGCTGGAACGCATCGCGCCGAAATGGTCGAAGATCTCGCCTATGTCGGGGTTCAAACGATTGCTCGGTCGCGACGGCCAGGTCGAGTTCGCCAAGAACGTCTTCAAGCTGGTCATCGTCTGCGGTGTCTGCACGCTGGTGCTGCGCAGCCAGGGCGAGGCGACGCTCGAGAGCATGTTCATCGAGCCGGCGGCGCTCGGCAGCCTGATCCTCGGCGTGTCGGCACGGCTCATCGCCGCCGCGCTCGCCGCCTTCACGCTTCTGGCCGTCGGCGACCTTCTCTATTCGCGCATCAAGTGGAAGCGCGACCTGCGCATGACGAAGCAGGAGCTCAAGGACGAGCATAAGGAGCTCGAGGGCGATCCGATCGTCAAGGCCAAGCGCCGCTCGCTTGCCATGGAGCGCTCGCGCAGGCGCATGATGGCGGCGGTCCCGAAGGCGACGCTCGTCATCGCCAACCCGACGCACTATGCGATCGCCCTGCGCTACGTGCGCGAGGAAGGCGGCGCGCCGATGGTCATCGCCAAGGGCCAGGATCTCGTCGCGCTGAAGATCCGCGAGATCGCCGAAAGCCATATGATCCCGGTGATCGAGGACAAGGCTCTGGCAAGGTCCATGTACGACCGTGTCGAGATTAGCCAGATGATCCCCGCCGAATTCTTCAAAGCCGTCGCCGAGCTCATCCATTTCCTTCAGGCCCGCTCGCCGCGCGCCGTCCGTCCCGTTGGTTTGAAAGGCTAGCATGCGCCACGTCGTGGACGACCAGACGACCAACATGACGGCGCTCCTCGCCGATGCGCTGAGCGGCACCGTGGCCGAGCTCCGCCTCATCGACGCCGCCGACATGATCACCTTCATCCGGACCGGCCGCTGGGCCAACATCGCCGACCTCGTGCAGTCCTCGTCCGAGATGCACTTCGTCGAGGGCTCGCTCGTCTTCGCCTGCGCCGGCGACTTTACGGTCGGCTACCAGGAGCCGGCCTCGGTCAGCCTCGACATGGAGTTCCAGCACGAGGCCGTCACCGCCTTCTTCACGCTGACGCTGGCGCCGCGCGAGACCCGCGTCGAGATCAGCAAAGTCTGGTTCCCCGCACCGATAGTGAACGAGAACGCGGGCGCGCGGATCTTCGCGCAGGCGCTGGCCGCGGTCCGCCCGGCGGCGGCGCGCGACGCGGCATGAGCGCGGAGGTTGCGGCCCGCCGCGTCGCCGTGGGCGATGCGACGCTCGACGACTTCACCTACACGGTGGTCGAGCCTGCCGCCGGCGAGCGGCGCGGCGAGCAGCGCCTGCGCACACGACTGCGCGACGCAACGCTCGGCATGCGGCGTGGCCACATCCTCGTCGAATGCCGCATCCGCGACCGATCGCGCGGCGGCGCGCGCCTACGCCTCGATCGGCCCTGCGCGCTGCCGCGCATGTTCCTTTTAACCGATGCCGCGAGCCGTGCCCGTTACCACGCGCTGCTCGTCTGGCAGAACGGTTGCGATGCGGGGGTGCGGCTGACGCCAGTACCCGCCGGCGCGTAGAGTCGCATCTGCTCATACCGAGATGCGTCTGGTTTTAGACCGGACGACTGAGAGTCTACGCGTCGCGAGCGGCGGAGCGCGCCACGAGCCGCGCCAGCGACGGGCCGAAGGCCATGATCGCGAGAAAGCGCGACACCTGCAGCGCCATGACGAAGGACACGTCGACGTGCGGCGACGCCGCCGCGATGATGGCGATCGAATCCGCACCGCCCGGGCTCATCGCGAGATAGGCGGTGAGCGGATCGAGCCCGGCAAACGCCACCAGCGCCGCGGCGAAGGCGCCGCAGACCGCGATGAGGATCGCGATCGACGCGAGGACGCGCGGCAGCGCGCGCAGCACGTGGATCAGGATCTCGCGCGTGAAGCGCAGGCCGATCGCCCAGCCGGCGACCGCATAGGCGAGCGCGAGCAGCGGGCGGGGCAGCTCGATCGACAGAAGCCCCGAAAGCTGCAGCGCGGTGCAGGCGACCATCGGCCCGATCAGCGGGCCGGCAGGGATTTTGAGGCGCAGCGCGGCGAGCGCCGCCGCGGCGGCGACGAGAAGCGTCGCGACGAGCGCGCCGATATGCAGCGGGGGCGCAGCGGCCGCAGCGGCTCCTCCCTTGATGTCGAAGGCATGCGCGACAACCGTAGCGGCGAGCGCGACGAGCAGCACGCGGCTGTACTGCATGAAGGCGACGAGGCGCATGTCGGCGCCGAACTCGCCGGCCATCAGCACCATGACCGTCGCGGCGCCGGGGAAGGTGCCCCAGGCCGCCGTCGTGCCCGGCAGGACCCGGAAGCGCGTCAGCAGCCAGCCGATCGCCGCGGCGGCGATCAGCACCGAGGCGATCGCGGCGAGGAAGAGCGGCCAGCGATGGGCGAACTCGACGAAGAGCCCGGGCGTGAAGGCGCGGGCGATCATCGCGCCAATCAGCGCTTGCGCCGCGAAGAACGCCGGCTGCGGCACGCTTACGGGTGCGCCCGCAGCCGCCAGCACGACGGCTGCGAAGATGGCGCCCAGTAGCAGCGCCGCCGAGACGTGCAGCGTGGTGAGCGTGCCGGCGAGGACCGCCGAACCGACGACGAGCGCGGTCCAGCGCAGCCAGACGGGGCTCGCGGCGAATCGCGTCGCCGCCGCCTCAGCCATGGGCGAATTGCACCGCCGCGCTGGAGCGCACGCGACCGAGGCGCGGCAGGATGTGCCGGAACGCCATCTCGTGAAGCTCGGTCGAGACGCCGGAGGTCGCATCCTCGACCACGACGAGGTCGTAGCCATGCGCCCAGGCTTCGCGGGCGGTGCCCTCGACACCCATGTTGGTGGCGATGCCGCCGAGCACGATGGTCGTGACGCCGCGCCGTCGCAGCACGGTGTCGAGCTCGGTGCCGTGGAAGGCGCCCCAGTTGCGCTTGGTGACGCGGATGTCCGACGCCTGCGCGAGGCCCGGCGCCAGCTCGCTCCAGCCCTCCGGGAGGCCGCCGGCAGAGAGGCGCATCGGCTCGTCGACGTTCGACGGCGGCGCGTCGGCAAAATCGGGCGCGAAGGCGACGTTGACGAGCACGACCGGCGCGCCGGCAGCCCGGAAGCGCTCCGCCAGCGCCTTGCCGGCGGCGAGCGTGTCGGCGCCGGACCGCGGCTGGGTCGGCATGCCGACGATGCCGTTCTGCAGGTCGATGAGCACGAGCGCGGTGCGCTTCGGATCGAGCGTGACGGGGGTGTCGAGAGCCATAGAGCCTCCCTGTTGACGACATGGCGAGATATGCGAGGATAGCTTCGCATATCTGCGTAAGTTGAGGATGTCCTCGCAAATGTCAAGCCCGGCCGCACCGCTCGAAGCGCGTGCCCCGAAGCGCGCCCGCGGCCATGCCCGCGTCGAGGCGATCCTCGACGCGGCGGCCGTCGTCTTCGCGGAGAAAGGGTTCGATGCCGCGACGATGACCGAGATCGCCGCCCGCTCGGCGACGGCGATCGGCTCGCTCTACCGCTTCTTCCCGACCAAGACCTCGCTCGCCGACGCCCTGCTCGCCCGCTACGCCGAGATCGTCGCCGAAGGGTTCGCCGCCATCGAGGCGCGCGCGGCGGCGATGACTTCGGAGATGCTCGCCGACGCGCTCATCGAGCGCATGCTCGACACCCGGCCGGACAGCGCCGCCGCCGTCGCCCTCGTCGATCTGCGGCCGGATGGCCCCAACCGCCGCGCCGCGATCCGCCAGGCCGCGCGGGAGGGGATCGCCGCAGCGCTTCGGCGCCGCGCGCCCTGCGCCGAAGGCCTGGACGAGGCCGCCGCCGCCTTGCTGCAGATGCTGAAGGGCGCCCGCCCGCTCGCCGATGCCGGCGCGGGTCCGCTCGCCGCGTTGCGCACCGCGATCCGCCTCTATGTCGCGCATGTCGTGGGAGAGGACGCATGAGACGCATCTGCGTCGTCGGCTCCTCCAACATGGACCTCGTCACGCGCGTGCCGCGGATGCCGGAAGCCGGCGAAACGCTGGCCGCGGACGGCTTCGCCACAGGGCCCGGCGGCAAGGGCGCCAACCAGGCCGTTGCCGCCGCACGCTGCGGCGCCGACGTGGCGCTGGTCACCCGGCTCGGCGACGACGTCTTCGGGCACGCGCTGCTCGACGGCTATCGCGCCGTCGGTCTCGACGTCTCGCATGCGCTGACCGTCGCCGACAGGCCGACCGGCACGGCGACGATCCTCGTCGAGCCGTCCGGCGAGAACCGCATCCTCGTCGCGGCCGGCGCCAACGCGGGACTCACTGTCGAGGCGGTCGAGGCCGCCGCCGACGTGCTGCGGGCGGCGACGCTCGTCGTGCTGCAGCTCGAGGTGCCGCTCGAGGCCGTCGCACGCACCGTCGACATCGGCAGCGCGGCCGGCGTCGACGTGCTCTTCAATCCGGCCCCGGCTCGCGCCGATCTCGATCTCGACCTTGCCTGCCGCGCCCGCTTCCTCGTGCCGAACCGCGGCGAGCTGGCGCTGCTGACCGGCTTGCCTTCCGACAGAATCGAGGACGTGGAGGCGGCGGCGCGCAGCCTCGTCCGGCGCGGCGCCGGCACGGTGATCGTCACGCTCGGCTCCGACGGCGCGCTGATCGTCGAGGCCGAGAGCGCCCGGCATATCCCGGCGCCGCAGGTTGCTGTCCGCGACACGACGGGCGCCGGCGACGCGTTCATCGGCGCATTCGCGGCTGCTTTTGTCACGCGGCCCGACATCGACGCCGCGGTGGCCGCCGCCGTCGCCTACGCCGCCGACACGACGACGCGGGCGGGTGCGCAAGCCTCCTATCGCGACGGCCCGGCCCGCCAGCAACATCAGTAGCTTGCGTTTCAGGGCAATTGCCCGTAATGAGCCGACATGCCCAACGATCCCGAAATCTGCAGCTGCGCGGCGCTGCGCCAGGCGACCCGCCACGTCACGCGCCTCTATGACGCCGCCCTGGCGCCGGTGGGCCTGAGCCTGAACCAATACGCGATCCTGGCGCGGCTCAAGCGGCACGGGCCGATGCGGCTGAAAGACCTCGCCGACAATCTCGTCACCGACCGCTCGACGCTCGGCCACCTCGTGCGACCGCTCGAGCGGCGCGGTCTCGTCGCGCTGGCCGTCGGACCCGACGATCGCCGCAGCCGGCGGCTGCAGCTCACGGCGGCGGGCCTCGACCACGCCGCGCGCGCCTACGACCTGTGGGCCGGCGTCGAGGCCGGCTTCGCCGAGGCCTTCGGCGTCGCCGAGGCGGCGGCGCTGCGCCGGACGCTGAAGCGCGTCGAGAGCGTCGAGCTCGGACGGCAGGTGGTTTGATGCGCCTCGATCCTTCGTCCCGTCGCATGCCCACGCCGCACTACGCCTGGGTCGTCGCGGCCGTCGCCTTCCTCGTCCTGCTCGTCGGCGCGTCGGTCCGCTCGACACCCGGCGTGCTCATCGTGCCGCTGAAGACCGAGTTCGGCTGGTCGACCGCGACGATCAGCGGCGCTGTCGCGGTCAACATCATGCTCTACGGCCTCGTCGGGCCGTTCGCCGTGGCCATCATGGAGCGCTTCGGCCTGCGCCGCGCCGTCTGCGGTGCGCTCCTGCTGCTCGCGCTCGGCGCCGGCCTCACCGTTTTTATGCGCGAGGCGTGGCAGCTCACGCTGCTCTGGGGCGTGCTGGTCGGGCTCGGGAGCGGCATGGTCGCGATGGTTTTGGGCGCCACCGTCGCCAACCGCTGGTTCGACAGAAGCCGTGGCCTCGTGATCGGCGTGCTGACCGCAAGCAGCGCCACCGGCCAGCTCCTGTTCCTGCCGCTGCTCGCCAAGGCGGCTACTGACATAGGCTGGCGCGCCACATCGCTCATGGTGGCGGCCGCTGCCCTGCTCCTGGTGCCGCTCGTCGCGCTCCTCGTCCGCGACCGCCCCGCCGATGTCGGCCTGCCGCCCTACGGCGGCACGACGATCGAGCCGGCGCCGACAGCCACCGTCAACCCGGCAGTGCGCGCGATCCTGGCCTTGAAGGTCGGGCTGCAGTCGCGCGACTTCTGGCTGCTCGCCGGCACCTTCTTCGTCTGCGGGCTTTCGACCAACGGCCTTATCGGCACGCACCTCATCCCGGCCTGCGTCGACCACGGAATCCCCGAGGTGCGCGCCGCCGGCCTGCTCGCGCTGATGGGCATCTTCGATCTCATCGGCACCACCGCCTCGGGCTGGCTCTCCGACCGCCTCGACAATCGCATCCTCCTGTTCTGGTACTACGGGCTGCGCGGCCTCTCGCTGATGTACCTGCCCTTCGCGCTCGACATGACGTTCTACGGCCTGTCGCTCTTTGCGGTCTTCTACGGCCTCGACTGGATCGCCACCGTGCCGCCGACCCTCAAGCTCGCCGAGAAGGCGTTCGGCCGCGAGAACGCCGCCGTGATGTTCGGCTGGATCCTCGCCGCCCACCAGGCCGGCGCCGCCGTCGCCGCCTGGGGTGCCGGCTACCTGCGTACGGTGACCGGCCACTACGCCCTCTCCTTCCAGCTGTCCGGCGCGATCTGCCTCGTCGCCGCCGCGGCGTGCCTGCTGATCGGCCGTGGCGGGACGCGGTCCGCGGTGGTCGTTGCGCGCCCGAGCGCATGAGAGGCCGCGCGTCCTGCGGAAGGCTTGGCTCAAGCTGAAATGCGAAGCATCCGCTATCGGCGACTGTACTTCGCGCCCTGCCGCGGCCTGCCAGCTTCGCACTTCAGTCGGCCCTGACTGTTGTCATCCCACGCCCGAGCGCGTAAAAGCCCGGTCTTCCTCAACTTCCGAGGACCTTTCCGACCGGCCCGATGCCGGCGGCACGCCCGGCAGCGCGATGCGCCCCCGGGCGCGTTTTGCGTTGCGACTGACCTGAAGGACCAGCATGTTCGAAGGCCTCAGCGATCGGCTCTCCGGCATCTTCGATGCCCTGACGAAGCGCGGCTCGCTGTCCGATGACGACGTCAACACCGCGATGCGCGAGGTGCGCCGCGCGCTGCTCGAGGCAGACGTCTCGCTCGATGTCGTAAAGAGCTTCGTCGACAAGGTGCGCGCGAAGGCAGTCGGCGCCAACGTCGTGAAGTCGGTCACGCCCGGCCAGATGGTCATCAAGATCGTCAACGACGTGCTGATCGAGACGCTCGGCGACACGGTCGAGATGATCGACCTCGAGGCCGCGCCGCCGGTCGCCGTGATGATGGTCGGCCTGCAGGGCGCCGGCAAGACCACGACCACGGCGAAGATCGCCAAGCGGCTCGCCGAGCGCCAGAAGCGGCGCGTGCTGATGGCCTCGCTCGACGTCAAGCGCCCGGCCGCGCAGGAACAGCTCGCCGTGCTCGGCAAGCAGGTCGGCATCGATACGCTGCCGATCATGCCGGGCCAGACCCCGGTGCAGATCGCCAAGCGAGCCGAGCAGGCCGCGCGGCTGCAGGGCTACGACGTGGTGATGCTGGACACGGCCGGCCGCACGCATATCGACGAAGCGCTGATGGCCGAGATGGCGGAGATCAAGGCCGCCGCGCGCCCGCACGAGATCCTGCTCGTCGCCGACTCGCTCACCGGCCAGGACGCCGTGAACCTCGCGAAGAACTTCGACGACCGCGTCGGCATCACCGGCATCGTGCTCACCCGCACGGACGGCGACGGGCGCGGGGGCGCCGCGCTGTCGATGCGTCACGTCACCGGCAAGCCGATCAAGCTGCTCGGCACCGGCGAGAAGATGGATGCGCTCGAGGACTTCCATCCCGACCGCGTCGCTAATCGCATCCTCGGCATGGGCGACATCGTCTCGCTGGTCGAGCGGGCCGCCGAGACGATCGACGCCGAGAAGGCGCAGGCCATGGCCAAGAAGATGGCCAAGGGCAAGTTCGACCTCGACGATCTCGCCGACCAGCTCGCGCAAGTCGAGAAGCTCGGCGGCATGGGCGGCCTGATGGGCATGATGCCGGGCATGGGCAAGCTCAAGGAGCAGATGGCCGGCCGCGTCGACGATAAGATGATCAAGCGCCAGCGCGCGATCATCCTCTCGATGACGCCGAAGGAGCGCCGCAACCCCGACCTGCTCAAGGCCTCGCGCAAGAAGCGGATCGCCGCCGGCTCCGGCATGAAGGTCGAGGACGTCAACAAGCTCTTGAAGCAGCACCGCATGATGGCCGACATGATGAAGTCGATGGGCGGTCTGATGGGCGGTGGCAAAGGCCCGCTCGGCGGCCTCGGCAAGATGGCCGGCATGGCGAAGATGCTCGGCGGCGGCGGGATGCCCGGCCTGGGCGGCATGCCGCAGCCGACGCCCGAGCAGATCGAGGCGCTGCAGAAGCAGATGGGCGGCAAGCTGCCGAACCTGCCGGGGATGCCCGGCGGTCTGCCGGGGCTCGGCAAGCCCGGCGGCCTCCCCGGCCTCGGCGGCGGCTTCCCGTTCGGCAAGAAGAAATGATCGCCGCAGCCCCCTTCCTTCTCCCGCCGGCGGGAGAAGGGATCCCAAACCTCTTCACGCAACCAACCTAGAGAAAGACCACAAGACATGTCCCTGAAGATCCGCCTGTCCCGCGGTGGCGCCAAGAAGCGCCCGTTCTATCGCATCGTCGTCGCCGACTCGCGCATGCCGCGCGATGGCCGCTTCATCGAGAAGCTCGGCACGTTCGATCCGATCACCGCGAAGGACGCCCCGAACCGTCTCGTCCTCGATGCCGAGAAGGCCAAGGAGTGGATGGGCAAGGGCGCGCAGCCGACCGACCGCGTCGCCCGCCTGCTCGCCTCGCTCGGCGTCGGCGAGCACACGCACGGCAACAACCCGAACAAGGGCGCGCCGAAGAAGAAGGCGCAGGAGCGCGCTGCCGCCGCCGCGGCGGCCGCGGAGAAGGCCGCCGCCGAGAAGGCAGCCGCCGCCGAGGCGCCGGCCGGCGAAGAGGCCGCCGCCTAAGGCCTAGCCGATGGCCCGCATCGTGGTGGGCCGCTTCGGCGCGCCGCATGGCGTGCGCGGCGAGGTGCGCGTGCAATCCTTCACGGGCGATCCTCTGGCGATCGCCTCCTACGGGCCGCTGGCAACCGCCGACGGCCGGTCCTTCACGCTCGCGCACGTGCGCCGCGTGAAGGACAACATGCTGGTCGCCCGCGTCGCGGGCGTCGGCACGCGCGAGGCGGCGCAGGCGCTGACCAACCTCGAGCTCACGCTCGACCGCGCGGTGCTGCCGCCGCCGGACGAGGACGAGTTCTACGTCGCCGACCTCATCGGGCTCGCGGCGGTCGGTGCCGAGGGCGCGCCTCTCGGCATCGTGATCGACGTCCCGAACTACGGCGGCGGCGACCTCCTCGAGGTCCGGCCGCCGCAGGGCGGCGAGAGCGTGCTTTATCCCTTCACCAAGGCGGTCGTGCCGGCGATCGATTTCGCGGCGCGCCGCCTGACCGTCGTCCCGCCGGAAGAGGTCGAAGGCGACGAGGCCTGAGGCCGCCGCAGGGCGGCCCGCGACACAACGCGCACCCATATCTCCCGGCGCGGGGCTAGAAGGGCGCCGTGACCCGGAGCTCTCCGCTGACGTCCGCCACATCCCTCGAGCGCGCGCTCGCCGCCGCCTCGCCGCGCCTGTCGCCGCCGCCGGTCACGCCGGCGAGCCTTGCGATCCATGGCGCGGCCGCCCTGCTGTTCGTCGCGGCCTGCCTCTGCGCCGCGTTCGCGTCCAACGCCCTCGCCTGGGCGCCGGGCTTCGTCTACGTCGCCTACGACGTCGCCCTCACGATCCTCGTGCTCGTCGCGACCGGACGGCAAGCTTCGGTCCTGCACCGCACCGAAGCGCCGCCGCCGACGCTTGCAGTCGTCGTCGCCGCGCGCAACGAGGCCAACGCTCTGCCGCGCACGCTCCGAGCCCTGCTCGATCAGGCCGATCCGCCCGATCTCATCATCGTCGCCGACGACGGCTCGCGCGACGACACGGCGGCGGTGCTTGCGCGCGACTTCGCCTTCGTGCCGCCGCCCCTCGGCGGCATCGCGACGAGCGCAACGCATCCCACGCTGCGCTGGCTGAAGCTGCCGCACGGCGGCAAGGCCCGCGCGCTAAACGCCGCGCTGCTCGCCGCTGACGTGGACATCGTCCTCACCGTGGATGCTGACACCTTGCCCGCGGCGGACGCGGTCGGCGCGTTCCGCGCCGCCTTCGCCGCCGATCCAAACCTCGTCGCGGCCGGCGCCGCGCTCGCGCCCGTCTGCGAGGCGACCGGCGTCGGGCGGCTGCTGCAAGCCTTCCAGCATCGCGAATACGCGCGAAACGCCCTGGTCTTCGCGGCCTGGGCTCGACTTGGCATGCTGCTGCACATCCCCGGCGCCTTCGCCGGCTTCCGCCGCGGCGCGCTGGTCGCCGTCGGCGGCTTCGATCCGTCCGGGCTCGTCGAGGACTACGAGCTGATACACCGCCTGCGCCGGCACGCCGCGCGGCACGGTCTCGGCTGGACCACCGGCATGGTCGCCACGAGCGCGACGACCGACGCGCCGGCGGGCCTCGCGACCTTCCTGCGCCAGCGACGGCGCTGGTTCTGCGGCTTCCTCGAGACGCAGCTCTGGTACCGCGACATGGTCGGCAGCGCCTGCTACGGCCGCGTCGGCTCGCTGATGCTGCCGTTCAAGGCCTTCGACACGCTGCAGCCGCTGCATGGCCTCGTCGCGATGGCGCTCCTGCCGATGCTCGCGCTGCGCGGTCACTGGAGCACGCTGCTCGTCGCCGCGGCGCTGCTCGTGGTGAAGGCCGTCTTCGACGTTGTCTTTCAGAGGAGATCTGCGCGGCAGCCGATCAACGTCGGTGCCGGGTTGTTGACGGCGCTCGTCGGCCTCGTCTCGTTCGAGATCCTGCGCCAGATCGGGGCGGCGCTCGGCTGGGTCGCGTTCCTGACCGGCGACCGCGCCTGGCGCCCGCAGCCGCGCAGCGGCCTCGTCGCCGCGCGCGACACCGACGCAGCGTGAGCGCGACGGGAACGATCCGGCACCGCTGAAGCTTCTCAGCCGGGAACAGGAGAAGGGTCGAGCATGCCGAGGCCGCACGTGATCTGCCACATGGCGAGCAGCGTCGATGGACGCGTCAAGATCAAGCGCTGGAGCAAGCTCGACGTCGAGGGCGTGGTCGAGAAGGCCTACGAGGCCGTGCACGAGAAGCTCGAAGGCGACGCCTGGATGTGCGGGCGCGTCACCATGGCCGGCTACGCTCCCGGCGAGCCGCCGAAGCCATACAGCGGCGCGCCCATCCCTCGCGAGGACTACATCGCGCCGCGCGAAGGCGGAGGCGCCGCGAAAGGCTATGCCATCGGCTCTCGACGCGCACGCCCGCATGCACTGGGGCGGGCGCAACGACATCACCGGCGACCATGTCGTTATGGTGCTGACCGAGCAGGCATCGGACGCGCATCTCGACGCGCTGCGCCGCGCTGGCGTCTCCTACCTTTTCGGCGGACGCGATGCGATCGACCTCGGCCTCGTGCTGGACAAGCTGGCGACGAAGTTGTCCATCAAACGACTGCTGCTCGAGGGTGGCGGCCGCATCAACGGTGCGTTTCTCGCCGAGGGTCTCGTCGACGAGGTGAGCCTGCTCCTCGCCCCTGCCGTGGATGGGCTCGTCGGCACGGCGGCGGTGTTCGACTACGAGGGCCACGAAGATGCGCCGAAGTCGTTGGCGTTGACGCTCCGCAGCCTCGAGGCGATGGACGGTGGGATCGTCTGGCTGCGCTACGACATGACGAAGGCGTAAGCGACGCGGCACTGCGCCGCCGCGCCTCAGTGCCGGTTCGTCTCCACCGGGTCGGCCGAACCGTCGTCTTTGCCTTGGGAGCAGGCGCGCATCTGCATGATCTGGCCGACCGCGCAGCCCTTGAGGCAGCCGAACTTCACGTTGTTGTTCGTGTCCTTGTACTCCGGCACCGCGGCGAGGGCGCGGGCCGTGCAGTCGTCGGTGCACCGCTGGATGCGCTCGTTCATTGCCGCTTTGCAGGCCTCGCGCCGGGCGTCCGCATGTGCGGTACAGGGGATGAGTAGAGCGATGCCCAAGGCCCAAGCCAACCGCGCGCTGCGACCCACTGCATCCCTCCCTTAGCCCGCGCGTTCGGCGGCGTTTTTTGTCAGACGCCGGGCCCTTGTCAAAAGTTCCCGACGGGGCATGGCATAGCCCTCTTGCCAGCCGAGGGGAATGTGTGGCCCCTTCGCCGAGCCGCGCCGACAGAAGCGCGCCGGGAGGACGGGATGGCGAGCCGCTACCACGAGGTGTACGCGCAATGGCAGCGCGACCCGCAGGCCTTCTGGGCCGAGGCGGCCAAGGCCATCGAGTGGATCGATTCGCCGCAGACGATCTTCGAGGAGAGCGGCGTCTACGGCCGCTGGTTCCCCGACGCCTCGCTCAACGCCTGCTTCAACTGCGTCGACCGCCACGTGCGCGACGGGCGCGGCGAGCAGGCGGCGATCATCTACGACGCGCCGGTCATCGCGTTCAAGAAGACGATCACCTATGCGCAGCTGCTGAGCGAGGTGCAGGTGCTCGCCGCCGTGCTGCAGGACTTCGGCGTCGGCAAGGGCGACCGCGTCATCATCTACCTGCCGATGATCCCGCGCGCGCATGTCGCGATGCTCGCCTGCGCCCGCATCGGCGCGATCCATTCCGTCGTCTTCGGCGGCTTTGCGGCGAGAGAGCTGGCGGCGCGCATCGACGACGCCAAGCCGAAGGTGATCCTCACCGCGTCCTGCGGCATCGAGCCGAGCCGCACCGTCCTCTACAAGCCGCTGGTCGACCAGGCGATCGAGATGGCCGCGGCAAAGCCCGAGGCCGTGCTGATCTGGCAGCGGCGCGAGGAGGCCGAGCTGATCCCCGGCCGCGATCACGATTGGGAGGCGCTGGTCGAGGCCGCCGAGGCGGCCGGCAAGAGCGCCGACTGCGTGCCTATGCGCGCGACCGACCCGCTCTACATCCTCTACACGTCGGGCACGACCGGCATCCCGAAGGGCGTGGTGCGCGACATCGGCGGCTATCTCGTCGCGCTCGCCTGGTCGATGCAGGGCCTCTACGGTATCGCGCCGGGCGAGGTCTTCTGGACGGCCTCGGACGTCGGCTGGGTGGTCGGCCATTCCTACAACGTGTACGCGCCGCTGCTGATCGGCGCGACGACGATCTGCTACGAAGGCAAGCCCGTCGGCACGCCGGACGCCGGCGCCTTCTGGCGCGTGTGCGCCGAGCACGACGTCGTGGCGCTCTTCACCGCCCCGACCGCGTTTCGCGCGATCAAGAAGGAAGACCCGGACGCCAGGTTCTGGGACCAGCACAAGCCGAAGAAGCTGCGCACGATCTTCCTTGCGGGCGAACGCGCCGATTCGACCACCGTCGAGTGGGCTTCATCCCACATGGGCCTGCCGGTGATCGACCACTGGTGGCAGACCGAAACCGGCTGGGCCATCGCCGGCAATCCGTTCGGCCTCGGCATGCTCCCGGTGAAGCCTGGCTCCGCCGCGGTGCCGATGCCGGGCTATCGCCTCGAGATCGTCGACGAAGCGGGCACGCCTGTGCCGCGCGGCACGATGGGCTCGGTGGTGATCGCCCTGCCCCTGCCGCCGGGCTGCCTGCCCACCCTCTGGCAGAACGACGCGCGGATGCGCGAGAGCTACCTCGAGGCGTTCCCCGGTTACTACGCGACGTCGGACGCCGGGATCATGGACGCCGACGGCTACATCTTCCTGCTCGGCCGCACCGACGACATCATCAACTGTGCCGGCCACCGTCTCTCGACGGGCGGCATGGAGGAGGTGCTGGCGGCGCTGCCCGACGTCGCCGAATGCGCCGTAATCGGCGTCGCCGACCCGATCAAGGGCGAGGTGCCGTGCGGCTTCGTCGTGCTGAAGGCCGGTGCCGCGAAGGACGCGGCGGCGATCGAGGCCGAAGCCATCGCGGCCGTCCGCGACAAGATCGGCGCCGTCGCATCGTTCAGGACGGCGCTTGTCGTCGAGCGACTGCCGAAGACGCGCTCCGGCAAGATCCTGCGCGGCACGATGAAGAAGATCGCCGAGGACGAGGACTACGCGATGCCGGCGACGATCGAGGACCCGGCGACGCTCGACGTCATCGCCGCGGCGTGGCGCGGACGGCGCGCCTGAAGCTCCCCACGGCGTGGGGAGGGCTCAAGCCTAGAAGTGGTAGTTCACACCGGCGCGGAGCAGGTTGATGTGCGGGCTCGCGACGAGGCCGTCGCGCGTGCCCGGGAAGTAGCCCTGGCTCGCGAAGTCGGTGTAGAGGTACTCGCCCTTCACGGTGATCTTGGTCGTTACCGCGAACTCGACGCCAGCGCCGACGGCGTAGCCGTTGAGGTAGTGGCTTTCGTTGAGGACGTAGGACGGGCGGCCCGAGAAGTCGGCGACCGAGCCGTTCATGCCCATGCCGGCATAGCCGCCGGTGACGAAGAACAAGGTGCGGTCCCAAACATAGCCGAGGCGGGCGCGGGCGGTGCCCATGCCGTGGATGGTTGCGCCGCTGTTGAGACCTACGCCGTAGCTCGCGGGGCTCGAGATCGAGCCGAAGGCGATGTCCGCCTCGCCGCCGACGAGCAGCGTGCCCTGCTGGTAGTTGTAGCCGATGGTGCCGCCACCCAGGCCGCCGACAGGGCCGCCGAAGCCGGCAGCATGGCCGTTCGTCGACACCGAGCCGAAGGCGAAGGCGCCGTTCACGCCGGCATAGAGGCCGTTGAAGGTGAAGATCGGCGCCGGCGAATAGTAGGGCGCCGGCGCGTAGCGCGAGGGCAGGTCCGCGGCGAGCGCCGGCGCGGCGACGGCGAGGCTCAGGGCCGGGACGGCGAGGGCGAGGCGGTTCATGTCGATCTCCGGGGCATCCGTGACGTGCCGGTGCTGCCGGGATAGGTCAGCAGGGTTACGAAACTCCGAGCGATTATGCTTGACGTTTCTTAACCATAGTGGCGCCGGTGTGAATTTGTTCACGTTAACGCAATATCGCCACCCCGTCGTAAGTATAGCCGCTCCTGGTGGACGGCTCGATTGTCGTCGCTTTTTGTGCGGCAATATGGTGTGGTGAACGGATGGTTTCCGTCGCGGCGCTTCCCTATGAAGGTGCCGGCGACACT
The DNA here is from genome assembly GCA_901457705.2 of Beijerinckiaceae bacterium RH AL1. Lineage (NCBI taxonomy): Bacteria > Pseudomonadati > Pseudomonadota > Alphaproteobacteria > Hyphomicrobiales > Beijerinckiaceae > Beijerinckiaceae bacterium RH AL1. The sequence goes on from LR590083.2 coordinate 3,659,071, forward strand.
GCAGAAGGACGCGACGTGACTGCGCCGGACGATCTCCCCCACGAGGGCCGCCGCACGGCGCTTGTGACCGGCGCCGCGCGCCGCATCGGCCTGCAGATCGCGACGCGCCTCGCCGGCGCGGGATGGGACCTCGTCTTGCATGCGAGCGCGCGCTCGCTCTCCCGCGCCGAGGCCGAAGCCGAGCGCCTTGCCGCGACGCACGGCTGTCGCGCCATGGCGCTGGCCGCCGACCTCGCGATTGCAGACGAGTGCGCCAAGCTCGTCGAGGGCGCGCGAGCCGCGCTCGGTCCGCTGCGCCTGCTCGTGAACAATGCCGCGGTCTTCGAGCCCGATGCCGCGGACGCCCTCGACCTTGCGCTGTTCGACCGGCAAATCGCGATCAACCTGCGCGCGCCGGTCATCCTTGCCAGCGCTTTCGCTGCGCAGACCCGGCTCGGCGGCGACGCGGCGATCGTCAACATCATCGACCAGCGCGTGCTGCGGCCGACCCCGCAATTCTTCTCGTACACGCTGGCGAAATCGGCGCTGTGGACGGCGACCCGGACGATGGCGCAGGCCTTCGCCGAGCGCGGCCTCCGCGTGAACGCCATCGGGCCCGGACCCGTGCTGCCCAATGCGACCGACGGCGACGAGGGCTTCTCGATCGAGGTGAAGGGCGTCCCCCTGCACCGCGCCGTCGATCCCGACGAAATCGCCGCCGCCGTGCTCTACCTCGCCGAGGCGCGCGCGGTGACGGGCCAGATGATCGCCGTCGACGCCGGCCAGCACCTCGGCTGGCGCACGCCGGACGTCGTGGAGTAGAACGCCTCAGGCCCGGTGGTAGGGGTGTCCGGAGAGGATCGTCGCCGCCCGGTAGATCTGCTCCGCGGCCATGATCCGCACGAGCTGGTGCGGCCACGTCATCGCCCCAAAGGCGATCGTCGCGATTGCCGTGCGGCGCAAGGCGTCGTCGAGCCCGTCTGCGCCGCCGATGACAAGAGCGAGCACAGGCGCCCCTTCGTCGCGCCGCGCTTCCATGAGCCGCGCGAAGCCGGCGCTGTCCAAGGCAGCGCCCTTCTCGTCAAGCGCGATCAAAACGGCATCCGGCGGCAACAGCGCGCGGATCGCCGCCGCCTCCTCGGCCTTGCGGTCCTCGGCGCGGCGGGCGCGCGACTCGAGGATCTCGCGCATCTCGACGGCGAGCCCGATGGCGCGGCCCGTCGCGGCGGCCCGCTCGAGATAGCGCTCGGCGAGCATTCGCTCGGGTCCGGCCTTCAGCCGGCCGACGCCGACGAGCACCACGCGCAACACGCGGCGCGCCCGTCAGCTCGCAAAGCGGGAAGCGCTCAGGCCGCCTTCGGCCGGTCGGCGCCCCACATCTTCTCGAGATTGTAGAATTCCCGAACCTCGGGCCGGAACACGTGGATGATCGCGTCGCCGGCGTCGATCAGGACCCAGTCGCCGTTGATCAGGCCTTCCGTTCGGGGAACCCCGAAGCCGGCGCCCTTCAACGCCCTCAGGACCCGATCGGCGATGGCGTTCACGTGGGTGTTTGAGCGACCCGTCGTGATGATCATCGCGTCGGCGATGGAGGTTTTTCCGTGCAGATCGATCAAGGTCGTCGATTCGGCCTTAGCGTCCTCGAGACAAGCCATCACGGTCTGCACAAGCGAACCGTCTTCGGGCGCGGAGCCCGTCAACGGGAGAAGCGGCCGCACGGCTGCTTCGCTCAAAACCGGATTGATCAGTTCATCCGTCCTCGGTGCACCCGGTCATCGGACCGGTACGGCGTGAAGATGACCCAACTCCGTGACCATTTCAATGCAACGTCCGATTGACCCAAGGACAGCTCTCGCCGCGCCCCGCAAATTTCGCGCGCCTGTGGCCGCAAATCCTCCCCTTTAGGATTTCACATACCGCGGCTTCATTCCGTCTGCCGCCTGTGGCGCGAATGTTGTTAGCCTGCCCATTCGAGCCTTCCCAGGAACGGACCCTCTTCATGACAGCTCCCGAGGTCGAACGGCGGAAGCCCGAGCCTGTCAAAAGCCGCATGGCGCCGACGGACAGCGAGGAGCTGCGCGAGGCGATTCTCGCCAAGCTCATCTATTCGGTCGGCAAGGACATCAAGACGGCGAGCCCGCGCGACTGGTTCGTGGCGCTGGCGCTGGCGACGCGCGACCGGATCGTCGACCGCTGGATGAGCGCGACGCGGCGCAGCCATCAGGCCGATGCCAAGCAGGTCTATTACCTATCGGTCGAGTTCCTTATCGGCCGCCTGCTGATGGACGGACTCAACAACCTCGGCCTCACCGAGCCGGCCCGCGAGGCCCTCGCGGCGCTCGGCGTCGATCTCGACCAGATCCGCCAGGAGGAGCCCGACGCAGCGCTCGGCAACGGCGGCCTCGGCCGCCTCGCCGCCTGCTTCATGGAAAGCATGGCCTCCGTCGGACTGCCGGCCTACGGCTACGGCATCCGCTACGAGCACGGCCTGTTCCGCCAGATGATCTCGGACGGCTGGCAGCACGAGGCGCCGGAGGACTGGCTGGCGCACGGCAACCCGTGGGAGTTCGAGCGGCCGGAGGTCGTCTACCCCATCCACTTCGGCGGCTTCGTCGAGCAGGTCGGCGGCGACACCGAGGACGCGCCGCTGAAGAACGTCTGGCATCCGCGCGAGACGGTGAACGCGGTCGCCTACGACACGCCGATCATCGGCTGGCAGGGGCGCCACGCCAACACGCTGCGGCTGTGGTCGGCCCGCGCCGTCGACCCGATCGATCTCATCGGCTTCAACCGTGGCGACCACGTCGGCTCGTTCACGGCGCGCGCCTACGCCGAATCGATCTCGCGTGTCCTCTATCCCTCGGACGAAACGTCGTCCGGCCAGGCGCTGCGCCTGCGGCAGGAGTATTTCTTCACGTCGGCGTCGCTGCAGGACCTCGTGCGGCGGCACCTGTCGATGCACAAGTCGCTCGACAACCTCGCCGAACACGCGGCGATCCACATGAACGACACGCATCCGGCGATCGCCGTCGCCGAGCTCATGCGCCTGCTCGTCGACGAGCACGACATGCTGTGGCGCAAGGCCTGGGGCATCACCCAGTCGACCCTGAACTACACCAACCACACGCTGCTGCCCGAGGCGCTCGAGGCCTGGCCGCTGGCGCTGATGAACGATCTCCTGCCGCGGCACATGCAGATCATCTTCCTCATCAACCACAAGCACCTGAAGCAGGTGCCGGACGCGATGAAGACCGATGTCGCCAAGCTCGCCTCGGTCTCGCTGATCGAGGAAGGCGACCAGAAGCGCGTGCGCATGGGCCACCTCGCCTTCATCGGCTCGCGCCGCATCAACGGCGTCTCGGCGCTGCACACCGAGCTGATGAAGCAGACGATCTTCTCCGACCTCAACGCGATCTACCCCGGCCGTATCGTCAACAAGACCAACGGGATCACCTTCCGCCGCTGGCTCATGGAGGCCAATCCCGAGCTGACCAAGCTCATCGTCGAGACGCTGTCGCCCAAGGTGCTCGACGATCCGAACCAGCTCGTCGGCCTCGCCGCTTACGCCGACGACAAGGCGTTCCAGGACAAGATGAAGCGCGTGCGCCGGCGCAAGAAGGAGGCGCTCGCCGCGGTCATCCACGACCGGCTCGGCGTGAAGGTCTCGACCGACGCGCTCTTCGACGTGCAGATCAAGCGCATCCACGAGTACAAGCGCCAGCTCCTCAACATCCTGCAGACCGCGGCGATGTATCGCGAGATGAAGCTCAACCCCTCCGCCGAATATGCGCCGCGGGTGAAGATCTTCGCCGGCAAGGCGGCGGCGAGCTACGCGCGCGCCAAGCTCATCATCAAGCTTGCCAACGACGTCGCCAACGTCGTCAACAACGATCCCGACATCGGCGACAAGCTGAAGGTCGCCTTCCTGCCGAACTACAACGTCTCTCTCGCCGAGGTGATCATCCCGGCCGCCGACCTCTCGGAGCAGATCTCGACCGCCGGCATGGAGGCGTCGGGCACCGGCAACATGAAGATGGCGCTGAACGGCGCGCTCACCATCGGCACGATGGACGGCGCCAACATCGAGATCTCGGAGGCCGTCGGGCTCGACAACATCTTCATCTTCGGCATGACCACGCCGGAAGTGGAGGCGCGCCGCGAGCAGGGCTTCCGCGGCCGCGACGCCCTCATCAACTCGTATCGCCTGAAGGACGTGCTCGACGCGATCTACGACGGCCAGTTCTCGCCCGACGATCGTTCGCGCTTCCATTCGCTCGTCGACGCCGTGCTCGGCTACGACACGTTCATGGTGGGCGCCGACTTCGAGTTCTACTTCAAGCGCCAGCGCGACGTGGACACGCTGTGGGCCGACCAGCCGGCCTGGGCGGCGGCCCGCACGAAGAACATCGCCGGCATGGGCTGGTTCTCGTCCGATCGCACGATCCGCGAGTACGCGGACGAGATCTGGCAGGCGCCGACGCTGTAGCGGCGCCGCGTCGGCGGAAACCATCCCGCAAGACGCATCGCACCCGTGCATGACAGCCGGCGTGAACGGCGTGCTATGGGTGCACCGTCATGCTCCAGAGCGCCGAGCCCCAGCCACCCAGCCGATTCGATCCCGCCAGGGATGCCGCGCGGCTGCTCGGCTATGCCGGCGTCACGATTCTCATGGTCGGCGCGCCGGTCCTCAGCGTCGTCTCGCGGCGCGCCCTGTTCGTGCTGCTGCCTGTCGGCGCCTGCGTCCTGCTCGCCGCGCTGGCCATCACCCTGACGCGCGACGGCCTCGGCACCCTGCGCGACCTCGTCCGCCAGCCGATCGCGCTCGCCGCCCTCGGGCTCGTCTGCTGGATGGGCCTCTCCATCGTCTGGACGCCCTATCCCGGCGTCGCCCTGCCCCACTACGCCGCGACCCTGGTCATCGCCGCGCTGGCAACGCTCGTCGTCGCCTACCTGCCGGAGCGGCGCGCGCGGCCGGCGCTCTACCTGCTGCCCGCGGGCCTCACGGTGACGTCGCTGACGACGCTCGCGATGGCGTTCCTCGGGCCCGACTCCTTCCGCGGCGGCAGCGAGTTCGACTCCTCGCTGCTCGAGCACTCCGTGCTGACGATCGTCGTCCTGGTCTGGCCGGCCCTCGGCGCCCTGGCGGCGTTCGGCCGCTGGGTGCTCGCCATCCTGCTCGCGATCCTCGTTGCCGACGTCGTGATGGTGGCCCAGGCGCCGCTCGCCATGGCCGCGTTCATGCTCGGCGCCGTGACCTTCGCGCTGACCGGCGATGCGCCGCGGCGTGTTGCCGTCGTCATCGCGGCGGTGTTCTGCGGGCTGGTCGCCGTCGCGCCGCTCCTGCCCTTCGCGCTGGCGCCGCTTGCCGCGAGCATTCCGATGGTCGGCCGCAGCACCGTCGCCGCAATGCAGGACTGGCGCGGCATCGTGGCCTCCGATCCGCTGCGGCTGCTGACCGGCCACGGGCTCGATCTCGCACGCTTCGGAGCGGCTCTCGGCTACCTGCCGCCGCACACACCGCGCTCGATCCTGTTCGAGATCTGGTACGACCTCGGCGTCGTCGGCGCGCTCTCGTTCGCCGGCATCTTCTCGCTCGGGATCCTTGCGGCATCGCGAGCCGCGAGCTTCGTGGCGCCGGCGCTCCTCGGCGGCCTCGTTGCAACACTGTCGATCGCCCTGTTCGGCGTCGCCACGGCGGAGCTGTGGTTCATCACGCTGGGCAGCCTCCAGGCGATCGCGTTCGGCCTTCTGGCGCGCTCCAGCCGCGGCGACAGGCCCACCGCGGTGACGCTCGACGGCCTTCCCGATGCGGCCGCAACAGGTGCGACGATCGCGGCCCGACCCGCCCTCGAAACCTGACGCGAAATCCCTTGCCGGCTGAGCAATTCCAAGCCTAATCTTGCCGCCATGGTCGAGACGCTCATCACGATCCGCAATGCCCGAGAGGAAGATGCCGAGGGCATCGCCGAGGTGCATGATGCGGCGTGGCGGGACGCCTATCGCGGCATCATTCCCGGCCGCGAGCTCGAGAAGATGATCGCGCGACGCGGCCCGCGGTGGTGGCACTCGGCGATCGTGCGCCGCTCGCGGCTTGTCGTGCTCGATTTCGACGAGACGATCGGCGGCTACGCGAGCTACGGACGCAACCGCGTCCCCTCAATGCCTTACGGCGCGGAGATCTTCGAGCTCTACATCGCGCCCGAGTTCCAGGGGCTCGGCTTCGGCCGCCGGCTCTTCAACGTCGCCCGCTCCGACCTGACCGACCACGGCTACAAGTCACTCGTCGTCTGGGCCCTGTCGGAGAACGACCGCGCGATCGAGTTCTACAAGAAGCTCGGCGGCAAGTTCGTGCGCGAGGCGCAGGAGCGCTTCGGCGCCGAGATGCGGATGCGCGCGGCCTTCGCCTTCGACTGATGCTCAGGGCGCCGCGAACGGCTTGAACGCCTTCACGACACGCTCATAGACCTCGCGCTTGAACGGGATGATCAGCTCCGGCAGCGTCTCCATGCGCGCCCAGCGCCACGTGTCGAACTCGGGCTTGACGCCGCCCGCCGGTGCCAGGACGTCGATCTCGCTCTCGTCGCCCACGAAGCGGAGCGCGAACCACTTCTGGCGCTGGCCCTGGTAGCGACCGCGCCAAGCCTTCTTCGTCGCATCGACCGGGAGATCGTAGGTGTACCATTCCGGCGCCTCGGCGAGCTTCTCGACGGAGGTGACGTTTGTCTCCTCGGTCAACTCGCGCAGCGCCGCCTGGTAGGGATCCTCGCCGGGATCGATCCCGCCCTGCGGCATCTGCCAGAGGTGCTCGCTGCCGAGATGCTCGGACGCGCGCTTCGTCTTGCGCCGCCCGACAAACACGAGCCCCTCGGCATTGAGGAGCATGATGCCGACGCAGGGCCGGTACTGTTCGAACCCACGCACTTTACCGACCCACCCGTCCGTTCGCCCGTCGATGCCTCATTTGGCGACCGTCCGTGTCATGCGGCCGGCGAGCGCGGAGACGGGCACCAGATCGACGCCGCGCCCCGAAAGGCCGGCCGCGAAGGCGGCGATCGCGGCGAGATGGTCGGGAAGCCCGCTCGCCATGCCGATCGCGCTGCCCTTGTGCTTGGCGACGGCGACGAGCGCCTCCAGGTTGGCGTGGACGACGGCGGGGTCGGCAGTCGCATCGAGCACTACGTCGGCGCGCAGCGCCTGCGTGCCCTGGGCCAGCGCCACGGCCTGCGCGAGGCTGCGCCGCGAGGTGCCGTCGTCGACATAGAACAGGCCGCGCGCGGCGACCGCGCGAAGCAGCGCGCCCATGACGTTGCGATCCGCGGTGACCGGCGCGCCGAGCGCGTTGACCACGCCGTTGTATCCATCGATCCGGCCCATCAACCAGGCGACATCCACCTCGACCTGCGGCGTCGGCTCGCTCGCCTGCAGCGCGTGCGGGCCCGGCAAGGGCGCGCCGCCGGCGTTCTGCATCGGCACCTGAAGCAGGATCTCGTGCCCGCGCTCGCGCGCCGACGCAACGGCTGCCGGCACACCCTCGCCATACGGCATGAAGGCCAGGGTGACGGCGGAGGGCATCAGCTCGATCGCGGTCCGGGTCGCCGGTCCCGGGAGGCCCATGCCGGACACGAAGATCGCGATCCGCGGCTTCACGTCGGCGGCGGGCTGTGCGGCGGGCGGCATCGATCCGCCGTCGCCCGACGCGCCGGCGGCGCCACGCTCGCGCTCGGCCAGCACCTTGGCCACGTCGATGATGAGAGGGGTGCCCGCACCCTGCGCGGCATGCGCAGGCGGGAGCGGTGCCGCCGGGGGGTTAGCAAAGCCCGGCTGGATCGAGCCCGTCGTCACCGGATCGAGCGAAGCCGGCTTCGGCGCCGGCGCCGGCTTGGCCTCACGCGGCGGGATCGACGCGACGACATAGGGCTCGCCGCCGTGCGGATCGGCGGTCCAGAGCGTCGCGCCAAGCGCAGCCAGAGCGGCCACCGCGACGAGCGCGCCGGCTCCGATCAGGATCGGCCGCCGGCGACGCCACCCGGCAGCGCCACCGCCCGAAACGCGATCGCCGCCTGTCGGCGGTGGCGTCTTTCCGAGCGGCGCATTGAGATCCATCGGGGCGATCCTCGTCCGGCCTGTCGTCCGATCGCCTCCGTCGCGAATCAGGCCCGGCCGGCGGCACGCCGCAGCATGCCGCCGATCTTATAGCTTGCAAGCGCGACGCCCGAAACGGCGTCGGGCCAGCTATCCCACGCCGGATGCCGTCAGGGCATCTTGGTCGAGGGCAGCTTGGACGGCGGCTCCTTCGACGGCGTGCCGCCGGTCGTCGGGGCGGCGGGGGCCGGCGCGCCGGGCGGCACGGTGGTCGTCGGGGCGCCCGCCGGCATGGGAGCGGCCGGCGTCGGGTTCGACGGCGTGGCGTTGGCGGCGCGCTTGATGCCGCGCAGCAGGTCCTCGGCCGCGATGAGCTGGTTGTCCTTCGCCGGGTCCGGCGGCACGTAGGCCGACGAGCCGTGGCCCTCGTCGCCCGACTGGGTGAGATGGCCCTTCAGCGAGGCCTCGCCCTTCACCTCGTCCTTGCCGACGAATTCCTTCGGAATGTCCTCGTTGACGACGACGTCCGGCTCGATGCCCCGCGCCTGGATCGAGCGACCCGACGGCGTGTAGTAGCGCGCCGTGGTGAGCCGGATCGCGCCGTTGCTGCCGCCGAGCGGGATGATCGTCTGCACCGAGCCCTTGCCGAACGAGCGCGTGCCCATGATGGTGCCGCGCTTGTGGTCCTGCAGCGCGCCGGCGACGATCTCGGAGGCCGAGGCGGAGCCGCCGTTGATCAGCACGACGAGCGGCTTGCCGTGCGAGATGTCGCCCGGCCGCGCGTTGTAGCGCTGCGTCTCGTCGGCGTTGCGGCCGCGCGTCGAGACGATCTCGCCCTTGTCGATGAAGGCGTTCGACACGGCGATCGACTGGTCGAGCAGGCCGCCCGGGTTGTTGCGCAAGTCGAGGATGTAGCCCTTGAACTTGTCCTGCGGGATCTGCTTGTCGAACTTGTCGATCGCCTCCTTCACGCCGTCGAACGTCTGCTCGTTGAACTGCGTGATGCGGATGTAGCCGATGTCGTCGCCTTCGATCTTGTTACGCACCGACTTGATGGTGATGACGGCGCGGGTCAGCTTGTAGTCCTTCGCTTCCTTCTTCGGACCGCGCAGGATCTTCAGCGTCACGGGCGTGTTGACTGCGCCGCGCATCTTGTCGACGGCCTGGTTCAGCGTCATGCCCGAAACGGGATCGCCGTCGATCGCGTCGATGATGTCGCCAGACAGGATGCCGGCCTTCGAGGCCGGGGTGTCGTCGATCGGCGTGACGACCTTGATCTGCCCGTCGTCCTGGCTGACCTCGATGCCGAGGCCGCCGAATTCGCCGTGCGTCTGCACGTTCATCTCGCGGAAGCCCTTGGCGTCCATGTAGGACGAGTGCGGGTCGAGCGACGTCAACATGCCGTTGATCGCCGCCTCGACCAGCTTCTGGTCGTCCGGCTTTTCCACGTAGTCGGTGCGGATCTTCTCGAAGACGTCACCAAACAGGTTCAGGCTGCGATAGGTGTCGGAGGCGGCGGCATTCGCGTGATCCAGCACGTGCAGTTGCGTGCCGACGGACATGGATACCGCGCCGAGCGCCGCACCAAAGACTACTAGCGAGACTTTCCGCATCATCCGCGAACCTTTTGAAGCTCCGGTCTCGCCCACCATGGGCCCGGATCGATCGTTGCCCCGTCCTTACGAAACTCGACGTAGAGAAGGGGCTGTGCGGCGCCGAGCGCGACTGCGGCCGCCGTTTTGGCGGAGCCGTCTCCCATCGCGCCGATCGGTTCGCCGGCCAAAACGAACTGTCCCAAGCCTACGTTGATCCGATCCATGCCGGCAAGCACTATGTAGTAGCCGCTGCCGACGTTGAGGATCAGCAACTGGCCGAAAGACCGATAGGGGCCAGCATAGGCGATCCAGCCGTCCGCCGGCGCAGTAACCGGTGCCGTGACAGGGGTGGCGAGCAGCATCCCCTTTTCCGTACCGCCGAGCCCGTCGTCGTCGCCGAATCCGCGCAGTAGCGCACCCGAAACCGGCATGGGCAGCAGGCCCCTGGTCTTGTCGAAGGCCACCGCCGGCGCCAGCCGTGCCGGGTCCTTGAAGGGCTGTGCGGCGAGGCCCGCGTCGGGCGTGATGGCGGCAAGCTTTGCGTCGGATTGCCGCGCTGCCGCGGCGCCCTTTGCAGACGCGGCGTCGTCGCGCTCCATGCGTCCGATCAAATCTTTGAGAGAGCCGGCTTCGCCGGCGAGGCGCTTCGCCTTCTCGGCCTCGTCGGCCATCGCGCCCTGCGCCTTGCCGAGCGCGGCCTGCCGCGCCTCGACGAGGGCGGACAGTCTTTCCCGCTCCGCGTTGAGCGACGCGATCTCGGCGTCGAGGTTGCGGCGCTCGGCCTGGACCGCCTTACGCGCCTCGGTCAGCGTAGTGAGGTCGACGACGAGCCGCTCGACCTCGGAGCGCATGGCGGGCAGGAGGTCGCCGAGCAGCATCGAGGTGCGGATCGCCTTGAGCACGTCCTCGGGATCGACGAGCAGCGCGGGCGGCGGCTTGCGCCCCATGCGCTGCAGTGCCGCCAGCACCTCGGCGACCACCGCCTTGCGGCTCTCGAGCGTGCGCCGCGCGGCGCCCTCGCGCTCGCCGAGCGTATCGAGCCGCTTCTCTATGTCGGCGACCTTTGCCTGGGACACGTTGACCTTGGACGTCGTCTCGATCAGTGCCGCCGCGAGCTTTGCGTGATCGGCCTCGATGCCGGCGATCTCGTTCGCCAGGGCCGCCCGCCGGGCCGCGGTGGCATCGATCGTGTCTTGCAGCCCGCGCAGTTCGGTCTGCTTCTGGTCGAGCGGCGTCGGCGCGGGGTCGGCTCGTGCAGGGAGCGTCGCAAGGGCTAAGAGCGTCGTCGGGGCCGGAAGCGCTGCAAGCAGGGCCAACGCCAAAGCCCGCCTCCCTTCGCCCCGCATCGCCTCTCTCCGCCGCTAGCTTCAGAGACGGCCTGATCTTGTCGTTATGACGGCGTCGGCACTGGGGCGAAGCGCCGCGAATCAGACTTGCGCGCGGGCGGCCGCAGCTCAGATGCATTTTGGCCACAGCCGGCCACAATCTCGCGGCCGGCGCGGCCCCTGCCCCCTTCTTGCCGCTTCGCGCTTGTCTGTCGTCTTCCAGCCGCCCTACGGTGGCCGGACGCGCTTGAGGGGGATCGGGCTTTTGCGACGTCTAGATCTGCGCCGAGAGGCGAGGCGACTGCGCAATCTGGTGGCGACGAGCCTTCTCTGCTCGCTCGCGTCCTGGATCATGGCGCCGAACGCGACGCAGAACTGCATCGCCGACGGCGAGACCCGGACGCTGCATCTCTATCACACGCACACGCTGGAAACGATCGACGCCACCTTCCGCGTCGACGGCCATTACGACCCGGCGGTTCTGAAGCAGCTCAACCACTTCCTCCGCGATTGGCGCAACAACGACGAGATCGACATGGATCCGCGTCTGTTCGACGCGATCTGGGAGGCCTATCGCGGCGCCGGCGCCACCGACCGCATCCAGATCTACTCGGCCTATCGCTCGCCCGAGACCAACGCGATGCTCCGCCGCCGCTCGAAGGCGGTCGCCGAGCACTCGCAGCACATGCTCGGCAAGGCCATGGACACGACCATGCCCGGCTTCCCGATGCACCGCATCCGCGAGGTGGCGATGCAGCTCCAGCACGGCGGCGTCGGCTGGTACCCGTCGGCGAACTTCGTCCACATCGACGTCGGCGGCGTGCGCTCCTGGCCCCGCATGCCCTACGAGCAGCTTGCCGAGCTGTTTCCCGACGGTAAGACGGTCCACATCGCATCAAACGGCATGACGTTGCCGGGCTACGAGCAGGCGCGCGTCGAGCTGGCCCAGCGCGGCCAGACCGAGCTGCCGCCGACGCAGCAGGATTCGGGCGGCTTCTTCGCCTGGCTCTTCGGCGGTGGGAGCACCGGTGGCGGCGCCGCTCGCGAGGACGAGGAGGATCGCCGCACCGCCGTCGCCAGCGCGGCGCCGGCGCCGGCGCCCGCCGTGCAGCAGCAGGCGGCGCCAGAGCCGGCACCGCAGCCGCAGCAGGTCGCCCAGGCGGCGCCGCCGGCCGGCGCGATCGCCTATGCGCCGCAGCCGCAAGCTCCGCAGCAGGATCCGCGCGCGGTCGATCCGCAGCAGGCCCAAGCCGCCGGCCAGCCCGTCCCCAACCAGCAGCCCGTGCCGCAAGAGGTCGCGAGTGTCGAGACGCCCGCGAGCGACGCGCCGCCCGCGCCGTTGCCGCCGCGTCGCCCCTCGGAATTCGCGGTCGCGCCCGACGTGCCGCTGCCGCCGGCACGCCCCGAGTTCGCCGCCGCCGCCGCGCCGGCCCACCCGGCCGAGCAGATCGCCAGCCTCGAGGCGCCGGAGGCGACGCCGCGGCGTCGGAGCGCGCTGCCCGACCTCATCACCGGCGACCGGTCGCGGCCGGCCAATGTCCTCGCCTTCGCCGGCGAGCCGGTCGGCAGCGACATGCGTCCAATCGAACGCGCGCTGCGGCCAGTCGGCCTGCGGGCCGGCGCGCGCCAGCGGCGGCAGGAGCTCGCCGCGAACAGGCCCGCTGCGACCCCCGTCGCTGCCGTCACCGCGATGGCACGAAGCGTCGATGCGCCAGCGCCGAGCGCGATCGAGGACCTCGACGCGCCGTCGCCCGTCGTCGGCCCGCACCTCACCGGCCTGCGCCGCGCCGCCCACCAGCTCGCCGCCGCCGACGCGCTTTAGAGCCTTGTCCTCGCTGTTACCGCCGCTCTCCTTGAGAAGGCTGGTCCTGCCGGGATGGGCGGCTGCCGCGGCGGCCATGGTTCTGTGCTCGCACCCCGTCTCCGCCGGCGAACCGCAGGTGCATGACGGCGAGAGCGCGCCGGCAAGAGCCTGGCACGCGGCCATGGAGCACGGCGACCTCGCGGCGCTCGCTGCGATGCACGACGCGCACACGATCGCCTACTCGCCGGGCTCGGTTGAGGTGAAAGGCGGCCAGGCCATCATGGCCGGATACGCGGACCTGTTCGCTCACTTCACCGTCGCGGTGAAGGTCGAGGACGCCCACTGGATCGAGGTGCCCCCGCTCGTCGTCTCCTGGGGGCTGACGACCCTGACGCTGCACCCCAAGAACGGCGGCGCCGACGTCGTTTCGCACACCCGCTTCACGGATGCCGCGCTCGCGGACGGCGACCACTGGCGCTACGTCGTCGACCACGCCTCGAAGCCGACGAAGTAGCCTACTCCGCCGCCTGCTTCTGCATCGTGCGCTCGAGACTCGCGAGGTGATCGTCCTCGACGAGCTGGCGCGCCTTGCCGACGACGAGGCGCGAGCCGCGGCCATAGGTGAAGAAGGCCCAGGCCCAGTTGGTGAAGACCATGATCCGGTTGCGGAAGCCGATCAGCAGCAGAAGGTGCACCAGCGACCAGGCAAGCCAGGCGATGCGGCCCTTCAGCTTCATGCCGAACATCATCGCGATGGCGTGGCTTCGGCCGATCACCGCCATCGTGCCGAGGTTCGTGTACTTGAACGGGCCGGGATGCTTGCGCACGCCGAGGCGGCTGGCGATCACCTTGGCGACATAGGCGCCCTGCTGCTTGGCGACCGGCGCGAGGCCCGGCAGGATCTTGCCGTCCTGGGTCTTGTAGCTCGACACGTCGCCGATCGCGAAGATCTCGGGATGGTTTGGCACCGAGCAGTCGCTCGTCACCTCGACGCCGTTGTTGCGCGCCGTCGCGGCGCCGATCCACTGGCCGGCCGGCTCGGCCCGCGTGCCGGCGCACCAGCAGATGTTGGCGGTCTCGATCCGCTCGTCCTTCAACGTGATGCCGCTCGCGTCGATGCTCTCGCAGGGCGAGTTGAGCTTCACCTCGACGCCGAGCTTTTCCAGCGCCTGCTTGGCGTAGGCGGAGAGGTTCTCGGGGAACTCGCCGAGGATGCGCGGCGCTGCATCGACGAGCACGATCCGCGCCTTGGACGGATCGATGTGGCGGTACTCGGCCTTGAGCGTCGCGCGGGCCAGCTCGGCGAGGGAGCCAACGAGCTCGACGCCAGTCGGGCCGCCGCCAACGACGACGAAGGTCATCAGCGCCTTGACGTCCTCGGGGTCGGTGCGGGTCTCGGCCCAGTCGAAGGCCTCGAGGATGCGGCGGCGGATCTGCAGCGCGTCCGGCAGCGTCTTCAGCACCGCCGCATGGGTCGACCACTCGTCGTGGCCGAACCACGCGTAGGCCGAGCCCGTCGCCAGGATCAGGTAGTCGTAGGGCACGACGCCGGTGTCCTTGATGCAGACCGTCTTCGCTTCCTTGTCGACGCCGTCGACCTCGCCGAGGATCACCGACACGTTCGGCTTGGTGCCGAGCAGCGCGCGAATCGGCGAGGCGATGTCGGAGGGCGCGAGCGCGGCCGTCGACACCTGGTAGAGCAGCGGCTGGAAGAGGTGGTGGTTGGTGCGGTCGATCAGCACCAGCTCGATGTCGAGCTTGTGGAGGTGCATGGCCGCCTGTAGGCCGCCGAAGCCGCAACCGACCACGACGACGATCGGCTTCTTGGCCTGTTCGCGCGAGAAGAGGACGGTGGTCTGCTCGGTCGGCATGCTCGTGTTCCAGGCGAAGGCACGCGCAGACTAGGCCTAAAAACCAGCCGCGCGCGACGAATTGCGAGATATGACGAAGGATGGGTCATTCCGCAACGCAGCAATTTTTCCGCAAGCGCGAAAGAAACTGCGGCCCGGAGATCAGACGTCGCGCCAGCGGCGATAGACGGCGGCCTGCCCCTGCGTCGTGCCTGCGGCGTCGACGAGCATCCAGACCGTGACATCCTCGATCCAGAACCGGCGGCCCGACTTGGCGATCCGCAGGCCGCGGTAGCCGTCGACAAAGCCGTCGTGAGCGACCGCGTCGAGCAGACGCTGGCGCTCGTCGCGATCCGGCGGCTCGGCCGTGAGCCGCGACGGCATGCCGATCAGCTCGTCGTCGGGGTACTCGAAGCACGAGAGCGCTGCGAGATTGGCGTAGATGAAGCAGGGGTCCGGCTGCGTGTCGTGCGCGAGCAGGCCGAACGGCGCGTCGGTGTCGAGCCATTGCGCCTGAGCGTCAGGTGAAAGCCGCGCGTCGGCGAGCGACCGGCCGACAATGCGGCGGTGACTGTCGATGATCAGCGCGAGGATCGCCGCCGGGTCCGTTGCGCTAGTCACCGTCATGACCGGGATTGTCCCCGCCATGACGGCCATTCGTGCTTCAGCCTCTCCAAGGCGCCTCAGGCAACGCCGAGCACCTTGGCATGGTGGACGATGTGGTCCTCCATGAAGGTCTGCATGAAGTAGTAGGAGTGGTCGTACCCCTCCTGCAGACGCGAGACGAGCGGCTGGCCGGCCTCCTCGCACGCCTGCTTGAAGATCTCGGGCCGCAGCTCCTGCTCGAGGAACTGGTCGGCCGTGCCCTGGTCGATCAGGATGTGCGAGGTCCTCTTGCCGGCCTTGACCAGCTCGGTCGCGTCCCACTCCTTCCAGGCGCTTTTGTCCTGGCCGAGATAGTTGCCAAGCGCCTTCTCGCCCCACGGCACCTGCGACGGCGACGAGATCGGCGCAAAGGCGGAGACCGACTTGAACCGGCCGGGATTGCGCAGCGCGGTGATCAGCGCGCCGTGGCCGCCCATCGAGTGGCCGAACACGCCCCACTTCGCCGGGTCGACGGGGAAGTGCTCGTTGATCAGGTCGGGCAGCTCCTTCGAGACGTAGGAGCCCATCTGGTAGCCGTCCTTCCACGGCGCCTGCGTCGCGTCGACGTAGAAGCCGGCGGCGATGCCGAAGTCGTACTTGTCGGCGTCGCCCTCGTAGCGCTTCGTGCGCTGGCTCGTGTCGGGCGCGACGAGCACGAACCCGTGCTTCGCCGCCAGCCGCTGCGCCCCGCCCTTGATGATGAAGGTCGTGTGATCGCAGGTGAGCCCGGCGAGGTACATCAGGACGGGCAGCTTCTTCCCGTCCTTAGCCTGCGGCGGCAGATAAACGGTGAAGTTCATCGGGCCGCCGACGGTCGTCGACTCGTGCTTGAAGAACGTGTTGTCGCCGCCGAAGCAGACGTGCGAGCCCGTCTTTTCCGGTGCCGCCGCCATCAGTACTTCACCACGGTGCGGATGCCCTTGCCCTCATGCATGTCATGGAACCCGTCGTTGATCTTCTCGAGCGGGATCACGTCGGTGATGAGGTCGTCGATGTTGATGCGCTTGTCCATGTACCAGTCGACGATCTTCGGCACGTCGGTGCGGCCGCGGGCGCCGCCGAAGGCCGAGCCGCGCCAGTTGCGGCCGGTGACGAGCTGGAACGGGCGCGTCGCGATCTCGGCACCGGCCGGCGCGACGCCGATGATGATCGAGGTGCCCCAGCCCTTGTGGCAGCACTCGAGGGCCTGGCGCATAACGGTGACGTTGCCGGTGCAATCGAAGGTGTAGTCCGCACCGCCCTTGGTCAGCTCGACGAGGTGGTTGACGATGTTCGTGCCGGCCGGCAGCTCCTTCGGGTTGACGAAGTCGGTCATGCCGAACTGGCGGGCGATGTTGGCCTTGCTGTTGTTGATGTCGACGCCGACGATCTGCTCGGCGCCGATCATCCGCAGGCCCTGGATCACGTTGAGGCCGATGCCGCCGAGGCCGAAGACCACCGCGCGGCAGCCGTACTCGGCCTTGGCAGTGAAGATCACAGCGCCGATGCCGGTCGTGACGCCGCAGCCGATGTAGCAGATCTTCTCGAAGGGCGCGTCCTCGCGCACCTTGGCGAGCGAGATCTCGGGCAGCACGGTGTAGTTCGAGAAGGTCGAGCAGCCCATGTAGTGGTAGATCGGCTTGCCCTGGTAGGAGAAGCGGCTGGTGCCGTCCGGCATCACGCCCTTGCCCTGGGTGACGCGGACCTTCTGGCAGAGGTTGGTCTTCTGCGAGAGGCAGTAGTCGCACTCGCGGCACTCGGCCGTGTAGAGCGGGATGACGTGGTCGCCCTTCTTGAGCGACGTGACTCCCGGACCGACCTCGACGACGACGCCGGCGCCCTCGTGACCGAGGATCGACGGGAAGATGCCTTCCGAATCCTGGCCCGACATCGTGTAGGCGTCGGTGTGGCAGAGACCGGTCGCCTTCACCTCGACGAGCACCTCGCCGTGCTTCGGACCCTCGAGGTCGACCTCGACGATTTCCAGCGGCTTCTGCGCCTCGAACGCAACGGCGGCACGGGTCTTCATCGGCGTCAACTCCCTCTTCTGTCGGTTTGGCCTGTCCCTACACAGGTTTAGCGCGCCGGGAAAGGCTGGGAAGGGCGCAAATTTTTTTACCGCCGACGCCAAAGCGCGCCAATGGCGTCGCGCGCCGACGGCATGGCCTCAAAAGATGAAAGCGCTGCCGAAACAGCCTGCCGCGAAAATTCCTTCCGATAACACCGAAACCTTGCGCCATCGGCGCTGTTCGCTGCGTCCGAGCCGCTCGCGAGGTCTTCCGCCCCCGCGGCTCGCACGAGGAGACTCCATGAACGTGATGAAGCTTTCGACGATGGCTGCGGCTGCCTGCTTGCTCGCGGCCCCGGCCGCGATGGCGCAGGGCGGCACCTCCCCGCAGGGCACGCCGAATTCCAGCTCGATGTCCAACGGCTCGATGAAGCAGGGCGGCGGCATGTCGGGCCACTCGATGTCGGCCGGCAGCATGAAGTCCGGCAGCGCGATGTCCGACGGCGCGACCCGCGCGGCAGGCAGCGGACGCGGCAACGGCTCGACCGAGCGCGGCGGCGCTAGGAACTAGCCTTCGCAGCCTTTGAAAGAACGACGCCCAAGCCCCGCTCCGGCCAGCCGGACGCGGGGCTTCTTTATCCATCGCGCTAGGACGTCAGCTCCAATTTCTGCGTCGGCTGCCGCTCGCCCAAACGAAACGCGCCTCTCGGCGTTGTCTTGAAAACGGGGGAGTACCGATGGACGAGCGTGCGCAGGTCGATACGGACCACGAGGGCGGCGACGAGAACGAGGTGGTCGCCCGCTGGTTTACGCGCATCGAGCACTGGATCACCATCGGCATCGGCGCCGCGCTGATCATCGTGACGCTGATCCTGCTCACCGGCTCGGTGGCCGGCGTTGCGGACGCCTTGAAGCATTGGCCCGAGACGAGCGGCGTCTTCCTCATCGTCGACAAGCTGCTCTTCACGCTGATGCTGGTCGAGATCCTGCACACGGTCCGCCAGTCGATCACCAGCGACCAGATCCCGATCGAGCCCTTTCTGATCGTCGGGCTCATCGCCTCGGTGCGGCGCATCCTCATCGTCACCGTCGAGGTCGCCGACAAGTCGAAGCAGGCCGACCAGCTGCACTTCGACCAGTCGATGATCGAGCTCGGCGTGCTCGGCGGCCTGACGCTGATCCTGATCCTGTCGATCTACCTGTCGCGTCGCAGCCGCAAGGCCGCGGCCGCCTAGACGGGCCGCGCCAGCGGCAGCACTGACAGCGATCGCACGCCTTGGGCGCCGCGGATCAACACGCCCTCGATATCGGCCGTCGCCGACGGGCCGGTGTGGAAGACCGTGTAGCGCGCCTCGCTGCACTCCGGCCGCAGATAGGCATGGTGCAGGTTGACGAGGATGTCTGCGGGGTCGAGCAGCACGACGAGGTGCTGCGCGAGATAGGCCAGCGTGTTGACGCCAAGCTCGCGCTCGGTGAGCGCGATCGAGCCTGTCTCGGCCACGCCGAAGGCGGCGCGCACGATCGCGACGTCAACATCGGCGAGCGAAGCGGGCGTCGCCCCGGTGATCTCCCGGTTGCCGGTGATCTCCGGCGCCATGGAGACGACGACCGCCGCATCGGCGATGCGCTCGCGCACCGCGGCCAGCGGATCGTCGGCAGCCGGCTCGAGCCAGGTTCCGCCCATCGACTTGAGCGCTTCGGCGAAGCGGCCGACGAGGTCGTTGCCGCGGCCGGCGTCGAAGAGCGGCACGTCCGGCAGCCCGACGGGCGCCGGCTTGTTGGCGCGGATGCGCGAGAGGATCGCGTCGCGGCTGCTCATCGCTCCTTGCCCTGCCGGTTCTTCGCCCACCAATCGTGGAAGCTCTCGCGCGGCGGCGCGGGATTTTCGCGCCCGCGGCCCCAGGCGTTGACCTTGCTGTAGGTCGCGAAGCGCGGAAGGTTGGCGAGCGCGCCGTCGGCCATCGTGATCGCGGCGCGGTAGAGCTTCGGGTTCGCGAGCACCGCGCCGGCCGCGGCCATCGCCGCCTTCTTGGCGAACGGCACCTCGTGCTCCTTCGCCATCACCTCGCGCCAGGCGTAGATCTGCTCGTGCAGGTTGATCTTCGTCGGGCAGACGTTGGTGCACGAACCATTGAGCGTCGAGGCGAACGGCAAGTTCGAGAAGCGATGCTTGTCGAAGGTCGGATCGATGACGAGCCCGATGGGCCCGGCATAGGTGAAGCCGTAGGAAAGGCCGCCGGAGCGGCGGTAGACCGGGCAGGTGTTCATGCAGGCGCCGCAGCGGATGCACTTCAGCGACGTCCAGAACTTCTCCATGCCGAGCCGCGCCGAGCGTCCGTTGTCGACCAGCACGATGTGCATCTCGGCGCCCTTGCGCGGCGCCTTGAAGTGCGAGGTGTACTGCGTGATCGGCGAGCCGAGCGCGCTGCGCGACAGAAGCCGGATGAACACCGCAAGGTCGGAGACGCGGGGGATCAGCTTCTCGATGCCGACCGACGCGATGTGCAGGTTCGGCGTGTTGGCGGAGAGGTCGGCGTTGCCCTCGTTCGTGCACGTGACGACGGAGCCAGTCTCGGCCACCGCGAAATTGCAGCCGGTGAGCCCGGCGTCGGCCTCGAGAATGCGCGGGCGTGTCGTCTGCCGCTGGCTCTCGGCGAGGTAATGCGCATCGTCGTTCGTGGGATCGGTGCCGAGCGTGCGGGCAAACACCTCGGCGACGTCGCGCCTGAGCTTGTGCACGGAGGGCACGACGATGTGGCTCGGTGCCTCGCTGTCGAGCTGCTGGATGCGCTCGCCGAGGTCGGTCTCCGTGATCTCGATGCCGTTCTCGACGAGATGCTCGCGCATCCCGCATTCCTCGGTCAGCATCGACTTCGACTTGATCAGCGTCCTGGCGCCGTGATCGCGCAGCAGGCCGAGCACGATGCGGTTGTGCTCGGCGCCGTCGGCGGCCCAGTGCACGGTCACGCCGTTGGCCTTCGCCGCCGCCTCGAACTGCTCGAGGTACAAGTCGAGGTGGGTGAGGGTGTGCTCCTTGATCCGTGAGGCGAGCCCACGCAGCTCCTCCCATTCCGGCATCGCATGCGCCTGCGCGTCACGCTTCTTGCGCATGTCCCACAGCCGGTCGTCGTGGAACTTGAGGTGCTCGGGCGCCGCGATGAAACGCTTCGCCGCCTCGGCGTGGTCGATGCGCCGCCCCTGGCGCACCGGTGCGACCTTCACCTGTCGCTCGCGCTGGTCGGCCTCGATCCGGTGCGAGGCGCCTTCGGCGTGTTGCAGGCGGCGGCCGTCCTGGCCGCGTTCGGAATCGGCCGTGCTCATGCCGCCACCCCGTTCAACACCTGCGCGATGTGCAGGAAGCGCATCGGCGAGCCGGCCCGCTCGGCACAGCCCTTCTGGTGCATCAGGCAGGAGGTGTCGGCCGAGACGATGACCTCGGCGCCGGCCCTTGCATGGTCAGCGACCTTGTCCTGGCCGGTCTTCACCGAGACCGCCTCCTCGAAAACCGAGAACGTGCCGCCGAAGCCGCAGCACTCGTCGGGGCGCGACGGCTCGACAAAGGAGATGCCCTCTACCTTGCGCAGGAGATCGAGCGGCTTCGAGAAGAACGGCGCGTTGAGCTCGGAGGGCCGCGCGTGGCCGAGCCCGCGCAGCGAGCCGCAGCCGTTGTGGTAGCCGACCTTGTGCGGGAAGCGCGCCCAGGGAAACGCCTCGACCTTCAGCACGTCGTGCAGGAACTCGACCAGCTCGAAGGTGCGCTCGCGCACCGCGCGGACGGCATCCGTCTGCTCGATCGCGTCGAACTTCGAGCGCACGTGGTTCACGCAGCTGCCCGACGGACAGACGATGTGCTGGTAGCCCGAGAAATTCTCGACGAAGAGCCGCTCTGTCGCCGCGGCCTCGGCCTGGCAGCCGGAGTTCGCCATCGGCTGGCCGCAGCAGGTCTGGTCGAACGGGTACTCGACCTCGCAGCCCAGGCGCTCGAGCAGCTCGAGGGTCGCGACCCCGACCTCGGGAAAGAAGGCGTCGATGTAACAGGGAACGAAGAGGGCGACGCGCATGGCATCCTGACAGGTGTGGGCGACCCGGCTAAGAAGCCCTCCGCCCCTTCGAGCGCAAGCCCCTTGATGTCGCCCCCGTGACCCTTCGCCTCCCGTCCCTCGCGTTCGCGCTCGCGCTCTTGGCCGGCCCCGCCGCCGCCATGCCCGACACCTTTTTCGCCCGGGTCGAGACCCTGGCCTCGATCGAGACGGTGAACGCGGAGATTCTCGCCAGCTCGAGCGCGACGCGGGCGCTGGAGCACTGGTGCCAGGTGCACGCCATGGCGCCCGACCCCAAGATCCACGCTGAGCTGGTGCGCGGCGAGGACGCGCCGCTCGATGAGGCCGGCCGCAGGCGCCTGGGCCTTGCGGCGGAGCCGGTGAAATACCGTCGCGTGCGGCTCACCTGCGGCGGGCACGTGCTCTCCGAGGCCGACAACTGGTACGTGCCCTCGCGGCTGACGCCGGAGATGAACCACGTGCTGGAGACCACCGACACGCCGTTCGGCAAGGCGGTCGCGGCGCTGCGCTTCACGCGCCAGACCTTCGCGGTCGACGGCGTCTGGTCGCCGCTGCCCGAGGACTGGCAGATCCGGCCGCCGATGTCGGATCATGCCGACGCGCAGCTCGCGATCCCGCGCATCCTTTTCACTCATCACGCCGTGCTCTACGACGCGTCGCATCGCCCGTTCAGCGAGGTCGCCGAGCACTACACCAGCGAGCTGCTAGACTTCATGCACCCGGCGAGGCCCTAGCCGGAGGCCACGGCCCGCGGCTAGGAAGGCGCCATGCAGCGCATGACCACGCCCGACGGCGTCACCATCGCCTACATCGACGAGCCGCCGACCGGCCCCGATCGGGGTGCGCCGATCCTGCTCATCCACGGCTTCGCCTCGAGCCACGCCGTCAACTGGGTCTTCCCGACCTGGGTGAAGACGCTGACCGGCGACGGACGGCGGGTGATCCTCTACGACGTGCGCGGGCACGGGCGCAGCGACAAGCCCTACGAGGTCGCCGCCTACGAGGTGCAGAAGCTCGCCGCCGAGGCGCTGGCGCTGATGGACCACCTGCGGCTCGGCCGCATCGACATCATGGGCTACTCGATGGGGGCGCGGATCGCCGCTTTCCTGCAGCGCCTGGCGCCGGAGCGGGTGCGATCGCTCGTCCTCGGCGGGCTCGGGATGGGGCTCGTCGAGGGCGGCACGTTGCCGATGGGCATCGCCGATGCCATGGACGCGCCGGCGCTGGAGAGCCTGACCGACCCGCACCAGCGCATGTTCCGCGCCTTCGCCGACGCGACGAAGAGCGACCGGCGGGCGCTCGCCGCCTGCATCCGCGGCGCGCGCGCCCTGATGCCGGCCGACGAGGTGGCGCAGATCGACTGCCCGACCCTCGTCTGCGTCGGCACGACCGACGACATCGCCGGTGACCCGGGCGGCCTCGCCGCTCTGATGCCGCAGGCGAGAGCCTTCGACATCGAGGGGCGCGACCACAACAAGGCGGTCGGCGACAAGACCTACAAGACGGCCGTTCTCGATTTCCTCGTAGAACGCGCGTAGGTGGTCTATATGAAGGGTCGTTCGGGGAAAAATCTCGCGTGACGCGTACGGAAGGACTGATGGCCGGCACCGCACAGAGCAATGTCGTCTCGCTGAGCGAGCATGATCCCGTCTTCACGCGCATGCAGAGCGAGGCGCACGAGATCATCCGCCGCGAGCCCGAGATCGCCGGGTTCATCTACTCGACGGTGCTCAATCACGAGACGCTGGAAAGCATGGTGGTGCATCGCGTGGCGGCCCGCCTCGCGCACGCCGACGTGCCCGCCGATCTCATCCGCCAGGCCTATACCGACATCGTCGCAGAAGACCCGTCGTTTGCCGAGGCCTTCCGCGCCGACCTGCTCGCGGTGTTCGATCGCGACCCCGCCTGCACGCGGCTGATCCAGCCGATTCTCTACTTCAAGGGCTTCCACGCGATCCAGGCGCACCGCCTCGCGCACGCGCTGTGGAACGCCGGCCGGCACGACTTCGCGCTCTACCTGCAGAGCCGCTCCTCGGTCATCTTCCAGACCGACATCAATCCCGAAGCCAAGATCGGCAAGGGCGTGTTCCTCGATCACGCCACGGGGCTCGTCGTCGGCGCGACCGCGGTCATCGAGGACGACGTCTCGATGCTGCAGGATGTGACGCTCGGCGGCACCGGCAAGGATTCCGGCGACCGCCACCCGAAGGTGCGCCACGGCGTGCTGATCGGGGCCGGCGCCAAGATTCTCGGCAACATCGAGGTCGGCTATTGCGCGCGCATCGCCGCCGGCTCGGTGGTGCTGCATCCCGTTCCACACAACAAGACGGTGGCGGGCGTTCCGGCCCGCATCGTCGGCGAGGCCGGCTGCGCCGAGCCCGCGCGCACCATGGACCAGATCCTGGCCGCCAAGCCCACCCTCGAGATGTACGAGGGGCGCTCGGTGATCGAGCCGCGGCGCTAGACTTCCAGTTCCGAGGCCCGGATAAGCGACGGCCGCAGCCAACCGACCGGCCCGTGGCGCGTTGCCACACGAGGCGGGGCGACGAGGGAGATAGCCGTGGACAAGACCGAGATGCGCAAGCTGCAGGATTTCCTGCGCCAGTCGTTTGGCAACGACGGCATTCGCGTCACCGCTGCGCGCAAGGATCCCGACAATGCCGACGTCCATCTCGGCGAGCGCACCATCGGCTCGATAATCGTCGACGACGAGGACGGCGACCGCTCGTTCGCCTTCGACATGAAGATCCCGGTCGAGCGGCAGGTGCTGCAGGACTACCTGCGGCGGCTTTTCGAGAACGACAAGCTCAAGATCATGGCCCGCGCCAAGAAGACGGACTCGGTCGAGCTCAACTCCGGCGACGATTTCCTCGGCGTCATCTCGGCCGACGATCCGAAAGGCAAGAGCTACACCCTGCAGATGGCGATCCTCGACTTCGATCTCGAGGACTTCTGACAGGCGGCCTCCGCGTCTTACAGAATGATCGAGGCGTCGAAGTCGGGCCCGAGTGGCTCGGCGAACCGCGCCGCGAAGCCGCCCTCGAGCATTCGCACCACGACGGCCGCCTTGCTCCCGACCACGACCTCGTCGCCGACCTGCACGCTGGCCGTCGAGGTCAGTGCGACGCCGGAGCGCGACACGTCGACGATCCGCGCCATCGAGGTCTCGCCGGCTGCGCCGAGCGACACCATGCGCCGAAGCGGCACGATCCGCGCGTGCGCGCGGTCCTCGAGGCCGCCATCGGTCTCGCGCTCGCCGAGCCACGTCAGGAAGTTGCTGACCCGCTCGCGCTGAGCGCGTCCCTCGGCGAGGGTCATCGCAAAGCCGCCGGGGAAGACGCGAGCCACCCGCCCGCGCAGGAGCCCGACCTGCGGCAGGGAGACGACCACCTCGGTGTCGAGGGTCGCCGCGCGGTCGTCGCAGAGCAGGGACATGCCGCGGACCGACAAGTCGCGCGCGAGGCACGACACGTCGGGCCGTCCGGCGACGGAACAGATGCCGACGAGGTCGACCTGCAGGCGCGGGTACGCCCGCCAATCTCCCGTAAACAGCTCCATCTTATCCGTGCCCGACGCCGGGTCAGACGACACCATGCTTCTCAATCGCTTTGCCTCAAATAGGGCGGACGGGGGTCCGCCGACGAAACCGGCGGACCGGCGCAAATTCGTCGCGAAAGCATGGCGTCGAGAGTGTTGCGTTTTGGTGGACGCGCCAGCGACAAGTCTCACAGTTTCTTGGACTTGCGACGAAAGGTGAAGGCGCATGCGTAGAATCCGCATCATCGGGATTGGCGCCGGCGACCCCGACCACGTGACGGTGCAGGCGGTCAAGGCGCTGAACGCGGTCGACGTCTTCTTCATGCCCGACAAGGGCTCGGAGAAAGCGGACCTGAAGCGGCTGCGCCTGGAGATCTGCGAGCGCCACATCGCGCACAGGAACTATCGGACGCAAGGGTTCGACGTGCCGCGGCGGGACCGCTCGCCGTCCTATCGCGACGACGTCGCGACCTGGCATGCGGCGATCCAGGACATCTACGAACGGATGCTGATGGACGAGCTGCAGGACGGCGAATGCGGCGCCTTCCTCGTCTGGGGCGATCCGTCCCTTTACGACAGCACGATCCGGGTGATCGAGATGCTGCACGCGAAGGGGCTGCCCTTCGAGTACGACGTCATTCCCGGCATCAGCAGCGTCCAGGCGCTCGCGGCGGCGCATCGTATCCCGCTGAACGAGATCAGCGAGCCGGTCGCGATCGTCCCGGGGCGCCGGCTCGAGGACACTCTCGCCAAAGGCGTCGACAGTCTCGTCGTCGTCCTCGACGGCGACGCCGCCTACCGACGCGCAGCCGGGGACTTCGACATCTACTGGGGCGCCTACGTCGGAACCGAGGACCAGCGCCTGGTGTCGGGGCGTCTCGCCGAGGTTGCGGATGAGATCGAGGCGACCCGCCTACGCGCCAGGGCGGCGAAAGGCTGGATCATGGATACCTACCTCCTGCGCAGACGTAGCGGCGAAGGCTAGGCGATTCGGCGGCCGCGCCGACCGCAAAAGAAAAGGGCCACGCGATCTCCCGCGTGGCCCCCGATTGCCGACCTGGTTGCGCTTACTGGAAGGGGTAGTAGCGCAGGCTGGTCAGGATGGTGTTCTCGTTCTGGTGCGGCGAACCGCGGAACGGGGTCTGGAACGCGCCAGCCTGGCCATTGCCTGCCGCAAGGCTTCCGCTGCCTGCGAAGAGTTCGCGCTGCGTGTAGGAGTACTGCACGCCGACGCGGACCTCGCCGAACGAGCCCTTGTAGAGCTTGTCCCACATGCCGCCGGTGATCTGCCACACGCGCTTGGCATTGCCGGCACAGCCCACGTTCGTGAACGTCGTGGCGGCGATCGTATTGAAGCAGCCCGTGTTGTTGGCGGTCGGCGCACCGTAGCCAGCGTAGCCCGGAAGCTGTGTGCCGGCGGCGACGAAGCCGTTTCCGGTCGTGCGATAGTAATCGGGCTGAACGACTTCCTCGCCGCCGAAGGCGTAGACGTCGATCGCGGGCGTCACGTGCGCGGTCAGGCCGCCCAGCAGCATCGTCTCCTTGAGCGGCGAGGCCTGGCCGTTCGGCGAGAAGGTCGCGTCTGTGAACTGCGCCGTTCCGTAGGAGCCGATGCCGCGGCCGGTCATCACCGACGCCTGGAAGTCGAGCTTCTTCGGCAGCAAGGCGGCGATCACGCTGCCGCCGACGCCGTAGCCCGTCGAGTCGAAGTTCGAGGCGGCTGCTGTGGTATGCAAAGGCTGCGCAGGAGTGGCGGCGACCGTGTTCACGGTCGACACGCGATCGTAGAGATCGCGGTACATGCCGAAGCCTTCGAGGTGGACGTCGCGGTCGGCGAGTTTCGCCTCGTAGGCCGCCTTGCCAATGATGTCCGGGACGTGGTTGAGCGAGAACGCGGTGGTGTTGCTCGTGCCGGCGACGCCGCCGACGGTCGGCACGACGCCGTTGAGATTGTTGTTGCCGAGCAAGTCACACGTCGTCGCCTGGGTGCGGTTGGTAACGTTGAACTGACTGGTATTCCTAGTCGCGATCGCCTGGCCGTTCACGCCGGGAGCGCAACCCGTGTAGGTGTCCTGCGGCGCTTCGGCCGCGAGCGACAGCCAAAGCTTCTGGCCGAAGTCCTTGGTCAGGCGGATCTGCGGCTGGCGCTTCCAGACGAAGCCAGGGACGTACTGTGCGTCGATCGTGGGCGGCGTGACCTCGTTGCGCGGCGTGATGCCCTTCGAGTTGAGCGTGGCGAGCGACCAGGTCTGGCCGGCCAGCACGTGCACGCCGTAGTCGGCGAAGTCGAGCGTGCCGTAGAGGTGACGAATACGCGGCACGTAGGAGTTCGACTCGTTCGAGTTCGAGGTGACACCCGAGCCGAGGAAGTCGAACTCGCCGTAGCCTGCGGCAAGCACGCTCGGCGTGATCGCGCCTTCGACCAGAAGCGCGGCGCGCGACTGGCGGGCCGAGAAGCGAAGCTCGTTGGTGCCGGCCTGCGGGCCGAACGGGATGCCCTGGTACTGCGAGGCGATATCGGCCTGCTCGGTCCGGGTGCGGAACGCACTTTCCATCGCCACGAAGCCGCCGGGCGTGATGGTCAGGGCGCCGAACTGCAGCTTCTTGTCGGCGGTGACGAAAGCCGGGGTCGCGCCGGCCGGGATCGCCATCGTCGGCGGCGGCAGCGCGTAGCCCTTCGAGGCCACTTCGCGGACCTTCTCACGCGTGCGCTTGTTCTCGGCGCGGGTCTCACCGACAGCCGCCTTCAGCGAGCGAATCTGCGACTGCATCTGCAGCATCATCGATTCGAGCTTGCGGATCTGCGCGTCCTTCTCGGACGTTTCGGCGTGAAGCGCGGCGGGCGCGCAGGACAGCAGCAACGAAGCTGCCAGGCTGTAGCGCAGCGTGCGCTTCGTTGTGGCCGAAATGGTCACGTGAAAGTCCCCCGTCGTACGTTTACTCCGGCTCCCCCGAGCCGACGGGACGTGGGTACCCCGCGCATTGCAATGGTTTCATGACATTTTCTTTAAGAGGGGCTCCCCACACCTGCTTTGCCGCCTCTGATGCAGGAGTGCCACAAGGGCAGCACAGGGGCGCCACACATGTGCCGCTCGCCCCCGGGTTGCGCGGCTTGCAAGGGGACGCCTTTGCCAGGGCTATGACGCCTCCGAACGGTGCTGACAGCCTCGCGTTTGCGCCGTCCTGCTCGCCCGGCAATTGCCGCTATTCGCAAATGTGGCGAGACTTTTCGCGTACCCAGCGCGCCAGACCGAACGCTGTCCAAAGCTTCCTGCTCGGCAATCAATAGTTGCAGAACCTGCCCGTGCGGCGACGCAAGGGTCACCGTCCGCCGCGATCGGACCGCAATGCGTCGAGCGAGACCTGCTCGGCATGCGGCCGCGACGCGAGCTGCGCGTCGATCAGCGCCAGGGCCTCGTCCCGCCCGCTGTTTCGGACCTGCTCGAACGGTGTCCAGGTCGCTGTGAAGTCGAGTCGCGCGAAGACGTCGCGGTAGCGGCGCAGCTCTGCTGGCGTCAGCGGCACGGCGCGCACGAAGGCCTTGTGGGCGGAGATCGTCGTCGCGCGGCGGCGATCGGCGGCGTCGAGCTCGAACTTCAGCGCGTCGCCGCAGAGCACCAGGCGGCGGCCCGCGTCGTGCAGCACGGCATGCCCGTCGAAGTGCCCGGCCGTTCGATGCAACGCAAAGCCGGGCAACGGCTGCAGCTCGTCGTCCCACGGCCACGTCACCCGCAGCGCCGCCGACCACGCGAAGTCGGCGGCGGGCAAGGCGAGCTCGGGATCGAAGCGATCCTGCAACTGCCAGAGCGCGCCGTAGGAATGCGGGTGCGACGCGGAGAGGACGTCGATGCCGCCGAGCCTGTCGATCTGCGCGAGTGCAGCTTCGTCGAAGACGCTGCAGCCTTCGAAGAAGACATTGCCGCTCTCGCTCGTCAGCAGGTAGCCGGATGTCCCGATGCCGTCGACGGGATCGTTCCAGAACCGCCAGGCGCCGGGCTCCAGCTCCTCGAACCGCGACGGCCAGGCGGCCTGCGCTTCCGTGAGCGACAGGAATCGCCAGCCGTCCTGCGGCACGACATGACGCGCGTCGAGACACATCGGACATGAGGACGGGCGATCGAAATGGCGCTGCCAGAAGCCGCAGTTCGTGCAGCAGAAGGCCGGCTGGCGGAGCGCGTCGAGGAAGGGCGTGAGGCCGGGCATCTTTTTGTCCGTTACGCAACGATCATGGGCAGCGTGCTCGGTCGCGTCGAGCGGCAAATCGACCCATTGGTCCTTCCGCCACCGCGACACGAAGGCAGGTCGCACGACCTCTCGCCTCGGTGTAAGGCCGCGTCCGGCGACCCTGGGGAGGTGACGCGAATGGATGTGCGCGCGCCGCGGCCGCAGCCACGACACGCCGCAATCTTCGCGCGGCATCTAGCGAACTTCGGTCCCCTCGCGGTGATCGCCACCGCCGCCTTCTGTCTCGCGCTCGCCCGCTTGCCGGACGGCGCGTCGCTGCCGGCACGGGTCGCCTATGCGCTCCTCGTCGCCCTCAACGTCCTCGTCCTAGCGATGTCGAGCTGGTGCAATGGGCTCGGCCTAATTGTGGTCCTCTCCAGGCGACGCGTCATGGATGTCGCGGGCCTCAAGATGCGGCCGCCCTCCGGCGCCGCCCGCGTGGCAATCCTGTTCGCGATCCACGAGGAAGACGCGGCGCAGGTCTTCGCGGCGGCGCGCGTCATTGCCGACGACGTCGCGGGCGCGGGCATCGGGACGAGCGACGTGTTCGTGCTGAGCGACTCGCGCACGCCCGGCGCCATCGCGATCGAAGAGGCGATGCTCGACCGCGCCAGCCGGACGGGCGGACCGCGCCTGCTATATCGCCGCCGCAACGACAATTCCGGTCGCAAGGCCGGCAACGTCGCCGAGTTCGTGACGCGCTGGGGCGCCGCCTACGACTTCATGGTCGTGCTCGACGCCGACAGCCTGATGACCGGCGCCTGCATCGCGCGCCTCGTCGGCGCCATGGAAGCCAATCCGCGCGCCGGCCTCATCCAGGCAATGTGCTACCCCGTCGGCCGGCAGACGACGTTCGCGCGTCTGCAGCAGTTCGATAGCCGCCTGATCGGCCCGCTGTTCCAAGCCGGAACCGCCTTCTGGCAGGGGCCGCGCGGCAATTTCTGGGGCCATAATGCCATCATCCGCTGCGCCGCTTTCGCTGCGAGCTGCGGCTTGCCGAAGCTGCCGGGCAAGTCGCCATTCGGTGGCGAGATCATGTCGCACGACACGGTCGAAGCCGCGCTGATGCTGCGCTGCGATCATGAGGTGTGGATGCTGCCGTCGGGGCCCGATGGCCGACCCGACTGCTCGTGGGAAGAGACGCCGACGAACCTCGTCGATCATCTCAAGCGCGACAGACGGTGGCTGCGCGGCAACCTGCAGCATGTCGGGGTCCTCGCCGCGAGCGGCTTGAAGACGGCCTCGCTCTATCACCTGCTGCGCGGGCTGGCGCATTTCCTCTACGCGCCGCTGCTCGCCTTATGGCTGCTCGCCTATGCGCTTCTCGATCGGAGCATCCGGCTCGACGGTCTCGTCGTCCTGGTGGCGGTGCTTCTCGCGCTGCCGCGAGGGCTCGGCCTGATCGCGGCACTCGCCGGCGGCGACGCCGCGGGCTACGGCGGCAGCGCCAGATTGATCGCGAGCGCCGCGGCGAGCCAGCTCTTCGCCACCCTGATCTACCCCGTCGTCGCCGTCTCCCACCTCATCGATCTCGTCGCCATGATGTTCGCAGGCGCCTCGCGGTGGGCGGTGCAATCACGCGACGATCGCAATCTGTCGCGCCACGAGTCATTCCGCGCGCTGATGCCGGCTGCCATCGTCCTCTCCCTCGCCGCACTCGCGCTGGCGAACGCCACGCCAGTCGTTGCGGCCTGGCTCGCTGTCGGCGCAGCGGCCGCCATTCCGCTGGCGCTGGAGACGAGCCGCAGCCGGCGCTGGCCGCTCTTCGCGACGCCGGAGGAGACGACGCCGCATCCGCTTCGTCTCCGACGACAGCACATCGAGGCGCAGCTTCGCGCCGGCCGGAAGATCGAGCCAGATGCAGCGTCGGCCCCGCTTCCGCCACCGCGCGGGCTCGACATGCCGACACAATCCCTGAGCCTCCACGGCAATCGCAGTGCGGTCGGCATGACGGTTGGGTGAAATGGCAACTTGACGCAGCCCCGTTTTGCCGCATCGCCGTTCGACGTCCTGGCTAGTTACAGAGGCCGCCCAAACTTTTGAAAGGCCTTTCCATGCGAGCTGCCGGACAGTCACAGTCGACCAGCGACGACGGTCGTGAGCGGATTGGCGTCGCGGTCGTCGGACTGGGCGGTGCGGTCGCGACCACGGCAATCGCCGGCATCGAGATGATCAAGGCCGGGCGCAACGACCGCACAGGACTGCCGCTCGCCGGCCTTTCGATCCCCGGCCTCGCCGATTATCGCGACATCGTCTTCACGGGATGGGACGTCAACGGCGATGATCTCGGCGTTGCGGCTGAAAAGCATGCCGTGCTCGATCGCGATCAGGTCGACGGCGCGGGAAGCGCGCTGCGCGGCATCCGTCCCATGCCCGCGGTCGGCTCCTCCGCCTATTGCCGCAATGTCGACGGCGAGAACAAGATCGTCGTCAAGAGCCATCGTGATGCCGTCGAGCGCATCGGCGACGATCTCGCACGCTTCAAGCGCGAGAGCGGCGTCGATCGCGTCATCATGCTGAACCTCGCGTCGACCGAGCGTCATCCCGATCCCGACGCGGCAGCTCTGCGCGATCTCGCAAGCTTCGAGAAGGCCCTCGACAGCTCCGACGCCGACGTCGGTCCTGCGATGCTCTACGCCTACGCGGCGATCGCCAACGGCGCGGCTTACGCCAACTTCACGCCCTCCGTCGCAGCCGACGCCAAGCCGCTCATCGAGATGGCGCGCGAGCGCAAACCGCCGTGGCCGGCAAGGACGGCAAGACGGGACAGACGTTCCTGAAGACGGTGATCGCGCCGGCGCTGCGCCAGCGCGCGCTGCACGTCGACGGTTGGTTTTCCACCAATATCCTCGGCAACCGCGACGGCCTCGCCCTCGACGATCCCAACTCTCTAAAGTCGAAGCTCGGCACGAAGAAGAGCGTGCTCGACCAGATGCTCGGTTACGAGGTCGAGGACCACATCATCGACATCCGCTACTACCGGCCGCGCGGCGACGACAAGGAAGCCTGGGACAACATCGACATCTCCGGCTTCATGGGCCAACGCATGCAGATCAAGGTAAACTTCCTCTGCAAGGACTCGATCCTCGCAGCGCCGTTGGCGATCGAGATCGTGCGTTGCCTTGGACTCGCCGCGCGGCGTGGCGAGGGCGGCGTGCAGGAGCAGCTCGGCTCGTTCTTCAAGGCGCCGATGACCGGCAACGGCCATCTGCCGGAGCACGGGTTCCACGCGCAGCAGATTGCCCTGATGGAATGGCTCGGCGCCGAGGGCGCGGAGGTCGACGCGGCGTGACCGCGGGCCTCGCATCGCCCCGCGGGTCGCTCGCCGGCTTGCGCGACCTCCTGGGCGAGCTCGGCGACCTAAAGCGAATCCGCTCGGCGGGACGAAGCGGATCGATCGCCGAGCGCGCGTTCCTCACCGCGTGGTCGGCGCTGATGGCCGGCGATACTCTGACATCCGTGATGCGGACGACGACGGCGCGGGCGCTCGCCGCTGCGCGCCTCGGTGATCTCGATGATGCGAAGCTGCGAGAGCTGGGGCTGGCCAACGACGAGTGCCGAAGCGTGCTCGGCCGCGCTCTCGACGACGTGACCGCTGGCGTCGATAGCGCTCTCGTCGACACGCTTCGCGGTGCCTTTCATTGGCAGCACGCCGATGCGCCGCCACCGCGCTTCGCCGTTGCGCTGGCGGCGCAGCCGCGGGCCGGCGCGACGTGCCCCGGCAAGCCACGGCTGGTGCTCGAGCCGGCCGAAAACCACGGCGAACATTGCTGGGCGGTTGCCGTCTACGGCGTGCTACTCGCGTCGCACTATGTCGCGGACCCGAGGTCGTGTTCCTGGCCGGGCTTGCGCATCACCTCCATAACGCCTTCATGCCGGACAGCGGCTTCACCGGCGAGGTCCTGCTCGGCGATCACCTCGATCGCTTCTGCGCGGCCGCGACGTCGCGTGCGCTGGAAGAGCTTCCCGATGGCCTCCGGCGCGACGTCGTTGAGGCCCGCAAGATCCTCTCCGACGCGTCGACTCCGGAGGGTCGCG
Source organism: Beijerinckiaceae bacterium RH AL1 (assembly GCA_901457705.2). Lineage (NCBI taxonomy): Bacteria > Pseudomonadati > Pseudomonadota > Alphaproteobacteria > Hyphomicrobiales > Beijerinckiaceae > Beijerinckiaceae bacterium RH AL1. Next base: position 3,692,198 of record LR590083.2, read on the forward strand.
CCTTTCATGCCGCCGATGTCGTCGACCGCGTCCTGCAGCTGTCGCAGCATCTTCGCCCGGCCAGCCTCAGCATGCGCGATCTTCTGGTCGACTGGGAGCTGGTCCACGACGGACCGGTCAAACCGTTCCACGACCGCGTGCTTGCCGAGATCGGCCTCGCATGAGCGAGCCGCTTCTCTCGCCGATCTCGGGACGCCCCCTCTCGAAAGATACCGCCATTTCGCTGTCCGACGGCAGCGGCGAACGGTGGCCGGTCATCGACGGCATCGCCTATCTCCGCACCGGCCGGGCAGCGCTCGTCGCTGACGTGCTGAAGCTGTTGGACGATGGCCGCGACATCGAGGCCCTTGTCGCTCTTCTCGCCGACCAGGATGATTGGTGGACCGGGGCGCCGGCCGATCCCGCGCGCATTCTCGACCTGGTCTCGAAGCGCGACGCGATGAGCTTCCGCGACGCCATGGAGAGCCTCGGCTTCGGGCGCGTCGGGCACTATCTCGCGCACCGATGGAGCGATCCGACCTACCTTGCAGGGCTTGCGTTGCTCGAGGCGCATTGGACGGAGCCCGCGAGTGCCTTCGAGCTTGCCTGCGGGACGGGCGCCTACCTTCGCGACCTTTCGCGACGCGGCATCCGATGCTGCGGTGGCGACGTCGTGTTCGCCAAGCTCTGGCTTGCGCGTCACTGGGTTCTCGGCCCCGAGGTGGAGCTCGTATGCTTCGACGCCGCCTCGCCCTGGCCGATCGCGGGACGCGCGCACGACCTCGTACTCTGCCACGACGCCTTCTACTTCCTCGAGCCCAAGCCTGACGTGGCGTCGCGCCTGCGCGAGGCGACCGCGCCTGGCGGCCTGCTCGCCTTGGCGCACATCCACAATGCCGCGCATCTAAACTTCTCGGCCGGTGCGGCGGTGACGGCGGCTACGCTCGCGGAGATGTTCGAGGGCGCCGCCTTCTACGACGACGACGAGCTGACGCGCGCGCTTGCCGAAGCGCGCTCGCCCGTGCCTTGCGCGCCGGAGCTGCTCGCATCGGCCGAAGCGTTCTCGATCGCGCTCGGAGGCGCGTCGACGCCTCGCCCTGTCGTCGCCGGCCTCGCGCTGCCGCCGAGCGGTGCGCCGCTTCGCAAGAACCCGCTCTACGGCCGCGACGATCGCATTCGTTGGCCCTCCGACCGCTATCGCGACGAGTATGCTGCGCGCGTGACATATCCTCCGGTGTTTGGCACGCACGTTCCCAACAAAGAGTCGCAGGCGCGATCGCGCGAGCTCGTCGACCTGCCGGAGCGGTGGTGATGCGCTGGGGCATCGTCGGCTTCGGCTGGGTCGCGCGCGACTACATGGCGCCGGGCATCGTCGCGGCCGGCGGCCGTGTGGTCGCTGTCTGCGACCGCGATCCCGTCGCGCTCGAGGCCGCTGCGGCGCTTGGCGCGCGGTCGCATCGCGATGTCGGCTCGTTGCTTCGTGAGGAACTCGATGCGGTCTACGTCGCGACGCCGAACCACCTCCACCGTCCGGTGGTCGAGGCCTGCCTTGACGCGGGCGTGCCCGTCCTCTGCGAAAAACCCGTTGCCGCCTCGCTCGAGGACGCGGTCGCGATGGAGGCGGCGGCGCGAGGCTCCGGCACCTTGCTCGCCGTGGCGTTCGATCAGCGCCACCATCCCGCGCATGTTGCCATCCGCGATGCCGTGGCGGGCGGCGCGATCGGCCTGCCGACGGCGGTCCGCATCGTCTATGCCTGTTGGCTCGATCGCGGCTGGTCCGCCGCACAGAGACCGCACGACAATTGGCGCATCGATCGCGCGCGCGCCGGAGGCGGCGCCGTCATCGATCTCGCGCCGCATGGGCTCGATCTCGCGGGCATGCTACTCGGCGAGCCGGTCGTCGAGCTTACCGGCTTCCTGCAGCACCGCGTCCAGGATTACGACGTCGACGACGGTGGCGTCCTTATCGGCCGGACGGCCGCGGGTGTGTTGGTAAGCCTGCACGTGGCCTACAACATGCCCGAGCGCCTACCGCGACGTCGGCTCGAGGTCTGCGGCACGCGCGGGCAGATCGTTGCGACCAACACGATGGGGCAGGACGCCGGCGGGGCTGTCGAGCTGATCGGCGCGGCGACGGGGACCGGCCGCTCGCTGGAGTTCGACGCTTCGCTGTCGCCGTTTACGGCCCAGGCCCGCGCCTTTGCGGCCGCCGTGCGCGGCGAGCCGCACGACTTCGACATCGAGCGCGACGTCGCCGCGCTAGGTCTGCTTCTGTCGACCTGTGCTGTCGCGGAGCCGACCACAACGAACTCCTTCGAGAGGCAAGCATCATGACCGGATTGCCTGACGGCTTGGGCGACGCCGGCCGCGCCTACGTCGACGCCATGCCGAAGGGCGAGATCGTCGCCTTTCCGATCACGCCGATCGACAGGATCGGCTTGCCCGTCTGGATCGTCGCCCTGTTTCCCGACGATGACAGGCTCGCCGACGTCATGCCCTACGGCGTCGGCTACGGCACGAGCGATGCGCAGGCCGCGCTCGGCGCGCTCGGCGAGTGCATGGAGATGGTGTTTCCCGCCTTGACGCTTCCCGGCATGAAGAGGATTGCCGCGAGCTGGTCCGAGCTCGTTGCCGTGCACGGCGCCGACGCGGTGGCAGACCCCTTCTCGCTCGGCCTGCCCGCCGGCTCGCCGGTGGATCGCGAGACGCGGCTCGAATGGGTGGAAAGCCGCAGTGCGCGCGACGGCGCGACGGTGCTTGTGCCGATCGACGTTGTCGCGCTGACGCGCAAGGATCTCTCGGCAGGCTACACGCCCTTCACGACGCTGATCACCAACGGCATGGGCGCCGGGCCAGATCGCGACTGGGCGACGGGGCACGGGTTGCTCGAGCTTCTGCAGCGCGATGGCAACGGGCTCGTCTTCAAGGCGTTGGACCGCGGCATCGCGCTCGAGCTGCCCGAGCCGCCGCCCTCGACGGTGGCGCCGATCCTCGCGCGCTTCGAGGCGGCGGGCATTCGTGTGATCCCAAAGTTCGCCGCCGACGATTTCGGCCTCGCCAACCTCTATTGCGTCGGCTTCGAGCGCGACGGGAGCGACCCGCCGCTTCCGATCATGGTGACCGGATGCGGCGAAGCCTGCCATCCCGATCGCGACCGGGCGCTCGAAAAGTGCCTTTGCGAGTTCGCCGCGTCGCGCGCGCGCAAGGCCTTTGCGCACGGACCGTCCGCCGTCATCGAGCAGGTCGCGCCGCGCGGCTATGTCGATCGGTTCCTGCGCCAGGCGGGGTCGGGCGTCGGAGGCCAGGAAGGCCGGGCATTCGCGGCGATGCGCGACTGGTCGTCGCGACGGCCCGCCGACATCCGCGCCTGGCTCGCCGCCAGCGTGCACGCGGTGCGCGGCAGCAAGCCCTTCGACGATCTGCCGTCGACTCCCGCAACAGGCTCGCGGGAGGCCGGACGCATCGCGCGGGAACGTGTCGAGGCCGCGGGTATCGAAGTCCTTAGCGTCGACCTCACCCCGCCGGGCGCCTCGGTCAGCGTCGCGAAGACGATCGCGCCTGGGCTTGAGGTCGAGACGATGAGCTACGGGCGCATCGGCGAGCGCAACACGCGCAGGCTGATCGAGCGCAACGACCCGCTCGTCGTCTTCGGGACGCCGAGCGAGACGCGAAAGCCGATCCGCCTCTCGCCCGAGGCGCTCGCGCGCTTCGGGCGACAGCCGCTGCTGGACATGGAGCGTCTCGCGGCCGTGGTCGGGCCGCTCTATCCGCTCTACCGGGAGCCCGAGGCGCATCATGTCGCGGCCGCGGAGGTCGCGGCGTGAGCTTGCGCTTCGCCTACAACACGAACGGCTGCGGCAGCCATCGCCTCGACGATGCGCTCGAGCTCATGGCCGAGGCCGGCTATGCCGGTGTCGCGCTCACGCTCGACCACCATCATCTCGATCCCTTCGCGCCCTCCTGGCAGGAGCAGGCGCGAGCGCTGCGCCGTCGGCTCGACGCGCTGTCGTTCGGCTCGGTGATCGAGACCGGTGCAAGGTTCCTGCTCGATCCGCGTGCCAAGCACGAGCCGACCCTCGTGGCCGCCGATCCCGAGGGGCGCGCTCGCCGCGTCGCCTTCCTCAAGCGAGCCATCGACATCGCGGCGATCCTGCAGTCGGAGGCCATCTCCTTCTGGGCCGGCGTGCCGAAGCCGGGCGTCGATCGTGCGGAGGCACACGGTTGGCTCCGCGACGGTCTTGCAGAGATCGTCGCCTATGCCGAGCACGCCGGCGTCACGGCCGCCTTCGAGCCGGAGCCCGGCATGCTGATTGAGACGCCGGCCGAATGGGAGGCGCTTGGCATCGCGGGCCTGTCGCTTGCGCTCGACACCGGCCATTGCCTCGTCACGCAGGAGATCGCGCCCGCCGAGGCCGTGCGCCGCTGGGCCGCGCATCTCGGCACGGTTTCGATCGAGGACATGAAGCGCGGCGTTCACCTGCACCTGCCGTTCGGCGCCGGGGACATGGACCTGCCTGCGATCCTCGATGCGCTCGAGGCCGTGCGCTTCGAGAAGCTCGTCTGCGTGGAGCTGTCGCGCGAGAGCCCGCAGGCCGACAAAGCCATCCCGGCCTCGCTCGAATGGCTGCGCCACTGTCGCGTCGCGTGAGGAGTAGAGCATGAGGATCTGCTTCGTCTCGCGACGCTACTTCCCGGCCGTCAGCGGCATGAGCATCTATGCCGTCAACCTGCTGCGCGAGCTCGTCGCCGACGGGCACGACGTCACGATGATCAGCCAGTACTACGACGGCGAGCATGCGACCGTGTATGGCGGCGGGCCGCCGCCGCAGGTGCCCGGCGTCAAGGTCGTCGGTCTCCCGGCGCTGGGCGAGCAGGACGGCGGCGACTTCGAGCGCGACATCGAAACGATGATCGCGACGGTCGCGCGCGAGCATGCGATCAGACCCTTCGACATCCTGCACGCGCAGTATGGCTATCCGACGGGATGGGCCGCACTGCTCGCGTCGGCGGACCTCGCGGTGCCCTGCGTCGTGTCGATCCAGGGCGGCGACGGCCACTGGGTCGGCTCATGCTGCGCGACGCATTTCACCGCCTTCCGACGCGTGCTGGATCATGCCGGCGCGCTCCTGATCGGCGGCGAAAGCTTCGTCGCCGAAGTGTCGGATCGCATGGGCGTGCCGCCCTCGCGCTTCACGCGCGTGCCCGGCGCCGTCGACACCACCCGCTTCACGCCGCGGCAGGCGATCGGCAGCGTCGCGGCACGGCCGCGCCTGCTCTACCACGGCAGGATCGATCGCCGAAAAGGCGTGCTCGACTTCATCGAGGCGCTCGCGCTGCTGCGCGGCCGCGACATCGGCTTCGAGGCGATCATCTCGGGCATCGGCCCCGACGTGGCGCCGGCCGAGACGCTGGCGGCGCAACTCGGCTTCGCGGCGCCGATGCTGCGCTTCACCGGAGCCAGCAGCTACGAGTCGACCCCCGCCGTCTACGGCAACGCCGACATTTTCGCCTCGCCGACCTACGCCGAGGGTTTCTCGAACACGATCCTCGAGGCGATGGCGAGCAGGCTGCCCGTCGCGAGCTGCAAAGTCGTCGGCGTCACCGACTGCCTCCGCGACGGCGAGAACGGCGTTCTCACCGAGGCCGGCGACGTCGCAGCGCATGCCGAGGCCCTAGCGCGGCTCATCGCGGACTCCGCACTGCGTACCCGCCTCGCCACCCGCGCGCTCGAAGAGTGCCGCGCAAAGTACTCCTGGAAGGTCGTTGGTCGCCAAATCGTCGGCGTCTACGAGAGCCTGATCGGCACCGTGCCGGCGAAAAGCTTCCGTCGCGACATCGAGCGCGTGCCGTGCCGCTTCCGCGAACAGCCGCACTTGCTTTGAGATGCCGACGGCGCTCGCAATCTCCCCGCATCTCGACGACGCGATCTTTTCCGCGGGCGGCACGCTGGCCCGGCTGAGCGAGCTCGGCTGGCGCGTCATCGTGGCGACGGTGTTCACCGCGAGCGTGCCGTATCCGCAGGGCTTCGCCCTGGCCTGCCAGCTCGACAAGGGGCTTGCCGCCGACATCGACTACATGGCGCTGCGCCGCGAAGAGGACCGCCAGGCCTGCGCCGCGATCGGCGCCGAGCCGATCTGGCTGCCCTTCCGCGAAGCGCCGCATCGCGGCTATCACTCGGCGAATGACCTGTTCGCCGGCCTTCTGCCGACCGACGACATCGTCGCCGAGATCGCGCCGCATCTGGAGGAGCTAAGCGAACGCTACGAGCCCGACCTCGTGCTTGCGCCGCAGGCGATCGGGGCTCACGTCGATCATGTTGCGACCTTCCTTGCGCTTCACAGGGGCGGCTCGGCCTGCTGGCTCTGGACGGACGCGCCTTACGCGACGAGACCCGCCGCGCGGCCGAGCCCCTTCCTGCTAGAACTTGACAGCTGCGAGAGGCGGGTCGTCACGCTCGATGCGGCCGCATCGGACCGCAAGGTCTCTGCCGCGCTGAGCTATGCGAGCCAGCTCCCGTTCCAGTTCGGAGGCGTCGACGCCGCACGGGCGACGCTGTCGAAGGAGACGCAGGAAAGCTTCTTGGTTCTCGACGCCAGCGACGGTCGCCTGGCGAAGATGGTATGATAGCAAACTGTCTTGCCTTTAGCGCGGCTTCAGTTCGACGACGCTACGGCACCTGATCGACGTCACCTCACAAAGGCCACTTCGCGCCTAAATGTCGCAGCCTTGGGCGCTAGTGCGTTCGAACCAAAAAGTTCGGCGGCGCTTCCGGTGACTTCGCATCAGCTGACGGAGAACGAACTTGCCGGCGAGCCGCACAGACCTGCAGGATCCCCGCACGCAGTACCCGACACCGCCTTTCCCGCGCCAGCCGCAGAAGGCGCCGGGGCTTGCCGCCGAGATGGATCCGGTTCCCGATCATGGGGAGCACACCTATCGCGGCTCCGAGCGGCTGCGCGGCCGCCGCGCGCTCGTCACCGGCGCTGACTCGGGGATCGGTCGTGCAGCGGCCATCGCCTTCGCCCGCGAGGGCACCGATGTCGCGCTCAGCTACCTGCCGAGCGAAGAGAGCGACGCCAGGCAGGTCGCCGATCTCATTCTGGCCGACGGTCGCAAGGCCGTGCTGCTGCCCGGCGACATCACCGACCGGGCCTTCTGCGATAGCCTCGTCGAGAAGGCGGTCGCCGCTTTGGGCGGGCTTGACATCCTCGTCAACAATGCCGGCAAGCAGACCAACCAGGAGAGCATCGGCGACATCGACGACGAGCAGTTCGATCGCACGATGAAGACGAACCTCTACGCGATGTTCTGGATCACGCGCGCCGCCATGCCGCATCTGCCGCCTGGCGCGTCGATCATCAACACGGCGTCGGTCGTCGCCTACAATCCGCCGGCGATCCTGCTCGATTATGCGACCACCAAGGCCGGCATCGTCGCGTTCACGAAGGCGCTGGCTAAGCAGGCGATCGAAAAAGGCATCCGCGTCAATGCGGTGGCGCCGGGGCCGTTCTGGACGGCGCTTCAGCCGTCGGGCGGGCAGCCGCAGGAGGCGGTCGAAAAGTTCGGCACGAGCGTGCCTCTGGGTCGCCCGGGCCAGCCCGTCGAGCTTGCGCCCTTCTACGTGTTCCTGGCGTCGCAGGAAGCAAGCTACGTGACCGGCGAGGTCTACGGGGCGACGGGCGGCAACGGCACGGCATGAGGCGGACTTCGGCGGCGAGCTTCGGCATGCGCCTGCGTTCGCCGCCGGGAACCACGAGCCGCTTCTGCACTTACGAGATCCGATGGCAAAAGCATTCATCTTCGACGTCGACGGCACGCTTGTCGATTCCGTCGCGATCCACGCGGAGACGTGGCGGAAGGCATTTCACGACTTCGGCCACGAGATCGGCTTCGAGGAGCTTCGTGGCCAGATCGGCAAAGGCGGCGACGAGCTAATGCCGGTGTTCCTTTCGCACGACGAGGTGAAGGCGAAGGGCGAAGCGATCAACGCGCGCCGCGCTGAAATCCTCAAAGATGGATATCTGCAGAAGATCGAAGCGTTTCCCATGGTGCGCGCGCTGTTCAAGCGGCTCCGCGACAACGGCTTTAAGCTCGCGCTCGCGTCATCTGCGCACGGCGATCAGCTTGAGACGTATAAGCATAAGGCTGAGATCGCCGACCTCATCGAACACCAGACGTCATCCGACGATGCCGAGCGCTCCAAGCCCCACGGCGACATCTTCCAGGCGGCGCTCGACCGGCTCGGCGATGTCGCCGATGAAGACGCGATCGTCGTCGGGGACACGCCTTATGACGCCGAGGCCGCGGGCAAAGTTGGTCTCCGGACGATCGGCCTTCTATGCGGCGGTTTCCCGGAAGCTGAGCTGCGCAAGGCCGGCTGCGTTGCCGTCTACAAAGACCCCGCCGATCTTCTTGCTCACTACGACGAGGTCGTGAACACCTTCAACTCTGAGAGCGCGCGCTAGGAACGCAGCTTCGTCGATGAGGAGCAATAGGCGACACCTTGGCTCAGCGTTAAGCTCGAGCCGATGCCTGAGAAGCAGCTGCCCTGCCTCACGCCTCCAAGTCCCTGAAGAGCGCAAGCAGGCGCGGTGCAAGCTGACGCACCTCGCGCCGATGCACGAGCGTCAGCGCGCGTAGCTTGTCCTCGGCCTGCGGCCTCAGCGTCAGCACCGTGCGGCGGCGGTCGGCGGGGTCGTCGCGCTTTGCTACCAGATCGGCCGCTTCAAGTCGCGTCACCAGCTCGGCCGCCGTGTGCGGCGCGAGCATGAGGTCTTCGGCGAGGCGGCCTACGGTCATCGAAGTGCCGGCCGGCGCGCCCTTGATCGCAAGCAGGGCTTGGTGCTGCTGCGTCGTCAGGCCAGCCTGCTTCGCAGCCGCGCTGCTGAAGCTCGCAAAGCGGCGAAGCGCATGCCGGAAGGCGGCCAGTGTCTCGTAGTCCGCCTGGGTCAGCGCGTCTTCGGGCTTGATTCTATCGTGTTGCGACATAATTAATTGTATCGTGAGACGATCAAAGACACCACAGGCGCCAGCCCCCGCATCGCTTGCGCCACGACGCCTCGCCGACTTCACGGCCGACCCGCGCATGCTCGTGCTGGCAGGGATGGCAAGCATTGTCGGGACGATCGGGGTCGTGGCGGCCTTCGTGCTCGTGAAGCTCATCGCGCTCGTCACCAATCTCGTGTGGTACGGCACGATCAGCGGCTCGCTCGTGTCTCTGGCGCAGGCGCATCGCGGCCCATGGATGATGATCGCGCCGCCAATGGGCGGGCTCATCGTCGGGCTGATGGCGCGCTACGGATCCGAGAAGATCCGCGGTCACGGCATCCCGGAGGCGATCGAGACGATCCTCATCGGCCAGAGCCGCATCGCGCCGCGCGTCGCGGTGCTGAAGCCGCTCTCCTCGGCGATTGCGATCGGCACCGGCGGCCCGTTCGGCGCCGAGGGGCCGATCATCATGACAGGCGGCGCGCTCGGCTCGCTGTTCGCGCAGTTCTTCGACCTGTCCTCGGCGGAGCGGAAGGTGCTCCTCGTCTCCGGCGCGGTCGCCGGCATGACGGCGATCTTCGGCACCCCCATCGCCGCCTGCCTGCTCGCCATCGAGCTCCTGCTCTTCGAGTGGAAGCCGCGCAGCTTCATCCCGGCCGCCGTCGCCGCGCTTGTCGCCATCGCCTGGCGCCCGCTCGTCTTCGGCACCGCGCCGCTGTTTCCCGTCGCGATCGTCTTGCCGGCGCAGTGGTGGACGATCCCGCTCGCCGGTGGGTTCGGCGTGATCGTTGGTTTTGCCTCGATCGCGCTCACGCTGGCGCTCTACCGCGTGGAAGATGCATTCCATCGACTGCCCATCCACTGGACGTGGTGGCCATCGCTCGGCGGCTTGGTCGTCGGGCTTGGCGGCCTTGTCGAGCCACGCGCCCTCGGCGTCGGCTACGACGTCATCACGTCGACGCTCAGCGGACAGCTCGCCATCGCCACCCTCGTGTCGATCCTCCTCGTCAAATCCTGCATCTGGCTCGTCGCGCTGGGCTCGGGCACGTCAGGCGGCGTGCTGGCGCCGCTGCTGATCATCGGCGGCGCCCTCGGTGCGCTCATCGGCCTCGTGCTGCCGGGGTCGCCGGCGATCTGGGCGCTGCTCGGCATGGCGGCAATGCTCGGCGGCGCGCTGCGGGCGCCGTTGACCGGCGCGATCTTCGCCGTCGAGCTGACCGGCGACCTGCACGCGCTGCCGCTGCTGCTCGCCGCCACCGTCTGTGCCTTCGCGGTCTCGGTGCTGCTGCTGCCCCGCTCGATCCTCACTGAGAAGATCGCGCGCCGCGGCCAGCACATCACCCAGGAGTACGCGATCGACCGCAACCAGCTCACGCGCGTCGGCGAGATCATGGTGCGCGGGGTCGAGACGCTCGCTGCCGAGATGCCGTTGGCGGAGGCGCTGGCCAGGACGCTCTCGCCCGACGCACGCCATGTCGCGTTCCCGGTCATCGCGAAGGACGGCACGCTCGTCGGCGTGCTCGACCGGACGCAGGCGCTGCGCTCGCAACAGGAGATCGGCGGCGCGGAGAAGCTGCATGACACGCTCGCCACGCGCACGACCATGCCAGACGTCGCGCATCCTGAGGACGTCGTGGCGCGAGTCGTCGATCTCATGATTGCAGGTGATCAGAACCTCGTGCCCGTCACCGAGCGCGCGACGGGCAAGCTCGTGGGCATTGTCACGCGAAAAGACCTGCTCGTCGTGCAGCGAGAGGCCGGCGCGCTCGAGCGCGAACGCGCCCGCTTCTTCACCCGAACCTTGCGGCGGCATGCACCCGCCTCAGCGTCGAACCAGCACCCAAGCGCGAGCTAAAAAGTTGGGCGCAAGACCGACCAACGAGCGCGGCGGTTCATTGCGAGTCGCGATCGCGGTTCTTTCGCGCGAGCCTCATGTCGGTGTCGCGGTTCCATTGATGATGCGGGCTTCTTCCCTCGCCATCGGGGCGCAGCTTGATGAACAAGGCGATCGCGGCGAGCGTCGCGCCGCCCGATGCAACGATGCCGAGCGCAAACGGCCAGAACTGCATCATCCTCTCGCTCCCCCCACGTGGTGGGAAGAACATGAGGCCAGGTGGCCCGGGGTGTAATTGGTCCCTCGTCCGGCTGCGCTACTTGGCCGCTGGGCTGGCGTCTCAAGCCACTGCAACCGTTCGCGCCGGGCGGAGCTTCACGCCGATATCGGCAATGGAGAGGGGCATGTCCTCAGACTGGGTAATCGGCGCGCTTGCCTTCATCACGATCGGCGGGACGCTCGGCCTCGCTATCTTCCATTTTGGTTTTCAGCTGAGAAGTCCTGCCAATCGCGAGGCCGCGAAGCGCGTCGCGGAGGATCGCGCCTCGGCGACGACGCGGGTAAGCAACGAGACCCACGGCAGCCGCTCGCTGCGGCAACGGCTGGATGAAGCACCCGGCATCAACGATCGTCTCAGCGACCGATATGTCGGCGGCGACTTCGTTGAGGTTCTTCTTGAGCGAAAGTGGTCCGAGCTGCGGCCCGCCTTGGGCCCGGTGCCTGACAAAAACTGAGCGCCTGCCCCCGTCGCTCGATCGCTCCATGCAAGTGGGCCGCAGTTGAGCTGCGGCCCTCTTTTCGTGGAGCGTCCGGTGTCGGCTCTGCCGCGAGCGCGCCGGCCTACTTATCGACGTGGCCGCGAGCGCGCTGGATCGCCGCTGCGCACGCCGCTTCATCGCCCTTCCCGAGCGCGACCTTCGCGTCGTTGAGAGCGACTTTTGCCTGCATCGCCTCGTCGCCGCCGCCTTGGCCTTGTTGCGGAGCCTCCCGGCGTGCGGCGGTGGCCTGACCTCCCGACGAGTTCGCGACGGCGGCTGTCGCCTTGTGCTGGCTTTGGTCCTCGAGCTGCGCCACGTCCTCCTTGCAGCCCGCATGGGCAACGCAGATGGAGGCGACTAGCCAAACGGGAACGAGCGTGCTTCTGAATGTCATGACGTGTCCTCCTCGACATGCTCGGAAGCTCGTTGCCGGCGATCCGTTCCGTCACGATCTCACGGCAATCGGCAGGCCGCCTACCCGGTCTGATCGCGCGTTGCCTGGTCGCCGTACCAGTCCGCATAGGGGTGTTGCGCGCCATGCGCCGGGGCAGGTCCGGCGCGCCATCGTCCCACCAGACCGGGCCGCGCTCGCCGAGCGCCACCTTCGCGCGATCGACTGTGGCCCGCGCCGAGGCCGCGTCGCCGCCGCTACGCTTGAGCCGCCCGATGGCACGCCGCGCGTCCATGAGATCACGGGTCAGCGCGTCCCGCTCGGCGACCGAGAGGCGCGGATCGGCGCGCCGCCACAGGCGCCCGCGAACGACGATGTAGCGGCCGTCGGGCGTGATGAGCGGCTCGGTCTTCCCGGGCAAAGTTGCTCCCCTGGCGCCGATGACCTGAGGCGATCAAGGTCACCGTAACAACCCCGGCAAAAGCCGGCGCGATCGCCGCGTCAGCCCATGAGCCCCCGCTCGCGCGCCCACACAACGAGCTTCGCGCGGCTGGACACGCCGGTCTTCTTGAAGAGGCTGGTCACGTGATTGCGGACGGTGTTGCGCGAAATGTCGAGCTTGGCGGCGATCGTCGCGTCGTCAAGGCCCTGGCACACGAGAGTGAGCACTTCGCGGGCGCGCGGCGGCATGTCGGTCAGGGCGACGCCGTGGTCGCGCTCGCCCTCGGGCCGGCGCATGCGTGCGAGCTTGTCGAGCACGACGCCGGTGAACCAGTCGGTGTCCTGCATGACCGCAGCGATCGCCTGCGCGATCTCGCTGTGCGAGCGGTTCCGCTCGGCTGTCTGTTGTGCGACGATGAGCACGCACCGCTTGCCGTTGATCTCGACGGCCTCCGCGGAGACCAGGCAGTCGAGCGCGGCGCCGGCCTTGGTGCGCAGCGGCAGGGCGAGCCCCCGCGCGCGGCCGTCGCGCTTCAATTGAGCCTCGAGCTCGGCACCGGTGGAGGCGTTGGCCCACAGCGGCAGCTCGACGGCATCCTTGCCGATAACCTCGCGCGCGGTGAACCCAGTCTCCTGCTCGAAGGCCGCGTTGACGAGCAGGATGTTGCAGCGCTCGCGCAAGCAGACAAGGCTCGGCGCGGGGGCGAGCCTGAAGGCGATCTCGAAGCGCGCCTCGCTCTCCTTCAGCGCGGCCTCGGCCTGACGACGGTCGTCGAGGTCGGCGAACGTGAACAGCATGCAGTTCGTGTCGCCGACGGCGATCGGCTGGCCGGCGACGATCACGCCCTTGTCGCCGCCTCTCGGCAACTGCAGCAACGCCTCCATCTGCGGGATGGTGCGACCGGCCTTGAGCCGCTCGATCGCAAGCTCGCGGCGAGCGGCGCCCTCCAGGACGTCGACCTCGTAGATCGAACGGCCGACGACCTCGTCCTCGTCGTAGCCGGTCATCTCGCAGAAGCCGGAATTAACCCGCAGGAAGCGCAGGTCGTCGAGACGAAGGATCGCGGCGGGCGCAGGGTTGGCGCGGAAGAATTGCTCGAAGCGCGCCTCGGCGTCGTAGCGCTCGGTTTCATCGTCGAGGATGAGGACGAAGCTCTCGGCGCGGCCGTCGTCGTCGCGCAGGACGAGCGAGCGGACGCGGTACGTCCAGTGCGGTTTCTGCGATCCGTGCGGATTGACGTCGATCAGCGTTTCGTCGAGCGGGTCGCCGGAGACGAGCCGCTCCAGCGGCGAACGGCCGTCAGCTGCGCCGGGGCTTCCCGAGCGATACCTGATGTCGAAGCGGGCGGCATAGTCTGCGGCGTCCGCGCCGAGCGCCTCGACCGTCTCGACGCCGTGCATCTGCAACGCATAGGGGTTGGCCCACAGGATGCGACGGTGGGTGTCGAGCAGGATCACACCGTCACTGAACGCGGCGACGATCTCGCGGAGGTGCCGCGACTTGGTCTTCAGATGCGACGGGTCGGCGTGGGGCAGCGGCGCTGGTGCGGTGCGGGTCATCTGATCGTTCGCGCTGGAGGCGTGCCAGCCTAGCGCCGCCGGCTGGCACGCTCAATAAGTCCGGGCCGCGTCGGAACGCAGCCCGGACCAAGACTCACAGGTGACGGTGGCTCACAGGTGCCGATGCAGGAAGCGCCCGACCGCCGTCGACTTATGGCCGCCGACATAGTGCGAGCCCTTGCCGTGCGGGCCGTGGCCGCCAACGCGATGCGAGCCGAGGCGGCCCGCCTCGCTGGCGGCACCCGACGCGAGCACCAGGACTGCGGCGAGGAGGAGAGAAAAGGACTTCATTTGGTGTCTCCTCAGATGCGGCTGCGGCCGCCCATGATCAGGTGATAAACGACCAGCACCACCACGGCGCCGACGATGGCGACCAGCATGCTGTAGAGGTTGAGGCCGGTGACAGGCGCGGCACCGAAGAGCGTGAACAGATAGCCGCCGACGAACGCGCCGACGATACCGAGCACGATGTCGAGGATGAGACCTTCGCCGCTCTTGTTGACGATCTGGCTGGCGACGAAACCGGCAATCAGACCCAGGACGATCCAGGCGAGTATGGACATAGCTTGCTCCAAAACGTGTTCGAAGCGCCCGACAGCAACGCTCCTTGTCTGGAGGTGTAGGAATACGCGTTCCTTTTCAACGAGGCGGCAGGCCTAGGCCGCGGACAGGCTAGTGTTGCAGCACTAGCCATGGCCCCCTCGGATTGCCGGCGCGCCGCGAAGAGCGTCCTGCCTCCAGCTGGGACGGCAGGGTCGGGTAAAGCCGCCCCTTGGCACAAGCTGAGCCGCCTTATTGTCAAGTCTAAGTTTTCTCGCCTCGTGGGATTGCCCTAAGGGATTCACCGCACTCCCCTAGCGCCACCTATGCTAATCAATTGTGGCGCGTTGTATCGAAAGCGGTTTCCGCTGGGAGGCGCACATGGAACGACATAGCGAGACGTCGGCTAGCCTCCTGCGCGAAGCCGATCGACCTCGAGAATTCCCTGCCGATCCGTTCAATATCGAGCAGGTGCGCTTCGATGCCATGATCCGCCACTCGCCCTGCTTCATCGGCATCGCCGACAGAGACGCGAATACGGTTTTCGTCAATGAGGCCGGCCGCAAGATGCTGCGGCTGGATTGCCAGACGGACATCAGCGCGATCGCCATCGCGGACTTCGTCTTCCACGAGGACCGCGCCAAGGTCATCGAGGAGATCCTGCCCTGCACCTTCAAGGACGGAAGCTGGCAGGGCGAGACCCGTTTCCGACGCTTCGACAATGACGACGCCTGGGTGCCGACCATCCAGCGGACCTACTCGCACTTCGATGACAACGGTGCGTTTCTGGGCCTCGCCACCATCGCGATCGATATCTCCGAGCAAAAGCGCATCGAAGCCGCATTGCGTCAGAGCGAAGCGCAGCTGAGAGCTGCGACCGAGCTCGTCGGCTTGAGCTCGTACACCTGGGACCCGCAGACCGACGAGCTGCAATGGGACGCGCGACTGAAGGCGATGTGGGGCCTGCCCGCTGATGCCGACGTGACCTCCCAAATCTGGCGGAACGCGATCCATCCCGACGACCTGAGCAGGGTCGACGCAGCGGTCAGCCACTGCCTGGACCCCGCCGGAGACGGCGTCTATTCCGTCGAGTACCGGGTGATCGGGATCACCGACGGCGTCGAGCGGTGGGTGTCCACCTACGGCCGCACCGTCTTCGAAAGCAGCAAGCCGGTCTGCTTCTACGGCGCCGTGCTCGATGTCACGAAAGCCAAGAGCGCACAGGACGCACTCGCCGCGAATGAGAGCAGGTTTCGGTATTTCGCCGAGAATTCCACCAACATGCTCTGGATCCTCAACGTCGATCGGATGGAGTTCGAGTACCGCAGCCCTGCGTTCGAACGCATCTGGCAGAAGCCGATCGATCCCGAGCGCCCGCAGTTCAGCCTCTGCCTCGATACCGTCTATCCGGAAGATCTCGATGCCACGAAGTCGGCGGTCGAGGGCGCGCTCAAGGTCGAGTGCATGATCTGCGAGTATCGGATTTTGCGCCCCGATCGGAGCATGCGTTGGATCCGCAACAGCTTCTTCCCCATGCAGGACGAGAACGGCGAGATCCATCGCATCGCCGGCATCGCCGAAGACGTGACGCGGCACGACGCGACGCTCGTCTACCTCGTCGAGACCGACAGCGGATGCCGCCGGACGATCCATGAAACGCTCCAGCAGGGGGGCTACAACGTGCATGACTTCTCGTCCGCACGCGACTTCGTGAGACTAGCGCCCACTCTCGGCCCTAGCTGCATCATCGCCGGCCTCGGGTCCCTCGAGATCAACGGGCAGCTGCTGCCGCAGGCCTTGAAAGCCCTGGGTCTCGAAATGCCCGTGGTCGTCGTTGCCGACAGCGACGTCGACGTCAATGTCGCGGTCAGGGTCATGCGGGCCGGCGCCGTCGATTTCCTGGGGCCCGACCGGGACGCCGATGCGCTGCTGGCGGCGACGGCGATCGCCAACGAAAAGCTCGACGCGGACCCTGATCTGCGCCCCACCGACAATGACGCCCGAGAGAAGCTGTCGAAGCTTTCGGCACGGGAGCGCGAGGTGCTCGAGCTTCTTCTCGCGGGCGGGACGAACAAGACGATCGGACGTCAGCTCGGCCTCAGCCCCCGGACGATCGAGGTGCATCGCGCCCACGTCATGCAAAGCCTCGATGCCGACAGCTTGCCCGAGGCCATACGGATCGCCATCGCCGGCGGCTTCCACAGCATGCCGAAATGCGACCATGCGAACCGCAAGCGAAAGGAGGTCTGAGAAGTCAGTTGCGCCGGATCTACCGGATGATCCTACGGCACTCACCCAATGTCGTCTCGGTAATGCTTCGATAACTTCAGAGTCAATCGCCGCCGTACTCGCAAAGCGCGGCGTCAAGGGCCGGTATCACTCTGGAGGATGTGATGTGCGAGACGTCATCTGGCTACAACGTTGCGATCCTGGCGATCAACGGCTTCAATCGGCGTCGCTTCCTGGAAGCGCGGACACGCCTCCTGGACGCCGGCGCTACAACGACGGTCGTGTCGTCGACGCGCGATGATCTGATCTGCAGCTGGCATCCCTCGAGCCTCGGTTTCTACACGGCTGTCGATCGACACGTCTGCGATGCGCATCCGGCCTACGATGCCTTGTTTCTGCCCGGCACCGTCGTCGATCCGGACGCCGTCTTCGTCGATCCGTTGACCGCCGACTTCATCAAGAGCTTCTTCGATTTCGGCCTGCCGATCGCCTCGTTGTGTCGCGACCGATGGCTCTTCGTGCCTCGGCACAGGATCTTCGGCGGTCGATTGAAGTCAAACCTCCTCTTTCCCGAGATCATCATGTCTCAAAGCGGCTCACAGATCGACGCTGCCCCGGTCGAGTCGTACGACGAACTCGACGGTGTCTTGCGGAAGATGCTGGCGTTCTTCGAGACAAGCCTCACGCGATTTGCTCATAACGCAATGTCACGCGGGTCGTCCGGCCAAGCCGATCATGACGTTGTGTCGCGAGAGGCCATGCCACCGCTAGGACGAGCGGAAGCTCCCTTCTCCGACCGGAGTGTTCCATAGGGATCGCCCGCATCCCAGGGGACGGCGACCGTGGCTAGGTATCTCCCCGTCCCCGAGGAGACTCGGCATGAAGGCTCTGATCCTGCTCGGCACGGCAGACATCCGGTGCGACACGGTCTCTGACCCGGCGATCGAGCATCCCTGTGGCGAGGCCGTTCCTTGACACTCGAACAAATCGCTGGGGCGGCGCTGACCCTGCTCTTCCTCGCCGACATCTTCCTCACGCTGCTTTACGCGCGTGCCGGCGTGGGGCTGCTCGCGCCGTACTGGGCGCAAGCCGTGTGGGCCTCATTTGCGGCCGTCGCCAAGCTTCTGCATCGGCGTCGCGGCAAGATATTGTCGTTCGCCGGTCCGACGATCGTCGTATCGCTGATCGGCTTCTGGTCGGTGGGGCTTTCCATCGGCGCCGCGCTCGTCATCCAGCCGGAGCTCGGCCACGCGGTGCGCTCGTCGAGCGGCGACACGTCCAACGACTTCATCACGGCCCTCCTCGTCGGCGGCAATAGTTTGTCGATCGTCGGCGGCAGCAGCGGATATGCACCTTTCACGGCCGGTGCCCGTAGCTATTTTCTCGTCAACTCGCTGATCGGCGCGTCGGTGCTGTCGCTCGTGCTCAGCTACCTGGTCCAGGTCTATTCGACGCTCCGCGAGCGCAACGCGCTGGCGCTGTCGATCCACCTCATGACCGGCGGCACGGGCGACGCGGCCGAAATGCTGGCGCGGCTTGCTCCTGACGGCGATTGCAGCAATGCCGTAAGCGAGCTTGGCAACCTCGCGCGGTCGCTCGCCTTGATCAAGGAGGCGCACCACTTCTACCCGCTGCTGTTCTACTTCCGCTTCGAGAACTCGCTTTACGCGGTGTCGCGGTTCGGCTTCGTCCTTCTCGATCTGGTGACGCTGATCAGAACCGCGCTCGATCAGCAGCGCTGCCGTTCGCTCGTCCGCTCCGTGCCGGTCGAGG
Source organism: Beijerinckiaceae bacterium RH AL1 (assembly GCA_901457705.2). Taxonomy (NCBI): domain Bacteria; kingdom Pseudomonadati; phylum Pseudomonadota; class Alphaproteobacteria; order Hyphomicrobiales; family Beijerinckiaceae; species Beijerinckiaceae bacterium RH AL1. The sequence continues at coordinate 3,710,691 of LR590083.2, forward strand.
CGCTGCACCAGTGCACGGTGCTGCTGCTGGAGACGCTTGATCGAAGCTTCCCGACCTTCGGGAACGAGCCCAGCGAAGCCGCGTCACTCAACAGCGCTCAGAGCTACACGGCGGCCGTCGAGACGCTGGCGCGCGCCGGTCTCCCAGCGCAGATGGACGGCATAGACCGCTATGTCGCCGAGCGCCGCCGATGGGAGCCGCTCGCCCGGCGCGTCGCACCGACGCTCGGTTACAGCATGCACGACATCGACCTGCGTCGGCCGCAGATGGTGCCGGCCAATTCCTCATTTGTCGGATGAAGCGCGACCCCTTACGAGCTTCACGCGAAGCGGAGGCAGGATCGTGACAACAGAACGCAAGGTCATCGTCGCAGGTGTGCAAGGCGTCATCGGCCGCGCCGCCGCGCAGCGTCTGGCGGCGGAGCCCGAGACTACTGTTTACGGTCTCTCGCGTCGCAGCGGCGACTTGGTCGGTGTCCAGCATATCTCCGTCGATCTGCTGCAGCCGGACGACGTGAAAGCAAAGCTCGGATCGATCGGCGACGTCACCCACATCGTGTTCGGCGCCTATATCGAGAAGCCGACGGCCGCCGAGAAAAGCGCTGTCAATTTTGCCATCTTGCGGAACCTTCTCGACGTCGTCGAGGCGACCTCGCCTGGGCTCGAGCACATCACGTTCTACCAAGGCGGCAAGGCCTATGGCGCCGATCTCGGCCCCTTCAAGACGCCGGCGCGCGAAGACGATCCCCGTTTGATGCCCCCCAATTTCTACTACGACCAGGAGGACCTGATCCGCGAGCGCGCCGTCGGCAAATCCTGGTCGTTCACGGCGCTGCGTCCCGAGGCCGTTTGCGGCTACGCGACCGGCAACCCGATGAACCTGACGATGGTCATCGCGGTCTACGCCGCCATCTCGCGCGAGCTCGGCCTGCCCCTGCGGTTTCCAGGCACCGAGGCCGCCTATCGGGCGCTCTACCAGGTGACGTCCGCCGACATCCTCGCCGAGGCCACCGCTTGGGCCGGTCGCGAACCCACGGCGCGCAACGAGATCTTCAACATCACCAACGGCGACTATTTCCGATGGCAGCACATGTGGCCGAAGATCGCCCGGTGCTTCCATCTCGACGTTGCCGAGCCCGTGCCGACGCCGCTCACGACCTACATGGCCGACAAGGGTCCGCTGTGGAAGCGGATGACGGCGAAGTACGGGCTGAAGCCGATCCGCTACGAAGACCTCGTCTCCTGGCCGTTCGGCGACTTCATCTTCAACAGCGGCTTCGACAACATCAGCAGCACGATCAAGGCGCGACGCGCCGGCTTCCACGCATGCATCGACACGGAAGACATGTTCGCCTCGTTCTTCGAAGATCTCCGCGCCGAAAAGATCATCTCGACTGACGATCAGCAAGAGCGCGTCGCGCTGAAGCGGGGCTTCTCAAGGTGGCAGCAAGTTTCTTGCAGCCGCTCGGCATATCCACGGCGGAGCGAAGGTGCTACACTAGCGTGTATTGCCTCAGGGAGGTCACCGAAGATGGTTCGACAGATCATCTCGCGTGCGACTAAAGTCGTTCCCACAGTAGCGCTCATGGCGGTCCTGGCCCCCTCTATCGGCGCTCACGCCGACGAGCCTTTTGCCACGAGCGCCAAGTTCTCGCTGACATACACTTTCACGACGTCGACCCCTGCGTCTCCGGTCGATGTCGGCGGCGGCATGGATCTGACGGTCAACCGCTACCTCGTCACCACGGTCAACGATGCCAACCACGGCTTCCTGCATCTGACGGCCGGCCGGTGCATCAACATCCGCTTCACCGACCGCAAGCAGCAGACGATCAATTCTAACGGCTATTGCAACTTCAAGGATCGCGACGGCGACGTGCTCTATGCCGAGTACACGACGAGCGGGCCGAAGCCGATCAAGGCGATCACGCTGACCTGGACCTTCAAGTCGGGCACGGGAAAGTACGACGGGATCAACGGCACCGCGCGCGACTTCAACAGCGCCAATCTCGACGAGGGCGACAGCTACCAGGCCGCCGGCAAGATGGTCGGGTCCTACAAGATCGTCCGTGCGGGCGTGAACGACGCGAACGCGCTGGTCGATCCGCCGGAGCATTGACCGCAACGGCGCCCGGCTTCACTGCGGCGGCAGCTCCTGCAGGTCGAGGCGCCGGCCCTGCCGGTCAAACAGCTCGCCCTTGTGGACCGTGAGGCGGTCGCGGATGACGGCTTGCTGCAGGCTCGCCAGTCGCTGTCGCGCCGCGGCGTCAGGAAGCGGGCCGCCCGACGCGTCCTTGGCAGCGAAGACGGCGACGCTGTGCCAGTCCATGCCGCTGCCACCGAGTAGCGTCGCCAGCTCGTCCCAGCTGAGCTTCGTGCCCATCACGTGCAGGTAGCTCGACGCGATCGGCACGATGGTGTGCGGCGCCTCCTCGAACAGCACGAGGAACAGCGTGAAGGGACCTTCGCGGGTGAAGGTCTCGAGCAGCCAACGTTCAAAGGCGGTCGGCATGGACCTGTCCGGGATCGACATCGGGCGCCACGATATCTCCGAAGACGAGCGTCGGCGACTTCACGACGCGACGCAGGTCGCCGGCGCGATGGGTGAGGCCGCGGCGGTCGAAATATTCGAGGATCAGGATCGCGACCTTGCGGCCGTTGTCGAGGCGGTCGCGAAACTGCGCCGCGGTAAACAGGCCGTCGTCCGCCAGCCCAGTCAGGTCCTGCGCGATCCCTGCCATTTCCAGGACGGTCTCCTGCGTGAAGAAATGATCCGGGGCGATCTCGACCAGCGCGCCTGAGCGCGCCAGAGCTTTGCAGGCGCGCCGCACCAGCGTTTCGTGGAAGCCGATGAGGGCGCCGATATCGCGCACGCGCGGCGGCCGGAAGCGGTCCTTCTCGATCAGCGGCATCATCAGGTCGGCGATGCGCCGGTCTTCGGCGCTAAGCTGCGCGACATGCGACGGCAGATGCAGCCAGTGGCCGCGCACCGCGAGCCGACCCTCGGCGAGGAGCCGCGCGCGCACGGCCGCGAACAAGGGCTTGGGCGGCACCGGCCCAAGGCTGCGCCTCAGCTGATCGCCGGCGAGACCGGGCAACTCGGGATGCGCGGCGTGATGCGCGGCGAGCTGCCCGAGGATCGCCTCGTCGACGTGCCGGCTGTGCGCCTTCGTCATCACGAACGCGCCGTCGCCTTCGATCGCGAGATCAAGCCTGTCGGCAAGCGCCGCGGCTTGCTCTCGCGTCAGGCTGCGATCCGCGGCGAAGGCGGACAGATCCTCGACAAAGGGGGCGGCTTCGAGCAGGCGGCCCAGCGCTAGGTCGGCGGCGTCGATCTCCATCGCCACGAGCCGCTGCAGGCGCTCCGGGCTTCGGCGCTTGCGGAGGGGCGCGCGCGGATCGACGACCTTGCCGCCGCCGATCGTGCGCTGGGCGCTCGCGTCGCGCAGGACGAAGCGATCGCCGTGTCGCAGAGGGAGCGGCGAGGAGAGCACGATCTGCGCGAAGCCGGTCGCGCCGGGTGGCAGCGTATCCCCCGACAGGATGGTCACGCGCGCCATCGCATCGCTCGCCCCGACGTGCAGATGCGCGGGGGCCCATTGGCCGAGCGCGCGACGCTCGCTCGCCAGCAGCCGGATCGTCGCATCGAAGCGCGTCGTCTGCACCGGCGCGGTCGCCGCGCAGACCCAGGCGCCGCGCGCGACGGCGTCCCTCGCGATGCCGGCAAGCGCGAGCGCGCACCGGTCGCCGGCGCGGCCTTCCTGGGCGGCTTGGTTCTGGACGTGAAGCGAACGGACGCGCGCACGATCGCCGCCCGGCAACAAGGTCAGCTCGTCGTCGATACGCACCCGCCCGGAGAGCGCCGTGCCGGCCACCACCGTGCCGACGCCCTTCAGCGTGAAGGCGCGATCGACGGCGAGGCGAAACACGTGATCGGCAGAACGCGATCGCGTCTCGTGCGCGAAGTCCATCACACGCGCGCGCAGACGATCAATGCCCTCGCCTGTGCGGGCGGAAACGAACAGAGGCGGCTGCTTCGTGAAGGCACCGATGCCGAGGCCTCGCGCGATGTCGCGCGCGCGCGCTCCGCCCGGTCCGCCTCGGCGAGACGATCGCTCTTGGTCACGACCACCAGGCCGCGTTCGATCCCCACCAGGGCGAGGATCTCGAGGTGCTCGCGCGTCTGCGGCATCACCCCCTCGTCGGCGGCGACGACGAGCAGCGCGACGTCGATGCCGGCGGCGCCCGCGACCATGGTCCGCACGAGGCTTTCGTGGCCCGGCACGTCGACGAAGCCGATCGGCTCCTCGTCCGGCCCCGGCACATAGGCGAACCCGAGGTCGATCGTGATGCCGCGCGCCTTCTCCTCCTTCAGGCGATCCGTGTCGACGCCGGTCAGCGCGCGGACGAGTGCGGTCTTGCCGTGGTCGACGTGGCCCGCCGTCCCGACGATCATGCTTTTGCCGCCGCCGCCTCGCCGACTTGCTGCTCGATCGCGTGGATCGTCTGCTCCGGCAGTCGCGAACGGACGCTCGGCAGGAAGCGCGCGGCGAGCAGGCTGCCGCGCCGCGTCGCCAAGGTGAGGTAGCGGAACGCCTCGTCCTGGCTCGCGGCGACGCCCTGGCCGAGATGGTAGGCGGCGCCGAGCAGCGCGGCGCCATCGCCATCGCCCGCCGCCGTGGCCCGGTGCCACCAAGCGACGGCGGATGGCGCATCGCGCTCGCAGCCCATCGCGTTGTAGAGGATCGTGCCGAGCCGCGTCGCCGCGCCGGCATATCCCTTGGCCGCCGCGGCCTCGGCCCAGCGGCGCGCCTCGACCGGCTCCTGCTCGAGCATTTCGCCGTCGAGCAGCATCCAGCTCAGCATGTCCTGCGCCTCGCCGTCGTCCCGCTCGGCGGCGGCGCGAAACCAACGGGCCGCCGCCGCATAGTCGCGCTCGACGCCGCGTCCCTCGAAATACAGGCTGCCGAGGTTGCGCTGGCCGAGCGGATCGCCGGCTTCGGCGGCGAGGGTCAGCCAGCGCACGGCGAGCGCGGGATCGGCGGCGACGCCGTGCCCGTGGGCGAAGCAGCCGCCGACGTTGTTCTGCGCCCGGGCGAGGCCGGCCTGCGCGAGCGGGCCCCAGATCGCCAGCGCGCCCGCGTAGTCACCCGCCTCGGCGAGCACGCGCGCTCGCTCCATCGCGGCTGGCGTGTCGGCGGACCGTCGGAACAGGCGATCGAGCAGCGGCTTCATCACGTCAGGATGAGAAATGGGTTGAGCCCGGTGCGCCGCCAGCCTTCCTCGCGCAGCAGCATGTCGAGGCCGTAGGACGCCACGTCGTCGACGATCGGATCGAGAGCGGCGTTCTTGGTCTGGTTGAGGTGCTTGGCATAGCCCTGGCAGCTCTCGCAGACCTCCGCCCCGATGTCGCCGCTGCTGCCTTCGATATGGCGATAAGAGATGCCTTTCGTGGCGCCGCACGCCGTGCATTTGACGCGCACGTGGTTCCACATCGCGCAGCAGACCGCGCAGGTGAGGTATCGGTTGCCCTGCGCCTCCGGCCAGATGACGATGGTGCTCGAGACCGGCTGGCCGCCGCAACACGGGCAGATCGTCTCGCCGAGGTTGCGCAGCCTGGAGGCGTCGAGACGCGCGGCGTGCTGCGCGTACCAGACCTGGAGCGCGGCGGCGACGAGCGCGCTCTCGCCGAGGCGCTCGATCTCGAACAGGCCGTCGCCGACCGCCACCAGCATGCGGGCGCGCTCCGCAGGCTCGGAGGCGACGAGGGCCGCGACGATGGCGGCCGGCCTTGCGTCGAGCGGCGCCGCGGCGAGCTTGGCAAGCAGCGCGTCGAGGATCGTCAGCGCCCCCGGATCGGCGGCGAGATCGCGGGACAATGGCGGCATGCCGTGCGCGATCACGTCGTAGACGGTCGGGGCAAGCATCACGGGGGCCGCCGCGCCGGCGACCTCGCCCTGTGCAGTCGCCACATGCGACAGGAACGTCAGATAGGCGCCGATCTGATGGTCGGTGGCGAGCGACGCGAAGCGGCGCGCACGATGGAAGAAGATGGTCGCCGGATCGGCAGGCCTGACATAGGGCGGCTCACCGCCGGATGACTGCCCCGTGAACGCCGGGTCGATACCGCCGATGGTCGCCATTGTCTCGCAGGACGCGGCGCTGCGGCCGCGTCATCCCTATTCTGCCGGTCCGCGCGAAGGCTTCGCGTCGCTCGCCGCGATCTTGCGGAACCACTTGCGATGGTGCCGGTAGGCCCAACCGCCCGAAACCGTACCACGCATCATCGCGCGACCGGTCCCCTTGATCCAGATGCCGGCGTAGATGTGGACGATGATGATGAGGATCGCGACCAGCGCCGCCAGCGAGTGCGCGGCCAGCGCATACCGCTTGGTGTCGGTGACCGTGTAGGTGCCGAAGTACTGATCCCAGATCACGAGACCGGTCACGAACATCACCGTGATCAGCGCCGACTGGCCCCAGAAGACGAGCTTTTGGCCTGCATTGTACTTGCCGAGCTCGGGCAGCCGGTCGTGGCGGTTGGTGACGACGTCCCCGATCCGCCGCGACCAGTTCCAATCGTCCCTGTTCGGGAGGTTGAGGCTGAAGAAGCGGACGAACAGGATGAGGAAGCTCGCAAACAGGAAGACGCCGAACCAGGGATGGATCGCGCGCGTGTTTTGGCCGCCGCCGAACAGGTTGGTCAGAAAGAACAGGCTCGGGTGGAACAGCGACAGGCCGCTCAACGTCAGCAGCGTGAACAGCGCCGCGGTGATCCAGTGGTTGATCCGCTGCGTGGCGTTGTAGCGATCGACGTAGACGACGTGCTCTTCCGGCACGTCGTGGATGTCGCGGTGCATGTCAGCGTCGGTCTTCATCAGTGATCTCGCGGCGGCGGCTGCTTTCCGTGCGACAGATCGAAGGCGTCATCCTCGTCGTGCTTGGCCACCTCGTCCGGCCCGGCGGCGACGTAATGGAAGAAGCTGCCGACCGCGGCGAAGGCCAGGGTCGCCAAGCCCACGATCTTGAAGCTGCCCTTCCAGAGCTGGACGATCGGCGAGATCTTCGGGTTCTCCGGCAGGTTGGCGTAGAGCTTCGGCTTGTCGGCGTGATGCAGCACGTACATCACGTGCGTGCCGCCGACGCCCGGCGGATCGTAGAGCCCGGCATTCTCGAAGCCGCGGGACTTCAGGTCCGTGATGCGGGTGTTCGCCAGCGAGATCATGTCGGCCTTCGTGCCGAAGGTGATCGCCGCCGTCGGGCAGCTCTTCGCGCAGGCCGGCGCCTGGCCGACGGAGACGCGGTCGACGCAGAGCGAGCACTTGTAGACCTTGTGGTCGACCTGGCTGATGCGCGGGATGTTGAAAGGGCAGCCCTTGATGCAATAGGTGCAGCCGATGCAGTTCTCGGAGATGAAGTCGACGATGCCGTTCTCGTACTGGACGATGGCGCCGGGCGACGGGCAGGCCTTCAGGCAGCCCGGATCCGAGCAATGCATGCAGCCGTCCTTGCGGATCAGCCACTCGAGATTGCCGTCCGGGTCCTCGTACTCGGTGAAGCGCATCAGCGTCCACACCGCCGGCGAAAGGTCCGACGGGTTGTCGTAGACGCCGTGGTTGACCTGCACCGGCTGGCGCAGGTCGTTCCACTCCATGCAGGCGGCCTGGCAGGCCTTGCAGCCGATGCACTTCGAGACGTCGATGAGCTTCGCCACCTCGGTCACGTCGCGAACCGTCGGCGACACCTCGGTCGAGGCGGAGCGCCGGCGGATGTCGAGGGATTGATAATCGGCCATCCGTCCCTCCCTAGCTCACGACCAGCGCGGGCGCGGTGGTCTTCTCGATGTTGACGAGAAACGCCTTGAACTCGGGCGTGTTCGTGTTTGCGTCGCCGACGAACGGCGTCAGCGTGTTGGCGCCGTAGCCCTCGACCGTCGAGCCGATGAAGCCCCAGTGGATCGGGACGCCGACCACATGGACCTGTTTGCCGTCACACAACAGCGGCTTGATGCGCTTCGTCACCACGGCCTTCGCCTTGACCGAGCCGCGCTTCGACCACACGCGGACCCAGTCGCCCTTGGCGACGCCCTTCTCGGCGGCGAGCTGCTCGGAAATCTCAACGAAGAATTCCGGCTGCAGGATCGCGTTGATCTTGGCGTGCTTGGTCCAATAGTGGAAGTGCTCGGTGAGCCGATACGTCGTCGCCGCGTAGGGGAACTCGTTGGGATCGCCGAAGCGCTTCCAGTCGTCGGCGAAGACGCGGGAGGCCGGGTTGCCGCGGATCTTCGGCGCCAGGACGTTCTTGATCGGCGACTCGAACGGCTCGTAGTAGGCCGGGAACGGCCCGTCGCGCATCAGGGCCCGGCACCAGAGCCGCCCCTGGCCTTCCTCGGTTAGGATGAAGGGACCGGCGCCTTTCTCCGGGGCGGACGTCGCCACGAAGTCCGGCACGTCGAAGCCCGTCCACTTCTTGCCGTTCCATTCGACGAGCTTGCGCTCCTCGTCCCACGGCTTGCCGTTCACATCCGCCGAAGCGCGATTGTAGAGGATGCGGCGGTTGGCCGGCCAGGCGAACGCCCACTTCGGCGCGATGCCGGCGGCGGACGGGTCGGACGTGTCCCGCCGCGCCATGATGTTGCCCTGCTCGGTGTAGCAGCCGGTGTAGATCCAGCAGCCGCTCAGCGTCGAGCCGTCCGCCTGCAGCTGGCCGAAGTTGTCGAGCTGCTTGCCGGGCGCGATGACCTTGTTCGGGTCGACCGGGTCCTTGACGGGCGCGAGCGCGTAGCCGTTCAGCTCGCGCGCCACCTCGTCCGGCGTCGGGCTCTCCTGGTCCATGTAGGGCCAGTAGGTGTTGAGGATCGGGTCGGGGAACGCCCCGCCCTCCTTCTCGTACAGCCGCCGCATGCGGGTGAACACGCCGGCGAGGATGTCGATGTCGGACTTGGTCTCCCACGGCGGGTCCTGCGCCGGCACGTGCCATTGCAGCCAGCGCGAGGAGTTCGCCAGCGAGCCTTCGTCCTCGGCGAAGCAGGTGGTCGGAAGCTGGATCACCTCCGTCTGCACCTGCGCCGGGTCGATCTCGTTGAACTCGCCGTGGTTCTCCCAGAACCGCGCGGTCTCCGTCTCCAGCGGGTCCATCGTGATGAGGAACTTCAGCTTCGACAGCGACGAGCGGACCTTGTTCTTGTCCGGGATCGACATCAGGGGGTTGAAGCCCTGGCAGATGTAGCCGGTCATCTTGCCCTGGCTCATCAGCTCGAAGGCTTTCAGCACGTCGTAGGACGTGTCGAGCTTCGGCAGCCAGTCGAAGGCGAAGTTGTTCTCAGGCGTCGCCTTGTCGCCGAACATCGCCTTCTGCAGCGAGGCATAGAACTTCGGATAGTTCTGCCAGTACGAGACCTGGTTCGGCCGCGTCGGCTTGAACTGCTTCGACTTCATGTAGAGCTCGAAGGTCGCTTCCTTCTCCAGGGGCAGCGACATGTAGCCCGGCATGGTGTTCGAGAGCAGGCCGAGGTCGGTCAGGCCCTGGATGTTGGAATGCCCGCGCAACGCGTTCATCCCGCCACCGCGCACGCCGATGTTGCCGAGCAGCAGCTGCACGAGGCACATCGTGCGGATGTTCTGCGCGCCGTAGGAATGCTGCGTCCAGCCGAGCGCGTAGAGCGAGGTCATCGCCTTGTCGGGCGCCGACGTCGCCGCGATCATCTCGCAGATCTTGACGAACTTGTCCTGCGGCGAGCCGGTGATGCGCGACACCATTTCCGGCGTGTAGGCCTTCACGTGCTCCTTCAGCACGTTGATGACGCAACGCGGGTCCTGCAGCGTCTCGTCGACCTTCGCGAAGCCGTCCTCGCCGATCTGGTAGTCCCAGGTCTTCTTGTCGTAGTCGCGCTTCTCCTCGTCGTAGCCGGAGAACAGCCCATCCGAGTAGGAGTAGCCCTCGCTGACGAGCATCGAGGCGTTGGTGAAGTGCTTTACGTACTCGTGCTGGATCTTGTCGTTGTCGAGCAGGTACTTGATCACGCCCGAGAGGAACGCGACGTCCGTGCCCTGACGGATCGGGCAATAGAAGTCGGCCACCGACGCCGAGCGCGTGAAGCGCGGGTCGATCACGACGAGCTTGGCGCCGCGATGCGCCTTGGCCTCGATCACCCACTTGAAGCCGCAGGGATGCGCCTCGGCCGCATTGCCACCCATGATGACGATCAAGTCGGAGTTCTTGATGTCCATCCAGGTGTTGGTCATCGCGCCTCGACCGAACGAAGGAGCCAGACTGGCTACCGACGGTCCGTGTCAGACGCGGGCTTGGTTGTCCAAGACAAGCATGCCCATGTTGCGGGCCCACTTGTAAGTGATGTAGCCGGTCTCGTTGGTCGAGGCGGAGGCGGCCAGCATGCCGGTGCTGACCCAGCGGTTGACGGTCGTTCCGTTGGGCGCCTTCTGGATGAAGTTCTTGTCGCGGTCGTCCTTGAGCAGCCGCGCGATCCGGTCGAGTGCGTGATCCCAGGAGACCCGCTCGAGCTTGTCGGAGCCGGGCTTGCGAATCATCGGGTATTTCGTGCGCGTCTCGGCATGCACGAAGTCGAGCAGGCCGGCGCCCTTCGGGCAGAGCGTGCCGCGATTCACCGGATGGTCGGGATCGCCCTCGATGTGCAGCACCGACGCCTTGGCGTTCTTCGAGTGGTCGCCGAGGCTGTAGACGAGGATGCCGCAGGCCACCGAGCAGTACGGGCAAGTGTTGCGCGTCTCGGTCGTGCGGGAGAGCTTGAAGGGGCGCACCGAGGCGGCGAGCGCCTCCTCCGATCCGGCGAAGCCGAAGGCCCCAAGCGTCGTGACGGCAACGCCGGCGGCCGCGCCGCCGAGGAAGCCGCGTCTCGAGATAACGTTCATGGGCATATCCCAGATGCAAACCCGACTGCGTCGATAGTGCACGAACCGCCCGGTATAAAAAGGTAAAAAACAGCAAGTGCGGCGCAAAATCGCATCGGCGACTGCCGTTGATTTCAGCTCCGGGAGACGCCGCATCCCAAGCGCTGTTCCCATGCAGATACAGCGTGTCCGATCGTGACCCTCAGAGAGGGTTGCGGAGGTGGGCCCGCTGGGGTTTGCTACGTGGCTCGAGGAGGAGATGCGTTCCCCGGTGGGGCGTCCGGACTTCAAATCCGGGAGGGGCCGCACGGCGGCCTTTGGTGGGTTCGACTCCCACTCTCTTCCGCCACAGCCTGCTTCGGTGCCCGGTGAACATCGAGACGCCCGCGATCCCCGCCCGCCGCCTGCCCTCGGTCGACCGCCTGCTGGGCCAGCCGCGGACGCGGGAGCTGATCGACACGTACGGGCGCACGCAGACCGTCGCGGCGATCCGCAACACGCTCGCTGCCGAGCGGGTCTCCGGAAAGGCCGTTCCCCCCGAGGTCGAGCTTGTCGCCAAGGTCGAGGCGGCGCTGGCGCAGCTCTTCGCGCCGTCGCTTCGTCGCGTCTTCAATCTCACCGGCACCGTGCTGCACACCAACCTCGGCCGGGCATGGCTGCCGCCCGAGGCGGCCGCAGCTGTGGCGGAGGTGCTGACGGGCGCCAGCAATCTCGAGTTCGACCTCAATGAGGGAAGCCGCGGCGAGCGCGACGACCATCTCGAGGCGCTCATCTGCCGGCTCACGGGCGCCCAGGCGGCGACGATCGTCAACAACAACGCGGCGGCCGTCCTGCTCGTCCTCGCGGCCCTCGCGACGGACAAGGAGGTCGTGATCTCGCGCGGCGAGCTCGTCGAGATCGGCGGCGCCTTCCGCATTCCCGACGTGATGGCGCGCGCCGGCTGCCGGATGAGGGAAGTCGGGACCACGAACCGCACGCATCTTCGCGATTACGCCGACGCCATCGGCGCCGAGACGGCGGCCGCGATGAAGGTCCATCAGTCGAATTACGAGATCCGCGGCTTCACGGCCGCCGTCGCGGACGCGGAGCTCGGCGCGCTGTGCCGCGAGCGCGGCGTGCTGATGCTCGAGGACCTCGGGTCGGGCAACCTCATCGACTTCGCCGCCTACGGCCTGCCGCCGGAGCCGACCGTGATGGAGGCGGTGCGCCACGCCGACGTTGTCACCTTCTCCGGGGACAAGCTGCTCGGCGGCATGCAGTGCGGGCTCATCGCCGGGCGGCGGGATCTCATCGCGAAGGTCCGCAAGCATCCGCTGAAGCGGGCCCTTCGCGTCGGCAAGGAGGTGTTCGCGGCGATGGAGATCGTGCTGCGCCTCTACCTGGACCCGGATCGGCTCGCAGAGCGCCTGCCGACCTTGCGGCTGCTGACGCGCCGGCGCGAGGACATCGAAGCGCAGGCGCACCGCCTGCTCCCCGCGCTCGCCCTGGCGCTCGGCGAGTCGGGAACGGTGGCGGTCGAGGCCTGCGCGAGCCAGATCGGCAGCGGTGCCCTGCCCGTCGAGACGTTGCCGTCGGCCGCGCTGGCCCTGAGACCGGCGCGATCCGGCAAGGGCGACGGTCGCTGGCTGAAGGAGATCGCCGCCCGGTTCCGCGCACTGCCGACGCCGGTCATCGGCCGCGTGAGCGACGGCGCCTTCCTGCTCGACCTGCGGACACTGGAGGAGGAAGAGGCCTTCCTGGCCCAGCTCGCGGGACTGAAGATGGCATACTTTGAAAGCGCAAAGTCGATGAACGAGACATCCCACGTGCGACTGACGTCCATGGCTCACGGCGGCGGCTGTGGCTGCAAGCTGGCCCCAGCCGTCCTGCAGGACATCTTGAAGAAGATGCCGCTGCCGATGCCGTCCAGCGACCTTCTGGTCGGCACCGAGACGTCCGACGATGCGGCCGTCTATCGCCTCAACGACAGCCAGGCGATCATCGCGACGACCGACTTCTTCACCCCCATCGTCGACGATCCGCATGATTTCGGCCGCATCGCCGCAACGAACGCGCTCTCCGACGTCTACGCCATGGGTGGACGCCCGCTGTTTGCTCTGGCGGTTGTGGGCATGCCGGTGGCGACGATCCCGATCGAGACCGTGCAGGACATCCTCGCCGGCGGTGCCTCGGCCTGCCAGAAGGCCGGCATCACGATCGTGGGCGGTCACTCGATCGATACGCCGGAGCCGATCTACGGCCTTGTCGCCGTCGGCCTCGTGCACCCGGACAAGGTCCTGAAGAACGGCGGCGCGAGGCCCGGCGACGCGCTCGTGCTGACCAAGGGGATCGGCATCGGCATTTTTTCCGCGGCGATCAAGAAAGGCGAGCTGTCGCCTGAGGACTACGCGACGATGATCGCCTCGACGACGACGCTCAATTCCATCGGCATCGAGCTGGCGGATCTGGAGGCGGTGCACGCAGTGACCGACGTCACAGGCTTCGGCCTGCTCGGGCATCTGCTCGAGATGTGCCGCGGCTCGGGGCTCGAGGGCCACCTCGACGCGCGGGCGGTCCCGGTGCTGCCCGGTGCCGCGCGCCTTGCCGAAGCCGGCTTTGCGACCGGTGCGGCCGCCCGCAACTGGACCAGCTACGGCGCCGACGTGAGCCTCACGAGCGACCTGCCGGACTGGCGTCGCGGCCTCCTGTGCGACCCTCAGACATCCGGCGGCCTGCTGGTCGCGGTCCGCGCCGACCGCGCCGAGGACGTTGTCGGGCGCTGCCGCGCCGCCGGCCATGCGCAGGCCGCCATCATCGGCGAGATGGCCGAAGGACGCCCGCACGTGATCGTGCGCGACGCCCCGTAGACGCGGCGGCGCAAGCTTCTCGGACAACTGCCGCCCCAATGCGGCCTTGGACCATGGCGGCGCAAAGAGCTTCGAGGCTCCCGTCGCGCTTGGCATTCTATGTGCCTGCAGCTCCGACAGTGCCGCACTGCGATCGAGAGGCAGGCTATGCTCGGCGTGATTTTTGGGGGCTGCCCCAGTAGCGGGCACGCACTACGGCCGGGACCAGGCGCGGTCCTTTCCCCGTGACCACCCTGTCGATCGACGCCGAGCCCTATCCTTTCACGCTCGACCCGGAGCGAGCGGCGCTTCTCGTCATCGACATGCAGCGCGATTTTATCGAGCCGGGCGGCTTCGGGGCCATGCTCGGCAACGACGTCGAGCGGCTGCGCGAAGCCATCGAGCCGAACCGGCGTCTGCTCGCGGCCTGGCGCGCGGCCGGCCTCTTCGCGATCCATACGCGCGAGGGGCATCGCAGCGACCTCGCCGACCTGCCGCCGGCGAAGAAGGTCCGCGGCCGCGGCAAGATCTCGATCGGCGACGAGGGGCCGATGGGGCGCATCCTCATCCGCGGCGAGCCCGGCCACGACATCATCGCCGAGCTGAAGCCGGCACCCGGCGAGCCTGTGATCGACAAGCCCGGCAAGGGCGCATTCTTCGCCACCGACCTGCAGGCGATCCTCCAGCATCGCGGCATCACGCAGCTCGTCGTCACCGGGGTGACGACCGAGGTTTGCGTCAACACCACCGTGCGGGAAGCCAACGACCGCGGCTACGAATGCCTCGTCGTGTCGGACTGCTGCGGCTCCTATTTCCCCGAGTTCCACGAGGCCGCCCTCAACATGATCGTCGCGCAAGGCGGCATCTTCGGCTGGGTTGCGCCCTCCGAAAGGGTCATCGCGGCGCTGGAAGGCGCAACGGCGTGATGGAGCCCCATCCAGCCTCGGAGACGACGATGACGACGGCAGCCGCCGACAGCCGGCCGAAGCTCTGGGTTCCCGGCGACTGGAACGCCTTCTTCGGCTTCGGCACGAACATCCTCGTCAACCTGCTCGTCCTCACGGGCCTGCTGCGCTTCGTGCTCAAGATGCCCGACGACATCGTCTTCAGCCGCATCCTGCCGGCGACCGGCCTGATGCTGTGCCTCTCGACGGTGTACTACGCCTTCCTCGCCTACCGCCTGGCCCAAACCACCGGGCGCGACGACGTCTGCGCTCTGCCGTCGGGCATCAGTGTGCCGCACATGTTCGTCGTGGTGTTCGTCGTGATGCTGCCGATCCTCGGCAGGACGGGCGATCCGATCAAGGCCTGGGAGGCCGGCCTCACCTGGGTCTTCGTGCAGAGCTTCGTGCTGATGGCGGGTGGCTTCATCGCGCCGATCATCCGCCGCATCACGCCGCGCGCGGCGCTGCTCGGCTCGCTCGCCGGTATCTCGATCACCTTCATCTCGATGAGCCCGTCGCTGCAGATGTTCATGACGCCGGTGATCGGGCTGACCTGCTTTGCGATCATCCTCGGCAGCTGGCTCGGCGGCGTGCGCTATTTCGGGGGCGTGCCGGGCGGGCTCGTCGCCATCGCTCTGGGGACCGTGCTGGCCTGGGGATCCAACCTGTTCGGGCTCGGCTACGGCGGCCTGACGCTGGCAGGCCTCTCCGGGTCGCTGTCGCGCATCGGCTTCTCGGTGCCGATCCCGGCGATCGGCCATGTCTTCTCGGGCTTCCAGTTCCTCGGCGTGATCCTCGTCACCGCGATCCCGTTCGGCATCTACGATCTCGTCGAGGCGATGGACAACGTCGAGAGCGCCGCGGCGGCCGGCGATTCCTTCCCGACGACGCGGGTGCTGACGGCCGACGGCATCATCAGCCTGATCGGCTGCTGCATGGGCAACCCGTTCATCAACGCCGTCTACATCGGCCACCCCGGCTGGAAGGCCATGGGCGGGCGCATCGGCTACTCGGCCGCCACCGGCGTGTTCGTGCTGGTGATGTGCCTGCTCGGCATCGTCGCCTTCATGACGGCGCTGATCCCCGTCGTCGCGATCCTGCCGATCCTCCTCTACATCGGCATGCTGATCGGCTCGCAGGCGTTCCAGGAGACGCCGCACAGCCACGCGCCGGCGATCATCCTGGCGATGATCCCGCAGATCGCCAACTGGGGCCGCACGATGATCGAAGGCGCGCTCGGCGCTGCCGGCACCAGCGTCGCGGCGATCGGCGCCGCCAAGCTCGCGACCAAGGGCGTGCTGTACGACGGCCTCGTCACGATGGGCGGCGGCGCGACGCTGGCCGGCATCATCCTCGGCTCGGTCGCCGTCTTCATCATCGAGCACGCCTTCGAGAAGGCCGCGGCCTTCGCGCTGGCCGGCGCGGTGCTCACCTTCTTCGGCCTGATCCACGCGGAGGCGATCGGCATCGGCAAGACGCCGACGGTCGCGGTGAGCTACCTCCTCGTCTCGGCCCTGTTGATGGCAATCGCCAAATTGGGCACCGTGCGCGAGCCGGCGGCCGCGCCGGTCGAGCACGGAGCGAGCGAGCCCGCATGACGCCAACCGAGATCTACCTCGACGCCGCGCTGGCGCTGCAGGGTCTTCCGAATGCGCCGGCCTGGCGCGCCGCGGTGCTCGCGCATTTTGAGGCCATCGCCAAGGCCGCCGAGCTCGTCCTGGCCGTGCCGCTCGACGACGAGGTCGAGGCGGCGCCGATCTTCACGCCGTGAGCACGGCCGCGGCAACCGCCGCCGCCGTTCGTGCCGGCGACGCCTCCGTCCGCGCGATCGTCGAGGCGACGCTGGCGCGCATCGCGCGGGTCGATCCGCGCGTCGGCGCCTTCACCGATGTCACGGCAAGCCGTGCGCGCGCACGGGCGGCGGCGCTCGACGCGCGGCTCGCGGCAGGAGAGGATATCGGCCCGCTCGCCGGCGTGCCGTTCGCCGTGAAGAACCTCATCGACATTGCCGGCCTGCCGACCCGTGCCGGCTCGAAGATCAACCGGGAGCGCGCGCCCGCAACGCGGGACGGAGCGCTCGTGCGACGGCTCGAGGCGGCAGGCGCAGTGCTCGTCGGCGGCCTCAACATGGGCGAGTACGCCTACGATTTCACCGGCGAGAACTGCCACGACGGACCGTCGCGCAATCCGCACGCGCTCGAGCACATGACCGGCGGCTCGTCGGGCGGATCGGGCGCGGCGGTCGCGGCCGGGCTGGTGCCGCTGGCGCTCGGCTCCGACACCAACGGCTCGATCCGCGTGCCCTCGGCCTTCTGCGGCACCTTTGGCCTGAAGCCGACCTACGGCCGCCTCAGCCGCGCCGGCAGCTTCCCCTTCGTCGGCAGCCTCGATCATCTCGGCCCGATTGCCGCGAGCGTCGGCGATCTCGCGCTGGCCTACGACGCGATGCAGGGCCCGGATCCCGACGACCCGCATCTCGCGGACCGTCCGATCGAGCCGGCGCTGCCGTCGCTGGATCAGGGGATCGCCGGGCTGCGCATCGCTGTCGCCGACGGCTATTTCGAGCGGGGCGCCGACGCCGACGCTGCGGCGGCTGTCCGCAAGGTGGCCGAGGCGCTCGGCGCGACGCGGCACGTGACGATCCCGCAGGCCGCCGAGGCCCGGGCTGCGGCCTATGTGATCACCGCGGCCGAAGGGGCTGCGCTGCATCGCGAGCGGCTGCAGACGCGCGGAGACGATTTCGATCCCGCCGTGCGCGACCGACTGCTCGCCGGCGCGGCGATCCCGGCGGGCTGGGTGGAGCGGGCGCAAAAGTTCAGGCGCGTGTTCCGCGACCGCGTCCGCGCGCTCTACAAGGAGGTCGACATCATCCTCGCGCCGTCGACGCCGTGCCGCGCGCCGCGCATCGGCCAGGCCACGATCACGATCGACGGCGTGGCGGTCCCCGCGCGCCCCAACATCGGCCTGTTCACCCAGCCGTTCTCCTTCATCGGTCTCCCCGTCGCGGCCGTCCCCATCTGGATCGACGCCGGCCTGCCGCTCGGCGTGCAAGTCATCGCCGCGCCGTGGCGCGAGGCCGACGCGTTGCGCGTCGCGCGGGCGCTGGAGGCCTCGTCCGTCGCGACCGCGAAGATGGCCGCGCTGTGATGGAGATCGACCTGCCCGACGTGAAGGCCGAGGTGGAGGCCGTTTTCGCTGCCTACGAGAACGCTTTGATCTCGAACGACGTGGCGACGCTGGAGGCGCTGTTCTGGGACGATCCGCGGACCATCCGTTATGGTGCCAACGAAAACCTCTATGGGATGGACGCGATCCGGGCCTTCCGCCGGAGCCGTTCCCCGCAAGGACTTGCACGTGACCTGTCGCGGACCGTGATCACGACCTACGGGCGCGACCTGGCGACGGCAATGACGCTTTTCGCCCGCTCCCACAGGCCGGGACACACCGGCCGCCAAAGCCAGACCTGGGTCCGTTTCGCCGATGGCTGGAAGGTCGTCGCCGCGCACGTCAGCGAGATCGGCGAATAACGGCGCCCGTCGACGGCCGCCTAGGCACTCCGCAAACTACTCGGCAGGCGCTGCGCTCAGCGGCGCGATGCCGCCGCCCCCGCCGGCGTTGTAGTGGCGGACGAGCTCGTGCGCTTCCTCGTGCGTCGCGGCGGCGGGCGGGGAGCCCCACATCCTCAGGCCGTTCGGCTCGCGGATGATATAGATCGAGATGGCGCCGATGACGCCGGCGAACATCAGGTAGTAGGCCGGCCAGTTGAGGTCGCCGGTGGCCGCAACGAGCGAGCCGACGATGAACGAGGTGGTGCCGCAAAACAGCGAGACGGACACGTTGAAGGCGATCGACAGGCCGCCGGCGCGCAGGTTTGTCGGGAACAGGGACGGCAGCGTCGACGGCATCGTCGCCGAGAAGCAGATCAGGAGGCCGCCCATCATCATGAGGCCGAGGAACACGGCCGCCTCGTTCGGCATGCGGATGAGGGCGATCATCGGCAGCGCCAGGACGATGAGGCCGATCGAGCCGATCCACCCGAACGGCTTGCGGCCGAAGCGATCGGAGAACCTGCCGATGAAGGGGATGGTGAGCAGAGCGATCGCCATCACACTGATCTGCAGGACCTGCGAGGAGGTCGACGAGATGCCGCCGGCCTTCTGCATCGTCGGCACCGTCTGCGTGACATAGGTCGGCATGTAGGCCGTCAACATGTAGTTGGTGACGTTCCAGGCGAGCACGAGGCCCATGCAGACGAGCAGGTAAGGCCACAGCACGAGGATGTCCTTGAACGTCTGGCCGGCGCGCATCTCCTTGTCGCGCGCCTCGGCTTCCTCCTCGAGCGCCGCGAAGGCCGGCGTCTCGGCGAGCTGCGTGCGCAGGTAGACGCCGACGAGGCCGAGCGGCAGCGCCATGAAGAACGGGATGCGCCAGCCCCAGGTGAGCAGCTGGCTCTCGGTCAGCGTGGTGTCGGCGACGGTGACGACGATCGCGCCGAGCAGGTAGCCGGTGAAGGTGCCGAACTCGAGCCAGCTGCCGAGGAAGCCGCGGCGCCGATCGGGCGCGTATTCGGCGATGAAGGTCATCGCGTTGCCGTACTCGCCGCCGGTGGAAAAGCCCTGGATCAGCCGCGCCAGCAGCAGCAGCAGCGGCGACAGGATGCCGATCGAGCTCTCGCTCGGGATGCAGCCGATGGCGAACGTGCCGGCGGCCATCATGATCATGGTGGCGGCCAAAACCTTGTTGCGGCCGACACGGTCGGCGAGCGGGCCGAAGAACATGCCGCCGATCGGGCGGATCAGGAAGGCGACCGCGAAGAGCCCGAAGGTCGCGATCTCGCCCATCGTGTGCGACAGGTTGGCGAAGAAGACCTTTTGCAGCGTCGGCTCGAAATAGGCGTAGACGCCGAAATCGTACCACTCCGTGATGTTGCCGATCGACGCGGCGGCGATGGCGCGCCGGATGACGGCGGGCTCGGTGACGATGCACTCCGAGACCGTCCACTCCTTGGTAGGTTCATCGACCGTCAGAATCGGCATGGCGTACCCCTTTGCTGGTCGGACGAATTTCGATGACGGCTAGAAGTAATAGCCGATGTTCACGATCACTTCGCTGCGCCACTTGTTGTCGCCGCCCTGCGCGAGCCCGCTCTCGAACTCGCCGGCGCCGACATACGGATCGTTCTTGCCGAAAATGCCTTCGGTATAGATCAAGAGCTTCGGATCGCGCTTGTAGGTCCAGGCCGCGCCGAGGATGTAGCGCTGCGTGTCGCGGAAGGCGGGATTGTCCTTGTAGTAGGCGTCGTAGTCGACGTAGGGCATCACGTTGAAGGGCCCGATGCCGCCCGGCAGCTTGTAGTTGAGCTCGGTGGTCAGCACGTTGCCGTGCGTCGCCATGTTGTAGGATGAATCAAAGCCGCCGATGCTGATGAAGTCGTTGCTGATCGGGTTCTTCGCGTAGATGTCCTGGCGCACGACGACGACGCGCAGGTCCCACGGGCCATAGGTCGCATCGAGGTGGGCGCCTTCGTTCTGCTTGAAACCATCGAGGCCGGTGTTGAAGTTGGCGACCGTCGAGTGCCAGACGTCGGCGCCCGCCACGAGCGACATCTTGGCGTTCTTCACGAAGTAATACTCGGCGCGCCCGACGATTATGTTGCGCTCGGCATTGCTCGATCCGTTGGGCGTCGCCGTGTCCGCGGAGACGATCGCCGTCGAGTAGCGGGCGCTGTCCCTGCTGACGCCGAAACCGTTGGGATTGGCGGTGGGGTAGAAGGCGAGCTGAAAGTCGTACCGCTCCTCGTCGTGCGAGTACTTGATGCCCGGCGCGTAGACCTCCTCGATCCCCATCGTGAAGGCGAGCGATTCGATGAAGCTCGATCCGTAATATGGCACGAGACCAAACGGCGCCTGGTTGAGGCCGCCGGTGAGCGAGTCGTGCGGCGTCAGCTTGTAGCCGATGTAGCCCCACATCGGAAAGCTGACCTCGCCGGGATAGTCCTTGTAGCCGCTGTTGCCGCTGTAGATGAAGCTGCCGCCGTAGAAGCGATACTGCATCGAGCCGAAGAAGGTGGTCGAATCGTAGGCGATCTTCGGGCCGGCGGTATCGTAGGAGAAATGGTTTGTCGTGCGGGGATTGCCGTAGGCGTTCACTTCGTTGAAGCGCGCATCGTAGCGAAAGCGCAGAAGGCCGCCGACAGTCAGCGTGCCGTCGCCGATGACGAAGGTGGGGATCGGCGGGAACAGCGGCGCCCTGCCCGTCGTCGGCAGCGGCTGGTTCTCGATCTGGCTCGACGGCGAGTTGGCGTCGTTGGTCGACTGACCTTGGCTCGACGAGTCGACGCCGAGCGCTGTCTGCGCGAAGGCGCTCTGCACATCGGCCGTGACGGCAAAAGCCCCGCCGAGGAGAAGGGCGCCTAGGAGGCCCTTGTCGCATCCGCTCGACCCGCGCCACCGCACGAACGTCGCCTTGCAAACGAAGCGGAAACGACCCATCAGACCTCCCGCTTATTGTGCGAGACGAGGACAATCCATCCTGTTTAGTCGAGCGGCGCGGGCCGGCTTGTACAATTACGACGGTATTTTGAATACATACGACATGCAGGCTCAATCGGCGCTAAGCGTGCTCTTTTTGCACTGCAGTAGATCGGTCGCACGAAATAAAGCCGTTTGCAGTGCAACATGATTATTTGGAATGCGGAGCTGGTCAAGCCTTCGGCAGAGACAGGCAACGTAGCCTAGGTAGAGAAATGGGGCGGGAGGCTTAGCCGCCGAATGGCTGGGGGACCTGGATTCGAACCAAGATTAACGGAGTCAGAGTCCGCTGTTCTACCGTTGAACTATCCCCCAAGCAGAGCTTGGCCGGTGAGCGTCCGACGATGTTCGGGAAATCGTCATCGGCTGGAGCCGTATGCCAGCAGGGCTTGCAGAAGGCTCTGCAGGCTTGCTCGCGGCCCGCTCTCATACGCAGATCGCCCCCTCCGATCAAGCGCCTTGGAAGCCGGCTGCCGCATCAGCGTCCACCCACGTGACGCTGGCCCGCGTGCCACGGCAAATCCTTCAGCGTCCATGGCATCGAAAACCTATCGCTCCATCCGGGATCCCCTATGCGCGACCCGACCGAGCAGATCTTCGGCAAAGTCGGTCCACGTGCGCAGGGGCCGGTCGATGGCGTCCGCGACCAGCTGGTCGATCCACCGGGGCTCCAGCGTCAGACGTGTCAGTGCAGCGACGATGGCGTCCTCGTCCGACATGTCGAGGAGCGCGGTCCCGCCGCCCGGCGCAATCTCGGCCATGGACGAGCCGTCATGGCAAAGGCAGGGACGGCCGAGCCAGAGGCTCTCGAGGATCGGCAGCCCAAAACCCTCTTCCAGCGACGGGTAGATGCTGGCGTGACAGCCGGCGTAGAGCGCGACGAGGTCGGCGTCGGCGATGGTGCCGCGCACCCGGACCATCGGAAGCGTCGCGGCGAGCGACAGCACCGTTTTGTCGTGGGTGCAAAATCCGGCGCGGCGTCCGACGAGGTCGAGCGAGATGGCGTGCCCGTCTGCGCAGGCGCGACCCAAGGCTCTCAGGAGGCGTGCGATGTTTTTGCGCGGCTCCCAGGACGAAAAGGTGACGAGCGTGAGCGGATCTCCGGGATCGCGCCGCGGTGGCGGATCGCGGCGGCGTGGAGCCGACGCCATCTCCGCGGGCAGAGGCACGATCTCGACGGGCGGGGCGGGAAGGCCTTCGGCGGCGAGGAAATCGCGCAGGTCTGCGGCGACATGGCTTGTCGTCGTCAGCACGAGGTCGGCTCGCGCAAGCTGCCGAAAATAGCGGCGGTAGGTCACCACCGCCTCCGGCGGATAGTCGGCGGCACGCTTCATCGGGATGAGATCGTGAACGAAGCTGACGGTATAGAAGCCGTAGGCACGCCCGAGCAGCACAGGATCGAGGCCGGCACCGATGAGCGACCAGGCGATCTCAGGCACGAGGAAGATCGCTTGGTTCCAAACGATCGTGTCGAGCGGCTGGCCCTCGGGCTCATGCTTCGTCGGAAGCGAGACGACCTGCCGCGATCGCGCATCCCAGCCGACCGGCACGACCTCGGCGCCACATTGCGAGAGCGTGCGCGCGAGCCCTCGCACCACGCGCTCGATACCGGTCTCGAATGGTCGCTGGGCGGTCTCCTGGCACCAGTAGAAGATCGTGAGGGAACCTTCGGCCAAGCGGACCTCGTCCAAACGGTCGCGGTGCGGACACCGCTTCCGGATGGCTCAGGCGACCATGACCTGGAAGGGGCGCGGCGTCGCCGTCACGGGTGCCAGCCACCGCGGGATCGGAAGACCGGCAAGCTCTAGACGCATATAGAAGCCATGCGCGCAACCCTCCCACAGCTCGGCCGGCAGCCGTCCGACTAGGCTTCTCGACAAACTCAAGCGCATCCTGCGCCCGGGCCCATGGCTGTCATCCTTCGATGGGTGCGCCTTTCTGAGGGAGAAGAGCCCATAGGACGATCCATCCTTTGAACCCACGCAAGCCATCGCCTTTTGGTCTTGATTATTACTAGTTTGGAGAGACAAACCGACCCGCATTTGGCTGTCGCCCGATGGCCGCCCGACACGCCGCTCCGGCATCGTCCGGCAGGGTTCACGCGATCTCGACTTGCACTCGCGGCGTCGAAGGCGCACCTCCCGGTCAGCCCCTCCAACACCGATCCTGCTTGCCCCGCTACGCCCTCACCGCCCTCATCGTCGCCTGCGCCCTCCTCATGGAGAATCTCGACGGCACGGTCATTTCGACCTCGCTGCCGGCGATTGCGCGCGACCTCAACGAGAGCCCGATCGCGCTCAAGCTGGCGCTCACCTCCTACCTGATCGCCCTGGCGGTGCTGATTCCGGCGTCCGGCTGGATGGCCGACCGGTTCGGCACGCGGATCGTGTTTCGCGCGGCGATCGTCGTGTTCACCTGCGGCTCGATCCTGTGCGGCCTGTCGAGCTCGCTGCCAGGCTTCGTCGCTGCCCGGATCGTCCAGGGCGCGGGCGGCGCGATGATGGTGCCGGTCGGCCGCCTCCTGCTGCTGCGCACCGTCGAGCGGCACAACCTCGTGCGGGCGCTGGCCTACCTGACGATCCCCGCCCTGCTCGGCCCGATGCTCGGGCCGCCGGTCGGCGGCTTCATCACGACCTTCTTCCACTGGCGCTACATCTTCTGGATCAACGTGCCGATCGGCATTCTCGGTGTCACGCTGGTCACTCTCTACATCGAGAACATCCGCAGCGACGACACACCGCCGATGGACTGGACCGGCTTCGTGCTGTCGGGCGCCGGCCTTGCCTCGCTGGTGTTCGGGCTGACCGTCGCGGGTCGCGCCCTGGTGCCGGCCTGGGTCGTCGCGGCGCTCGTCGGGGGCGGCGCGGCGCTGGTCGCGCTCTACGTGCGCCATGCCCGCCGCGTTCCGGCGCCGATCCTCGATCTCTCGCTGCTCGAGGTGCGCACCTTCCTGGTCAGCGTCACCGGCGGCTCGCTGTTTCGCATCGGCGTCGGCGCGGTGCCGCTGCTGCTGCCGCTGATGCTGCAGATCGGCTTCGGCATGACCCCGCTGCAGTCCGGCCTCACGACCTTCGTCGCGGCAGCCGGCGCCATGGCGATGAAGGCGACAGCCTCGCCGATCCTCGATCGGTTCGGCTTCAAGCGGGTCCTCGTCGTCAACGCGCTGATCGGGACCTGCTTCATCGGCCTCAACGCCGCCTACTCGCCGGCGACGCCGACGGCGCTGCTGCTCGGCCTTCTGCTCGTCGGCGGCTACTTTCGCTCGCTGCAGTTCACCGGCATCAATGCGATCGCCTATGCCGACATGGGGCCGGAGCGGATGAGCAAGGCCGTCGCCTTCGCCTCCGTGGCGCAGCAATTGTCGCTGTCGGTCGGTGTCGCCGTGGGCGCCGGCGTGGTCCAGGCGATGCAGGCCCACCGCGGCGGCCCGCTCGAGCTCGCCGACTTCCACGCGGCCTTCCTCGTCGTGGCCGCGTTCTCCGCCCTGTCGGTTCTGGTCTTCCTGCAATTGCCCGCGAATGCCGGCGCCTCGCTGGCGAGCCGGCCGGAGAAGGGCGCCGCGGCCCGCGGCGTCGCCGAGGCGCGGCCGAACTCGGCGCTCGGCTGAGTTACCGCCCGATGCTCGAGTAGTGCATGCCGATTTGCCGCGTCTCGCCGATGGTGTAGATGTTGCGCAGGTCGACGAGGATCGGCGCCTTGAGCAGGCTCTTCAGGCGGCCGAGGTCGAGGGCGCGGAACTCGTCCCACTCGGTGAGGATCGCCACCGCATCGGCTCCCTCGACGCAGGCATAGGCCGAATCGGCGAAGGTCATGTCGGGCAGCAGCTGGCGCGCCTGCCCCATCGCCTCGGGATCGTAGCCGCGCACGCTCGCGCCGCCGTCGAGGAGCGCGGTGACGATGGCAAGTGCCGGCGCCTCGCGCATGTCGTCGGTGTTGGGCTTGAAGGCAAGGCCGAGGATGGCGATCGTCTTGCCGCGCACCGAGCCGCCGCAGGCGGCGATGATCTTGCGCCCCATCGCCCGCTTGCGCTGGTCGTTGACCGAGACCACCGTCTCGACGATGCGCAGCGGCGCCTCGTGGTCCTGCCCGGTCTTGACCAGCGCCAGCGTGTCCTTGGGGAAGCACGAGCCGCCGTAGCCGGGGCCCGGATGCAGGAACTTCGGCCCGATGCGCTTGTCGAGGCCGATGCCGCGGGCGACGTCCTGCACGTCGGCGCCGGTCTTCTCGCAGAGGTCGGCGATCTCGTTGATGAAGGTGATCTTCACCGCCAGGAAGGCGTTCGACGCGTACTTGATCAGCTCCGACGTCCGCCGCGCGACGAAGACGATCGGCAGGTTGTTCAGCGTCAGGGGCCTGTAGACGGCCGCCATCACGAGCTTGGCGTGCTCGCCGGTGCAGCCGACGACGATGCGGTCGGGCCGCTTGAAGTCGCCGATCGCCGCGCCCTCGCGGAGGAACTCGGGGTTCGAGACGACGTCGATCTGCAGGTCCGGCCGCGTCTCGCGGCAGATGCGCTCGACCTCGTCGCCGGTCCCGACCGGCACGGTCGACTTGGTGACCACGACGAGCGGCCCGGTGGCGGCACGCGCCACCTCGGCGGCGGCGGCATAGACGTAGGAGAGGTCGGCGTGCCCGTCGCCGCGCCGCGACGGCGTGCCGACGGCGATGAAGGCGACCTCCGCCCCGGCGATCGCCGTCGCGAGGTCGGTGGTGAAGGCGAGGCGACGGTCGCGGACGTTGCGGTCGACCAGCTCCTTGAGCCCGGGCTCGTAGATCGGCATGATCCCGTCGTCGAGGGCGGCGATCTTCTTCGCGTCGCTGTCGACGCAGACGACGTCATGTCCGAAGTCGGCGAAGCAGGCTCCCGAGACGAGCCCGACATAGCCGGAGCCGATCATGGCAATGCGCAAAGGACGTCGTCTCCTGTCATTGGGCGCGGGCGCGCCGGAGCGCCGGCCATAGCTGGCCGCCCGTGGGATCGTACACCTTCAGCCGAGCTTCAAGTCTTTGTTTCGACAGAACGACTACAATTCCTTGACGTTTCGGTCGCGGGCGGAGGCGAGGCCATCGTCGATGCGCCAGGCCTTGCGCGAGGGGCACGCGCCCGCCGGCACGCGCCCTCCAGGGTGCTTGGACTTGACCTGACAGCCTCTTCGGCTAATGGGCGCAGGCTCGCACGCTTGGGCATCCCATGTCTTGAGTCCTTCGAGGAGAGCGCATGCCGCTTCGCGTTTCGGCGCTATCGATCCCCGACGTGCTGCGTCTCGAGCCACAACGCTTCGATGACAGCCGCGGGTACTTCGTCGAGACCTACTCCAAGCGGACCTTCGACCTGCCGGTCGACCTCTTCGTGCAGGACAACGAGGCGCTTTCGACGCAACGCGGCACGTTGCGCGGCCTGCACTTCCAGCTGGCACCGTCGCCGCAGGCGAAGCTCGTGCGGGTCATCAAGGGCTCGGTCTTCGACGTCGCGGTCGACCTGCGCGAGGGCAGCGCCACCTACGGCCGGTGGTGCGGCGCGACGCTGACCGCCGCAGAGGGGATGCAGCTCTTCATCCCGCGCGGCTTCGCGCATGCCTACTGCACGCTCGAGCCCGACACGCTCTTCGCCTACAAGGTCGACGGCTACTACGACAAGGCGGCCGAGAGCGGCATCCGCTTCGATGATCCCGACATCGGCATCGAATGGCCCATTTCTCATGCCGAGATAAAGGTTTCGGAGAAGGACGTCGCCTTGCCCTACCTGCGCGATGCCGCAACGCCGTTCAGGTTCGGGAGCTGATTGATGCGCTTCGTTGTCACCGGCGGTGCCGGCTTCATCGGGTCGGCGGTGGTGCGCCACCTCATCGCCGACACCACACACGAGGTCCTCTGCCTCGACAAGCTCACCTACGCCGGCAACCTCGACAACCTCGCGTCCGTCGCTGGCGATCCGCGTTACGCCTTCGCACAGGTCGACATCTGCGACGCCAAGGCGGTGCGCGCGACATTCGCGAAGTTTCGGCCGGACATCGTGATGCACCTTGCCGCCGAAAGCCACGTCGATCGCTCGATCGACGGCCCGGCCGCCTTCATCGAGACCAACGTCATCGGCACCTTCGTGCTGCTCGAGGCGGCGCGGCAGCACTGGGCGGCGCTCGACCAAGAGGCGAAGGCGCGCTTCCGCTTCCACCACATCTCGACGGACGAGGTCTTCGGCTCCCTCGGGCCGGACGATTTCTTCCGCGAGGAGAGCCCGTACCAGCCGAACTCGCCCTACTCGGCGTCGAAGGCCGGCTCAGACCACCTCGTGCGCGCCTGGCACCACACCTACGGCCTGCCGACGGTCGCCTCGAACTGCTCCAACAACTACGGGCCCTACCACTTCCCCGAGAAGCTGATCCCGCTCGTCATCCTCAATGCGCTGGAGGGCAAGCCGATCCCCGTCTACGGCGCCGGCGACAACATCCGCGACTGGCTCTACGTCGAGGACCACGCGCGCGCGCTCGTGACGATCGCCATGAAGGGGGCACTCGGCGAGAGCTACAACGTCGGCGGCTGGAACGAGCGCAAGAACATCGAGGTCGTGCGCGCGATCTGCGCGCTGGTCGACGAGATGGCGCCCGACGCATCGGGTCCGCGCGACAGGCTCATCACCTTCGTCACGGACCGCCCAGGGCACGATCGGCGCTACGCCATCGACGCGACCAAGATCAAGCGCGAGCTCGGCTGGGTGCCGCAGGAGACGTTCGAGACGGGCCTGCGCAAGACGGTGGCCTGGTATCTCGACAATCCCGACTGGTGGCGGCGCATCCGTTCCGGCGTGTACCAGGGCCAGCGCCTCGGCGTGGCCTCTTGAGCGGTCCGCTCCTGGTCTTTGGCGCGGCGGGTCAGGTCGGCCGCGAGCTTATGGCGCTCGCCGCCGCCCGCGATGCCGGCGCGATCGGCCTGACGCGGCAGGAGGTCGACATCTGCGACGCCGCCGCGGTGGAGGCGGCGGTCGCGCGCAAAAAACCGCGCCTTGTCGTCAATTGCGCCGCCTACACCGCCGTCGACAAAGCCGAGAGCGAGCCTGACGCAGCGCTGGCCGCGAACGGGGATGCCGCCGGCGTGATCGCCCGCGCCGCCGCGCGACACGGCGTACCGATGCTGCACCTCTCGACGGACTACGTGTTCGACGGAACCAAGGCCGGCCCCTACACCGAGGACGATCCGATCGCCCCGCTGGGCGTCTACGGCCGCACCAAGGCGGCGGGCGAGGCGGCGGTGCGCGAGGCCAATCCCCGCCACATCATCCTACGCACGGCATGGGTCTACGGGATCCACGGCAGCAACTTTCTCAAGACGATGCTGCGTCTCGCGGGCGAGCGCGATCGCCTGCGGGTCGTCGCCGACCAGCGCGGCACGCCGACCGCCACCGCCGACATCGCCAAGGCCATTCTCGCGGTCGACGCGTCGATCGCCAGGGGCGACGCCGCGAGCGGCACCTTCCACTTCGCCGGCACCGGCGAGACGACGTGGCACGGATTCGCCGAAGCCATCGTCGCCGCCCAGGCCGAGGCGACAGGCAAGCGCCCGCCTGTCGAGGCGATCACCACCGCCGACTATCCGACGCCGGCACGCCGACCGGCAAACTCCGCCCTCAACTCCACGCGATTTGCGCAGGCCTTCGGCTACCGCGCCCGGCCCTGGCAGGATCGCACCATCGAAGCCATCGGCCACCTGACCGGCCTCTAGGCCGCGCGGGTCGCTCATCGAAGGATTGCCCATGAAAGGCATCATTCTCGCCGGCGGGTCCGGCACGCGGCTTTATCCGCTGACCCTTGTCGTCTCGAAGCAGCTGCTGCCCGTCTACGACAAGCCGATGATCTACTATCCCCTCGCCACGCTGATGATGGCGGGCATCCGCGAGGTCTTGATCATCACCACCCCGCACGACCAGCCGCTCTTCAAGGAGCTCCTCGGCGACGGCGCGGCCTTCGGGATCGAGCTGTCCTACGCGGTGCAGCCGGCTCCGAACGGGCTCGCCGAGGCCTTCATCATCGGCCGCGACTTCGTCGGCAGCGACCGCGTCGCCTTGGTGCTCGGCGACAACATCTTCTACGGCCACGGCCTGCCGGAGCTGCTTGGCTTCGCGACGGCGCGCGAGCGCGGCGCGACGGTCTTCGGCTACGTTGTCTCCGATCCCGAGCGCTACGGCGTCGTCGAGATCGACGCCCAAGGACGCGCGCTGTCGATCGAGGAGAAGCCGAAGAGGCCGCGCTCGAACCTCGCCGTCACGGGGCTCTACTTCTACGACAACGACGTCCTCGAGATCGCCGCCTCGATCAAGCCGTCGACGCGCGGCGAGCTCGAGATCACCGACGTCAACCGCGTCTATCTCGAGCGCGGCGACCTCAGCGTCGAGGTGATGGGGCGCGGCTTCGCCTGGCTCGACACCGGCACGCACGACAGCCTCGCCGAGGCGGGGCAGTTCGTCGAGATCCTGGAACGACGCCAGGGCCTCAAGATGTGCTGTCTCGAGGAGATCGCCTTCAACGAGGGGTTCATCGACAAGGCCGGCCTCTTTGCCGCCGCCGAGCGCTACGGCAAGTCGGGCTACGGCGCCTACCTCAAGCGCATCGTCGAGACGGCCTGACCGGCGCCTTGCCGCCGCATAGCCTGTTCGAACAGGTCGACAGCGTCGGGCGCCCTCTTCAAAGATGCGTCCGCCGACCCCGTGCCATGCCTTCGGTGCGGGGTCGGTTGCACGAGAATTGCTCAGCATCGCTCGCGGGGCGCGCACACACCGCCAAGGTTTTCGATTTGCTTGCCGTACGGCATCGTCCGCCGGCCCAACGGGAGACACGCAGGATGCTGAAGCCGAACGTCGCCGCTCTTCTGCTTCTGGCTGCCGGTGCAGGCGTGGCCCACGCCGATGTCAAGGTCGCGGTCGTCGGGCCGATCACCGGGCAGAACGCCATCTTCTACGAGCAGATGAAGCACGGCGCCGAGGATGCCGCCGCGGCGATCAACGCGGCCGGTGGCGTCAACGGCCAGAAGCTCGTGCTCGATCTCGAGGACGACGCTTGCGACCCGAAGCAGGCGGTGGCCGCCGCCAACAAGGTCGTCAGCAACGGCGACGTTGCCGTCATCGGGCACTTCTGCAGCTCGTCGTCGATCCCGGCCTCCGACATCTACGTCGACGCCGGCATCCCGATGATCAGCCCCGGCTCGACCAATCCGAAGCTGACCGACCGCGGCCAGCCGACCATCTTCCGCACCTGCGGCCGTGACGACAAGCAGTCGGCGATCGCGGCGGCCGGCATCCTGAAGATGGACCCGAACGGCAAGTATGCCGTCGTCGACGACCGCACGACCTACGGCAAGGGCCTTGCAGACGGCGTCCGCGAGGCGCTCAAGGCCAAGGGCCATCCCGAGACCGTCGACGACAGCGTCACGCAGGGCACCAAGGACTTCTCGACGCTGATCTCGCGCCTGAAGTCGGCGGGCGTCACCTTCGTCTTCTACGGCGGCTACTACCCAGAGGCCGGCCTCTTCGTCCGCCAGGCGAAGGACCAGGGCTTCGGCGCCAAGTTCATGAGCGGCGATGCGCTCGCCTCCGCCGAGTTCGGCAATCTCGCAGGAACGGCCTCCGACGGCGTCTACATGACCTTCTCGCCCGACGCCCGCATCGAGCCCGCCGCAGCCGCGGCGGTGAAGAAGTTCCGCGAGGAGAAATACGAGCCGGAAGGCTACACGCTCTACACCTACGCGGCCCTGCAGGCCTTCGCCCAGGCGGCGAACGAGGCCAAGAGCACCGACGGCTCGAAGGTTGCCGACGACCTCCACAAGGGCGAGTTCAGCACGGTGATCGGCAAGATCCGCTTCGACGGCAAGGGCGATCCCAACGCAGAGCCCTACGTCATCTATCTCTGGAAGGGCGGCAAGTACGAGCAGATGAAGTAGCCGCGGGCGCAGGGTGCCTCGCGTGGCGTACTTTCTCCAGCAGACGATCAACGGCCTGACGCTCGGCTCGATCTACGGCCTCGTCGCGCTCGGCTACACGATGGTCTACGGCATCATCGGCATGATCAACTTCGCCCACGGCGAAGTCTACATGGTCGGGGCCTTCGTCTCGATCATGGCTTTCACGGCGCTGGGCCTGCTCGGCATTTCCTGGGCGCCCCTTGCCATCGTCGTGGCGCTCGCCACGAGCGTGCTGTTCACCTCCGCCCTCGGCTGGACGATCGAGCGCCTCGCCTATCGGCCGCTGCGCGGCTCGCCGCGCCTCGCGCCGCTGATCTCGGCTATCGGCGTCTCGATCTTCCTGCAGAACTACGTGCAGCTCTGGCAGGGCGCGGGCCTCCGCGCGCTGCAGCCCGTGCTCTCCGGCGACTTCGTCGTGATGGAGCAGAACGGCTTCCAGGTGCACCTGTCGCTGATCCAGATCGTCGTCGTGCTGGTGAGCGCGGCGCTGATGGTGCTGCTCACCTTCGTCGTGCAGCGGACACCGCTCGGGCGCGCCCAGCGCGCCTGCGAGCAGGACATGGGCATGGCCGCGATGCTCGGCATCGACGTCGACAAGACGATCTCGCTGACCTTCGTCATGGGCGCCGCGCTCGCCGCCGGCGCCGGCCTCACCGAGACGCTCTACTACGGCTCGGTCGACTTCTTCATCGGCTTCCTCGCCGGCGTGAAGGCCTTCACCGCAGCCGTTCTCGGCGGCATCGGCTCGATCCCTGGCGCGATGCTCGGCGGCCTGCTCATCGGCCTCGTCGAGGCCTACTGGGGCGGCTACGTCTCCGGCGCCTACAAGGACGTCAGCGTCTTCGCCGTGCTGATCCTGCTGCTGATCGTCAGGCCCGCCGGCCTGCTCGGACGCCCCCACCTGCAGAAGGTTTGACGCAGCACCATGCGGTTGCTCGAC
This sequence comes from Beijerinckiaceae bacterium RH AL1, assembly GCA_901457705.2. Taxonomy (NCBI): domain Bacteria; kingdom Pseudomonadati; phylum Pseudomonadota; class Alphaproteobacteria; order Hyphomicrobiales; family Beijerinckiaceae; species Beijerinckiaceae bacterium RH AL1. The sequence goes on from LR590083.2 coordinate 3,742,745, forward strand.
ACGGTCCGCGACGCGCTTCCGGCTCCGGCTTGGAACGCGATCTCCACCGGGGCCATGGCGCTGGTGCTGGCGGTCCCCTTCGTCGGCGTGCGGCTCGACTCCGACGAGGGGCGGAACACGCTTGCCTTCCATCCCCTCGACATGGCGATCGCGGTCGGCGCCGTCGTCCTGTTCCGCCTGGCGCTCGATGCCTACAGGGCGACCCGCGCCAGCCGCCCCGGCACCCCGACCACGGTCGTCAGCCGCCGCACGCGCAAGCTCGCCGGCCGCGCCGCCGGCATCGTCGCCATCGTCGCCGCGCTGGCGTTCCCCTTCACGCCGTTCGCCACCCGCTACACGCTCGATCTCGGCGCCACCTTCTTCACCTACGTGATGCTCGGCTGGGGTCTCGACATCGTGGTCGGCATGGCCGGCCTGCTCGACCTCGGCTACGTCGCCTTCTACGCCGCGGGCGCCTACACGTTCGGCATCCTCGCGACGACCTACGGCGTCGGCTTCTGGGAAGCACTGCCGCTGTCCGGTCTCGTCGCCGGGACGTTCGGCGTCCTGCTCGGCTTCCCCGTGCTGCGGCTCAAGGGCGACTATCTGGCGATTGTCACGCTGGGCTTCGGCGAGATCATCCGCATCGTCATCATCAACTGGTATCAGCTCACCGGCGGCCCGAACGGCATCACGCTGATCCCGCGCCCGACCTTCTTCGGCGTGCCCTTCTCGGCGACCGCGAAGAACGGCGGCACGACCTTCGCGCACCTCTTCAACATCGCCTACTCGCCGCTGCATCGCGTCGCCTGGCTCTACCTCGTCATCCTGGCGATGACGCTGGCGACGCTCGCCTTCACCTATCGCCTTCGCCGGCTGCCGATCGGCCGCGCCTGGGAGGCGCTGCGCGAGGACGAGATCGCCTGCACCGCCGTCGGCCTCAACCCGACGATCATCAAGCTCACCGCCTTCGCGATCGGCGCGACGCTCGGCGGCTTTGCGGGCTGCTTCTTTGCGACCCACCAGGGCTTTATCTCGCCGGAGAGCTTCACCTTCACCGAGAGCGCGCTCGTGCTCGCCATCGTCGTTCTGGGCGGCGGCGGCCGCTTCGGCATCGCCGCGGCCGCCGCCGTGCTGGTCGGCGCGCCGGAGCTCGGGCGCGACTTCGCGCAGTACCGCATGCTCGTTTTCGGAGCGCTGATGGTGGTGGTCATGGTGCTGCGGCCGGGCGGCTTCACCGGCAGCCGGACGCCGTCGATCGTCGCCACGCGAAAAGGTCCGATCGAGCCGCCGCCCGCAGTCCTGACGGCGGGGTCGACGGCTTGAGCGAGGTCGTCGCGCCGCGCCGCGCGCTCGCAGCGCGGGGCCTCACCATGCGCTTCGGCGGTCTCACCGCCGTCTCCGAGCTCGACCTCACCGCGCGCACGGGCCTGGTGACGTCGCTGATCGGCCCCAACGGCGCCGGCAAGACCACCGCCTTCAACTGCATCACCGGCTTCTACAAGCCCACTGCCGGCGAAGTGTCGGTGAGCGACCTCGAGGGCAACACCCGGCGCATCGACACGTTGCCGGGGCACGCCATCGTCAACGACGCCAAGGTGGTGCGCACTTTCCAGAACACGCGGCTCTTCGCCGGCATGACGGCACTCGAGAACCTGCTCGTCGCGCTGCATCGCTCGATGAGCCGCGGCGGACGTCTGCAGCTCCTGGGCCTGCTTGGCCTGCCCGCCTACCGCAGGGCCGAGGCGGCGGCGGTCGAGAAGGCGATGCACTGGCTCGACCGCCTCGGCCTCGCCGCTCGCGCCGACGACTATGCCGGCCAGCTGCCCTACGGTTTGCAGCGGCGGCTCGAGATCGCGCGTGCCATGTGCCTCGATCCGCACTTCCTCTGCCTCGACGAGCCTGCGGCCGGCCTCAACCCACGCGAATCCGCGACGCTGGAAGCCGACCTGCGCCTGCTGACGCGCGAGGACGGGATCGGCGTGCTGCTGATCGAACACGACATGAGCGTCGTGATGGGCGTCTCCGACCACATCGTCGTGCTGGATCGCGGCCGCAAGATCGCCGAAGGCAAGCCCGAGGCGGTGCGCGGCGATCCCGCCGTGATTGCGGCCTATCTCGGCGAGCCCGCCGACGACGCCGCCGGCCGCCGCGTGCGGACGCCGAAGGCGGACGCCACCGCCGCGACGGCACCGACGTCGATCCTCGAGTGCCGCAAGCTGAGCTCGGGCTACGGCGTCATCCCGGTGCTGCACGACGTCGACCTGCGCGTCGGCGAAGGCGAGATTGTCACGCTGCTCGGCTCGAACGGCGCCGGGAAGTCGACGCTGCTGCGCACGTTGTTCGGCATGCCGCGCGCGACCGGCGGCGACATCCTGCTCTCCGGCCAGCCGATCGGCCGCCTGCGCGCCCACGACGTCGCGCGGCTCGGCGTCGCGCATGTGCCGGAGGGCCGCCGGATCATGCCGCAGATGACGGTCCGCGAGAACCTGAAGACCGGCAGCCGGCTCGGCAGCGGCCCGGAGTTCGAGGCCGACCTGCAGAAGGTGCTCGATCTCTTCCCGCGTCTTGCCGAGCGCCTCACGCAACGCGCCGGCACGATGTCCGGCGGCGAGCAGCAGATGCTGGCGATCGGCCGCGCGATGATGCAGCGCCCGAAGCTCCTGCTGCTCGACGAGCCGTCCCTCGGCTTGGCGCCGTTGGTGATCCGCCTGATCTTCGATGCGATCGCGACGCTCAACGAGCGCGACGGCCTTTCGGTGCTGCTCGTCGAGCAGAACGTCGCGCAGGCTCTCGCCATCGCCGATCGCGGCTACGTGCTGCAAACCGGCCGCGTCGTTGCCGAAGGCAGTGCGCAGCAGCTGGCCGAGCGCCTCGACGTCGCCGACGCCTACCTCTAGGCTCCGGCCTGTCTGGCGAAAGCTGCTTTGGATTATAACCAAACGGGGTGGCTGAAGCCCAGGCTCCGCCACCCCGTATCGCATCGATCGCGTGCGCTACTGGAAGGGATAGTAGCGCAAGCTGGTCATGACGATGTTTTCGTTCTGCTTCGGCGAGGCGAAGTGCCCGGGGCCATATAGGGTGCCGACGGCAGACACCGTCCCGCCGGAGCCGGTACCCGTGCCGGCGTAGACGCCGTTGCCGGAGAACAGCTCGCGCTCGGTGTAGGAGTACTGCACGCCGACGCGGACCTCGCCGAACGAGCCCTTGTAGAGCCTGTCCCACATGCCGCCGGTGAGCTGCCAGATGCGCTTGGTGTTGCCTGTGCACAGGCTGTTGCCGGGCGCGATGCCCGAGGTCGCGGTGATCGTGTTGAAGCAGCCGGTGTTGTTGGCGTTCGGCGTGCCGTAGCCGACGGTCGCGAAGCTCGCACCGGCGTTGTTGGTCGTATAGTACTTCGGCTGTGCGACTTCCTCGCCGCCGAAGGCATAGAGGTCGATCGACGGCGTGACGTGCGCCACCAGGCCGCCGAGCAGAGCGAGCGTGGTGATCGGCGAGCCGGCCCCCGTCGGGCCGAACGTCGAGTCCGGCAGCTGCGAGGTGCCGTAGGAGCCGACGCCGCGGCCGTAGAGAGTCGACGCCTGGAAATCGAGCTTCCGCGGCAGGAGCGCGGCAATGACGCCGCCGCCGACGCCGTAGCCGGTCGCGTCGCGGTTCGTGGCCTGCGGGCTGTAGGCCGCCAGCGGCGTGGAGTACGCGACGCGATCGTAGATGTCGCGATAGAGGCCGAAGCCTTCGAGATGGACGTCGCGCTCGCCGACCCGTGCCTCGTAGGCGGCCTTGCCGATCACGTCGGGCACATGGTTCAGCGAGAAGTTTGTGATGGACTGCCCCCCGGCGGCGGCGCCGACCGTCGACGTCGTGCCGTTCAGGATGCCGACGCCCGGGAGCTGGCAGGTCACGCTGTTGGTGAGCGGCGCGCCCGTCACAGGGTTCAGCGCCGTGCCGGCGGTGAGCGTGGTGCCGTTCACGCCGGATACGCAGCCCGAGTAGGTCGTCTGCGGCTGCTCGGCCGACACCGAGAGCCAGAGCTTGCCGCCGAAGTCCTTGGTCAGACGGATCTGCGGCTGGCGCTTGTAGACGAAGCCCGGCACGTAGCCCGCGTCGATCCCCGGCGGGGTCACTTCGTTACGCGGCGTGATACCCTTCGAGTTCATCGTCGCCAGCGACCAGTTCTGGCCGGCGAGCACATGGACGCCGTAGTCCGTCATGTCCATTGCGGCATAGAGGTTGCGGATGCGCGGCACGAACGAGTTCGACTGGTTCTCGTTCGAGTTGACGCCGGAGCCCTGGAAATCGAGCTCGCCGTAGCCGGACAGCAGGAAGGTCGGCGTGACCTGTGCCTCGACGAGGGCGGCGACGCGCGATGCGCGCGACGTGAAGCGGAACTCGCGGGTGCCGGCCTGCGGCCCGAACGGGATGCTGTTCCAGGGCGTGTTGATGTCGGCCTGGACCGTGCGCGAGCGGAACACGCTCGCCGCCTCGAAGAAGCCGCCGGGCGTGATGGTGAGCGAGCCGAACTGCAGCTGCTTGCTCGCCGTGACGAAGGCCGGGACGGACCCCGCGGGCAGCGCGGGATAGCCGCCTGCGGCCGCAGGAGCCGGCGCAACGCGGCGGGAGGCGATGACCCTCACCTTCTCGACGACCCGCTTCTGCGACGCCATGGCGCCGCGCATCTCGCGGATCTGCGCCTTCAGCTCGGCGATCTCCTTTGCGAGCTCGGCGTTGGATGCCTCGGCGTGCAGCGCGACCGGCGCCGCGGTGAGCATCAAGGATGCGACGAGGGCGAGGCTCGCGCCCTTGCGCCATGCCGCTGGACGACGCGTGGCGCCGCCGGGCTTTTCTTCGAGTTGCGCTGTCAAGCATGCCCCCCAAGGCAATAAAGGCGGCCGAACCCCCTCGGCCCCTCCATCCGGCTATAGCGCCCGGGCCGCGCCGGCACTGTCGAGAAAATGACACACTCGGTACGCGATTAAACGCAGATTTAATGTCATGAGGGCGTAATAATCGAGTTGTGCCAATATGTTAGCAGTTCACCGCCTCGGATTAAGCGACTTCCGAGAGGCGCGGGCCGTGGCAGAGATGCAACGCTGCCGCACTATCTGGCATGAGATTTTACGAGGCTGCCGTTGCGCGGGCCGAATGAACTATCGCCGCGCTTGAATGTAGAAAAAGCACCTATTGCAATGAGCGTATCATGTTGTTCGCCGGTATTCTTCGTCTCACTTCAGCGCGTCGTCGCGATCAGGCAGCGCACATCCTCGCGTGCCACCATGTGTCCGGCCGTCGCGCGAACGCCAGAAGCACGACAAATCAAAACAAGAACTGCCCACTGTCAGGAGCTGATAATGGATGAAGTGTTTGAAAATGAAATGGCGCACGAGTTCGAGGCGCTGCTCGATTGTGGACTGTTTCGTAGGCTCGGAAGCTCGAGAGACTTTGATTTTCGAGGCGAACTCAAAGTATTGAGATCTTGGAACTGGGTCGCAAACAAGGATGCTGCGATATTCTCGCTGGGATCAAAGAGTTGGGAGCGCGCATACGTTGACATGATGAATGATGTAAATCAGGGGGTTTGTTCGTATCAAGATATGCTGCGCGTTCAAGAGGTCATGCGCCATTTTAAAAAAAAAAGCGCCCAGAGTTGGATAACAAATGGCTTGAGTTTTGCGCTCGGTCCAATGTTGACAAAGAGATACTCGATGGAGTTCATCTCTCCGCTACGTTTATGAGCTATTGCCGTGAAACATACATAGAGCGTTTGGAGGACGGCCACGAGGATCGTTCGCGGATCTATTTTCTGTTTTTCGCCTGGGCTTTTTGCCGTGTGGTTGGGATGGGGGGCCTTTTCCCGAAGGCGATCTTCTTTTATTTTAGGCAGCCAAGCTCTCGGGCCGCGTGTACGCGTAGCCGGCGATGCGAGCAAGAATGCTTTTCTTATCGAAAGCATTCTTCAGATCAATGATTACCTCCGCGTCACTTCGAATTCGCTTCGGGATGCTGCCGTCACGAACTCTGATCATTTGAACCTCATGAACGGCGTCACATAATCAAGAATATATTGCAATCCTTTGGACTATAGGCCGTCGCCGCACCCCGCCGTGATGCTACAAGCATAGAGTCGCGCTGACGAACCGCGAGAAGCATATCATCGCCTAAGATTGTCTGAAATTCAGATTTCAAGTTTGCTTATATAATCAAAAGGATTATCAGGATAGATATTGCTCGACTTTCTGTTGGTCTGTTTTGTTAAAACTTATTAGCAGTCGGCGCTCGTCTCTCGCACGCCAGAACCTTAAGGAGTCATCAAGCAACCTCATATACAAGGCTTCGTCCTCATCGGAGATCTGAGGAATTGCCTCGTGGTAGATCATGACACTTTGCAACTTAATCCACTGCAGATCTGTCAGTACATCATACAGGGCATCCCAGTTAAAGCCAAAGTATCCGGGAAGAAGCAAATATTCATAATATACCTGAAACAGCTGTTGCTTGCTTCCGATCAGGCGTGGCAAATGAACCGCCATCCTAGACGGTTCCGGCCTGTCGTAATACTTAAACAGCGATGTCATGCCGTCCTCGCCGGAACGCACGATGTGTTGTGGTCGGTCGCATGCCAGGGTCTCCGCCTAATCCTGCGCTCGCTAGGGCTCCTTACAATTACGCACCCGTGGAGCCGTCGCCTGGACATCTTCGCTCGAGCTTTCGCAACTCCCGTGTAGGGACCTGGCGTTCGCTACATCATTCCTTGGCTATCGGCCGCAATCTGAACGAGCACCGAAGCCAGTCGATCGAGAAACGATCCTTGAGGAAGTCGCCCGGGCGACCTGGAAACGGTCGGTGCCCCCGGCTTTCGATGGTGGGCGCACAAGGGCTCGAACCTTGGACCCGCTGATTAAGAGTCAGCTGCTCTACCAACTGAGCTATGCGCCCATCGAAACCGCGGCGACCGAGGGCCGCCGCGCGAAGGCGTGCCACCTACCAAATGCGTCGGGGCCTGTCCACCCGGGCGCGGAAAATTCCGCATGTGCGGGCCACCGGCATCCCCGCACGTCGCGTCGCGGGGCCGGGCTGTGCTATGGCCTCGCGCACAAGAGGGAGGATTCGCATGGCCGCTTCGGTCCGTCTGATCGCCGCGCTGGCGCTGAGCGGCGCGCTGGCCTGGCCGGCGCCCCCGGCCAGCGCCCAGACCACCGGGACCGCCGCGACCGAGCAGGACGAGGAGGGCCCGACGCCTGCGCCGCTGATGGTCGGCGCCATGGCGATCGCCTCGGACGCGGACCTCTCGATCGAGCGCATGGCGCTCGACGTCGCAGTCGATCGCGTCACCTACACCTACGGGTTCAAGAACAGGGGCAAGGCGGAGCTGCAGCTCGCCGCCAGCGTGTCGATGCCAGACCTCGAGGTGAACACCGAGGGCACGACGATCTACGTGCTGCCGACGAAGGTCGCCGAGAATCCCGTCGGCCTCAGCGTGACATCGGGCGGCGCGCCGGTCGCGACGACGGCCAAGATGCAGGCACTGGCGCTCGGCGTCGACCGGCTCGCCGACCTGCGCGCCGCCAAGCTGCCGTTGCTGCCGTTCGGCGCCGAGACCGACAAGGCGCTGGCCGGCATCGCGCCGGGCACGCTCGCCAGGCTCGTCGCGCTCGGCCTCGTCACGCCGCGCGACCAGGCCGAGCCCGACACGCCGCTCCTCGCCGACTGGACGCTGCATACCGTGCATTCCTGGATGCAGACGCTGCCGGTCGGCGCGACGACCGAGGTGAAGGTCACCTTCCAGCCGGTGAAGGCCGTCTACGGCGTGCGCGCCGACGGCCTGCCCGGCTTCGAGGCGCTGAAGGACCAGGTCTGCCTCACGCCGCAGGTCCTCGCCGCCGCCAAGGCGCTACTGAAGGGCAAGGACGACCAGCTCGAGGTCGACGACCTCACGCTCGCCAACGACGGCCCCGCCCGCTGGCTCGACAACCCGCCCGGCACGGTCAGCGTGACCAAGCCGAAGCCTGACGCGGTGGTGACGTTCTGCGGAATCGACAACGCGACCGCGGGACAGGCCGTGGTGAAGGGCAAGCTGCCCGGCAGCGCCGACGCGCCGGGCCTGCGGGTGCTGATCTTCTCGAAGGGGTAGCGGAGAGGCATCCTTCTCCCGCGCGGGAGAAGGATTGACGCCCAACCCTATGTGTTCATCGACTCGAAGAAGCTCGCGTTGCCCTTCGGGTTCTCGCGCAGCTTGCCGAGCAGGAACTCGATGCCGTCGACGGTGCCCATCGGGTTGAGGATGCGGCGCAGCACATACATCTTCTTCAAGATGTCCGGCGGCACCAGCAGCTCTTCCTTGCGGGTGCCGGAGCGGGTGATGTCGAGCGCCGGGAAGGTGCGCTTGTCGGCCACCTTGCGGTCGAGGATGATCTCCGAGTTGCCGGTGCCCTTGAACTCTTCGAAGATCACCTCGTCCATGCGCGAGCCGGTGTCGATCAGCGCGGTGGCGATGATGGTGAGCGAGCCGCCTTCCTCGATGTTGCGCGCGGCGCCGAAGAAGCGCTTCGGGCGCTGCAGCGCGTTGGCGTCGACACCGCCGGTGAGCACCTTGCCGGACGACGGCACGGTCGTGTTGTAGGCGCGACCGAGGCGGGTGATCGAGTCGAGCAGAATCACCACGTCGCGACCGTGCTCCACCAGGCGCTTGGCCTTCTCGATGACCATCTCGGCCACCGCCACGTGGCGGGTCGCCGGCTCGTCGAAGGTCGAGGCGACGACCTCGCCCTTCACCGAGCGCTGCATGTCGGTGACTTCCTCGGGCCGCTCGTCGATGAGCAGGACGATGAGGAAGCAGTCGGGGTGGTTGGCGGTGATCGACTGCGCGATGTTCTGCAGCAGCACCGTCTTGCCGGTGCGCGGCGGCGCGACGATCAGCGCGCGCTGGCCCATGCCGATCGGCGCGACAATGTCGATGACGCGCGGCGACAGGTCCTTGCGCGTCGGGTCCTCGACCTCGAGCTTCAGGCGCTTGTCGGGGTAGAGCGGCGTGAGGTTGTCGAAATGGACCTTGTGGCGGACCTTTTCGGGATCCTCGAAATTGATCGCGTTGACCTTGAGCAGCGCGAAGTAGCGCTCGCCTTCCTTCGGCGAGCGGATGAGGCCTTCCACCGTATCGCCGGTGCGCAGGCCGAAGCGGCGAATCTGCGAGGGCGAAACGTAGATGTCGTCGGGGCCGGCGAGATAGTTGGCATCGGCCGAGCGGAGGAAGCCGAAGCCGTCCTGCAGCACCTCGATGACGCCTTCGCCGACGATCTCGATGTCGCGCGAGGCGAGCTGCTTGAGGATCGCGAACATCAGCTCCTGCTTGCGCAGGGTGGAGGCGTTCTCGACCTCGTATTCCTCGGCGAAGGCGAGCAACGCCGGCGGCGTCTTGTCCTTCAGGTCGGCGAGCTTGATTTCCTTGGGGTGGGGGGCGGCCGGCGCGGCCGCGGGATCGGCCTTGGGAGCCTCGACCTGGGCGTCCGTGTCTTCGGAGACGATGTCTGTCATGGCAATTTTCTTGAGGTGGGGTTGGCCGGGGCGGCCGAGGTTCGGGATGTGAGCCGGGACGCTGGCGGAGAAACGCCGGACGTGCGGGCCTGACCGAGAGGCGGGAGCCCTTGAATAGGCGGGGCCCCGCGATTTGGCAAGACGGCTGCATCGGCTGTCCCCGGGGCGGCTCGGCCCCGCGACGTGCTAGGGATGGCCCTCAAAGTAGCGGGAAAACTCATCGATGCGCGTGATCGTGCTCGGCAGCGGCGTCGTCGGGGTCGCCAGCGCCTATTACCTGACGCAGGATGGGCACGAGGTGACCGTCGTCGACCGCCAGCCCGCGGCCGGCATGGAGACGAGCTTCGCCAACGCCGGCCAGGTCTCGCCCGGCATGTCGACGCCCTGGGCGGCACCAGGCATTCCGGTGAAGGCGCTGCGCTGGCTGGCGATGCGCTACCGCCCGCTGGTGCTGTGGCCGCTGCTCGACAGCCGGCTCTACGGCTGGCTCGCGCACATGCTCGCCAACTGCACGGAGGAGGCCTTCCAGCGCAACAAGGGCCGCATGCTGGCGCTCGCCGAGTACAGCCGCGACCGCCTGCGCGAGCTGCGCCAGGCCACCGGCATCGCCTACGACGAGCGCACCGGCGGCACGCTGCAGCTCTTCCGCAAGCAGGCCCAGCTCGATGCGGCTGGCCACGACACGGCCGTGCTCGACCGCTACGGCGTGCCCTACGAGCTGCTCGACGTCGCCGGCTGCCTCGCCCGCGAGCCGGGGCTCGCCGCCGCGGCGCACCGCTTCATCGGCGGCCTGCGGCTGCCCGGCGACGAGACCGGCGATGCGCATCTCTTCACAAGGCGGCTCGCCGAGATCACCCGCGCGGCGGGCGCGACCTTCCGCTTCGGCGCGCCGGTGAAGCGGCTGCGGCGCGACGGCGACCGCATCGCCGGCGTCGAGCTCGCAGGTGGCGAGGTGCTGCGCGCGGACGCCTACGTGATCGCCGCCGGCAGCTTCACGCCGGCCCTGCTGCGTCCGCTCGGCATCGCCGTTCCGGTCTATCCGGTGAAGGGCTATTCGCTCACCGCCAAGATCACGGATCCGGCGATGGCGCCCGTCTCCACCGTGATGGACGAAACCTATAAGATCGCCATCACGCGGCTCGGCGACCGCGTGCGCATCGGTGGGACCGCCGAGCTTGCCGGCTTCAACCTGCGCCTGCGGCAGCCGCGCCGCGTGACGCTCGAGCATTCGGTGCGCGACTTGTTTCCCGGCGGCTGCGATCCGAGGGACGCGACCTTCTGGACCGGGCTGCGCCCGATGACGCCGGACGGCACGCCGCTCGTCGCCGCGACCGCGCTGCCGAACCTCTACGTCAACACCGGCCACGGCACGCTGGGCTGGACGATGGCCTGCGGCTCGGGACGCTTTCTCGCGGACATCGTCTCGGGCCGCAAGCCGGACCTCGATCCGGCCGACCTTTCGCTCACGCGCTACGACATCTAGGTCGTCAGGGCACGGGCCGGCGCACCGCGACGTCGAGCACGTCGCCGCTGAACGTGCGTTGCGCGACGATGATCTGCGACTCGCCGCGCGGCGGCGGCAGCAGGATGGCGGCGCCGAAGGCGTGATGGCCGTCGCCGATGCCGAAATCGAGAAGGTCGCCACGCATCTGGTCGGCGTGCACCCTCGCGACGATCTTCCCGTTGACGGTGAGGTCGAGCGCGACGGGTATGTCCGGCTTGCCCATGTCCTGCGCCCAGCCGGAGACCGACGCCTCCTGGAACTCGTCGATGAAGCCGCGCAGCGCGCTGGCGCCGCTGAACTGCTCGTCCGGAAGTCCCGTGCGCGCCGCGAAGCACGCGGCCGGGAAGCGGACCCAGGCGTCCGGGTAGCGCTTCCACGGATCCTCGATCAGGCACGTGCCCCACAAGAAGCCCTGCCGATCCCTGAAGCAGCCGCTCACCCTGCTGGCGCGATCGAGCACGCCGCTCGCCGTGAACACCGGCAGCGCCAGCAGCTCGTCCATCGTCATCAGATGAGGCTTCTTCATCGCACCAGCGTCGGACCGATCGCTTTTGCACATGTAGGGTGCGTGCGGCCAAACCGAGGCGCGGCCGGCGGGACATGAGCCTGGCCGCGTGCTTCGTGCGACGGCTGCCAGTGAGCTCTGACGTCGGCGGCCTGGGATGCATGGACGCGGAAATGAGCTGGTACCGCCACCCCGGCTCGAACGGGGGACCTCTAGATCCACAATCATCCGGCTCGCAGGTCTTTTTAGCTTTTCCGTAGCTATTTGAGCCGGTTACAAGCGCAACGCTGCGTATGAGATGCCTATGTAAGGGCGAGCAAGTGGTCACAGCAGACGAAGCGGTCGTGGGAGGTCGATCGGACAAGTCCGGCCGAGCTGCGATCTTCACCGACATCCTCGCCCGCAACGCTCTTCGCCGCGAAGCTCGGCTCCCGCTCCTCGACGTTCGCACGACCTTTGATCGGGAGGTCAAGTACGCCGAGTGGGTCGCGCACGTTGTTGAGCACGAAGAGGCGGCGCGGGCCGAGGTTCTTCGTGATCAGCGTCGGCGACACGGTGCCGACTACCCGCAGTCGACGGGCGGGCGATGGGCCGTCAGCATCCTGACCACCCAGGCCTTGCGTCGGAGCTTCGTGGCACGACGGTCACGGAGATCGTAGCGCCAGCGGCATGGAGCGTGATGGTCGCACAAGGATCGTCTCGCAGAGCACCAGCGGGTGCTGGACCTTCGACGATCCTCAAGTACCGTGGCCCCTTACGACCCTTGCGCGCCGATCGTCGTGCGGCAGGTCATCCAGCCAGTGCTGGACCAGACGATGCACAAGTACCGTAGCGCCAACGCGATCTCGGCGGGATCGTCGGCCATAAGCATCCAGCAGGTGCTAGACCACTACGATGCACAAGTACCGTTGCTGCCGATCGGACGGTCCATCAGGATCGTCGTCCATGAGCATCGCCGTAGATGCTGCATCACCACGATAGGCCTTGAAGGTCAGCCTCGGTCATCGGCAGACGCGCGACCATCTCCTGATAGAGATCGCGCGGCGGCACCTTCGAGTCGAGGACGGCGCCAACCCAGGCGTTGCACGCTTCTCGGGCGTGATCCGTGTCCGGCGTGATCGAGAGGAGGCTGACGGCGGCCGTTGCGTCGTCGGGCTCTGGGTACACCGCGCGAAGGACAAGTGCGAAGCCGGGCCCGTCGATGGAGTAGCTATAGGTCGAAGCCGACGTGCCCCACTGGTAGGGATTGCCTGACCTGCCCCCGGAAAATTCACCCAGCTGGATTTAGGGTCTGACCGCCTTCGAAGGGTCAGACGATGAAGCGTGTGCGTTTTACGGAAGAGCAGATCATCGGCGTGCTGCGGGAGCAGGAGGCTGGAGCGAAGGGTGCCGATCTTTGCCGGAAGTACGGGATGTCGGAGGCGACGCTGTACAATTGGAAGGCCAAGTACGGCGGCCTGGACGTGTCGGAGGCAAAGCGTCTCAAGGCGCTCGAGGACGAGAACGCCAAGCTGAAGCGGCTCTTGGCCGATGCGATGCTCGACGCGGCCGCGCTGAAAGAGCTCCTCGAAAAAAAATGGTAGGGCCCGCTGCCAAGCGCGATGCCGTCGCTCATCTTCGGACGCTGTTCGAGATGAGCGAGCGGCGGGCCACGACCCTCGTCGGCGCGGATCGGGCGTCGATCCGCTATCGGTCGCGGCGGCCGGACGACGCGGCGCTGCGAGCGCGGCTGCGCGAACTCGCCCACCAGCGCCATCGCTTCGGCTACCGAAGACTGCACGTGCTGCTGCGGCGCGACGGCGAGGCGGCAAGCCGCAACAAGGTCTACCGGCTCTACCGCGCCGAGGGCCTCGCGGTACGCAAGCGCAAGGCCAGGCGGCGTGCCGTGGGCCAGCGGGCGCCGCTGCTTCCGGCGCTGCTGGCGAACGCGCGCTGGTCGCTCGACTTCGTGCACGACCAGCTCGCCTGCGGACGGCGCTTCAGGATCTTGAACGTGGTCGACGACGCGACACGCGAATGCCTGCTGGCGGTTGCCGACACGTCGATCTCCGGCAAACGCGTCGTCCGCGAGTTGGCGGCGCTCGTAGCGCGGCGTGGTCGGCCCCGCACGATCGTCTCCGACAACGGCACTGAGTTCACCTCGAACGCTGTGCTCGCCTGGTGCGAGACCGAGGGGATCGCCTGGCACTACATCGCGCCCGGCAAGCCGATGCAGAACGCCTTCTGCGAGAGCTTCAACGGCCGCATGCGCGACGAACTGCTGAACGAGACGCTGTTCCTCGGTCTTCGCCACGCCAGCGCCAAGCTCGCGAGCTGGGCCAGCGACTACAACACCGAGCGGCCTCACTCGGGGCTCGGCTACCTCACCCCGGCGGCGCAAGCCGCCCTCCTTACCGCAACGGGCGATCGGCTACGCAACCTCGACCAGCTCCGCCGATCGCCCGTTGCTCCATCCGCGCCAAACGGCGTATCAACCGGACAGGCTCTAATCGCCGCTGGATGAGAGTTCGGGGGCAGGTCATGCCGGTGCGAGCGATCTCGATGTCGGCTTCATGGAAGCGATAGCGATCGGTCTGGCCCCGAAATAGTTCGACTTGCAGGTAGAGATGCAGGTTGATGAGGTCGTGAAAGCGTTCTTGCTGAGCGATAGTTGTCGGTATGGGCAATGAATATGGTCTCTGAGTGATAGATGTATTATATGATGGCGAGAGATAGGCCGCAATATACTGGGCGCAGGTGTGCGGGCGATTGGCGCCGGGGATGATGAGCAGCGCTGGGTATGCCCTGATCGCTGCCGGACGAGGTCACGGATGATCGAGCGGTGAGGCGCCTCGTCGCTTCGCGCCGTCGTCACCCCACACGTGCGCAACGACGAGGACGTCGACGGAAACCCGAGCGCTGCGCGCCCGGCCATCCATCCGTCCTCATCGGTCGCGTCTCTTCGAGCAAATCAGACGGGGGCCCGGCAGGCCGGGTCCTTCTTCGTAGGTAGGATTCCTTATAAGACCTACTAGGAACACGACCTGTGTAGAACCGCGCTCCACCACCAGGACACGTGAATTCAGCCCCCGGCACGTTTTCAGAGAGAGCGGGCGGGCCGCAAATGCTTGCTATCGCCGTTGCCTATCCTGCGAGCATTGGCTATTTCTTGCGGAACTTGTTTGGAGCCAACGATGCACCGATTGCCCATCCTTCTTGGGGCGTTGCTACTTTCGTGCTGTGCCGCCGAGGCCGAAGTTTTGACTATGAGGTGTACGAACCCTCGACCCTATCTTGCCACCTACAATGAAGATGCGCGCACCTTCGTGGAAAGCGCGCCGGAAGCGACTGCAAGCTACACCATCTTGAGTGTTGAAAACACGAAGAGGACGCTTACAGTCACCGGACTGACGGTGAACGGCGGCCCGACCTTCAAAGCGACGTTCCGACCTCAAAAAAAGATAGAGCTGTTTGCTGACAACAAACTCTTTCAGACCGACCGTTGCAGGTAGACGTCACCACTGCGCACCGGCGGTCGAGAATGCCTGGAGCAATCCGGTCCCTCTCTCACCACGGCTTCCAAGCGTCTGCATAACATCCATTCAACGCTATCATTGCTGGTCGCACTGAACCTGAGAGCTTCCAAACTGAAACTGAGCCATCCCCTCAGTTGCGGTGCAGAAATTGAACGCGACGTTCCCCTTTTCGGCACGCCATCCAAGCCTTGGGCACTGGGGCTGATCGCTGATCCTGTAGGTCTTCCCAAGCCATTGGAGTGTCTTCTTCGCGTCATCGAGCTTGAGAAGCGACGCTTTCCCACCGAATTTACACTTGTAGACATAAATGTCGGCGTGAGCCGCGCTGCACATACAGACGATAACAATCGCTGCGGCGATGGTTTTCATGACTTCTTCTCCTGGTTCCGTGGTCGTGAACCCAACCGTCGAACAACACATATTAAGGCGACAAATGCTAACGCTGCATAGCGTTGGCTGGTAAGCTTCTGTCACCGGATTATTCGTTGAGAGCACAGGAGAATTTCGACGTCGAATCGTCGGGCTGCGTCACCGCCGCATCCTCAACCCCTCTGCTGTAGCCGTCCTTCGCTGGAACGTTCGGCTCAAAGTATTCGACGGTGTACCTGTAGCGGGTTTTCAGATCGACGAGGCCGACGCGTACGAGTGGATGGTACCAGCCCACGCTGGTGACCTTCAGCAAGCTGATCTTCGACTTCGACCTGCCCGGCGCGGCCTTCGTATTCCAATCGTAATCGACCAGGACCCCAATCTTCGAATTGGTATCGCTTTCTATTGAGAACCTCACCTTCGCGTCATCGTCGCCGCAAATCGTCCGATAGACGTCCGCATTTGCTGTTGTAACGCAGCCAATAAAAGTTACTAGGCCGGTCAATATGCCCCGCAAATCCATTCCCTGTGATCTCCTGTCTTGGTACATTTTCGATTTGTCGCATCGGAATTTCGCAAAGACGCCATGATATTGCACATCTGTTGATATAGCATGCATTGCTTTCGAGCGGCACCGGCAGGGGCGTCTACACACAAAATCACTCGCGATGAGCGTCCTATGGTTTACGCCAGATGATTTCATTAGATAATAAATTATACTCACTTTCTTAAAATTACGGCGATGTGCTGTCGAACTTTTTTACCCAAATTAAGCCCTTATTGATGCCGGTTGGTGGTGGCGGGAAGGGAGCGGCAGCGTGTAGCGCGCGCATAACCAATGCATCGGTCTCGGGGCGACCGCTCTTGGCGCAAAATTCTTGGGAGAAAATGCGACCATCTGTGCCAACATGGAAGCAGATCGCCACCTTTCCGGTTGGAGGAATGCTCGTAGAATGTGGAAGTTGTGCTATCTTAGCTTCCAACATAGCGTAGACTTGGTTCATCCACCGTTGATTTTCGTTCTCGCCATCGAACGTAGCCTTTGGCGTTGACCGCGTAAAAGTCATTGGTGCCCCGGACTTTGGCGAGCCATCAAGAACTTCAGTCAGTTTTGCCTTTGTGCTTGGCGCGACGGGAGGCGATCTCTGCGAGTCCTTGCCAGCACCGGGGGTCACAAACACCCAGGTGAATCCTTGCTCACTCTTAATGCCGTTTGGGAGAGGTCCAAATTTCGTTTTCGCTAAAGTGCGCTCGGCGAAGGATTTTAGCGCCTGATTCCCTTTGAAAACAACGATGGATGGACGCCCGTCCTGATTGACCCTGAAGCCTACCTCAATCTTCGTCTCGGCAGGGATGCCCGGCGGCAGAGAGTCGCCGATCGTCGCTGCCGTAATCGCTGGCACCATGTCCTTGAGCCAACGATCCTTGGCGCTCTCATGCGTCGGCGTCTGTGCCGCATCGACATGCGCCCCCAGCATCGGACCACGGCCGTCCTGGACGTTGACACCTACCGTAATCGTATGATCGCGCTGATCGGGCGGGGCAGGCATGTGTGCGCTTCGCAGGGTCGCGGCGGCGAGCCTTGCATCGTGGGGCTCGCCGGTGACCTCGACGTTGAAGACGTCGCCAGTCTCCGAGACCTTGAAGGATACCGTAATGTGCCCGCGTCGTGTTGCGACTTTCGCTAGGAGCTGAGCAGTGTGCGAACGGACCTGGGTCGCCCAATTCTTTTTGGCGGCCTCCGCAGGGTCCGGTGGAACGGCCTGAGGGGCCACATAGCCGGGCGCTGGCGGGATGCCGGAAGTCTCGGCCTGTTGTTGCTGAGCGGCTACCCTGGCCGCCGCAGCGGCCTGTAGTTGGGCATCCCTTGCAGCCTGTCGCGCGACTTCGGCCGCTTGCCGCCTCGCCTCCTGCTGCGCAAGCCGCTTGGCCTCGATCTGCTGAAGCCGAGCCTCGCTTTGCTTAGGCGTGGAAACAGGCGGCGCCTCAGCAAAGGCAGACGCGCTCGTTAGCACGAGCACAAGTCCGAGGGTCAAGCGGCGCATCTCACTTTACCTCCAGGTGATGATGGTCGTACTCGACCTGGAAGCGCTGATCAGTCACATCTACGCCTAGTATCCATTGGCCAATCGACGTGTCGTCGTTATTCATCTGCTCTTCCGGGCCGCGCGTGGTGATACGGGCGTACCGAAAGTTCTTAGAGCCGAGGTCCTTGCCCTCGTTGTCGAAGGTCTTCAGGCTGTCGACCTTGTTGACCTGATGGCAAACCCAGCCGGTATCGTCGGTCGAGAACGTGACCTTGTTTGAAAGCGCCTCCATCCCTTTGACGATCGTGTGCGCCTTCACGCAATCGGAGGCGAAGACATAGCGCCCAAGCTGGTAGATATTGGTGTTCGGCTGGTCCTTCGGCTGCGTCACGAAGAGCGCGATCGGCGCCGCCTGAGGGGCGCTACACGCCGGATTGTCATTTGATTCGGGCAGGTCGTCGATCGAAACCTCGCATTGCACCGAGGCCTCAACAAGCCATTGTGCGTGATCTGGGCTATCAAGACACGCAATAAAAGTCGCGTTCATGGCGTTGTAGACGTTGCCCTCTTCGGTGCGTACCTCGGTCAGAATGCCGCGACAGGGGATCGACGAAAAGGTCGGGTGACGGACCATCGTCTCGCCGGTCGCAAACGCTGGACACACGCCGCCGATCAGAAATAGAAGCCAGAATACAATTAGGTACCTCATATCTTGTACCTCACATGTTGCCGACGCAAAAAGCGTGTATTTCGCGGCCTGTGAGGCTTCGTTGGCCTGCGCCGGACCATGTCGTCTGCGGACGGCACCCTAGCGCGCCAACCCCGCCAATTTTGATAGAGAAGGACCCATCAAGGATGCGCATACATCGCGCGGAATGATCGCTCCGGGGTGACGTTCTCAATCTTGTCGTAAAGCATGTCGTCGATCTTCCAGGCGCCCTCGCGATCCTGCACCATGACGTAGCCGACATGAAAGGGCGGGTAAGGCTTGCCGTGCTCGTCTTTATTGTCATCGTTGCCGTAGGCCACATCGATTTTGATGTCGTCACCTCTCTTAGTCGGTGTAACCGACTTCACAGTGAAGCCAGAAAGGTCCTGCGTGCCGGTAAAGTCATCTGCATCGAAGTCCTGCCAGTCATCCGGCTTCATTTGCTTCTCGTACGCCTGGAGGGCTTTCGAAAAGTAAGCCCTGCGGTAGGCTTTATGCTTCTGTTCGCTGGTGCCGGGGTCGACTTCCTCGTGGGCCATGGCAGAGACGATCGCGGCGGGCGATCTGGTCGGATAGCTTTCGAGGGCACACGCGGAAGCGGGAGCAAGCACGAGAGCGAAGACAGGAGCTAAACGAAACATCTTTTCCTTCCAAACAAAGCATCACAAATGCGCAGGGGCCGAGGACCTGGGCCGCTGGCGATCGCGATCCGAGCAGCGAAGCGCTCACTTCTACGATCTTCCTCATTTCAACATGTCGCGCGGTGCAAGGTTACCCTGTGCATCCTCGCCGCTATCACTATTACGGAATCGATAGCCGAGCCTCCGTGGGAGGTTGTGATCGTCGTAGGGGCTCTTGAGGATAGCGTTATGGCAGGCGGCGAAGTACCATGTGTACTCCGACTCGTTGTAGCCGAAGATTGCGCCTTGATCGCCGGGTCGGAGCTTGTTTGACGTCCATTTACCGCTGTCAAAGAAGAACGACGTTGGGCGCGTCTTCGAGCAGTAGACGAACCGCGTTTCGCGCTCCTGCTTTCCAACGCTTTTCGGAGGCTGAGCATACTCGTTGTAGCTCTCAGGCGCGTTGTCCGGGGGCGGATTGTAGTCGGCACCCCAAGTGCGCTCCTCGATCTTGAACAGCTTGCCGTCACGCCCGTTGCCTACCGGCGTTGCTGCGTCGATGATGAAGTAGGAGCAGTAGTCCATGTGGCAACGGCCGGTACCCTTGTGGCCGATCGCGGCCTCAAACTCACCAAAAGATGTCGCACTGCCGGGAAATTTGGCGTCATCGCCTAGGTGATCGGTGGCTTGCGCCGATGGCTGCGCTTCCGGTGCGTTGCCTGAGTCTTCGACATTCACGTCGAATACGATTGGTTTATGGGACGAGCTAAAGAGCCGGACGTGATCTGCCCCACTATAATTGGGCATTGCTCTGTAAATCAAGCTTTGCGTAAACCGTAGGCCTGACGGGCATTTGTTATCAGCGTCAGCAGTCTGGCGGATCAACGTAGCGCCCGCGTCGGCAGATGCTAGAAGATCGGCTTTCGAACAACCGTTGAATTGAATCAGACTACGCTCGACCCCGGAATTGACAGTAAACGAAGTCGAGTACGTGTCGTATTTTGGAAACGAGCCTACGTTGACGATGTTCCTAAAGACGAGACGATTCCCCTCGAAGAAGTCTACTTCATCTATTCCGATAAATCCCTGCGAGCTGAGATACGTGAATACCTTAGCAGGTTGCTTTAGATTCCCACAAACGTACCGGCTTGAATATCCTTCTCTGATATAGCCGTGGAGCGCATGAGCAGTGACATTCCGCATGCCGTACGTCGACCTGCAATTCCAATACGCCCTTAATTCGTAAGGATCGTCTGTCGCAACATTAGTTGTTTCAACGTGTAGATTAGGTGAACTACGTAAGCGCCCCGGCCTTTGGTAGACGGGGACATGACGGGCAAACCGGGGCGCTGGTCTGTATCTTGACTGCGCATCCTGTTGCTGAGCAGCCAAGGCGGCGCCCAATATTCCAATACCAATGCCCATGCCCAGAGCCGCATTGCGATCCATAGCTAAGCCAGTTCCCGGCACCAGGAACATGCTTGCCGCTAGAGTGGGGCAGATCGCGTTCCTGCCGCGTGCAACACAAAGTACTTTTACGGCGTTCATAACGATCTTCTCGCTCAGATATAGCTGGTCCACTGAACAGGAAGAATTCTTGCTACTTTCGGCCTGTTTCTATTGTGAGAGTTAATTCGACTGCGCGAGGTGCTTAGGTCAAATCTCGCTGGAAGGGAATCTCGCGCGGCGACGTCGATTATTGCGTCCCGACGCTCCTTCTTTCCGTCAGCCATTTTCTCTTCTACGCTCTGGCGCGATGTTGCCTATTGCGTACATTCTATACGTCATTCGTTTTGGCAACTCCATCGCGACCTTGAAAGATGGTTGCTGCGTGGCCAAATTGCAACGGAAGGTGCTTGCGCGCCCCTTTTGGTAGTTCGGCCCAGTTCGCTGATACGAACATGCCTTATCGAACTATGCTCCTCAGGTTTAAGAACGGCGCCGACGAGGCGTGAGAGGATGTGGAAAACCTGTGCCTTGGCTTTGTAGTGCGAGGGGAAACCTTTATCGATCGCTAAATGAATCCCCGGCCTGTCTCGATGCCTCGCGTTATCCTAGGAAACCAAATCTCGGCGGCTCGGAAGCGATCTGGACTCTCAAAGAAAGGCCTCGCAGAGATCGCTCAAGTGAGCGTCGATGTGGTTCATGGATTGGAGAGCACCGGCAACGGGCAGGTCCGGCATTTGGCCGTCATCTGCTCGTCGCTCGAATGCGGCTTGAAAAGCCAACCTCGCGAGCTTTCTTTCGGCGAGTGGGTCAAGGAGCTTCGGATAAGCCGAAGGCTCTCGCAGCGCAATGCGGCGGCTCTGTCCGGCCTCACGCTGTGTTTCGGCCTGCAAAACTGACCCCCTTATCGGGGTGATCGGCGTCCAAAACTGACCCCTTAATCTTGGCCTGTTGCGCTGTCCGTTTTGACGGCGGGCGGGCGGCGGGGATGTTGGTTGTGGAGACGGTCGGCCGGATACGGCGGGAGCATCTGGTCAAGGGCAAGTCGATCAAAGAGATCGCCCGCGACCTGAAGATCTCGCGCAACACGGTGCGCAAGGTGCTGCGCTCGGGCGAGACCTCGTTTGCTTACGAGCGCGAGGTGCAGCCGCGGCCCAAGCTCGGGCGCTGGAAGACCGATCTCGAGGCGATGCTCGCCCGCAACGCGACGAAGGCGGCGCGGGAGCGCCTCACGCTGATCCGGGTCTTCGAGGAGCTGCGGGCGCTCGGCTACGAGGGCGGCTACGATGCGGTGCGCCGCTATGCCAGGGTCTGGGCAAAGGGGCACGCGGCGGCGAGCGCGGAAGCCTATGTGCCGCTGGCCTTCGCGCCGGGAGAGGCGTTCCAGTTCGACTGGAGCCACGACATCGTGCTGATCGGTGGCGCGACGACGACCGTGAAGGTGGCGCACGTCCGGCTCTGTCACAGCCGCATGATGTTCGTCCGAGCCTATCCGCGCGAGAGCCAGGAGATGGTCTTCGACGCGCACGACCGGGCCTTCGCCTTCTTCAAGGGAGCCTGCAGGCGCGGCATCTACGACAACATGAAGACGGCGGTCGAGACGATCCTCGTCGGCAAGGACCGCGGCTACAATCGGCGCTTCCTGCAGATGTGTGCGCACCATCTCGTCGAACCCGTCGCCTGCACGCCGGCGTCGGGCTGGGAGAAGGGGCAAGTCGAGAACCAGGTCGGGCTTGTCCGCGAGCGCTTCTTCACGCCTCGGCTGCGCGTGAAGAGCTACGACGAGCTGAACGGCATGCTGCTCGACCGGTGCGTTGCCTATGCCAAGGCGCACCCCCATCCCGAGCAGACCGACCGAACGGTGTGGGAGATGTTCGAGGCCGAGCGCCCGCACCTCGTGCGCCACGCCGGCCGGTTCGACGGCTTCCATGCGCTACCGGCATCGGTCTCGAAGACCTGCCTCGTGCGCTTCGACAACAACAAGTACTCGGTCAGCGCCAGCGCCGTCGGACGACCCGTCGAGATCCAGGCGTATGCCGACCGCGTGGTGATCCGCCAGGACGGCCGCATCGTCGCCGAGCATAGCCGCGTCTTCGGCCGCGGCGCGACCATCTGCGATCCCTGGCACTACGTGCCGGTCCTCGCCCGCAAGCCCGGTGCGCTGCGCAACGGCGCCCCGTTCAAGGACTGGGTGCTGCCGCAGGCGATCGATCGCATTCGCCGCAAGCTCGCCGGCTCCGACGACGGCGACCGGCAGATGGCGAAGATCCTCGCCATGGTGCTCAGCGACGGCCTGCAGGCGGTCGAGAGCGCCTGCGCGGAGGCGCTGATCGAGGGCGTCTCGTCTGCCGACGTCATCATCAACATCGTCTCGCGGCAGCGCGACCCCGCGCCGCCGATCACCATCATGACGCCGGACGCGCTGACCCTCCGCCATGCGCCGATCGCCGATTGTGCCCGCTACGACAGCCTCAGAAGGATCTGACCCATGGAACGTCTACTGGAACGCACCGACATCCTCGACATGATGGGCTCGCTCAAGCTCTTCGGCATGCGCTCGGCCTTCGACGAGATCGTCACCACCGCCGTCAAGCGCCAGCACGAGCCCCAGCGCCTCGTCGGCGACCTGCTCAAGGCCGAGATCGACGAGAAGCTGGCCCGATCCATCAAGTACCAGATGACGATTGCCCGGCTGCCGCTCGCCAAGGACGTCGCCGACTTCGCCTTCGTCGGCACGCCGATCAACGAGGTCCTCGTGCGCGATCTTGCCGGCGGCCACTTCATCGCCGAGCAGCGCAACTGCGTGCTCGTCGGCGGCACCGGTACCGGCAAGACCCACCTCGCGATAGCGATCGCCCGCAGCTGCATCCGTGCCGGCAAACGCGGCCGCTTCTTCAACACGCTCGATCTCGTCAACAGGCTCGAGGCCGAGACCCGCGCAGGTCGTCAAGGACGCCTTGCGGACTATCTCACCCGCATGGACTTCGTCATCCTCGACGAACTCGGCTACCTTCCCTTTGCGCAGAGCGGCGGCCAGCTGCTGTTCCACCTGATCAGCCGCCTCTACGAGCGCACCTCGGTCATGGTCACCACCAACCTCGCCTTCGGCGAATGGCCCAGCGTCTTCGGCGACGCCAAAATGACCACAGCGCTGCTCGATCGCCTCACCCACCACTGCGACATCGTCGAGACCGGCAACGAGAGCTGGCGCTTCAAGAACCGAGGCTGAAGGGGGCTTGGGACCGCGCTCGCCCCGGCTCCGCAACCCCGACCAGCTTACGCCGGGGCGAGCGCTACTGAAGCGCCCGTGCAAGCGGCAACAGAGGGGTCAAAGTTGGGGTCTGACGCAATCTCGATGATGTGCTTCAGACCGCTCCGATCAGCCTCGCCTCGAGCAGGTCGATCTTTGCCCTACCGTACATCTGTCGTTTGATCATCTTGAGCTTGTTGATCTGCCCCTCAGTCTGGCCATTCGACCAGGGCTCGACGATCGCAGCGCGGACGGCGGCCTTGCCCTTGGTGATCCCGGCCGCGAAGGACGCGAGAAGGCTCGTACCCGCTTCGGTGAGCCACGCATCAAGATCGGCCTCGACCTTCATGCGGATCATGCTGTGGAAGCGCTCGACGAGCGTGCGCGCCTCGGTGAGCGCGATGACGCCTGCTTCGATTGCGGCCACGGTGACGCTTTCTGCCTTGCTCAGGTGATTGCGGGCCATGGTCAACAGCCTGGCGATCGTCCTCGCCGACGGCACCTTCCGTAAGTGCTGATCGGAGGCGGTCTCCGCGCGGCGACGCCGTGTCGCCCATTCCCGCACCACGCGTTCCGAGCCGCGATAGCCGCGGTCCCGCATGCGCCGCCACAACTCTGCGCCCTTGCGACATCCGCTCTCCCATTGCGCATCGAGCCAAGGCAGATGAGCGTCGAGGGAGCTTTGTCGGACACGGAACACGTCGGTCCTTTGGCCTCGGATGACCTGGCGAACGAGGCCGCGACTATGGCCCGTCTGGCGGACGATCTGCTTGATCGCCATCCCGTCCCTGACGAGCGCCATGATGTCGGCGTTGGTCTCCTCGCGACGAAGATACCCTTCGTATTGAAGCTTCTCCGCGCAGGTGAGCAAGTCCGGGTTGATTGTCGTCGCGCCGATCGCCGTTCTGATTGCCCGCATCGATTTGCGCACGGCATCAAGGAATGCGGCGCTGGCGTTCTCGAAGAGGTGCCAGCGATCGGCAACCTGGAGGGCACGGGGCAATGCTTTCGCGGCCGCCTCACCGTATCCGCCGCCACGATCGCGCGAGACGATCTGGATCTCTGGATGGTCGCCGAGCCAAGCCTCGATGGTCGCTCTCTCGCGATCGGGCAAGAGCGCCACCACGCGCCGACGTTCCAGATCGCAGACGATCGTCCCGTAGCGATGATTGCGGCGGAAGGCCCAATCGTCGATGCCGATCACGTTCAAAGCACCGACCCCGGACCGCGCCCGCCGCCGTACGACGCGCAACAGCGTGTCGTTGCTGACAGGCAGCATCAGCCGCTTGGCGAAGGACGCAGCAGGCCGGCCGCCGAGCGCCAAGCCGAGATGATGCACGAGCCCTTCGAGTCGAGCCGTTCTGCGCGAGCGGACCGGCAGCACCGCCTCGTCAAACCGCTCGGCGAAGATCCGCCTCGGGCAATCCGACGCCTCGCAGCAAAAGCGCCTCGTCACGATGTGCAGCCGAACAGACCGGCCCGAGCACGGCAGATCCGAGACACGTCGCATGTAGCGGCTATGGATGCGCCGGGACGGCGAGGCGCAGAGCGGACAGACCACCATGCCCGCAGCGGCACGAACCACGAGACAGATCTCATCGTCGCCGCGTGTCTCGCTCTCGACGATCAATCCGCTCGGGATCAAAGATGCAATCCGACAGCTGGCTGGCATGGTGCTGATTCTCCTCGAACAGCACCAAGCCAGCGGCAAACATCATCGAATGTGAGTCAGACCCAAAGTTGGACGCCGATCAGGGGTCAACATTGCGAGCCGATTGACATACGGGACGGGAAAGCGAGCCCATCCCAGCCGATGGTCATTTCCGACGTCATCGTCACGGACGAGGTCCGCATCGCTGAAGGCAAGGTCACGGCCACTGATTGCGTCGTGACATGGATTCGCTTCTTTGTGGCGACGAACTCGCCACGGGCCTTCCGGTCGATCTATCCATTAAATTGCATGTGTCCGCTCTCCAAGCTTCGACCCTGCGCGTCAAGTTCAAGGATGCGGTCACTGAAAAGGGCGTTTACAGGAAGCTGTGCATAGTGCGAGTGTGGTAGGCAGCATCATCTAAGGCAGGGCCGTCGACGCGAGTCGACTGGAAAATCAATGGCCACCGAGTCTCTGAAAAGCATCCTGTCTGATATTAGAGCGTGCAAGATGGTGCTTCCGCAGTTTCAACGAGATTTTGTGTGGCACCCCTCGGCAGTGATAAAGCTACTAAACAGCCTATTTAACGGATATCCCATTGGAGCGCTGCTCCTTATGGAAAATAACGAAAACTATGACTATCGTCCTATTGATGGCGTTCCTCCGAAGGACGTGAAAAATGAAGGCGAGACAGTCCTGGTGTTAGACGGTCAGCAACGCCTTACCGCATGCTTTCGTGCTTTCTTCGGCACGCAAGAGATATCTTTCAAGCATCCAGGGCGATATTATTTCAGATACAGCGCCTACGTCGAGATGGTTGAAGAAAGCGACGACTTTGAGAATTCAAGTATTGAGGATTTGATTATATTTCTCCGGCCAGCTCAAATCGCGAAGATGGGACTTCACAATACCGCAAAGGAAATATCAGATGGACTTTTTCCTTTAGATATTTTGTTTGGCGAGCCGCGCGGAAGCAACTACGCGGATTGGCTCAACAACTTCAATTTCATGACTTCCGGAGGAAACAGGGAAGAGTTCACTAAACTATCTCGTGTTTCTTCCAAATTCCAGACGGATTTCATTGAGAAGGTGACGGCCTACCAAGTCAACTTTGAAAAAATTACTAGAGAGACGCGATCGGATGTAATTTGCACTGTCTTCGAGACCATTAACACTACTGGCGTTAAGCTTACGGTTTTCGACCTTTTGGTGGCCAAGTGCTTTAAAAACGACATCCGTCTTCGTGACAAACTTGATGACGCGCTTGCGAGATTTAGCAACATTCGTTTCTTTGATGAATCTGGCACGTCGATTGCAACCACCCAACTTCCAAAACTAATAGGCTTGCTGCACAACGGGCAGTGCAAAAAGGGCGACATTTTGAGATTAAAGCCCGAAGTAATCAAAGAGAATTGGGATACGGCCATTTCGGCAATGGACCGAATGCTCGGTCTCATGAAAGACGAGATGGGCTGCTTGAAAAGAGAGTTTTTGCCAAGTGTAGATGCGATTGCGCCTCTTGCTATAATCCTAGGAGACCTTAATTTCAATAGGGCAGCTCATATGGATGCGTTCAAGAAAGTATATTGGTGTATTGTTTTTTCCCAGTATTTGTCTGGCGCGCCGGAGTCGAAGAGCGCGCGTTTGCTTCGTGAATGGAAAGACGTATATTGGAATAAGACTGCACGTGAGGATGACTTCTTGCGTTCATTCGCTTTTACAATAGATGAGATAACAGATGCGACCAGAGCATCCGCTGTGTATAAAGGTATCATGACGCTGCTCATAGCGCGAGGCGCAAGAGACTTTTCCCCGAAACTACAGGAACTTCGTGGCGCTCGTAACAAGGTGATTGAAGACCACCACATCTTTCCACAGCAGTTTTTGCGAACGTTTGATATCAAGGGTGCGCGCGCGAATGGGATTCTCAATCGCACGCCGATATTTGCTGACACGAACCGCTACATTTCGTCGACGGCACCGGAGGTGTACTTCGAGGATGAACGCGTCGTAAGTAAGCCAACGGACCTTCTTGAAATCGCGAAAGTTCATTTCTTTGATGCGGAACTCGTACAGAGGCCATTTTCGAAGGAATTATTCGACGAATTTTGCGAGGATCGCCAAATTAGGTTGACGAAACTTATCAGCGAAACGACTGGTGTCTACTTCGTAGACCCTGATGAGGTCCGAGACTAACCGCGCGGCCTCCCTCAGGGTGAATACCTTCGGGCCATGGTGGCGGAGCTTCTTCATATGCCGATCGTCATCTAGCAAGCTGCTGAAGAGGGCGCATTCGTCAAGCTCAAGACGTGCCGCTCGATCGACGAGGTCTGGAGACGAATGCCTGGAGGGGTCCTCTTGAGATTGCTTTGCTCGCAATTCGCCCGCGCCGTCTGGCTAATGGGAAGCGGCCGAAGCGCCGGAGTGGGGGGCGACGTGCGGGCGCAAATTCATGACGCAGCTCGTTCAAGACGCTCCTTGCGCAGACCATTGTCTACTGCGAGCACGAGGGTTGGCTTGGCTGTCTCTGGCGAATGCCGGTGCTCTCAACCGGCAGGCTGCGGATGAGATCATCATCGTTTTGATCGCCTACCCGCATCGGCCGTTTGGCGTTGGTCTTCGGCCATGCGATTAGCGATCATGCCGTCGGAGATAACACTCGTTCCTGACAGCGTGCTTTTCGTCGGTTACTCCCGTCTTCGTGGAACGCGACCTCTTCCTGAGGATCGCCTCCTAGAACCCTTGCTGCTAATCTTTGCCGATGAAATTTTCAAGCGAAAGCGACCATCATGACCCCAGAACATGAGCCCGAGATCAACTTGCGGGCTGCGGCTCGGCGTCGTGAACGCGACTTCATCGCCCTGTTCAATGCCTTGTGGTACCGCGACTTTCCTTACACAAAGAACAGACCGCTCACTCGCGTGCGAGCCATGTACACGGCGCACCTGAACGGCGTCGTGAAGGCTTGCGCCGATTTGATGGGATTTTTCGTCCTGTATGAGGAAGGTACGCGGACAGACATCATCATCGAGACCGCTCGCAAGCACGCGGACAAGCAGCATCGGTGGGCGCACGTCGAAATTGAGTGGCGCCAGCCAATGAAGCATAAAGTAAACGAGATCGCGAAGTTGGCTGCTACCGCCGACGACGCCGATGTTTCGATTTTCGTAGGATACTCTGATCTAAAACGCATCGACGACAACATTGACGCCATTGCGAGGCAGTGGCCGGGCAAGCGGCCCCTACTTGTATTCATCATCACCTACAAAGGTCAAGGGCGAGCAAGGGCGTTACAAACACTGGTCACTTATCGCTTACAATCCAGCGCAAAGCGGCGATTGCGCGCGCAGTACGCTCTTCCTTGGCATGTTCCAGGAACGCGCTGGGAATTGACCGCTGGCGTCTCTGAGCCGCCCGCGCCCTGACTGGAAACAACTTTGGCGCAAACTGCCGACGCCGCTGCAAAAACAAAAGTATGCTGCGCGGCACTGGTGCCTATGGATACTCGCATTGCCTCACAATTCTAAATCGGCGCCGCTGGCCGTCCATTGGTGGCGAACTCGCGCAGAGCAGGTCAGAGTTCCGCGTAGCTTTCATGCTGAACGAAAACGAAGGGGTCACGACACGCGGCAGCTTTGCGGCTAGGACGCTCCGCCGCAGACGCTTGCCCCTAAGCAAATCGCATGGTTGTCTTCCAAAGTGATTCGCGCGCTCGGAACTTCAAAGTGGTCCAGTTGTCATCAATCAAAATTGAGCGCTTTAAGCGGATCAAGTCTATAGACATTGATCTTAAAGACATAACCGTTCTCATCGGGGGCAACAATTCCGGCAAGTCCTCGTTTTTGCAAGGAGCGCACTTCGCCATAACGACGGTGCAATCAGCGGTCATGGCCGGGCAGGTCAATACGCTGAGCGTTGACCAGCTAATTTATAAGCCAGCAAACGACCCGATGCTCCTGAATACAGACTATCCGATGACTCAGAGTAGTGGGCCCCGATTTACATTTAGCCATCGCTCTGAGCCTGGAGACGACATTACGAAATATGACGTCTACCTGTATCGCGGCAAAAACGCCAACATCTCAGTCTCCTATCAAAGAGGCTCTTCTTTTTACGCGAGGGCATCGGACCGAACGCAGCCGTTGTCAATATTCGTTCCTGGTCTAGCTGGAATCGCATTGCGAGAAGAGCGTCGAAGCGAGGCGATATTGAACACAGGCATCGCCCAAGGGGACTCGAACCTCTATCTACGAAATGTCCTACTAAGGATCATCAACAATAAAGACAAGTTACGACGATTTCATGACACGATACAGACAATCTTCCCCGAACTTTTGATTTCCACAGATTTTGAGGAGTCGCGTCACCTGTACATCAATATCGGCTGCCAAATAGCGGGGAGATGGCTCCCTTTAGAGCTTGTCGGAACCGGTTGCCTCCAGGCTATACAACTTGTAGCTTATGCAACGATGTATGACCCAGCGCTATTGCTGCTCGATGAGCCGGACGCTCACTTACACCCGTCCAACCAGCGTCTGCTGGCAAACACGTTGGTCAACATCACTCAGCGATTCGGTACCAAGATTGTGCTTTCGACGCATTCCCGGCACATGTTCGACGCGCTAAAATCGCTGGAGAACATAGAGACTATTTGGCTCCAGCATGGGATGAAGAAAGAATTTCCTGACCGTTCCGACCTTTCTCTCCTCCTTGATCTCGGGGCGTTAGACAGCTTCGAAATGCTCGCATCTGGCTAAGTAAGGTCGTTGTCTTAACGGAAGATACCAAGAGCTACCGTTTGCAAACGCTACTTGAGGCCAATGGGTTCAAGAAGGGCGAGTATGTCATCCAGCCGTTCCACGGGGTTGACCAACTCCAGGCCTCTATTCCAGTGGCCGACTTCTTCACAAAGCTTGGTCACGATACGCACGTCCTCATCCATAGAGATGGTGACGCGTTGCAGGCAAACGAGAAGGAATGGCTTGCCTCGCGAATGAAGCATCAACTGCCTGGGCGCACAACCCTGTTTATTACCGGGCTCACGGACATTGAGCACTACTTCTGTCAGACGGCTCATATAGAAAGCGTGTATGGGATTACAGCAACTGAAGCAGAATTCATCGTCTCGGCGGTGATGGAACGCTTCAACACAAGACTTGCGATAGAGTTTGCGAACAAGAGACGCGAGAACAAAGATAAGATACTCCGATCAATGCCGGGAGACCCCCCTTCAGCTATTTCTTTGACTGACGACAAGATATCCTTCGAGCAAGCCCGAGGTAAGACGCTCTTTGGTCATCTTCTGACAGCCTTGCATGACGCTGGCCACAATAGCGCGAAACTCACATCTACATACTCTGCCGCGCTTGAAGTCCAGGAGTTACGAGACATGTCAAGCACGGTCTGGAAGAGCGTTA
Source organism: Beijerinckiaceae bacterium RH AL1 (assembly GCA_901457705.2). Lineage (NCBI taxonomy): Bacteria > Pseudomonadati > Pseudomonadota > Alphaproteobacteria > Hyphomicrobiales > Beijerinckiaceae > Beijerinckiaceae bacterium RH AL1. The sequence continues at coordinate 3,773,265 of LR590083.2, forward strand.
TACCGCTCGATTCTTGAGCCCTGCCTTCAGCGATGCGGACCTCGTCCGTGACGATGACGTCGGAGATGACCATCGGCTGGGCTGGGCTCGCTTTCCCGTCCCGTAAACCCCCTCGATTTTAGCTCTCATTTGCCTGCGAGACGTATCGTCAAAAACACTGTGGCTCAAAGCATCCGTTTTCGGGACAGCGGAGCATGCCGGTCGTGATAATCGGGAGCTGAGAGGCGATCTCGGGGCAGCGGATACTGCGCAGGTCGCGTCCCTACGAGGACCTACTAGGAGCCCGACCAGCGAAGAAGGGCGCGCCTTGACCGATCAGACGAGCCTGCTGGCGTCGGTGGACATGCCGTGGATCGTCTCGGCATGGCACAGAAGGGACCTTAACTTGGCACAGAAGGGACCATACGCGTCGCAGATGGTACCTAAGAAGCCACGTCAGACGGCTTGCGCCTACCAAGGGTTGCTTTTTGCTAACCGCTGATGGTGATTTGAGCGTTTTAAGAGCTTCTTAGGTACCATCATGCCAACGCCAGCGCTTCATAAGGTCCCTAAAACTAAACGGCCGCGCGTCAGGCAACGCGGCTGAGACCGGGGTAGTGGCAGAGGATCGTCGCGGCGTGACGCTCGCTGAGCCGGATAACGTATTCGCCGTACGAGCCTGTGGATCGTTGGCCGCAAGTCCAGGTTATGGCGGTCCAGGGTATCAGCGACCTGTCGTCGGCCGGGGTGGGTTGGCGGGCGATCGCGATCGAGGATGATCTGATCCGGGCGGCCGAGGTTCGGCCGGTCGGCGCGTAGGCCGTCCCTCGATCTCGCTCATGCGCATCGCGCGAGTCCCCGGTACTGCCGCACGATCGTCGCTGCGTGGCTTTCCCGTAGCCAGACGACGTACTCGCCGTAGTTTCCGCGAGGATCGTGCGGCCGGAGCTTCTCGAAGATCGGCGGGTTCGTGGGGTAGCGGCGGAGGATGTCTGCGAGCGTGGCGCCACAGGTGATGATGATCGGGGTGTCCATCATCTATTTAGCGAGGCAAGCGTAGCATTTCCTGACGTTCCATGGCATTGTGCCAAGTATGCCTCGTGTTGCCATCTACGCTCGGACGTCGACCGATAAGAACCAGACGGTCGAGAACCAGCTTAGGCAGCTAAACGAGGTCGCTCAGCGGCTTGGATGGACTATCGTATCTATCTTCACGGACGAAGGTATTTCCGGGGCGAAGGGCCGAGAGCGCCGCCCAGCCTACGATAACTTGATGAAGGGCATCACGCGCCGCGAGTTCGATCTCGTCGCCGTGTGGAGCATCTGCCGCCTCGGCCGGTCGCTCCAGGACCTCGTCGGTTTCCTCGCCGAGCTGCAAGGCCGGGGCGTCGGCCTCTACTCCCATACCCAGGCTCTCGACACGACGACGCCGTCCGGCCGGATGGTCTTCGGCATGATCAGCGTCTTCGCCGAGTTCGAGCGCGCCATGATCCGCGACCGCGTCCTCGCCGGGCTCGCTCGCACCAAGGCCAAGGGAACCCGGCTCGGGCGGCCGCCCATGGAGACGGCGAAGATCGAGGCGATCCGCAGCCTGCTCGTCGCGGGCACCGGCATCCGCGAGACGGCACGACGCACCGGCGCCGGGACCGCATCGGTGATGAGGATCAAGCAGACCCTCGAAGCGCTAGCCGCTTAACCAAGGACCATCATGGCAGCAGTCTATAAGCGTGGCGACACGTGGTGGGTACGATTCCGCCATGGCGGCGAGCACATCCGCCGCTCGGCGAAGACCCGCAAGAAGGCCGAGGCGCAGGACTATCTTCATCGGCTGATCGAGGAGCATCGAAGCTCGAAGGGGAAGGTCGAGCAGCGTCATCTGCTGACGGCGGCGATCGACGCGTTCTTCGAGACCTCGTCGCTCAAAGCCTCGACGCTCACGACCTATCGTTTCCAATCGCGGGTCGTCGTGCGGCTGATGGGGCATCTTCATCTCGACGAGATCGACCGGAAGGCGCTCGGCGAGTTCGTCGCTACCAGGAAGCGGACCGGCGTCACGGACGCGACCATCCGGCGTGACCTTGCCTTCCTAGGATCGGTCTTCACGGCTGCCATCCGACGCGGCTGGGTGGACACATCTCCGGTCACAGCGTTCGGCAAGCGAGCGTTGAAGGAGAGCCGTCCCCGCATCCGGTTCGTGAGTCGTGAAGAGTTTGCACGGTTGCACGACGCTGCGTCCGAGACGCTCAAGCCGATCCTCGTGCTCGCCGTCGAGACCGGCATGCGCAAGGAAGAGCTTCTGTCACTCCAACTTGAGCAGATCGATCTCCGGCGCCGCGAGGTTCACCTTGAGATCACGAAGACCAGCAGCCCGCGACGCGTTCCGCTGTCGGTCACAGCAGCGGACACAGTCCGGGCGCTTATAGAGAAGCGAGGTCGGCCCGCATCAAGGTTCTTGTTCTGCAAGCCGGACGGCAGCAGGGTCGGCGATCCGAAGAAGGGCTTCAACGCAGCGTGCAGGCGCGCCCAGCTTGTCGATTTCCGCTTCCACGACCTCCGGCATACGTTCGCGAGCTGGTGGGTGCAGGATGGTGGCGATCTGTATCGGCTCAGCCGAGTTCTCGGTCATGCGACGCTTCAGATGACGAGCCGGTATGGTCACCTTCGCACCGAAGACCTTCATTCCGAGCTGGAACGGGTGGCACAAAAGCGGTCACAGGATCGCAAGTCCGAGACGATCCGGTCGACCATCGATCGCCACCAAGAGACACCCGCAAGTGATGTAACTCGATGATTTGAAAAAGGCTTGGTAAGGAAACCTCCTGGTACCGCCACCCCGGCTCGAACGGGGGACCTCTAGATCCACAATCTAGCGCTCTAACCAACTGAGCTATGGCGGCCTGGAAGGCGGCGGACCCTAGAAGCTCGGTTTTGCGATTGCAAGGCCGCAGCCCGCGCAAATCAGCATCAAGCCTCGCGGCGCGCGGCCAGCATGTAGTTGCAGCCCATATCGGTGGAAAGGGCCCAGCGGTCGGCGAGCGGATTGTAGGTGACGCCTGCCTCGGCGAACGGGTGCAAGCCGGCGCGGCGCATATGACGGCGGAACTCGTCGGGCGTCACGAACTGGTGCCAGTCGTGCGTGCCGCGCGGCAGCCAGCGCAGCACGTATTCGGCGCCGACGATCGCCAGCGCCCAGCTCTTCAAGGTGCGGTTCAAGGTGGCGCCGAACATCAGGCCGCCAGGCCGCACCAGCGCGCCGGCGTCGCGGACGAAGCCCGGCACGTCGCGCACGTGCTCGATCACCTCCATGATCAGCACCGCGTCGAAGCGCTCGCCGGTGGCGGCGAGGGTCTCGACGGTGGTGGCGCGGTAGTCGATCGCGAGCCCCTCCGCCTGCGCATGACGCGTCGCGACGGCGATATTGTTCGTCGCCGGATCGATGCCGACCATGTCGGCGCCGAGCCGCGCCAGGCTCTCGGAGAGAATGCCGCCGCCGGAGCCGACGTCGAGGATCCGCTTGCCGGCGAGCGGCCGATCGCCGGCATTTTCGCCGGACATGAGCTTCGCGATCCAGCCGACGCGCACGGGATTGAACTTGTGCAGCGCGCCCATCGGGCCGTTGGGGTCCCACCAGTCGTCGCCGAGCCGCTCGTACTTCGCGAGGTCGTCCTCGTCGATGGTCGTGCGTGCAAAGCTTGTCATGCCTGTTCCTGCTCCTCGGCTCGCTTTAGCACCGAACGCCGTCGGGCGGGACGGGCGCCCGATGGCCGCAGGGATTTCGTCGCAACCGGCGTCGCGACTGCAGCCTAAAGTCGTAGCGACGAAAAGAGCACACCGCGGTCGCCTTTTGTGTCTCGGCCGTGAACAAGGCGGCAACGCGCGGCCAAGCTCGATTCTCAAATCGGGGCGGCGCCGATATGGTGCTTCGATTCGGGGCGCGGCGGAATGGCGAGGCTAGGGGAATGCGGCTGCGGCAGGGGGGTGCCGAGTACGCGCGCATGCGTTTCGTGGCGGGGCTGGGACTTGTCGCGACGGCGCTGCCGTCGACGGCAAGAGCCGGGCTCGCGGATCGACTGAGCCTGCTCGGCGACCCCGGCAGGAGTCACGATTCTTTTCTTCTGCCGCTGCTCGTCGGGTCGGTGCTCGTCACGGCGACTGTCGCGCTGCTGCACTTGAGCAGCCGCCGCCGCGCGGCGCTGCGCGAGACCTCGCTGAGCCAGGCGCTGAGCGAGGTGACGGGCGAGGTCGACCGCGCCCGCACGTTTCTCGCCGTCGAGCCGCAGATCATCATCGTCTGGGGCCTGACCTCAAACGAGCCGACGATCGAGGGCGATCCTTCGCTCGTCAGCGACGTGCCGATCCTGCGCCGCGTCGTCGGCTTCGGGTCGTGGCTGCCGCCGGACCAGGCGCAGCAGCTCGACGGTCTGGTGGCGCGGCTGCGCGAGCGCGGCGAGGCGTTCCGGCTGCCGGTCGTCAGCCTGTCCGGGCGGCACCTCGAGACCGAGGGACGCGCCATCGCCGGGCGCGCCGTGGTGCGCATCCGCGACGTCTCGGGCGACCGGCTCGAGGTGAGCCGGCTGCGCGAGGCGCTGGCGCAGAGCACGGCCGAGCGCGACGCGCTGCGCGGCCTTCTCGATCAGATCCGCTATCCCGCCTGGTCGCGCGACGCGCTCGGCCGGCTGACCTGGGTCAACACCGCCTACGTCCGCGCGGTCGAGGCGAGCGACGCCCGCGACGCGCTCACCCGCGGCCTCGAGCTTCTCGAAAGCCCGGCGCGCGAAGCCGCCGCGGCGAGCCGCGCCCGCCTGCAGGTGTTCCGCGACAAGACCGCGGCCGTCATGGCCGGCTGGCGCTCGAGCCTCGATGTCGTCGAGGTGCCGCGCGAAGACTGCACGATGGGCATCGCCTTCGACACGACGGAGCTCGAGGCGGTGAAGGCCGAGCTCAAGGAGGCGCTCGCAGCGCACGCCCGCACGCTGGACCAGCTCGCGACCGCGGTCGCCATCTTCGATCGCCGCAAGAAGCTCGTCTTCTACAACGAGGCCTACTGCAAGCTGTTCGCCCTCGAGGAGACCTTCCTCGAGCAGCACCCGACGGAATCCGAGATCCTCGACAGGCTGCGGGCTCGCCGCATGCTGCCCGAGCAGGCGAATTACCGCGAATGGAAGGAGCGGCACCTCGCCCGCTACCAGTCGCCGGAAACGCCGGCGCCGGAGATCTGGTACCTCCCCGACGGTCGCGCGCTGCGGGTTGTCGTGAACGCCAACCCGCAGAGCGGCGTCACATACCTCTTTGACGACCTGACGGAGCGCTACCGGCTCGAGACGGCCTTCATCGAGCAGTCGCGCGTGCAGACCGACACGCTCGACACCCTGAAGGAGGGCGTGGCGGTGTTCGGCACCGACGGCCGCCTCAAGCTCTCGAACGCCGCCTTCGCGCGGCTCTGGCGCCTCGAGCCGACCGAGATCGCCGGCGAGCCGCACATCGACAGGGTGGCCGCGCTCTGCGCTCGGCTCGCCCCCGAAGCGGAGCCGTGGAGCGCGCTGCGCGGCAACGTCGCCGGGCTGCACGACCGCCGGCTCGGGATCGAGCTGCGCATCGCGCGTCGCGACGGCACGGTCGTCGATGCCACGACGGCGCCGCTGACCGACGGCTCCACGCTCATCACCTTCACCGACACGACGGCGAGCGTGAACGTCGAGCGCGCGCTGACCGAGCGCAACAAGGCGCTCATCGAGACCGAGCAGCTGCGCAACGACTTCGTCCACCACGTCAGCTACGAGCTGCGCTCGCCGCTCACCAGCATCATCGGCTTCATCCAGCTTCTCGGGGACGGCTCGATCGGCCCGCTCAACCCGAAGCAGAGCGAGTACGTCGGCTATGTGATGAAGTCCTCGGCGGCGCTACTGGCGATCATCAACGACATTCTCGATCTCGCGACGATCGACACCGGCGTGCTCGAGCTGCATCTGAAGCGCATCGACGTGCTCGAGACGATCCGCAGCGCGGCCGAGGGCGTGCAGGACCGGCTCGCCGACGCCTCGCTCAGCCTGCAGATCGTCGCGCTGCCCGAGATCGGCAGCTTCAAGGCCGATGCCAAGCGGGTCCGGCAGGTCCTGTTCAACCTCCTGTCCAACGCGATCGGGTTCTCGGCGCCGGGGCAGACCGTGACGCTCGCGGCGCTGCGCCGCGGCGACGAGATCGTCTTCAAGGTCTCCGACCAGGGCCGCGGCATTCCGGCCGAGGTGATCGCCCACGTGTTCGACCGTTTCCACTCGAACACGATCGGCTCGCGCCACCGCGGCGTCGGACTGGGGCTGTCGATCGTCAAGAGCTTCGTCGAGCTACACGGCGGCCGTGTGCTCATCGATTCCGCGCCCGGCGTGGGGACCACGGTCACTTGCATCTTCCCGACCCATGATGAGAAGTTGCAGGCTGCCGAGCAGGCCGAGGAGTGACTGGATGGCCGTCGAGGCGTTGCAAGGACCGCGGGCGGGGGCGCCGTGGTTGGTCGATGTCGCCGACGAGGCGGCGACGGCCTCGCTCGCCGCGGACATCGCCTCGCTCGTCAAGGCCGGCGATCTCGTCACGCTCTCCGGCGATCTGGGCTCCGGCAAGACCACCTTCGCCCGCGCGCTGATCCGCAATCTCGTCGGCGACCCGGAGCTCGAGGTGCCGAGCCCGACCTTCACGCTCATCCAGGTCTACGAGAGTGCGGTGAAGGACGGGGCGCAGTTCCCCATCGTCCACGCCGACCTCTACCGCATCAAGGAGCCCTCCGAGCTGGCGGAGCTCGGCTGGGAGGAAGCGGCCGACGGCGCGCTCGTCCTCGTCGAGTGGCCCGAGCGGGCCGGCGGCGGCCTCGCCGGCGACCGGCTCGACATCACGTTCCACCCCAGCGCAGATGGGCGCAGCGACGCGCGCCTCATCTCGGTGGCCGGCGTCGGGAGCTTCGCCTCGCGCCTCGCGCTGTCGCGGGCGATCCGCGGGCTGTTCCAGCGCAGCGGCTTCGCCGACGCGACGCGCGTCTTCATGATGGGCGATGCCTCGACGCGCGCCTACGAGCGGCTCGTGAAGCCGGACGGCTCGCGGGCGATCCTCATGATCTCGCCGCCGCGGCCGGACGGCCCGGCGATCCGCTTCGGCAAGCCCTATAGCGCCATCGCCCACCTCGCCGAGGACATCCGGCCCTATCTGGCGATCGGCGCCGGCCTGCGCGCCGCCGGCTTTTCGGCGCCGCAGGTCTACGCCCATGACGCCAATGCCGGCCTGGCGATCATCGAGGATCTCGGCGCCGACCTGCTCGTCGACGAGACGGGGATCATCGTCGAGCGCTACGACGAGGCGGTGGCGGCGCTGGCCAAGCTCCATGCGACCGAGATGCCGGCGACCCTGCCCGACGGCGCGGGCGGCGCGTACGAAATCCCGCCCTACGACGTCGAAGCCCTGCTGATCGAGGCGGAGCTTCTGCCCGAATGGTACGCGCCGCACATCGCCAAGGTGATGGCGCCGTCGGGGGCCAAGGCGCAATTCCTCAACCTGTGGCGCGACGCGCTGGCCGATGTCGTCGCGGGTTCGCAGACCTGGACGCTGCGCGACTACCACTCGCCGAACCTGCTGTGGCTCGCCGGTCGCGAAGGGCTGGCGCGCGTCGGTATGATCGACTTCCAGGACTGCGTGATCGGCCACCCCGCCTACGACGTCGCCTCGCTGCTGCAGGATGCGCGCGTCACCGTGCCGGCCGAGGTCGAGGTGCGGCTGCTCACCCACTATGCAAAAGCCCGGCGCGCCGCCGACCCCAGCTTCGACATGGCCGCCTTCGCTAAGGCCTACGCCATCCTCGGCGCGCAGCGTGCTACGAAAATTTTAGGAATTTTCGCAAGGCTCGATAAACGAGATCACAAGCCGCAATACCTCGTTCACATCCCGCGCATACGGACGTACCTGCGGAAGAATCTGGCGCACCCTGCCCTGGCGGAGCTGAAGACGTGGGTCGAGCAGAACGTGCCGAGCATCCTGACGGCCGACACCTGAGCGTGCCGCGCGATGCCCTCGCCGCTCTCGCCCGTCTGTCGCGCGAGCCGGCGCCGACGCCCATGACGCCGCTTTCGCCCTCGACGGCGATGGTCTTCGCCGCCGGGCTCGGCACGCGCATGCGGCCCGTCACCGACACGATCCCGAAGCCGCTCGTCGAGGTCGGCGGCAAGGCGCTGATCGACCACATGCTCGACCGCTTCGCCGCGGCCGGCCTCGCGCGGGCGATCGTCAACGTGCACTACCGCGCCGAGCAGATCGAGGCGCACCTGAAGGGCCGCCAAAATCCCGAGATCGTCATCTCGGACGAGCGCGCCAAGCTGCTCGACCAGGGCGGCGGCATCAAGCTCGCCCTGCCGCTGATCGGCGACGAGCCCTTCTTCATCTGCAACACCGACGCCTTCTGGCTCGAGGGGCCGCACTCGAACCTCCGCGCGCTGGCGGAGCGCTGGAACCCCGAGACGATGGACGTGATGCTGCTCGTCGCGGCGACGACCTCGTCCGTCGGCGTCGACTGGGCCGGCGACTTCCACATGCTGCCCGACGGCCGCCTAGTGAAGCGCGAGGAGCGCGGCGTCGCTCCCTTCGTCTACGCCGGCGTCGGGATCATGAAGGCCTCGCTGTTCGAGGGCGCGCCGGACGGGCCGTTCCGCCTCGCGCCGTACTTCTTCGACACCGCCGCCAAGGGGCGCCTCTACGGCCATCGTCTCGACGGCCGCTGGCTGCACGTCGGCACGCCCGAGGCGATCGCCGAGGCCGAGGAGACGATCCGGCGGTCGGTGTACTGAAGAGGCGCGCAACGTCGCGAGCGTTGACAATGCGCGTCCGCGACGCGCATCACCCGCGCGGCATGCTCGACACGTCCGATCTCGATCCCGTCATCCACGTCATCCAGTCGTCGTTGACGCCGATCTTCTTGCTCACCGCCGTGGCGAGCCTTCTCGGCGTGTTCACCACGCGGCTCGCGCGCGTATCGGATCAGGTGAAGGCGCTGTCGGCGACGGTCGAGAGCGGCGGCATCGACGACGTGGCGATCAAGCGCCGGCTCGCCTTCCTGCGCCATCGCTCGCATGCGCTCGAGATCGCGGTCATCCTCGGCTCGATCGCCGGCGCCTGCACCTGCGGCACCGTGCTGGCGCTGTTCCTCAGCTTGCTGCGGGCCCGCGCCACCTCGGCGATCCTGTTCACGCTGTTTGGCGCCGGCATCCTTGCGACGATCGGCGCGCTTGCATCCTTCCTGGCCGAAGTGCTCGTGGCCACCCGCGGCATCCGCGCCGACGTCGCGCACAAGTTCGAGCGCATGGACCAGACCCTCAGATGATCGTCCTGCACCATCTCGAGCACTCGCGCTCGCAGCGCATCGCCTGGCTTCTCGAGGAGCTCGGCCTCCCCTACGAGATCAAGCGCTACAAGCGGAACCCGAAGACGATGCTGGCGCCGCCGGAGCTGAGGGCGGTGCACCCGCTCGGCAAGGCGCCGATCGTCGAGGAAGACGGTCGCGTGCTGATCGAGTCCGGCGCGATCATCGACGAGCTGATCACGCGCTACGGTGCCGATAGCGGGCTGCGGCCGGCGGAAGGCACGCCCGACCACCTGCGCTACTCGACCTTCCTGCACTTCGCCGAGGGCTCGCAGATGCCGCCGCTGTTGCTGCGCCTCGTCTTCAGCCGCATCGTCGAGATGTCGCCGGCGCTGCTGCGGCCGCTGACGAAGGCGATCGCCGCACCGGTCAACAAGGGCTTCATCGCGCCCAACATCAAGAGCCAGCTCGACTTCTTGAACGGCGAGCTGTCCGCGCGGCCGTGGTTCGCCGGCGACGCCTTCAGCGGTGCCGACATCCAGATGAGCTTTCCGATGGAGATGGCGCAGCAGCGCGGCGGCCTCGACCAGCGGTGGCCGAAGCTCGTCGGCTTCCTCGACGCCATCCGCGCCCGGCCCGCCTACGTGCGGGCCAAGGCGAAGATCGGAGCCTGAAGCGTCGCCCGTCAGATCGACGGCTTGGCTTCGAGGTTCTCCAGCTCCTTTGGGTCGACCGCGACGAGCGGATCGAACGGTAGCTTCTTGCGCAACGTCCCCACCGTGACGTGCGGCCAGCTCAGCCCGTTGAAATCGAGCAGCACGGTCTGCGTGTACTGCAGGACAAGGTGATCGGGGTGGCCGCCGGCGCCCTTCACCTTCTCGATCCAGAAAATCGCAGTGACCTTGCTTGCCTTGGCGTTGGGTCCGTCGGCAGCGCCTTGGAGGAAGGCGGTGTTGCTGGTGCCGCCGCCGGCAACGGGTGTGTGGTCGGTCGAGATGACGAAGACCGTCGTCTCGGTGATCGTCAGGCCCTGGATCGCCGTTTTGAGGACGCTGTTGGGATTGTCGACCATCGCCTGCGTCACGCCGGTGATGTTGGCCGCGGGCGAGCGGAAGGCGCTCGGCTGCGACAGGTTCTGCTCCGGGAAATGCAGCCCCGTGCCGCCGTTGATCGGGAACGGCAGGATGTTGGTGTCGTCGATCTTGGGGCCGCCGCTCACGACCAACGGGACACCCTGGGCCAGGATCGTCGTGCCGTGCGGGATCGAGGCCATCCGCACGACGGTGCCGGGCTCCTTCGGGTCGGTGGTCGCCGGCACGCGCGCCCAGATACCGGGCTCGATGTGCAGGCCAGCCGGCTTGCCGTTCACCTTCACGTTGTGGTCGGCGATCTGCTGCAGGTAGGTGACGCCGAACATGTCGATGTCGTTCTGCAGCAGCCCACGGTTGGGGATGCTGCCGGGAATCTCCTCGAAGGCCAGCGTCTCCTCGGTGACGTTGATCTCGAGGAAGCGGTCCTGCTTCGGCGGATCGCCGGCCTTGGCCCGATGCGGGCGCCAGATCACGTTGAAGCCCTTTCCGCTCCAGGTGCCGAGCAGGTCGCGCAGCGGCCCGAGCGGGTCCTTGAAGACGATCGGCGGAAGCGGCTTGATCGGAATGCCGGGCAGCGAGAACGCCTCGATATGCGTGATCGGGGCGTCGGCCTGCGGGGCCGGCGGCTCGGGGATCGGCGGAAGCGGCTCGAAGGAAAAATTGGGCGCCAGTCGCATGGCATCCTCCCACATTAGAGCGGAGAAGTCTTCCTAATTGCGCCGACAAGGGCACAATTTTAGGTAGTATTTCGAGATATATTGTTGCTGACGAATGCTGTTCTACAATTATTTCGAATTGGGCGCGATGATACTTTGGGCTTTGAGACGATGGTCGAACCTCAACGGCCGGCGATGCACGGCGTGATCGCCCCATCCAAAGCGCGCAAAGCTTGACCGAAAGTACGCAAATGCGTACGCTGATGCCATGAGAACAACGTCCTACAGCGAGTTCCGGCGAAATCTCGCCGAGAACATGGATCGCGTGAGCGCCGACCAGGAGCCGGTGCTCATCACGCGCGACCGCGGCAAGGCGGCAGCGGTCTTGATGTCGCTCGAGGACTACGCCTCGTTCGAGGAGACGCGCTACCTCCTGCGCAGCCCCCGCAATGCGGAGCGCCTGACCGAGGCGACGCAGGCGCTCGATCGCGGCGAAGGCGACGAGCGCGAGTTGCGGGATTGAAGCTCGTCTTCGACGAGCGGGCCTGGGACGATTACCTCTATTCGCAGCAGACCGATCCGAAGCTGCTGGCGCGGCTCAACACGATCATCCGCGAATGCCAGCGCACGCCGTTCACCGGCATCGGCAAGCCGGAGCCGCTCAGGGGGCCGCTCTCAGGCTGGTGGTCGCGCCGCCTCACGCACGAGCACAGGCTGGTCTACCGCGTGAGCGAGGATCGACTTCTGATCGCGCAATGCCGCTACCACTACTGACGCGCTTGCCCTGATCTCTGCCTGCTTTCCTTCGCGGCGAGCCCCGAATATCTAGGACCACCGAACAACGAGGACGATACCGCGATGGCGGGCCACAGCCAGTTCAAGAACATCATGCACAAGAAGGGCAAGCAGGACGCGATCCGCTCCAAGCTCTTCTCGAAGCTCGCCCGCGAGATCACCGTCGCCGCAAAGCTTGGCCTGCCCGATCCGGCGATGAACGCCCGCCTGCGCTCCGCCGTCATCGCCGCGCGCGCGGAAAACATGCCGAAGGACAATATCGAGCGGGCGATCAAGAAGGCGTCGGCCGCCGACGGCGAGAACTACGACGAGGTCCGCTACGAGGGCTACGCGCCGGGCGGCGTCGCGGTGATCATCGAGGCGCTGACCGACAACCGCAACCGCACGGCGGGCGAGGTGCGCTCCTACTTCACCAAGGCCGGCGGCGCGCTCGCCGAGACGGGCGCTGTCTCCTTCATGTTCGATCACGTCGGCCGCATCGAGTTCGACAGCAAGGTCGGCACAGAGGACGAGATCATGGAGGCGGCGATCGACGCCGGCGCCGACGACGCGGTCACCACCGAGGACGGCCACGAGATCACGACCTCGCTCGAGAGCCTGCGCGAGGTGGCGAGCGCGCTCGAGGGCCGGTTCGGCGAGCCGCGCAAGGCCGCCCTCGTCTGGCGCCCGCAGACCTCGATCGCCGTCGACGACGAGGCGGGCGAGAAGATCCTCAAGCTCGTCGATGCGCTCGAGGAGAACGACGACGTCCAGAACGTCTACGCGAACTTCGAGATCTCGGAGACGCTGATGGCGAAGCTCTCCGGCTGAGCGGTCAGCGCACCCGCGCCCGGCGCGGCCGCCTGACCGCCGGCTCCGGGGCTGCCGTGTCGTTGCAGGTGCAGGTCGTCTTAACCTTGAGCCGCGGCGTCGCCCGGCAGCCGACGCTGCGGGGCGATGCGATCAGCACCGCTTCCATCGCATCTCGGAAGCGCGTCGAGCCCTCCTCCCACACCGAGGGATCGACATCGTAGCGATCGAGCACGCTGTGGAAGTAGCGGTGGGCCGCGCCGAAGGCCGTCTCATGCCAGCCGCGCGCCGTGAAGAGACGCCCCACGGCGCAGCCCACCGAATCCGTCATCGCATCGCGGCGCCAGTCGACCGGCAGCGGTTGCGCCTGTAGGTGGCGGCAGGTCTCGACCACGGAGAGGTGGCTCGCGTAGGCGCCGAGCAGGCAGGTCGGCGTCGCATCGTGCGCGCGCGGCCGGTGCGAGGCGAGCCAGGGCGCGACGTCGGCCCCCGGCATCGGCCTGGCGATGCCGAAGCCCTGCCCGACCTGGACGCCGAGCACCCGCAGCGCGTCGTAGATCTCGGCGCTCTCGATGCCCTCGACGAGAAGAGTCTTTCCCAGCCCGCGCACCAGCGTCACCATGCACATGATGAAGCTGACGTTGCGGGGCCGGCTCTCGAGGTCGCGGACGAAGCCGCGGTCGAGCTTGAAGATGTCGATCGGCAGCTCGCGCATCCGCGTCATCGAGGCGTAGCCGCTACCGATGTCGTCGAGCGCGATGGAAAGTCCGAGCGCCTTCACCTGCGACAGGCACGCCTTGAGCCGAGCGAGGTCCTTGATGTCCTCGTTCTCGAGGATCTCTAGCACGAGCGCTTCGCCCTTGAAGTCGTAGCGCTCGAGGAAGTAGCGGAGGACGTCGATGAAATGCTCGCTCGCGACGAGCGAAATCTCGACGTTGATCGAGACGAAGAGGCCGTCCTTCGCGAGGCCGAGCGAGCGCGAGAGCGCGATGCTTTCGCCGAGCATGACGCCGAACAAAGCGAGCCTGTCGTCGGGACCGAGCAGTGGCAGGAAGACGTCCGGCGGCATGAGCGTGCCGTCTCCGCGCTTCACGCGCGCCAAGGCCTCGAAGCCGCGGCACTTTCCCGTGCTGAGGGATTCGATCGGCTGGAAGTACGGCGTGACCTGGCCGAGCTGGACCGCGCGCCGGCGTCGGCTTCGCGGGCTTGGCCCTGGATCCGAGGTTCGCCGTTCGCCATTGCCGATCCGTCGCTGATTTTCGCATACTAAGGCTCACTGGTGAATAAGCCTTTAGCTTCCGAGCGGTTTCGGCGCGCTTGTTTGGCGGTCCCTTAGGGCAGCCGCCTGCGCCGACCTTCCGAAAGCCGCTTTTTCCTGCAACGCACGCGTAACCAAGATTGCGGACAGACGCCGCGTCAACGCGCGGCGGCGGAACGGATTCACGGATTCTCACAGCTTCCGCGCGTAGTCGACGAGCGAGTGATGCCGAAGAGCAATGTCCAGGCTCTGCCAGCGAGGGGTAGGCGAATGAAGATACTTCCCGTCATCATGTGCGGCGGCTCGGGGACCCGCGTGTGGCCGGAGTCGCGCGAGAGCCTGCCGAAGCAGTTCATCCCGCTCGTCGGCGAGCGCTCGACGTTCCAGATGGCGATCGACGTCCTGTCAGACGACGTCTTCAACATGCCGGTGGTCGTCTCGAACCACGCCTATCGCTTCCTGGTCGGCGAGCAGCTCCAGAAGATCGGGCGCACCGCGCATATCGTGCTGGAGCCGCAGGGGCGCGACTCCGGCCCGGCGGTCGCGGTGGCGGCTGAGCTGGCGCTGCGCATGGCGCCCGACACGATCGTCGCGGTGCTGGCGGCCGACCATGTCGTGCAGGACAAGGCGGGCTTCGTGAAGCTCTGCCGCGAGGCAGCCGAGGCGGCGCGCGGCGGCCGCATCGTGACCCTCGGCATCAAGCCGGACCACCCGGCGACGGGCTACGGCTACATCAAGCCGGGCCACGCGCTCGTCGACGGCGGCGAGGTGCGCGAGCTCGAGCGCTTCGTCGAGAAGCCCGACCGCGCCACCGCCGAGCGCTACATCGCCGAGGGCTACCTCTGGAACTCAGGCAACTTCTTCTTCCGCGCCGACGTGATGGAAGCCGAGCTGCGCGCCTTCGAGCCGGAGATGATCACGGCGGCCGCCGAGGCTCTGAACCGCTCGCGCACCGACCTCGACTTCACGGTCCTCGACGCCGAGGCCTTCCAGCACGCGACCAAGAAGTCGATCGACTACGCCGTCATGGAGCGCACCACGAAGGCCGCCGTCGTGCCGGCCGACATCGGCTGGTCGGACGTCGGCAACTGGGCCGCCGTCTGGCAGCTCTCCGACCGCGACGCGGACGGCAACTCGATCCGCGGCCACGGCGCCCTGCTCGACGCCAAGAACGTCCACATCCGCTCCGACGAGCACCTCACCACCGTGGTCGGCGTCGACAACGTCATCGTCGTCACGACGCACGACGCCGTCCTCGTCGTCGGCAAGGAGCACGGCGACAAGGTCAAGCAGCTCGTCGAGAAGCTGCGCGGCATGGGCCGGCGCGAGGCCACCGAGCACAAGCGCTCGTACCGCCCGTGGGGCTACTACCAGTCGATCGACAACGGCGCCCGCTACCAGGTGAAGCGGATCGTCGTGAAGCCGGGCGCCGCGCTCTCGCTGCAGAAGCACTACCACCGCGCCGAGCACTGGGTGGTCGTAAAGGGCATCGCCGAGGTGACGCGCGGCAACGAGCTCGTACTGGTGCACGAGAACGAGTCGATCTTCCTGCCGATGGGCGTGATCCACCGCATGGCGAACCCCGGCAAGATCAACCTCGAGCTGATCGAGGTGCAGACCGGCTCCTACCTCGGCGAGGACGACATCATCCGCATCGAGGACGTCTACAACCGGCACTGACGCGACACGCACGTCATTGCGAGCAAAGCGAAGCAACCCAGGAGCGTCCGCCTCGATCTTCGAGTCGACTCCTTGGTTGCTTCGCCCCGCAATGCGCGGCGGCTAAGCCGCCTTGTCGAGCCCGTAGAGCGAGTGCAGCGTGCGCACAGCCAGCTCGGTGTACGCCGCGTCGATCAGCACGGAGAACTTGATCTCCGACGTCGTGATCGCGCGGATGTTGATGCCCTTCTCGGAGAGCGCCTTGAAGCCCTTGGCGGCGACGCCGGCGTGCGAGCGCATGCCGACGCCGATCGCCGAAACCTTGACGACGTCCGTCGAGCCCTCAAGCGTCTCGTAGCCGATCTGCTCCTTCCGGCTCTCGAGCAGCGCGCAGGCGCGCTCGAAGTCGGCCGACGTCGTCGTGAAGGTCATGTCGGTGTGCTTGTTGTCGTCCGACGTGACCTGGATGATCATGTCGACGTTGATGTTCGCCTCGGCGAGCGGGATGAACACGCCGGCCGCGACGCCGGGGGCGTCGGCGAGCTTGCGCAGCGTGATCTGCGCCTCGTCGCGCGAGAAGGCGATGCCGGTCACAACCTGCTGCTCCACGATGTCGTCCTCCTCGCAAATGAGCGTGCCGGGGCTGGGATTGTCGGGGTCGTCGAAGCTCGAGCGCACGAAGGTCGGCACCTTGTGCACCATGGCGAGCTCGACCGAACGGACCTGCAGGACCTTGGCCCCGAGCGAGGCCATCTCGAGCATCTCCTCGAAGGCGATGCGGTCCATGCGGCGCGCCTTCGGCACGACGCGCGGGTCGGTGGTGTAGACACCGTCGACGTCGGTGTAGATGTCGCAACGGTCGGCCTTGATCGCCGCCGCCACCGCGACCGCGGAGGTGTCCGAGCCGCCGCGCCCCAGCGTCGCGATTCGGTTCGTCGGCGCGTGCACGCCCTGGAACCCCGCGACCACCGCGACCTGGCCGCGCGAGAACCCTTCGATGAGACCCGAGCCGTCGATCGACTCGATGCGGGCGACGCCGTGGGCCTGCGAGGTCGAGAGCGGGATCTGCCATCCCTGCCAGGAGCGCGCCGGTATGCCCATCTTCTGCAGCGCGATGGCGAGAAGCCCGGCCGTCACCTGCTCGCCCGAGGCGACGACCGCGTCGTATTCGGAAGGGTCGTAGAGCGGCGAGGCGTCCTTGACCCAGGCGACCAGCTCGTTGGTCTTGCCGGCCATCGCCGAGACGACCACCGCGACCTCGTGGCCGGCGTCGACCTCGCGCTTCACGTGGCGGGCAACGTTGCGGATGCGATCGAGATCGGCGACGGACGTGCCGCCGAACTTCATGACGAGACGGGACATTTTGCGGAAGGCGGGCTCTGGGATGCTAAGCGGAAGCGCGCCTTCATGGCCGCGCCCGGGCTTGGCGTCAATGCGGAGGCGTCGGTGTGATGAACGGCCGCCCGAGAGCGGCCGAGGCGTCAGCCCTTGGCCGGCCGCAAGCGCACCACGACGTCGATCGCGGCGATCTCCATGCCTTCCGGCAGCTCCGGCACCACCGAGCGGTCGATCGCCACCGCCGGGATGTCGATCAGCATGTTCGACCCTTCCAGCAGGAAGTGGTGATGATCGGTCACGTTGGTGTCGTAGTAGACCTTGGTCCCGTCGACGGCGACCTCGCGCAGGAGGCCGGCCTCCGTGAAGACGTGCAGGCCGTTGTAGACGGTCGCGAGCGATACCGGCACGCGCAGCTCCTGCGCTTCCTCGTAGAGCTTTTCGGCCGTGAGGTGCCGGTCGCCCTTTGCGAACAGCAGCAGCCCCAGCGCCATGCGCTGGCGCGTCGGGCGCAGGCCGGCATCCTTCAGCTTGGCGCGCAGGGCGTGAACGGGGCAGCCCGCCATCATGGCGTCGAGCCGGCCCTGGGCTGTCGTCGCCATCCGCGACCTCTGGGTCGTCTTCTGAAGCTCGGTCATCTTGCTCTCTGGCATCGGCCGCCGGTGGCAGCGACGCGGTCTCGTTCCTGCTCGTGATACTGGCGCCGCAGCGCATGGGCAAGCGCGGCGACGCCAGCGGGTATGTCGATGGCTGCAGCGTACATCAAAGAGCGGGTCCAGGAAAGCGGCCGAAAAGCGCGCAGCCGCTTGGGTTTGCGCCGGCTATCGCCTTTCGGTCCGCCGGGGCCTATGCTAAGCACCGCCGGCCCTGACATGGGGATGCCCCTCGGCGCGTTGGCCCGCCCGACAGATCAGAGACCGAAAGACAGATGAGCGAGCGACGCTCCAGCTTCGATTACGAGCACCTCCTCGCCTGCGCCCGGGGCGACCTGTTCGGACCCGGCAATGCCCAGCTCCCGCTGCCGCCGATGCTGATGTTCGACAAGATCGAGCAGATTTCGGAAACCGACGGGCCAGATGGTAAGGGATTCGTCCGCGCGGTCTTCGACATCACCCCGGACCACTGGTTCTTCGCCTGTCATTTCAAGAACGACCCCGTGATGCCGGGCTGCCTTGGCCTCGACGCGCTGTGGCAGCTGCTCGGCTTCTATCTCGGCTGGCTCGGCCTTCCCGGGCGTGGCCGCGCGCTCGGTGTCGGCGAGGTCAAGCTCGCCGGCCAGGTGCTGCCGACGGTGAAGCGGATCGTCTATGGCGTCGACCTGAAGCGCGTCTTCAACCGCAAGCTGGTGCTCGGTGTGGCGGACGGCTGGCTGGAAGCCGACGGCGAACGCATATACGAGGCCAAGGACCTGAAGGTCGGCCTCTTCCAGCCGGCTGGCGCTACCGCCTAGAACGCGGGGTCCCGTCTTCGTCGTGCCGCATTCGCGGACGCGTCGTCCGCGGGCCGCAACGGAGAACTCGATGAGACGCGTCGTCGTCACCGGCATGGGGATCATCTCGCCGATCGGCAACTCGACGCAGGAGGTGCTGGCCTCCCTGCGCGAAGCCAAGTCCGGCGTCACCAGGGCCGAGGATTTCGCGGCCCACGGCTTCAAGTCGCAGGTCTACGGCGCGCCGTCGAACGAGGCCGTCGCCAGCGTCGACCGCCGCGCGATGCGCTTCCACGGCGGCGGCACCGCCTGGGCGCACCTCGCCATGGAGCAGGCGATCCGTGACGCCGACCTCATGCCCGAGGACGTCTCCAACCCGCGCACCGGCATCCTGATGGGCTCCGGCGGCCCGTCGACGCGCACCATCGTCGAGGCCGCCGACATCGCCCGCGAGAAGGGGCCGAAGCGGATCGGCCCGTTCGCCGTGCCGAAGGCCATGTCGTCGACCGCCTCGGCGACACTCGGCACCTGGTTCAAGATCAAGGGCGCCAGCTACTCGATCGCGTCGGCCTGCGCGACGTCGAACCATTGCATCGGCAATGCCTACGAGATGATCGCCTACGGCAAGCAGGACGTGATGTTCGCCGGCGGCTGCGAGGAGCTCGACTGGACGCTCGCCGTCCTGTTCGACGCCATGGGCGCGATGTCCTCCGGCTACAACGACCGGCCTGCGGTGGCCTCGCGCGCGTTCGACAAGAACCGCGACGGCTTCGTGATCGCCGGGGGCGCCGGCACGCTGGTCCTCGAGGAGTACGAGCGCGCCAAGGCGCGCGGCGCGCGGATCTACGGCGAGATCGTCGGCTACGGGCTCACCTCGGACGGCCACGACATGGTCGCGCCGTCGGGCGAGGGCG